>NZ_CP021030.1:65000-780500 GCF_002117485.1 Rhizobium sp. NXC14
AAGCATTGTGATAAGGTATCTGCACCTGAATACATAGGGTGTAAGAAGCGAACGCAGGGAACTGAAACATCTAAGTACCTGCAGGAAAGGACATCAACCGAGACTCCGCAAGTAGTGGCGAGCGAACGCGGACCAGGCCAGTGGCAATTGTGATTAAAGTGGAACGCTCTGGAAAGTGCGGCCGTAGTGGGTGACAGCCCCGTACGCGTAGATATCACGATTGTCCTAGAGTAGGGCGGGACACGAGAAATCCTGTCTGAACATGGGGAGACCACTCTCCAAGCCTAAGTACTCGTGCATGACCGATAGCGAACAAGTACCGTGAGGGAAAGGTGAAAAGCACCCCGACAAGGGGAGTGAAATAGAACCTGAAACCGGATGCCTACAAACAGTCGGAGCCCGCAAGGGTGACGGCGTACCTTTTGTATAATGGGTCAACGACTTAGTGTAACAAGCAAGCTTAAGCCGGTAGGTGTAGGCGCAGCGAAAGCGAGTCTGAACAGGGCGATATAGTTTGTTGCATTAGACCCGAAACCGAGTGATCTAGCCATGAGCAGGTTGAAGGTTGGGTAACACCAACTGGAGGACCGAACCCGCATCTGTTGCAATAGATTGGGATGACTTGTGGCTAGGGGTGAAAGGCCAATCAAACTCGGAAATAGCTGGTTCTCCGCGAAATCTATTTAGGTAGAGCGTCGAGCGAATACCCCCGGGGGTAGAGCACTGGATGGGCTATGGGGACTCACCGTCTTACTGATCCTAACCAAACTCCGAATACCGGGGAGTACTACTCGGCAGACACACGGCGGGTGCTAACGTCCGTCGTGAAAAGGGCAACAACCCTAACCTCCAGCTAAGGTCCCCAAGTCATGGCTAAGTGGGAAAGGATGTGAGGATCCCAAAACAACCAGGATGTTGGCTTAGAAGCAGCCATCATTTAAAGAAAGCGTAACAGCTCACTGGTCTAAATAAGGGTCTTTGCGCCGAAAATGTAACGGGGCTGAAGCCATGCACCGAAGCTGAGGATGTGTAGCAATACACGTGGTAGCGGAGCGTTCCGTAAGCTGATGAAGGGAGACCCGTGAGGGCTCCTGGAGGTATCGGAAGTGCGAATGTTGACATGAGTAACGATAAAGAGGGTGAGAGACCCTCTCGCCGAAAGACCAAGGGTTCCTGCTTAAAGTTAATCTGAGCAGGGTTAGCCGGCCCCTAAGACGAGGCGGACACGCGTAGTCGATGGGAACCACGTTAATATTCGTGGGCCTGGTGGTAGTGACGGATTGCACAAGTTGTTCTGGTTTATTGGATTATCAGGGCAGCGGAGCGGTTCCAGGAAATAGCTCCACCGTATAGACCGTACCCGAAACCGACACAGGTGGTCAGGTAGAGTATACCAAGGCGCTTGAGAGAACTATGTTGAAGGAACTCGGCAAATTGCACGCGTAACTTCGGAAGAAGCGTGACCCCATTTTAGGCAACTATGATGGGGTGGCACAGACCAGGGGGTAGCGACTGTTTATCAAAAACACAGGGCTCTGCGAAGTCGCAAGACGACGTATAGGGTCTGACGCCTGCCCGGTGCTGGAAGGTTAAGAGGAGAGGTGCAAGCTTTGAATCGAAGCCCCAGTAAACGGCGGCCGTAACTATAACGGTCCTAAGGTAGCGAAATTCCTTGTCGGGTAAGTTCCGACCTGCACGAATGGCGTAACGACTTCCCCGCTGTCTCCAACATAGACTCAGTGAAATTGAATTCCCCGTGAAGATGCGGGGTTCCTGCGGTCAGACGGAAAGACCCCGTGCACCTTTACTATAGCTTTACACTGGCATTCGTGTCGGCATGTGTAGGATAGGTGGTAGGCTTTGAAGCGGGGACGCCAGTTTCCGTGGAGCCATCCTTGAAATACCACCCTTATCGTCATGGATGTCTAACCGCGGCCCGTCATCCGGGTCCGGGACAGTGTATGGTGGGTAGTTTGACTGGGGCGGTCGCCTCCGAAAGAGTAACGGAGGCGCGCGATGGTGGGCTCAGACCGGTCGGAAATCGGTCGTCGAGTGCAATGGCATAAGCCCGCCTGACTGCGAGACTGACAAGTCGAGCAGAGACGAAAGTCGGTCATAGTGATCCGGTGGTCCCGCGTGGAAGGGCCATCGCTCAACGGATAAAAGGTACGCCGGGGATAACAGGCTGATGACCCCCAAGAGTCCATATCGACGGGGTTGTTTGGCACCTCGATGTCGGCTCATCGCATCCTGGGGCTGGAGCAGGTCCCAAGGGTTTGGCTGTTCGCCAATTAAAGCGGTACGTGAGCTGGGTTCAGAACGTCGTGAGACAGTTCGGTCCCTATCTGCCGTGGGTGTAGGAATATTGACAGGATCTGTCCCTAGTACGAGAGGACCGGGATGGACATATCTCTGGTGGACCTGTTGTCCTGCCAAGGGCATAGCAGGGTAGCTATATATGGACGGGATAACCGCTGAAGGCATCTAAGCGGGAAACCCACCTGAAAACGAGTGTTCCCTATCAGAGCCGTGGAAGACGACCACGTTGATAGGCCGGGTGTGGAAGTGCGGCAACGCATGAAGCTTACCGGTACTAATAGCTCGATCGGCTTGATCGTTCTCATTGTTCATGCTCATCAGCCAAAGGCTGATGATGCCTGACCTTGTCCTGACGCGCCAAGGGCGCTGCGGACGGCCCGCGCCACAAAGCGCGACGGCCTCTGGCCTGTATGGGTGCCACAAGCTCCCGCAGCCGGAAAGATCAAAGACGTGTTCAAAACAAAACAGGCTTACGCCTGCCAGCTTCTCAAACAACAAGTTGCGCTTTGCCGACCTGGTGGTTATGGCGGGGTGGCTGCACCCGTTCCCTTTCCGAACACGGCCGTGAAACGCCCCTGCGCCCATGGTACTTCGTCTTAAGACGCGGGAGAGTAGGTCGCTGCCAGGTCTGCCAAACGCAACTCAGTTGATAAAATCTTCTCAATCACAAGCCAACGGCCCAAAGCCGAAACAAAGGGCCGCTCACAAGCGGCCTTTCGTGTTATAATCATTCCGCGGGGTGGAGCAGCCCGTTCGGCCTAAGATCGATCCACCGGATCGATCTCTTAACGGCCTCACCTCGTCAGGCTACGCCTGACATCGCTCCCGGGCTCAGACAGTCCGGAATAAAATAACGCGGGGTGGAGCAGCCCGGTAGCTCGTCAGGCTCATAACCTGAAGGCCGCAGGTTCAAATCCTGCCCCCGCAACCAATCCTTCCATAAACACAACACGCAAAAAGCCCGCCTCATGGCGGGGTTTGCGTTTCTGGGGGAACGTCACAACATGCGTTCAGCGAACGGCGCCGGAGTCCGATCCTCATGTTCAGCTCGTTTCGGGTCAGGAATTCCGCGGGCCGGATCGTCTGCAACGCATTTGCCGCCTCTCTGAAATAGGGAAGCGTTTGCCAGAGCGTGCGGTCGCCGACGATGTAGAAACGGCGCTTGGCGCGCGTCAGCGCCACGTTCAACAGGTTTGGCTTGGATGCGGCCCAGCCGGCCGCTCCGCGATGTTCGGCATCGGCACCGAGAACCATGAAAACGATATCTTCTTCCTTGCCCTGGAAGGTGTGAACCGTACCTACCCGTTCCTGAAGCCATTTCTGTAGTTTCGCTGGAGATCCGCGCGCATATCCGTCTTGGTCGATCCAGACCGCATGAGAAAGAGCCCGTCTCAAACCGGTCTTGATCTCCTTGAACGGCGAGATGATGTAGATGTCCGGCAATGCACCGTCCCGGTGATAAGTCGCGGCGAGGAGGTCGACGATGAAGTCTATCTGCTCGGCAACGACCTGTTTGCCCGAGACCTTGCCCTTGACGTCGATCCAGGCGCTGTCGCCATAAAAGGGCGATGCGTCGCCGGCCGGCCGGCGCTCTTCCAGCCCGAAGATCATCTTGTTCCGATAGGCGATCTGATTGGCAAGGCTGAACATCGGATCGATGCAGCGTCGATGCACTCTGAGCGGGCTGCCGATCCAGAGCCCATCCGCCTCCTCGCCCTGAAGCGTCGTTCCGTAGCGATTGGCCGCATCGGCCAGCATCTGCACAGACGCCCTGTTCGGCGAATATTGGCCTGCCGCCGTGTGCGGTGAAAGAGCCGAAGCGCCTGAAATCAGCGCGCTGGGGAGCGTGAAAACCGGTTCGATCTGCAAGGGATCGCCGATCACCATGACGCGACGTGCCCGCATCAACGCCCCGACCGCCGCCTGCGGCACCGCCTGGCCGGCTTCATCGATGAAGACCCAGCCGATCGAGCCGGGCCCAAGCCCGCGGAACTGCTTGGCAAAAGACGCGAATGTCGTGGAGACGATCGGAACGATCATGAAAAGGCTCTGCCAGATCGATGCAATGTGCTTGTCATCGACGGGATTGTTGTTGGAAAGCACTTTGGTGACGGCAACGATATTTCCGCCAAAACCTCCGCCCTTCCTGCCGACATCGGCCAACCAAGCTTCATGCAGCGTCAACGCTGCTTCCAGCAATGCCGAACGCAGAGCCGCCAGTTCGTCCTGATGCCAGAGGCCGTCGATCTGCACCTGATCCTCATCGAGATCGGTGAGACGCTCCGGTGCGGCGGGATGATCGAGAATTTCCCCCAGCCGCTCGAGTTCCTCTTTTTTCGCAGACCAGATTTTCTGTCGTGACCGCAGTGCCCGTTCGGCCCGGTCATGCTCTCGCAAAGCCCGTTCCAATGTGGGTTTATCGGTTTTCGCAAGCTGATCTTCGCATTCGGCCAGCGCCTTGCGCAGTTCCAGCTGCTTCCGCGCATTGGCGATGACTTCCTGGCGATGCTGCCGGGCCGGGTTGGTCGAGAGCACTCTCCTCCATCTCGCAGGGGCGCTGCGGTCGAGCAGCTGTTCCTCCTCCTTCAGATAAGACAAACCGTCGGCGATGCGGCGCATTTCGGTCGCCAGCATGTCGCATCGATTCTGCGCATGCAAAACTTCGTCCGCGGCGACAGCCACCCTCTCGAGCGCTTCGCGGCAGAATGCATCCTGCGAAACGGGCGCTATCTCATCACGCAGATCGGCATAGCGCGCATATTGGCTGATCTTTTCGCGAACCATCTCGTCGGCGGCATGAAAAGCCGATGCCGCTTCAGCGAAGCTTGGCCCCTCATAGCTCTTCAACCATTCCCAGATGGTCTGCGGCTTTGCTGCGCCCGACCAGCCGGGCATCGGTCTTTCGGCGATCTCCATGAAGGCGAAACGTTCTTTGAAGGCCCGGCGGTTCCTGGAATTGCCGAGCGCGCAGGCGATCAACCCCCATGGGCGGTCGCCGTCAGGGAGCTTGACGACCGCTCCGTTGTCTTTCTGGCAGGCGATCTTGTGTGCAACCGTCTGCAAATATTGAAAGGAAGACGTGCTCGCGATCGAGCTCCGCTTGGGAAGGTCGCGCGAAATATTCTCCACGGCGGCATTGTTAGAGGAGGCGACGACCATTTCGAATCCGGCAAGGGCTGGGATCAGCGCCGATATGGAGGCGGTGCTCCGATCCGTAAAACCGACACGGCGTGGCGAGCCGTCAAGGGCGTCGCGCGCCGTCGTCAGTGAGGAGAGCACCCGGGCGCGCCGAACGATGTTGTCCGCGAACATGTCACGCAGCAGCGTGGTCTTTCCGGTGCCCGGCGGGCCGTTGACCGAGAATAATCCCGTTTCCGACAGGCCGCCGATCGCCGCATTGATCGCGAACTGTTGCATGAGGCTCATTGCGAGATGAGGCTCGCTCAGCCAGCGTCCACGGTTGAGATTGCGGGGATGCAGCGCCCGAATGATCGCCCGGCGTCCTTCTTCCGAATAAAGGTCGACCCGATTTTCATCTGCCGGCGGGTTGAGGTACCGCCGGAGCGGCTCCGGGACATTGCCCTGCTTGACGCAGATCATCGCCCGTTCGATATCCTCGATAAAGAAGCTGTTCAGAATGCCAATGTCTTCATCAAGGCTGGCACTTTCGTCTTCCTCATCGGCGTTGGGTGCATGATCCTCCTGTTGAGGCGGCAACGAGATGAGCTCGGGTCTTTCCGACCTGTCGCGGTAGCGTATTTCAACGGCGGCGATGGGCTTTTCCTGGCGTGAGGCAAAACCTGCCCAATCGCAGAGCAATTCATGCAGCGCCACGATTTCGCCGGCATCGATCGGCTGATCGGTGGCAGCCTCGAAGGATGAAGACCCCAGCTGTCGCTGCGCCTGAAAGTTTTGAAGCAATTCCAACAGCTGCCGCTTGCCGTTGGCAAATGCCTCATGGCTGAGCGAGGAGAGACCGGTTTTCCGTACCCGTCCGAGGGCCCACGGAAGCGTCGAGACGGAAAATGTTTCGAACATCGGCTGTCCGAGCGGAGTAAGCTGCAGGCTGGCAAAGCAGGTATCGCCATCGAGATCGCTGCGTTCGGCATCCTCACACTCGGCGATGTCGACCGCATCGTTATCGAAGTGCCTGCGGACGTCGGAGATCTCGGATTTGCTGAAAACGCCGAGGAATAAGGTAAAGCCGGTGATCTGCTTCTCCTCGGGTATGACAGGACGGCTGAGTGCAGCGCTGTCCTGCAAGAGCGTCTCTGCATGCAGCCAGAAAATGGTCCGTCCTTCGCCGGAGACGAGGCGACTGGAGAGATCATAAGGTATGAAAAACTCGATCTTATGCCAGAAATCGAGAATGGCCAGAAGCCGTTCCCGTTCTGCCCTGTCCGCATCGATCTGCATGACGTCTCGCTGAGGAGTGCAAAATAGGCTCACGCCTCTTTAGCAGCGATTGCAGCTCAAAATCAAAGAGCATGGTATGATGCGCCTGGTCGGGTGCATTTCAACAGCCGCGCAGGTGCGCCAGTGCAGACGCCGCGCCTTCTTCATCTTGCTGGTGCCCGCTGTTCCAGCGCACGAGGGTCTCTGGACGATATCAGCCTCTGCGATGCGCTGCCCTGGCGACCGACCGGACACGTTCGAGCGCAGCGCTGGCCTTGCAGAGATCACGGCCCGGCATAAGCAGCCGGGAATGCGAGGCTTTGCCCAGGAGTGACCGGGTTGAGTGACAACTTGCGAGTCTCGTAATCATCAGGGGCGGGCGATAAAATATTACAATTTGTACTGAAATATTACATTTACTGAATTATCTATAGTGGGGGCAAATATAACCTCGGAGTATAAGGGTGAGCAAAAATACAACCGATACGTAGTATCTTATTGTTTCTCGCTCCCTAAAACTAATCACTTTGGGCCATTTCCTTCCTTCTCAATCCGTATTAACATAATTAAGAAATGTCTAAAGAAAAAGGCGATGACACAATAAGACCGGCATTTCATACTATCTTATACCTGCCATCGCTTCATGTTGAGTAAAGTGTACCGCTAGGGGAGGCGTATATGTTCATGACAGGTTCAGGAATGGAGAATGCGGACCAGACGAGAAAGTCTAGCCCATCCGGAGATACTATCCTTGTAGTAGCCAAGGCTGATCTGTTTTCAGAATGCATGGTGGAGGCGCTGGCAAAGAAATTTCCAAATTGCGATGTGCCAAGCATAACGAACGCAACTCCGATGCTGGCAAAGGATAGCAGCGATATAAAGCTGGTTTTATTTTACCATATACCTACGCCGGAGTTGCAAGAAGCGCTGCAGGCGGTCAGGGAAAATCATCCGGAAACCTCGATCGGACTTGTCGTCGAAGCCATCGACATGATGGAGCCCTATGTCAGCCGTTTGGTCGAGGCACGGATCATCGACGGTGTCCTGCCGCTTAATCTTCGGCTTGATGTCTTCATGGCCGCGGTGGATCTGCTGATGAAGGGCGGGGAGCATTTTCCCTCGGCGCTTCTCAACCGCCTCACCAATAAGGGGACCCAACTGGAGCCCTCACTTTATCAGACCAAGTCGGTTGATGCCGCCCGCAACAATGCGCTCAAGCTGAGACGCGACAGCATCTCCGCCTTGACGACCCGGGAGGTTCAGATCCTGGATCTCATCTGCAAGGGGACGCAGAACAAGATTATTGCCGACAAGCTGCATCTTTCCGAAAACACGGTGAAGGTTCACGTCCGCAACATCTATAAGAAGATGAACGTGCGAAACCGTACGGAAGCAGCGTCTCGCTTTTTCAACGACCATCCGGTCGGCGATGACGACATGTCCAGCCGGTGGCGCAACTGATCGATAGCGCCGCGCTTTTTCAGGCCCGCAAAGAACGCTATCACACTTTGAGTTGCGCTTGGGTCTATTCTTAAATCGATTCCGATTTAATGAATAGGCAGCGGCGCTTTTGCTTCAGGTCGAGCGACGGGCAAAGCAGCGCGACTTCTGTCCGAAGCCGCTTGGAGAGCAGATATAGGGCGCGGACCCGTGATAGGCGACGATGCGGGCTCGTGCCGCAACAGGCCGAACGGTTCGATTTTCCGGGTAGGTGTAAGCCTTCGAAACGGGTCGCGTCTCGACGACGATAACATTCTTTTTCCCGATAGCGGCCATGTCGTCGTCAACGACCGCACAAGCCGTCGCTCCGATCGCAAGAAGCGTCGCTCCCCCCGCAAGCATCGCAAAATGAAATGGACGCCAGCCTTTCGGCTGGGCTGTGGCGCGATTTTTGAACATGCCAAATCCCTCGCATAGGACGCTTCCGGATTCAAGACCGGTGGCGCAGCCCTGCGCAGCCGACCTCTCCTTCTTCTATCCCATCTTTATTGAGCAAAGTTTGAGCAACCGCGTGTTTCCCGTCTTACGTGAAAAAATAAGTAAAATGATTAATCATTTGTTACTCTGAAGAACAACTGCGTAATTATTTGGGATATTTTATGTTTTTTGAAGTTGACCTTGATAACAATCGCCTTATTATTTCAATAGTAAACGGGTTAACTAAAGAATAACCTCGAACTTATTCATGCATTGGTACGCAATTGCATGAATATCCACCCGAATAAGGTGAGACGTAAGCCGCGTAAATAATACAAAAGACTAAAGCGTGGGGAGGAGTTTGTAATGCGTAGTTTCGTTCCCGACGAAGGCTATTCTGAAGTAAAGAACATAGCGGTGCTCAAGAATCTGGGCACCGCTCTTGTAAATGGCGGAGCCGGCTTTCTTGGCTCGCATCTCTGCGAAAGGCTTCTGCTAAGCGGCCACAGCGTCATATGCCTCGACAACTTTTCCACCGGCCGCCGTGCAAATGTCGAGCATCTCGCATCGAACCCCCGCTTTCGCATCATCGAGCACGATGTGCGTCAGCCCTTCGATATCGAAGCGTCGCTGATCTTCAACTTCGCCTCTCCTGCCTCTCCGCCCGACTATCAACGGGACCCGGTGGGCACCTTGCTTACCAGCGTACTCGGCGCCGTTAACACCTTGGATTGTGCGCGCAAGACCGGCGCGATCGTCGTTCAGTCGTCGACGTCGGAAGTCTATGGCGACCCGACCCAGATCCCGCAACGCGAATCCTATTGCGGCAATGTCAACTCCATCGGGCCGCGAGCCTGCTACGATGAGGGAAAACGCAGTGCCGAAACCCTGTTTTTCGACTACCACAGGACCTACGGCGTCGACATAAAGGTCGGCCGCATCTTCAACACCTACGGGCCCCGCATGCGCGCCGATGACGGGCGGGTGGTCTCCAACTTCATCGTGCAGGCCCTGCGCAACGCCGACCTGACCATCTACGGCGACGGCCAGCAGACTCGCTCTTTCTGCTATGTCGATGATCTCATCGAAGGTTTTCTGCGCTTCTCGGCAGCCGGCAGCGCATGCCACGGTCCGATCAATCTCGGCAACCCGGGCGAGTTCACCGTTCGACGCCTGGCGGAAATCGTCCGGGACCTCACAAATTCGCGTTCCCGCATCGTTCACCTTCCGGCTGTCGTCGACGATCCACGCCAGCGGCGGCCGGATATCTCACGGGCGATGACGGAACTGGCATGGCAGCCTCATATCGAGCTCGAAGCCGGCCTTGCGCGCACCGTCGAATATTTCGACGGCCTGCTTGCCGGGACGGAACAGGCGGAGGCCGTATGAGATGCCCCGCCATATACTCGTCACCGGCGGCGCCGGTTTCATAGGCAGTCATATCTGCAAAACGCTGTCGCGCGCCGGGATGATCCCCGTTACCTACGACAATCTCTCGACCGGACATGCCGACAGCGTCCGCTGGGGCCCGCTCGTCCGCGGGGAACTCGGCGACGCCGCTGCGCTGCGCCGGACGATGGCCGAATTTTCGCCCGATTGCGTCATCCATTGCAGCGCCAATGCCTATGTCGGCGAATCCGTCGACATGCCGCGGAAATATTACCGCAACAATGTCGTCGGCAGTCTCACGCTGCTCGAGGCCTGTCTCGACCAGGAAATCGACAAGATCGTTTTTTCCAGCAGTTGCGCCACCTATGGCGTTCCCGCCTCGTTGCCGATACGGGAGGAAAGTCTGCAGCAGCCGGTCAATCCTTATGGCCGCACCAAGCTGATCTTCGAGATGGCGCTCGAGGATTTTGCCGCTGCCTATGGCATCCGCTTCGCTGCATTGCGTTATTTCAACGCGGCCGGCGCCGATCCGGAGGGTGAGCTTGCCGAGCGTCACGAGCCCGAGACACATCTTATCCCCCGCGCCCTTCTTGCTGCCGCCGGCAGACTGGACCGGCTCGATGTCTTCGGAACCGATTATGCAACCGAGGACGGAACCTGCGTTCGCGACTATATCCATGTCAGCGATCTCGCACAGGCACATTTGGCCGCCGTCAACCACCTGATCGCAGACGGCGCCTCGCTCAGCGTCAATCTTGGTTCCGGCCGTGGCACGTCAGTGCGCGAGATCATCGACGCGGTCTATCGCGCCAGCGGCCGCGAAGTCCCCGTCCGTTATCGCGCCCGCCGCCCCGGAGACCCGCCGATCCTCTTTGCCAATACGGCACGGGCGAAGGCAGAGCTCGGCTTCGTGCCGGCTCTTTCCGATCTCGACACGATCATCCGCACGGCCGGCCCGACCTTCGGGCTGGAGGTGACGGCATGAGCCTGGTTTCGGAGATCGATCACAGGGTCAGGACGGCGAAAGCTGCTGCGGACCCATTCAACCCCGTGTTCACAGGGTGGAATCGTGTCGCCTATGGTTTCGGCATCCTCTGCTGGCTGGCGGCGCTCGGCTATTTCTGGATCTGGTGGTGTCAGTCCGCCCATATCATTTCCTGGCCAGCCTTCGTGCTCGTCACCGCCGTGCTTGCCTGGATTACGCTTGTCCCCGCCTATTTCATCATGATCTTCCTCGATGCAAGAACGATCAGCTCGCGCGCCCGGCTGCCGGAAGGACGCGTGGCGATGGTCGTCACCAAGGCGCCGTCCGAACCCTTTGCCGTCGTCCGCGCCACGCTTCAGGCGATGCTAGATCAGACTGGTGTCGAGTTCGATGTCTGGCTAGCCGACGAGGATCCGTCCGCGGAAACCAGACGCTGGTGCGCCGAGCACGGCGTGCTGATATCGACGCGGAAGGGCGTGGCGGAGTATCACCGCACGACCTGGCCGCGCCGGACGCGGTGCAAGGAAGGCAATCTTGCTTATTTCTACGACCATTTCGGCTATGCGCGTTACGATTTCGTCGCCCAGTTCGATGCCGATCATGTGCCGACACCGACATATCTCCGTGAAGTCCTGCGCCCTTTCGCCGATCCTGCCGTTGGCTATGTTTCCGCACCCAGCATCTGTGATGCGAATGCCGCGGAGAGTTGGGTCGCGCGCGGCAGGCTCTACGCAGAGGCAAGTCTGCACGGCTCGCTGCAGACCGGTTACAACAATGGTTGGGCGCCCCTTTGCATCGGCTCCCACTATGCGGTCCGCACAACAGCCCTTCGCCAGATCGGCGGCCTTGGCCCCGAGCTTGCCGAAGATCATTCGACGACGCTGATGATGAACGCCGGCGGCTGGCGCGGCGTCCACGCGATCGATGCGATCGCTCATGGCGACGGCCCGGCGAATTTCGTCGATCTCGCCGTGCAGGAATTCCAGTGGTCGCGCAGCCTCGTCACCATCCTGCTGCAATATTCCCGCCGCTACGTCATCAATCTGCCCTGGCGGCTGAAATTCCAGTTCGTCTTTTCGCAGCTGTGGTATCCGCTCTTTTCCGCCGTCATGGCAGTGATGTTCCTGCTGCCGGTTGCCGCCTTGCTGACGGGCCAGGTCTTCGTCAACGTGACCTATCCGGATTTTCTGCTGCATTTCGCGCCGATGTCGATCGTGCTGATGCTCTTTGCTTTCTTCTGGCGGGCCACGGGAACCTTCCGGCCGCAGGACGCGAAACTGTTTGGCTGGGAAGGGCTCGCCTTCGTCTTTCTGCGCTGGCCATGGTCGCTGGCCGGCAGCCTGGCGGCTATTCGCGACCATTTCTCCGGTTCTTTCGTCGACTTTCGCATCACCCCGAAGGGAAGGCAGCAGCAGCAGTCTTTGCCGCTGCGCGTCGTTGCGCCCTATCTTGCTCTCGCGGGGCTTTGCGCCGCGGCCATGGTGTTCGCCGGCGAGGCCGCTGCCGCTCAGGGCTTTTATCTTTTCGCTGCGATGAACCTCGCGCTCTATCTGTCGCTGACCGTGCTGATCGTCGTTCGCCATGCGATCGAGAACGGCCTGCCGCTGCTGCCGCAATCGCGCGGCCTCTGGCTTGCGACGGCTACGGGTTTGGCGATCTGTGTCACCGGCGGCATGCAGGCGGGCACCCACGGCCTGCGCGGCCTCGAAGCCCTTTCCCATGGCCAGACGCTCATCAGTTTCAGCCAATCGCAATTTGCCGTCGCCGGGGCCGGTCACGGCAAGACCAGGACCGTGAAGTTTCGCCTCAGGTGGAATGGATACGGAAACACCGGGCGGGACCAACAGGGTGTATGAACCGGCCAACCGGGACGTGTCGAGGAGGAGCATATAATGAGCATCGAATCGAGACTATATGGCGCAGCCCTGGCTCTCAGCCTGTGTCTGCCGTTGGCGGCGCACGCTGCCGAGGCCGCTGAGAAGAATCCGCCGACGCCGCTCAGCGCCTATGAACTCTACCGCATCTACGGTGACAAGACCTGGACCTGGGATACCGGCGGCGGTCGTTTCTTCGATGAAGGACGGCGGTTCGTGGCCTGGACCAACGACAAGGGCAAGCAGTCCTTCGCCGAAGGCAGATGGGTGGTCGACGATCTCGGTCAGCTCTGCATGCGCGCGACCTGGACGAACGCCGAGGGAGCAGCGCGTGCCAGCACCTGTTTCGGTCATCGCAAGATCGGCAACACGATCTACCAGCGCCGCCAGCCGGACGGCAATTGGTACATCTTCCGCCATTCTTCTGTGCGCCAGGATGACGAATTCCGCAAGCTCGTCTCCGCAGATACCGTCAGCGCCAAGGCGTATGAACTGAAGCAGTTTCTGCTGAATCAGGAAATAGCCCGAAAGGAGGGTGAGCCATGAAGAAGCTGACGAAAAATCACCTCTCGACCGCCGCGATCGCGCTGCTGCTGTTGTGCGTTGCGGAGTTGCCGGGCCGAAGCGAGGTGCAATATGCGGGCATTGCGCCGAACCCGGCGGCGAGCGCGCGGACGATCATCGACAAACGCCCGGTCGTTCACGCCGACGGCATCAAGTTCGGTGCCTACGACCCACATGGGGATTTCGGCGCCCAGGCCAATGTCTCGACTGAAGCCCTGTTCCTGCCGTGGGAAGACGTTGACCTGGAGACGCTGCGCGTTGCGGATGCCTATGCGTTGGCCAGGGGCCGCAACCTGCTGATAACGGTGGAGCCTTGGTCCTGGGACGTTGAACGGCGGCTGACTTCTGGCGAGCTTCGCGCAAAGGTTCTGCGCGGCGACTACGATGTCAACATGCGGGCGATCGCGCAGATGATATCCCAGCTGAAAAGCCCCGTGATCATCCGCTGGGGACAGGAAATGGAAGACAAATCCGGGCGGTTTTCGTGGGCCGGCTGGAACCCGCAAGACTTCATCGCCGCCTACAGACGCATGATGGACATCGTTCGCGACGAGGCGCCCGGCACCGAGACAATGTGGTCGCCGAAGGGTGTGCCCGGCTTGCAGGACTATTATCCCGGCGACGATTATGTCGATCTCATCGGGCTCTCGGTTTTCGGGCTGGAGCGCTACGACGAGCTTGCCTACAACAAGCACCGGACCTTCTCAGAAGCGCTGAAGCAGGGCTATGATCTCGTCGCCGCCTATGGAAAGCCCATCTGGGTCGCAGAGCTCGGCTACGAAGGCGGCGACGCCTATATGAGGCCGTGGATCGAAACCGCGACGTTGAAACAGAGCGCCTTCCCGAACCTTCAGGAAGTGGTCTATTTCAATGATCAGGAGGTGCATGTCTGGCCGTTCAATCTCGGCCGGCCTGACTGGCGCGTGGTGAAAAGCCTGGCCGCCAACTAAGCGCCATGTCGCGCATGCCGCGGTTTGCGAGGGCGAGGTTGGAAGAAGCAAGCTGAAGCACGCAATTAAAGTCCACACGCGCTTCAGCCGGGCGTCAGAGAAGCCCGCCGGCGTCTGCGGGCCTCTCCTTTCATATCGGGCAAGCGATCATCCCTTAAGCGTTGCCTTACCCTCTTCGACGAGCCGGGTCGCTGCGTCGGCGGGCGAAGTCCGCTCGAAGGCGAGTTCGTCGCAGATCGGGCGCAGCACGCGTTGGTCGAATTGGGTCGCACCCATCGGCACCGGCGGCGGATATTCACCGACCTGATCCTTGAGCATGTTGACGTATTTGACCGTTTCCTGCTCTGTCGGGTTCAGCTGCGGCAGAATGGCTTCACGCACGGCTGGCGACATCGGCACGCCGCGCTCAACGCCGAGAATCTTGCCGGCTTCGATGTCGTTGACGAAGAAGTCGATGAATTTCGCGGCCGCTTCGCCATGCTTTGTGGTCGCGCCGATACTCCAGATCAGCGCCGGGCGATAATAATGTCCGGAAGGGCCGCCCTTCTTTTCGCGCGGCAGCATGGTGATGCCGAGTTTGTTCTTGATGATCAGCTGATAGCCGATCATCTGGTTGGAATAGGCCATGCCGATCACCGATTTGCCGAGACCGAGGCAATTGGTGTCAATGGTGTTCTGATCGAGCGTCTGGACGTCGGCGGCAACGGTGCCCCCCGCCTTGCGCAGCTTCTCCCAATAGTCGAACCACTCCCTGGCATCATCGGCCGCGAAGCCGAGCCCGACGCTTTCCTTGGCAAAGACGCTTTTGCCGCGCTGGCGCAGCCACGCGTCGAACACATAGTTGTAACGCGCCCCATAGGGGCCACCGCCCTTGCCCGAGGACTTGGCGAGTTCCACGGCAAGCTTGGCATATTCATCCCAGGTAAGATCTGTCGTCGGCAGCGGAATGCCCGCCTTTTCGAATTCGACCGTGTCGAAGAACATCGAAAACGAGTTGAGGCCGAGGCCGACACCATAGAGTTTGCCGTCGACGGTGGTCAGTTTCAGCATGTCGGGGCCGAAGCTGTCGACCTTGAGCGTCGAGGGGACGAATTCGTCGAGCGGCAGGCAGGCGCCGCGCTTGGAATAATCGGAGATTGTTCCCGGCTCGAGCTGCAAAACGTCCGGAATGGCCCGGCCGGCCATCTGCGTGGCGAGCTTCGTCCAGTAGCCTTCGCCGGAAAGCGATTCGCCGACGATCGTAACGCCGGGTGTCTTCGACTGATAGAGCTTGGCGACATCGAGCGTGCGTTTGGCACGGTCGTTGGATCCCCACCACATGGCGCGCAGCTGCGCCTCCTCGGCAAAGGCCGGGATAGCGCTTCCCGCGCCAAAGGCGAAGCCGGCGGCGGCGCCGGCCGAACTCACTAGGAATGAACGGCGATTGAGATGCATCATATTCCTCCTTGTTCCCAATATGTCCTCTGCCATCCTCCAACGGCGTGCCGGGACACTCGCCGGATAGAGTACGCAAAAATATTTCTATTGCAAGAATTAATCAATATCTTGCAAATTTGCATTGTTTGCATAATGTTTGCTGTATGAACGAGCATAAAACCAAGCGGCCGCGCCAGGCCGACATAGCCACTCTGGCCGGCGTCTCCGTCTCCACGGTGTCGCGCGTGCTTGCCAATGAGCCGGGCATCAGCGAAAGCGTCCGCCGTCATATCTTGAAGGTTGCGGCTGACCACGGTTATCCCGTTAGGCCTACCGCCGAGGCCGTTGCCGGCGGGCTGGCGCTGATCGCCAGCGACGGCATCACGGGCGGGCTCAGCGTCTTCTACGAATCGATTGTCGACGGCTTGCGCACTGGAGCCGCCGAGGCGGGAATGCCATTTGAAATTCGCCTAGCCCGCGAGGATCGTATCACGCCGGATGCCGTACGTGATTATATGCGGGCTGCGGAGGCCGAGGGCCTCTTTCTCGTCGGCATCGATCCCAACGAAGCCTTGCGCGACTGGCTGCAGGCCAGCACAACACCGACCGTGCTTGTCAACGGCACTGATCCCAGGATGCAGTTCGACGGTGTTTCTCCGGCTAACTTCTTTGGTGCCTTCGAAGCCACCAGTCGGCTGACAAGCGCTGGCCACCGCCGCATCCTGCATCTGAGCGGTTCTCACCGCCATACGATTCGGGAACGCATTCGCGGCTTCGAGGCGGCGGTCGCCGCCGTCCCCGGCGCCGAAGGGCGATTCGTTTCGCTCGCGCTCCAGGGCAGCGCAAGCCGCGAGGCTCATGAAAGCACGGCGGCGGTCCTTGCCGAGAATGCCGGCTTCACAGCGGCCTTCTGCATGAATGATTTCATTGCCGTTGGCGTTCTCGAAGCTGTCACTGAGGCCGGCCTGCGGGTGCCGGAGGATTTCGCGATCATCGGCTTTGATGATCTGCCCTGCGCATTGATGACCAATCCGCGGCTTTCCACCATGCGCGTCGATCGTGCCGCTCTCGGGCGGGAAGCCGTATCCCTGATGCTGTCCCGATTCCGCAACAGGACAGCGGCTGCGCGCCAGATCTGCCAGGCGGTCATTCCCGTTCCGGGGGGGACCGTTGCCAATGCCGAGAACCAGTAAGAGGTGTCGATGACTTACGATCCCGCCAGCGCCAATCCGCTTGCCGGCAATCCGCTTGAAACCCGCGCCGATATGAGCCGCGCGCTACTTGCTCTCTTCGATCCGCTGCTTCCCTGTTTTTCCAAGGGCAATGCCCGCGTCAGGCTCAGTGGCGCCGCCGCCCATTTCGACCGGGCAGCCGCCGATCTCGAGGGCTTTGCCCGGCCGCTCTGGGGCTTGGCGCCTTTTGGCGCCGGCGGCGGCGACTTCGCCCATTGGCATCGTTTTGCCGAAGGTATAGCAAACGGCACCGACCCTGCGCATCCCGAATATTGGGGAACAGTCAATGGCCGGGATCAGCGGATGGTCGAGCTTGCTGCCCTCGGCTTTGCCCTGGCGCTGGTGCCGGAAGAGATCTGGGAGCCGCTCGATTCGCGCGCCCGCAGCAATGTCGTCGCCTATCTCAAACATGCCAGGCAGTTTGACTATGCTGGTAACAACTGGAAATTTTTCCGTATCTTCGTCGATATCGCCCTCGATCGTCTCGGCGCCGAATTCGACCGCAGCCTGACGCGGCAATATCTGCAGGAACTCGAAGGCTTCTATATCGGCGACGGCTGGTATCGCGACGGCAACGTGCGCCGCATCGACCATTACATCCCCTTCGCCATGCATTTTTATGGCCTGATCTATTCGAAGCTCGTCGATGACGATTACGCCAAGCGCTACCGCGAGCGCGCCGTCCTTTTCGCCCGGGATTTCCGCCACTGGTTTGCCGCCGACGGGGCGACGATTCCGTTCGGCCGCAGCCTGACTTATCGTTTTGCCTGCGCCGGCTTCTGGTCAGCGCTCGCCTTTGCCGATGTCGAGGCTTTGCCCTGGGGTGAGGTCAAGCATCTCTGCCTGCAGCATCTGCGCTGGTGGAGGGACAAGCCGATTGCCGACCGCGACGGCGTGCTGTCGATCGGTTTCGGCTATCCAAACCTCTTGATGTCGGAGAGCTATAATTCCGCCGGCTCGCCCTATTGGGCCTTGAAGGCTTTTCTGCCGCTTGCGATCTCGGAGGACCACCCCTTCTGGACCGCTGAAGAAAAGGCACCGGAGCAGACGTCGGCAGTCGTTCCCCAGCGCCATCCCGGCATGGTGATCATGCGGGCGGGCAGCGATGTCGTCGCATTGTCTTCCGGCCAGGAAAACCTGCAGATGCGTTTCGGCACGGAAAAATACGCGAAATTCGCCTATTCCACCCGCTATGGCTTCAGCGTCGAATCCGATGAGCGCGGCTTTGCCCTCGCCGCCTTCGATTCGATGCTGGCTTTCAGCGAAGACGGCCTGCACTACCGCGTGCGAGAGACGAATGAAGAGGCAAAACTCGCGGGCGACGTGCTTTATGCGAAATGGTCACCTTCCCCCGATGTCAGCGTCGAGAGCTGGCTCGCGCCCGCGGCCCCCTGGCATATCCGCCTCCACCGGATCAGGGCGGCCCGGCCGCTGAGGGTCGCCGAAGGCGGCTTCGCCATCGCCCGCCGGGATTTCGAGCTGGACACGCTGTCTGCTTCGGATGGCGCTGCCTATGCGATCGGCGAAGCCGATTTCACCGGCATTCTCGACTTGGGATCGTCGATCAAACGCGCCGGACTCGCGCAGAAGGCCCAGCCCAATACCAATGTAATCGTCGCCAAGACCATCGTGCCGCAACTGCGCGGTCAGATCCCGGCAGGTGAGACCATCCTGGTCACGGCGGTGCTGGCGCTCGAAGATCCCGCTGCCGTTTCCTCGGCCTGGGCGCGGCCGCCGAAAGCGCCTGATATTACGGCGCTGGAGGCGCTGGTGCGGGAAAAGGGCGTAACCGTCAGCGCCATCGAAGCACCGGGTCAGATGCCATGAGCCGCCCGGCCATCGTCCTTGCCATGGAACCGTCGCGCACGGAACATGTCCTGCCCGACGAGATCCTGCACCGGCTCGACACGCTCGGCCGTCTGCTCGATCTCGAGCCGCTGCAGCGGCTGGACGACGCGCGGGCAAGACGCCTGCTTCCAGAAGCGGAGATCCTGATCACCGGCTGGGGAGCGCCCTATATCGGCTCTGAAATTCTCGCCGCTGCGCCGCGGCTTCGTCTCGTCGTCCATGCGGCGGGCACGGTGAAGGGCATCATCGACGAGGCCATCTTCGAAGCCGGTATAGCGGTGAGCCACGCGGCCGAGGCCAATGCGGTGCCCGTTGCCGAATTCACGCTCGCCGCGATCCTCTTTGCCGGCAAACGCGCCTTCCGTTTCCGCGACCTTTACGTCGGCGACCGTAACCGTGATCGGACCTATCCGATGCAGCGGGAGGCAATCGGCAATTATGGCCGCACCCTCGGCATTATAGGCGCCTCGCGGATCGGCCGGCGGGTGATCGAACTCCTGAGACCCTTCGACTACAGGGTGCTGCTGTTCGATCCAATGCTCGGAGCGGCCGAAGCAGCCGGACTGGGAGCGGAAAAGGTCGATCTCGACGAGTTGATGCGGCGCGCGGATATCGTTTCCCTGCACGCGCCATCACTGCCGTCGACGCGGCATATGATCGATGCGCGAAGACTGTCGCTGATGAAGGATGGGGCAACGCTCATCAACACCGCGCGCGGCATTCTCATCGATGAGGCCGCCCTGCTGTCGGAGCTGAAAACCGGCCGCATCGACGCGGTCATCGACGTCACCGATCCGGAAATTCCGGAGGCGGGTTCGATCTTCTACGATCTTCCGAATGTTTTCCTGACACCGCATATTGCCGGCGCCATCGGCCTGGAACGGGCGCGTCTCGGCGCGATGGCGGCGGACGAGGTCGAGCGTTTTACAACAGGCCGGCCGTTGCTCTACCAGATCCGCCGGCACGATCTCGAAAACATCGCCTGACGCGCGCCATCACGCTGGCCATGCGGTCAGCGCGGTGTTCTCAACGAATTAGGCGAACCGTCATTGGCGAGCTCGGGCATCAGTTCGGCGATATCGACCACCTTGCCGGTGCGCGAGCTCGTCAGCGCGGCAATGCCGCAGAGCACGGACATGGCGCCCGCCCGTGTGCCGGCGCGCTGGCTGAGCCGATCTTCTATGTCAGGCTTGAAGATCATGTTGCGCATCCGGTCGTCGCCGCCGTAATGGCCGCCTGTGAAATGCGGCACGACGATGCGCTCCACCGCCTCCTTCCCATTCGGGAAATTGCGAATGAGAAGGATCGTGTCTTCCTTCGGCACTTCCCAAGGCTGAGCCTCATGCTGGCGAAGCTCGATGCGTCCCTTGGTACCGTTGAAGGCGAGGTGATGGCCCTCGATCGGCTGGAAGGTATTCAGCGAATAGGAGACATGGACGTTGTTGCGGTAGCGGATGGACACGACCATCGTGTCGGGGATGTCAATATCCTCGCGGAAGACGCAGCCGTCCCGGAAATAGCCGTCGATCTTCGAAGGATCCTCGTAGAGCTGATCGAGGAACGGATCCTTTTCGAGATCGAGATAGTAGTCGCATTCCTGCGCATGCGGACAGAGCTTGCAGCGTGGCCCGCGAAAAGGACCCTTGCGACCGTAGTTCTGCAGATCGGCGAAAGAGGTGACTGCCTCGGGATCGCTGTCGAGATACCAGTTCAGCAGATCGAAATGATGGGTGGCCTTGTGAACGAACAGGCTGCCGGAATTTTCCGTATAGGCATGCCAGCGGCGGAAGTAGTCGGCGCCGTGCTTGGTGTTGAGATACCAGTGAAAATCGACCGAGGTCACCCGGCCGATCTCGCCGGCATTCAGAAGCTCCTTGATCTTCGCAGCTGTCGGCGCATAGCGATAGTTGAAGGAGACGTCGACTCGTCGGCCGGTGCGCTTCTCGGCGTCGAGAATCCGGCGGATTTTCTCGATCGAGGTGGTCATCGGCTTCTCGGTGATGACGTCGATGCCGGATTCCAGCGCCCGCACGATGATATCGTCATGTGTATGGTCGGGCGTGCAGACGATGGCGAGATCCGGCCTCTGCTCGGCAAGCATGGAATCGATGTTGTCATAGAGCGGCGCATTGCTGCCGATCATGGTGCGGGCGCGCTCGCCGCGAAGCGCGTTCTTTTCGACGATGGCTGTGAGATCGACATGCTCGCGCCAGCCGGCAAGCAGGTCCTTGCCCCACATGGTGGTGCCGCGGTTACCGGTGCCGATCAGGGCAAAACGGCGTTTCTCCATCGAATGACTCCTCTTTCATACGTGATGAAACAATGGGATTTCAGAGCAATTCCAGCAAAAGTGTGCAGCGGTTTTTGCGTCCGGAATTGCGTAAAAACGAAGAGATAGAGCATTTTCGTGTTTCGAAGAAAAACGGAAATGCTCAAGAATCAGATCTGGCAGCAGCTCCGGAAGCGCTCGACGCAAGTGGCGATCACCTCGTCGGCCGGACGCTTCCACCAGTCTTCGGCCGAAAAGATCTCCACTTCCTGCTCGCCGAAGAAACCGGCGGCTTCGATCATCCGTCTTATGCCCTTCAGGTCGATGACGCCATCGCCCATCATGCCGCGGTCGAGTAGCATGTCCTTCGTCGGCGCCAACCAGTCGCAGATGTGATGGGCGAAGATGCGTTTCATGCGTCCGGCGCGGGCAATCTGGTTGGCAAGATCGGGATCCCACCAGACATGGTAGACGTCGATCGCAACGCCGACATCCTCGCCGAGCGGCTCGCACATGTCGAGCGCCTGGCCGAGCGTGTTCACGCAGGCCCGGTCGGCGGCATACATCGGGTGCAGCGGCTCGATCGCAAGTTTCACGCCGACAGCCTGCGCATGCGGCAGCACGGCGGCAATGCCGTCGAATACCATTTGACGAGCCGTGACGATATCTTTCGAAGCACCCGGCAGGCCGCCGACGACGAGCACGAGGCAATCGGCGGAAAAGGCCGCCGCCTCGTCGATGGCCCGTCTGTTGTTATCGAGGTTCTTCTGCCAGTCGGCCTCGGTTGCCGCCGGAAAGAAGCCGCCGCGGCAAAGGCCGGTCAGTTTGATGCCGTTCGACTTGACGATCCGCACTGCTTCGTCGAGACCCGCCTTGGCGACCTGGTCGCGCCAGGGTGCAATCGATGTGATGCCGTGCTTCAGGCAGATATCGACGGCTTCGGCAAAGCCGCATTGCTCGCGGATCGTCGCCAGATTGATCGAAAGTCCTTCGACCTGCATGTCATTTCTCTCCCATTGCCGCACCGGCACTCAGTGAACGCCGTGGACGGCAAGCACCTGTTTCATGCGATCAGTCGCGAGTTCCGGATCGGCAAGAACACGGGCCTTGTCGGCCAGGCGGAAAAGTTCAGCCAAATGCGTCAGCGAACGCGTGCTCTGCTGGCCGCCAACCATCGTGAAATGATCCTGCAACCCGTTGAGATAGGCGAGGAAGACGACACCGGTCTTGTAGAAGCGGGTCGGCGCCTTGAAGATGTGGCGCGATAGCGGCACGGTCGGCTCCAGCAGATCGAAGAACTCGTGGTTGCTCTTGCGGCCGAGCGCGTCGAGAGCGGCCGAAGCCGCCGGCGCAATCGCGTCGAAGACGCCGAGCAGCGCGTCCGAATGGCCCTCTTCGTCGCCGGCGATCAGTTCGGCATAATTGAAGTCGTCGCCGGTATACATGCGCACCGCTTTCGGCAATTGCCGGCGCATGGTCACTTCCTTCTCCTTGGAAAGCAGCGAGATCTTGATGCCGTCGACCTTGGCGGCATTGGCTTCGATCACCTGCAGACACGTTTCCATTGCCTTCAGGTGATCGCCGTTGCCCCAGTATCCCTCGAGCGCCGGGTCGAACATTTCTCCCAGCCAATGGATGATGACGGGTTCCTTGACCTGGCGAAGGATGCGGTCATAGACCCTGACGTAATCGTCCGGTCCCTTTGCCGCGACGGCAAGCGCCCGGCTTGCCATCAGGATGATGCGTCCGCCGGCCGCCTCCACCGTTTCGATCTGCTCTTCATAGGCCTTGATGATCGTGTCGACGGTCACGTCGGGACTAGGCGACAGATGATCGGTGCCGGCGCCGCAGGCGATCAATGCGTCCTTACGGCCAGCCGCTTCGGCAAGCGCCCGGCGGATGAGGTCGCGCGCCTCAGGCCAGCCGAGACCCATGCCGCGCTGCGCCGTATCCATCGCTTCGGCAACGCCGAGACCGAGATCCCAGAGTCGGTGGCGGAAGGCCAGCGTCCGCTCCCAGTCGATCGCCGGCGTCAGCCAGGGATCGTTGTCGGCAAGCGGATCGGCGACCACATGGGCGGCGGCAAATGCGATGCGCGGGAAGCTTTTGGCGTCCCGCTTCTTCAGTTCGATCGGCGTGCCGGTCAGTGTGTAGGGAACGATCTTGCCGTCGAGGGGGAGATTGATCGTCGTCACGGCTCAGAACTCCAGTACGGGAACGTCGAGCCAGCGGCGCTCGGCCCAGGATTTCAGACCGAGCTCGGCGAGCTGCACACCCTTGGCGCCGGCTTCCAGCCCATAGGGCCACGGCGCATCTTCGACGACATGGCGGATGAACATTTCCCACTGCGCCTTGAAGCCGTTGTCGAAGGACTGCGTATCGGGAACCTCGTCCCAGGTCCTGTAGAAGTCGATTGTCTGCGGCTGATCGGGGTTCCACACCGGCTTCGGCGTGTTGACGCGATGCTGGCTCCAGCATTTCGTCAGGCCGGCGACGGCAGAACCATGGGTGCCGTCGACCTGGAAGGTGACGAGATCGTCGCGGCGCACGCGCACCGCCCAGGAAGAGTTGATCTGCGCGATCGCTCCGCCCTCCAGTTCGAAGGTCGCATAGGCGGCATCGTCCGTGTCGCAATCATAGGGCCTGCCCTGCTCGTCGATGCGCCGGGGAATATGGGTGGCGCCGAGGCAGGAGACAGCCTTTACTTCGCCGAACAGGTTGTCGAGCACGTAGCGCCAGTGGCAGAGCATGTCGAGGATGATGCCGCCGCCGTCGCCCTTGCGGTAGTTCCAGGAGGGGCGCTGGGCGGGTACGCCCCAATCGCCTTCGAAAACCCAGTAGCCGAATTCGCCGCGCACCGAAAGGATCTTGCCGAAAAAGCCGGAATCCTTCAGCAGCGCCAGCTTGCGCAGGCCCGGCAGGAAAAGCTTGTCCTGCACGACGCCGTGCTTGAGACCGGAGCGCCGTGCCTTGCGGGCGAGATCGATGGCCACCTGCAGATCGTCGGAAATCGGCTTTTCGCAATAGACGTGCTTGCCGGCGTCCAGAGCCTTGGACAGAAGCTCGGCGCGCATCAGCGTCGTGCCGGCATCGAAGAAGATCGTGTCGTCGGAATTGGCGAGCGCAGCATCGAGATCGGTCGACCAGCGTTTGATGTTATGCTTCTTCGCCAGCTCTTCCATCTTGGCGCTGTTGCGGCCGACGATGATCGGGTCGATCTCGAGTTTCTCGCCCGATTTCAGCGTGATGCCGCCCTGGTCGCGGAAGGCCAGGATTGAGCGCACCAAGTGCTGGTTGTAACCCATGCGGCCGGTGACGCCGTGCAAGATGATCCCCAAGCGTGCCATGTTTTCCTCCCTGCAATCTTTTGCGGTGGGAGCGGGCGTCCTGGCCCGGCCCTCCCAAGCCGGTAACTAAACGGTTACTTGATGGCAGAAGAGCGGCGAGCCTGTCAATAGTCAAATCCTGCTTTCGGTATCAGCGCCGGATCGAGGCAAGGGTGACATGGACGATATGCCTCTCCCAGGCACTGAGATTGGCCGGCTCGACTAGGTCGCGGCCGAAGATCGTCGAAAGCGTGTACTGGTTGGAAAGGTAGAAATAACCCAGCGAGGCAATCGTCAGATAGACGTGCAGGGGATCGGCCGTCTCGATGAAGACGCCTTGTTTCTTTCCCTTCTCGAGCACTTGGGAAAGCTCGCCGATCAGATGCGAATGCAGCTCCTTGAGCCGGACGGATTGGCGCAGCCACCGGGCGCGGTGCAGGTTTTCGGTGCCGAGCAGGCTCAGGAATTCCGGGTGCTGGAGGAAATAACGCCAGGTGAAGAGCGCGAGTTCGCCGATGCCTTCTTCGGGGCTGCGGTCGCCGATATGCAGCGCGCGCTCGGCCGTGCGGATGCCGACATAGGCCTCTTCGAGCACCTTGAGGTAGAGCTGCTCCTTGTCGCCGAAATAATGGTAGAGCATGCGTTTGTTGGTGCCGGCGCGTTCGGCGATGGCGTCGACACGGGCTCCGCCCATGCCGTTTTCGGCAAATTCCCGGGTTGCCGCTTCAAGGATCGCGGCGCGCGTCCGCTCCGGATCGCGTTGCGCCGTCCGCTCCGTGGACGGTCGCCGCGTCTGTTTCTTGTCCCTGTTTCCCCCGCTGTCGTTCATCGCTCCACCCCTGTCTTCACGTGTTGTGCTCATAAGCCTTCGGTTCGAAATTGTAAAAACCGAATTTGGAAGGGCGGCCCGCTGGAGCGGAATGCTGAAAGCATGATGTCGCCGTGACCTCTAGCGCTTTCGGCATCATGCTCTGACCGACACCGCTTGACAGGCTTGCCGCTTTGCTCGTAGCTTGTAACCAATTAGTTATTTGCGCAAGCAAAACTAAATTGGAAGCGTGTGGAGGCGCTTCCGTTTGGAGGAGGAAAAAATGACTCTACGTGTTAGCAGACGTAATTTCGTTGCAGGAAGCGCAGCGCTTCTGTCGCTCTCGGCGCTCGGAACCAGCGCCTTGGCACAGGAAACGCGCTTGCGTCTCCTATGGTGGGGCTCGCAGCCTCGCGCCGACCGCACCAACAAGGTGTCGCAACTCTATCAATCGAAGAATCCGGGCACCTCGATTACCG
This sequence comes from Rhizobium sp. NXC14, assembly GCF_002117485.1. Classification (NCBI taxonomy): domain Bacteria; kingdom Pseudomonadati; phylum Pseudomonadota; class Alphaproteobacteria; order Hyphomicrobiales; family Rhizobiaceae; genus Rhizobium; species Rhizobium sp. NXC14. The sequence goes on from NZ_CP021030.1 coordinate 90,772, forward strand.
GCGAATTCCTTGGCTGGGGCGATTACTGGCCGCGTCTGGCGACCCAGGTTGCCGGCCGCAATGCGCCCGACGTCATTCAGATGGACTATCGCTACATCGTTCAATACGCCCGGCGCGGCGCGCTCGCGCCGCTCGAATCCTACATGCCGGCCAAGCTCAATCTCGACGATTTCGACAAGGCGCAGATCGAAGGGGGCAGTGTCGACGGCCATCTCTATGGAGTCAGCCTGGGCGCCAATTCGGCTGCAACGGTGCTGAACACAACGGCCTTCAAAGAGGCCGGCGTCGATCTGCCGACGCAGGCGACCACCTGGGATGAATTCGCCCGCATGGGTGCGGAAATTACGAAGGCGGGCAAACGCAAGGGCATGTTCGGCCTCGCCGACGGCAGCGGCGGTGAACCGCTGTTCGAAAACTGGCTGCGCCAGCGCGGCAAGGCGCTCTATACCGCCGACGGCAAGATCGCCTTCGACGTGGACGACGCATCGGAATGGTACGACATGTGGGCCAAGTTCCGTGCGGCCGGCGCCTGCGTACCTGCCGATATCCAGGCTCTCGACAAGAACGATATCGAAACCAACACGGTGTCGCTCGGCAAGGCTGCCGCCGGTTTTGCCCATTCCAACCAGTTCGTCGCCTATCAGGCCATGAACAAGGACAAGCTGGCGCTCACCAACTACATGCGCATCAAGCCGGATTCGAAGGGCGGCCATTATCGCAAGCCTTCGATGTTCTTCTCGGTCTCGGCGCAGTCGAAGTCGATCGATCAGGCGGTTGATTACATCAACTTCTTCGTCAAGAACCCCGAGGCTGTGCTGCTACTGGATGTCGAGCGCGGCATTCCGGAATCGGCCGCCATGCGCGAGGTCGTTGCGGCGAAGCTCGATGACAACGGCAAGGTGGCCTTGGCCTATGTCAGCGGCCTTGGCGATCTCGCTGGCAAATTGCCGCCGCCGCCCCCCGCCGGCGCCGGCGAAGGCGAGTTGATGCTGCGCAACATTGCCGAACAGGTCGGTTTCGGACAGCTCTCTCCCTCCGACGGCGGCAAGCAGCTTGTCACTGAAATTACGCAGATTCTCGCACGAGGCTGATCCCGTATGAGCAATGCGATGCGCACGCCCGCAGGGGCCATAACAGTGGAAAGATATCAGGGGGCCGTGGCCGAAGGACGCTTCAGGCGTCTTTGGAATGCCAATGCTCCCGGCTATCTCTTCCTCCTTCCGTGGCTCATCGGCTTTTTCGGGCTGACGCTCGGGCCGGCCCTGATTTCGCTCTACCTCTCCTTCACCGATTTCGACATGCTGCAGTCGCCGCGGTGGGTGGGAATGGCGAATTACGTGCGCATCGCCACGGCGGATCCGAAATTTTCCGCCGCCATGCACGTCACTCTGACCTATGTCGTCTTTTCGGTGCCGTTCAAGCTCACCTTTGCCTTGCTGGTCGCCATGGCTCTGAACCGCGGCCTGCGCGGTCTGCCTATCTACCGTGCCATCTTCTATCTGCCGTCGCTGCTCGGCGGCAGCGTCGCGATCGCCGTGCTCTGGCGCCAGCTTTTCGCCAGTGACGGCCTCGTCAACGCCGCCCTCGCCCAGATTGGCATCGAAGGGCCGAGCTGGATCTCGCATCCGAACTATTCGATCTATACGCTGGTCGCGTTGTCCGTCTGGCAGTTCGGTTCGCCGATGATCATCTTTCTCGCCGGCCTGCGCCAGATCCCGCAAGACATGTATGAGGCGGCCAGCCTCGACGGCGCTTCGAAATTCCGGCAGTTCTACAAGATCACGCTGCCGCTTCTGACGCCGGTGATCTTCTTCAACGCTGTCGTGCAGACGATCGAAGCCTTCAAGGCCTTCACGCCCGCCTTCATCATATCGGGCGGCACCGGCGGCCCGATCAACTCGACACTGTTCTACACGCTCTACCTCTACCAGGAGGCCTTCGGCAATTTCCGCATGGGCTATGCCTCGGCCCTTGCCTGGATCCTGGTAGTTATCATCGCGATCTTCACCGCCTTCTCCTTCCTGAGCTCGCGTTATTGGGTGCACTACGATGACTGAGATGACCGCTTCCGTGACTGCGGCCAGGCCGCCATCCGATATCACCAAACGCAGCCTGCCCGGGTCGCTCATTGTCCACGCCCTGCTGATCGCCGCTTCGCTGCTCATGGTTTATCCGTTGCTGTGGATGGTTTCGGCTTCGGTCAGGCCGGAAACCGAGATCTTCTCGTCGACTTCGCTCATTCCGTCGTCGATCGATTTTTCGTCCTATGCGCGCGGGTGGGTCGGCCTCGATGTCAGCTTCGGCCGATTCTTCTGGAATTCGCTCGTCATCTCGCTGCTGGTCGTGACAGGCAATGTCATCGCCTGCTCGCTGACGGCCTTCGCCTTTGCCAGATTACGTTTTGCCGGCCGGAACTTCTGGTTCGCGATCATGCTCGGCACGCTGATGATCCCCTATCACGTCACGCTGATTCCGCAATATGTGCTGTTCCTCAACCTTGGCTGGGTCAACACCATCCTACCGCTCGTCGTGCCGAAGTTTCTGGCAAGCGACGCCTTCTTCATCTTCCTGATGGTGCAGTTCTTCCGCGGCATCCCGCGCGAACTCGACGAGGCAGCGATGATGGACGGCTGCAGCGCCTGGCGGATCTATTGGAAGATCATGCTGCCGCTGTCGCTGCCGGTGTTGGCAACGGCCGCCATCTTCTCCTTCATCTGGACCTGGGACGATTTCTTCGGACCTCTGATCTATCTGAACGACATGAACACCTACACGATCCAGCTCGGTCTGCGCACCTTCGTGGATTCCACCAGCGCTTCGGATTGGGGCGGTCTCTTCGCCATGTCGACCCTGACGCTGGTGCCGGTGTTCTTCTTCTTCCTGTTCTTCCAGCGCCTGCTGATCGAAGGCATCGCCACGACCGGCATGAAACGCTGATGGTGGCGATGGAAAAGAGTGACATGAGCATCAAGACCGTCGCGATCGTCGGCTGCGGCATTGGCCGTTCGCATATCGTCGAAGGCTATCTGCCGCATTCCGATAAGTTCAAGGTGGCGGCGATCTGCGATCTGAACGAAGAACGCATGGCCGCCGTCGGCGACGAGTTCGGCATCGAACGCCGCACCACCTCTTTCGAGACGCTGCTGGCCGACGAAACGATCGACATCATCGATATCTGCACCCCTCCCGGCATTCATCTGGAGCAGGTGGTCGCCGCTCTCGGTGCCGGCAAGCATGTTGTCTGCGAAAAGCCGCTGACGGGCTCGCTAGCCGGCGTCGATACCATCATGGAAGCGGAAAAGACCGCCAAAGGCGTGCTGATGCCGATCTTCCAGTACCGCTACGGCGACGGCATCCAGAAGGCCAAACGGATCATCGATGCCGGCATTGCCGGCAAGCCCTATACGGCTTCCGTTGAAACCTTCTGGCTGCGCAAGCCCGAATATTACTCCGTGCCCTGGCGCGGCAAATGGGCGACCGAACTCGGCGGCGTACTCGTCACCCATGCCCTGCACCTGCACGACATGCTGATGCATTTGATGGGTCCGGCGGCAAGGGTCTTCGGCCGCGTCGCCACCCGCGTCAATGATATCGAGGTCGAGGATTGTGCCTCCGCCAGCCTGCTGATGGAAAACGGCGCCTTCGTCTCGCTGTCCTGCACGCTCGGCTCGCAGGAACAGATCAGCCGGCTGAGACTGCATTTCGAGAATGTCACCTTCGAAAGCACGCACGAACCCTATACGCCGGGCAAGGATCCCTGGAAGATCATCGCCGCCAATGATGACGTTCAGGAAAAGATCGATCGCGTGGTCGGCGACTGGCAGCCCGTTGCGCCGCGCTTCACCACCCAGATGGGTCAGTTCCACGCCTTCCTCAGCGGCACTGGACCCCTGCCGGTGACTACGAAGGATGCGCGCCGTGCGCTCGAACTCGTCACCGCCATCTACCAGTCTTCCGACAGCGGCGCCGAAGTGCCGCTGCCGGTCGGTCCCGACAGTCCGAAATACGCCGATTGGCGCGCAAGAACGAAGTAACCTGTAAAAGAGAGGGGTTTTGAGAAGATGGCAACCAGTGTCGTTCTTCAGAAGGTCGAGAAGCGCTACGGCGCAATGGATGTGATCCATGGCATCGACCTGACGATCGATCCCGGCGAATTCGTCGTTTTCGTCGGCCCCTCGGGCTGCGGCAAATCCACCCTTCTGCGGATGATCGCCGGCCTCGAGGAGATCTCGGGCGGCGCGCTGCTGCTCGACAGCGAACGCATGAACGAGGTGGCGCCCGCCAAGCGCGGCATCGCCATGGTCTTCCAGTCCTACGCGCTCTATCCGCATATGTCGGTTTACAAGAACCTCGCCTTCGGCCTGGAGACGGCGGGTTACAAGAAGGCCGAGATCCAGCCGAAAGTAAAGCGCGCCGCCGAGATCCTGCAGATCGAGAAGCTCCTTGAGCGGAAGCCGAAAGCGCTCTCCGGCGGCCAGCGCCAGCGCGTGGCGATCGGCCGCGCCATCGTGCGCGAGCCACGCATCTTCCTGTTCGACGAACCGCTGTCCAACCTCGATGCCGAACTGCGCGTGCAGATGCGTGTCGAGATCTCCCGCCTGCACCGGCAGCTCGGCAACACCATGATCTACGTCACGCATGACCAGGTCGAAGCCATGACCATGGCAGACAAGATCGTCGTGTTGAATTCAGGCCGCATCGAGCAGGTCGGCGCGCCGCTCGATCTCTACAACAACCCGGCCAACCGCTTCGTCGCAGGATTCATCGGCAGCCCGAAGATGAATTTCCTCAAGGCCCGCATCGAAAAGGTCGGCGAGGCCGAAACCAGCATTCACGTCTGCGGCAACTCCGTCCGCCTGCCGCGCCGGCTGAAAGGCGAGGCCGGCCAGGAGGTCACCTTCGGCATTCGCCCCGAACATCTTTCGCTTGCAGAGGGCGCCATCACGCTCTCGACCGTCAATGTCGATCTCGTCGAAAATCTTGGCGGCGCCACCATGCTCTACACCACGACGCCGGATGGGCAGCTCTTGACGATCGCCCTTGACGGCCAGCAGAAGGTCGAGCGGGGCGCCAATGTGAAGACCTTCTTCGATCCCGCCCGCTGCCACGTATTCGACGCCGCCGGTAAAACGATCTGACTCTCGGGAGCGCTCACGCGAGTCCGGAAGGATGCGTGGCGCTGCCGCCGCTGCTTGACAGCCGATCCTGCTCTGTCCCATCATTTCGGGAGGGTCCGCAAGGAGGGGTGAGCATGACGCCTGAGGATAGGATTCATGCGCTTGGCATCTGGCAGGGCTCGATCGAAATATCGCCGATAGCAGGCGGCATCACCAACAGGAACTATCTGGTCAGCGATGCCGTCGCGCGTTGCGTGGTGAGATTGGGCACCGACATTCCGATCCATCACATCAGCCGCCAGAACGAGCTTGCCGCCAGCCGCGCCGCACATGCCGCCGGCCTGTCGCCTGCCGTCATTCACCATTCGCCTGGCGTGCTGGTGCTCGAATATATCGAGGCGAGGGCGCTCTTGCCGGAGGATATCAGGGCGCCTGGCATGCTTGCCCGGGTGGTCCCGCTGGTGCGTGCCTGTCACCACGATATCGCCCGGCATTTCCGCGGCCCGGCGATGATCTTCTGGGTCTTCCACGTCATCCGCGATTATGCCGCCAACCTGAAAGCGGCAGGCAGCGCCTACCTTCCCTTGCTTGCGAAACTCGTCACCAACGCCGAGACACTGGAAGAAGCGGCAGGGCCTTTCGATATCGCCTTCGGCCACAATGATCTGCTGGCAGCCAATTTTCTCGATGACGGCAAGCGGCTTTGGCTGATCGACTGGGACTATGCCGGCTTCAACACGCCGCTTTTCGATCTTGGTGGATTGGCCTCCAACAACGAACTGCCGGAATCGGCCGAGCGGCTGATGCTGGAAATCTATTTCGACCGGCCGCCAGCCGATGAGCTGATCAGACGATACGCCGCGATGAAATGCGCCTCGCTCCTGCGCGAGACGTTCTGGAGCATGATTTCGGAAATCCATTCCACGATCGATTTCGACTATGCCGCCTATACGGCCGAGAATCTCGCTCGTTTCGAGCGCGCCTACCAAGCCTTTGAACGGGATCAATAAATGATGAGACAATTACCGAAGACGGCAAAGGCCGTGGTCATCGGCGGCGGCATCATCGGCTGCTCGACAGCTTATCATCTCGGCAAGCTCGGCTGGACCGATACCGTCCTGCTCGAACGCAAGAAGCTCACCTCCGGCACCACCTTTCATGCTGCCGGTCTCGTCGGCCAGCTGCGCACGAGCGCCAACATCACCCAGTTGCTCGGTTACTCCGTCGATCTCTACAAGCGGCTGGAGGCGGAAACCGGCCTCGGCACCGGCTGGAAGATGAATGGCGGCCTGCGGCTTGCCTGCAATGAGGAGCGCTGGACGGAGGTTAGGCGCCAGGCGACCACGGCGCAGTCCTTCGGCCTCGACATGCAGTTGCTGACGCCGCAAGAAGCCTTCGATCTCTGGCCGCTGATGACGATTGACGATCTCGTCGGCGCCGCCTTTCTACCAACCGACGGTCAGGCCAACCCCTCCGACATCACCCAGGCGTTGGCCAAAGGCGCCCGTATATCAGGCGTCTCGATTTTCGAGGATACCGAGGTTCTCGATCTCGACATCGACAAGGGAAAGATCCGTGCAGTTATCACCGCTGAGGGGCGCATCGAATGCGAGCGGGTCGTCGTCTGTGCCGGTCAATGGACACGCGCCTTCGCCGCCCGCTTCGGCGTCAGCGTGCCGCTGGTCTCCGTTGAGCACCAATATATCATCACCGAATCCTTCGGTGTGCCTTCTAACCTGCCGACGCTGCGTGATCCCGATCGCCTGACCTATTACAAGGAGGAGGTCGGTGGTATCGTTATGGGCGGCTATGAGCCGAACCCGATTGCCTGGGCGAAAGATGGGATCCCCGAGGGTTTCCACTACACGCTGCTGGACAGCAATTTTGAGCATTTCGAGCAGATCATGGAGCAGGCGCTCGGCCGTGTTCCGGCGCTGGAGAATGTCGGCGTCAAGCAGCTCTTGAACGGCCCGGAAAGCTTCACGCCCGACGGCAACTTCATTCTCGGCGAGGCGCCGGAACTGAAGAACTTCTACGTCGGCGCCGGCTTCAACGCCTTCGGCATCGCGTCTGCCGGCGGCGCCGGCATGGCACTGGCCGAATGGGTGACGAAGGGCGAACCGCCCTATGATCTCTGGCCGGTTGACATCCGCCGTTTTGGACGCCCGCATTTCGATACCGACTGGGTGCGCACCCGCACGCTCGAAGCCTATGGCAAACACTACACCATGGCCTGGCCGTTCGAGGAGCATTCGAGCGGCCGCCCCTGTCGCAAATCGCCGCTCTATGACCGGCTGAAGGCACAGGGCGCCTGTTTCGGCGAGAAGCTCGGCTGGGAGCGGCCGAACTGGTTTGCCGATCTCTTCGCCAATGAAGAGCCACGGGATATGTACAGCTATGGCCGTCAGAACTGGTTCGAGGCCGTCGGCCGCGAGCATAAGGCGGTGCGCGAAGCGGCGGTCATCTTCGACCAGACCTCCTTTGCCAAATTCGTGCTGAAGGGCAGGGATGCCGAGGCAGCACTCTCCTGGATCGCTTCCAACGATGTCGCAAAACCTGTGGGATCGCTCGTCTACACCCAGATGCTGAACGACAGGGGTGGCATCGAATGCGATCTGACCGTCGCCCGTATCGCCGAGAACGAATATTACATCGTCACCGGCACGGGTTTTGCCACCCACGACTTCGATTGGATCGCACGCAATATTCCGGACGAGATGCATGCCGAACTTGTCGACGTCACGTCAGCCTATTCCGTTCTGTCGCTGATGGGGCCGAATGCGCGAGCGGTGCTCGAAAACGTGACCGGCGGCGATGTCTCCAATGCGGCCTTCCCCTTCGGCCAGGTCAGGACCATCGGCATATCGGGCTGTCCGGTGCGCGCGCTGCGCATTACCTATGTCGGCGAACTCGGCTACGAGCTGCATGTCCCAGTCGAATATGCCACCACGGTCTATGACGTGCTGATGGCATCAGGCGGCGAATTCGGCCTTGTCAATGCCGGCTATCGCGCCATCGAGAGCTGCCGGCTGGAAAAGGGGTATCGCGCCTGGGGATCCGATATCGGGCCCGATCACACGCCTGTCGAAGCCGGCCTCGGCTGGGCGGTGAAGATCCGCAAGAACATCCCCTTCCGCGGTCGCGGGGCGATCGAGCGGCAGCTGAAGGACGGCGTGAAAAAGCGCCTTGGCTGCTTCGTTCCCGACGATCCCAATACAGTGCTGCTCGGCCGCGAAACCATTTATCGCGACGGCAAGCGTGTCGGCTGGCTCTCGAGCGGCGGCTTCGGTTACACGCTTGGGAAGGCGATCGGCTACGGCTACGTCCGCAATCCCGAGGGGGTTACCGAGGATTTCGTCCTCTCCGGCACCTATGAGCTCGATGTCGCCAGGGAGCGCATTCCCTGCAAGGTGTCGCTTTCGCCGCTTTACGATCCCGATATGGCGCGGGTGAAGGGCTGAGCTGACTCAAGGAGAGGTGTATCGTGTGGCACCCCCCTCTGGCCTGCCGGCCATCTCCCCCACAAGGGTGGAGATCGGCAAGAGGCTTGACCATCGCTCCTCTCAAACGGGCACCGACAACCACAATGCTTGAGTTGTTTGGGCCTGAAGTGGTTGGGGAAGCCATCGCGCCCGGCCGATCTCCCTCCTTGTGGGGGAGATGCCCGCAGGGCAGAGGGGGGTGTCACACGGCACACCCTCTCTTTCCCGAAAGGCTCCAAGCCTTAAAACAGCGGCAGCCGATCATCCTGGATCAGAATCTCCAGCTTATCCGACACATCCTGCGTCCACGCCCGATGGCCCGTCAAAGCCGCCGGGAAAAGGCCGGGGAGGGTGAAGAGCGCCGCCGAAATCGCCGGACCGGTGCGGGGCACATCGGCAATGAGCGCGGCGATTTCGCCGGCACGGGGATCGCGCAGCTCATAACGTTCGCCATTGCCGTGTTCGCCGATCGCATAGCGCATCCAGGCCGCGACTGCGACCGCGTAGGTCTCCGCCCGGTCGCCCTTCGCCAGCACCTCACATGCCGGCTCCAGCAGCCGCTGCGGCAGTTTCTGAGTGCCGTCCATGGCGATCTGGTAGGTGCGGTGTGCGATCGCCTTGTTTGCAAAGCGTGCTATCAATTCGTTGGCATAATCATTGAGATCGATGCCGGGGACGGCGTCGAGGGTGCGCGCAGCCGCGTGCATGTGACGGTAGGCAAGGGCGGCAAGGCCAGTGTCGTCCATCACGTCGCGGATGAATTCATAGCCGCCGATATAACCGAGATAGGCAAGCAGCGAATGGGCGCCGTTCAGCATCCTGAGCTTCATTTTTTCGTAGGCCGAGACTTCCTCGACCATCAGCGCGCCGCGTACCTTTTCCCAGGCCGGCCGACCATTGGCGAAATGATCTTCGATGACCCATTGGGTGAAGGGCTCGGTCTCGATCGCCGCCAAGTCGGTGCGGCCCGTCAGCCGCTCGGCATCGGCATAGGTCGCCTCGGTGCTTGCCGGCGTGATGCGGTCGACCATCGTCGAGGGGAAGGGGACATTAGTCTCGATCCAGCGATGGAGATCGGCATCGATGCGCGAGGTGAATTCCAGCACGAGGCGTTTCAGTACCGCGCCGTTGCTCGGCAGGTTGTCGCAGCTGAGCGGGGTGAAGGGGGCTACGCCCTTCTGTCTGCGGCGCGCCAGCCCTTCGACGAGATAGCCGATGACGCCGCGCGGCGCATGCCGATTGGCAAGATCGGCGACAATATCGGGGTGTTTGAGGTCTAGGCCGCCCGTTGCGGGATCGAAACCATAGGCCTTTTCCGTCACCGTCATGCTGACGATGCGGATGGCAGGATCCTCGAGCCGCGCCAGCAGCCCGGCCGGATCGCGCGGCGCCACATGCGCCTTCAGGATCGAACCGATCACCTCGGCCGTCGTGCCCGACGTATCGCGGATCAGCATCGTATAGAGGCCGTTCTGGGCGGAGAGATTGTCCGCGACATCGGGCGTGCGCAGGCTCGCCACCTCGATACCCCAGTCGCCGCCTGCGGCTGCGAGCGCCGCATCCGTGAAGGGTGCGAAATGGGCGCGGAAGAAGGCGCCGGGGCCGAGATGCAGGATGCCGGCCTTCAGTGCATTCCTGTTATAGGCGGGAAGCTTCGCCGTCGGCGCAAGGCCGGTCACGTTCTGCAGTCTGTCGCTCACAGCTTGTAGGCCTTCTTCGCATTGTCATAGGAGAGTTCGCGCGCCACGAACTCGGCGTCCTTCCCGGAAATCCGGTGCTCGGCGACGAGCCCGGCGAGGAAGCGGCAGACCTCGCGGCGCCAGACGTCATGGCGGGCAGGGATCGACAGCAGCGCGCGCGTATCGTCGTTGAACCCGGCCATATTGGCAAAACCTGCTGTCTCTACCACCTGGTCGAGATAGCGGCGGATGCCGAGCGGGCTGTCATGGAACCACCAGGGCGGGCCAATCATCAGGCAGGGCCAGTGGCCGGCCATCGGCGCGAGCTCCCGGGCATAGGTCGTCTCGTCGAGGGTGAAAAGGAGGATACGCAGGCCCGGCGCGTGGCCATACTTGGAAAGCAGCGCATTCAGGCCGCCGACCCAGTCCGTGCGGGTCGGGATATCGGCGCCCATATTGGGGCCGCGCGTCGCAAACAGCCCGCTGTCGGTGTTGCGTCGTGAGCCGGCGTGAATCTGCATCACCATGCCATCTTCGGCCGAAAGCCCGGCCATCTCGGTCATCATCTGGCCGCGGAAGAGCTCGGCATCAACAGCCGAAAGCGCGCCCTTCAATGCCCTGTCGAGCAGCGCCTGCTTTTCTGCAAGCGGCAGATCAGCCGTGAAGGCCGTGGGTACGCCGTGATCGGTCGCGGTCGCGCCGAACTGGCGGAAAAAGGCACGCCGGTGCCGATGCGCCTCGATCAGGCCGTCCCAGCGCGTGACATCGGCGCCGGTGATCTCTCCGAATTTGACGAGATTGTCGCGGAAGCCGACGGCATCGGGATCGGTGACGCTGTCCGGCCGGTAGGTGGTCCGGACCTTGCCGATCCAGCCCTCCGCCGCCATTTTCTGGTGATGGACAAGCGGGTCGAGCGCGCCTTCGGTGGTGGCGATCGTTTCGATGCCGAATCGCTGATGCAGCGCCCGCGGGCGGAATTCGGGACGGGCGAGCTGGGCATTGATGTGATCATAGAGCGCATCGGCATTATCCGCCGTCAGCGGCTCGGTGCAGCCGAGCACGGCCGACATCGCATGGTCGACCCAGAGGCTCGAGGGCGTTCCGCGGAAGAGGTGGTAATGCTTGGCAAAGGTCCGCCAGATCGCCCGCCCCTCAGCCACCGGCTTGCCGTCGAGCCTGGGAACACCGAGCTCGTCCAAGGTGACGCCGACGCTGTGCAGCATGCGAAAGAGATAGTGATCGGGAATGACCAGCAGCGAGGCCGCGTCTTCAAACGGCTTGTCGTCGGCGAACCAGGACGGTTCGGTGTGCCCGTGCGGGCTGACGATCGGAAGATTGCGCACCGTGTCGTAAAGATCGCGCGCAATGGTCCGTGTCGCCGGGTCGGCCGGAAAGAGCCGGTCCGGATGAAGAAAGCCGTTGCCTGCATCCATCAGTATTCCTCCCTGATGGATAAGGGCCTACCCCACAACATCAGGCACGGCAAGGTCTTTTAGTAACCAAACGGTTCGGTTTTGCGCATGGTCGCGCCCGCCCTCGAAAGCATTGACGCGGTGGCCTATTTCCGCTTTGGAAAATCATCTGTTCTGCCGGTGCCGGCAAAGGAGGATCAATGTCCGACGAGACCAACCGCATCACCCGGCTGGAGGAAATGCTGGCCTATCAGGCAAAGACGATCGAAGAGCTTTCCGATCAACTCGCCGAACAATGGAAGATCGTGGAGCAGATGCGCACCAAGCTCGATCGGTTGACCGAACGTTTCCTGTCGCTGGAGGAGCAGACGCTGGACGCGCCCGCGATCACCCGCCCGCCGCATTACTAGCGGCACGCGGCGGAAGCCGCGTACCCGTGATACGACCGATCAAACGCCGCCAATGCAGAGATATTTCATCTCCAGATAATCGTGGGCGCCGTGGCGCGAGCCCTCGCGGCCGAGGCCCGATTGTTTGATGCCGCCGAAGGGCGCCGTCTCTGACGACATCAGGCCAGTATTGATGCCGATCATGCCATATTCCAGCGCTTCCGCCACCCGCCAGACCTTCTTGAGGTCTCCGGCATAGAAATAGGCGGCCAGCCCGAATTCCGTGTCGTTGGCCTGAGCGATGACGTCCTCGACCGTCTCGAAGCGGAAGAGCGGCGCCACCGGCCCGAACGTTTCCTCGCGCGCCACCGTCATGTCGCGGGTCACGCCGGTCAGCACCGTCGGCGTAAAGAAGGTGCCGGCGCCGTCGAGGCGCTTGCCGCCGGTCAGAACCTTGGCGCCCTTGGCAAGCGCGTCGCCGACATGGTCCTCCACCTTGGCAAGACCCTGCTCGTCGATCAGTGGCCCGATCTCGACACCGGGCTTGAACCCGTCGCCGACCGACATCTTGGCGACCTTCGCGGCAAGTTTCGCGGCAAAGGCGTCATAGACGCTGGACTGGATATAGAGGCGGTTGGCGCAGACGCAGGTCTGGCCGGCATTACGATATTTCGAAGCGATCGCGCCCTCGACGGCAGCGTCGAGATCAGCATCGTCAAAGACGATGAACGGCGCATTGCCGCCGAGCTCCAGGCTCACCTTCTTGATCTGGTCGGCGCATTGCCGCATCAGGATACGGCCGACCTCGGTCGAGCCGGTGAAGCTGATCTTGCGCACTTTTTCATTGCCGCAGAGCTCGCGGCCGATCGCCGGGCCATCGAGCCCGACAATGAGATTGAAGACGCCGGCGGGAATGCCGGCCTGTTCGGCGAGCATGGCAAGGGCAATCGCCGTCAGCGGCGTCTGCTCGGCCGGCTTCGACACGACAGTGCAGCCGACGGCAAGCGCCGGCGCGATCTTGCGGGCAATCATCGCCGCCGGGAAATTCCACGGCGTGATCGTGCCGACGACGCCGACCGGCTGCTTGATGACGATCATGCGTTTATCGTTGGAAGGCGCCGGGATCGTCTCGCCGTAAATGCGCTTGGCCTCTTCCGCATACCATTCGATATAGGCGGCGGCATAAAGGATCTCGCCGCGTGCTTCTGCGAACGGCTTGCCCATTTCGGCCGTCAGGATCGCCGCGAGTTCGTCGGCATTGGCGACCATCAGGTCGAACCATTTGCGCAGGACGACGCTGCGCTCCTTTGCCGGGCGGGCAGCCCAGGCCGGCTGGGCGGCATAGGCCGCATCGATCGCCGTTCGCGTCTCCGCGGCACCCATATCGGGCAGGGAGGCGAGCAGCTCGCCGGTTGCCGGGTTGAGCACGTCGAAAGTTCCAGCAGCATTGCCTGATGTCCAGACGCCGTTGATGTAGCCGGCGTCGCGAAGCAAGGGAGAAGAGAAAGGAACGTGCTTTGTCAGTGCGGTGGTGAAAGCCATGTCATATCCTCATTGGGAATTGAATGCGGTTCCGATGCGGTCACTTGCCCGTGCTTGCTTCCAGCATTGACGTCTCGAGAATGTCGAGCGCCTCGCCGAAGACCTCGTCCTGAATGGTGATCGGCGCGAGGAAGCGGATGACGTTGCCATGGACGCCGCAGGTGAGCAGGATCAGCCCCTTGTCGAGCGCTGTCAGCCGCACCTTGTTGGCGAAGTCAGCACTCGGCAATCCCGTCGTCCGGTCATTGAATTCGACGGCGTTCATGAAGCCGGGTCCGCGAATATCGGCAATCTCCGGCACCTTCTCGCGCAAGGATTCAAGCCGCTGCTTCAGCCGTCCGCCGAGCTGGTTGGCGCGACTGCAGAGGTCTTCGTCCACGATGACGTCGAGGACGGCATGGGCAGCTGCGATGCCGAGCGGGTTGCCGCCGTATGTGCCGCCGAGCCCGCCCGGTCCCGGCGCGTCCATGACTTCGGCGCGGCCGGTGACGGCAGCAAGTGGGAAGCCGCCGGCAAGGCTTTTCGCCATCGTCGTCAGGTCGGCGGCCACCTCGTGATGATCCATCGCGAACATTCTGCCGGTGCGGGCAAAACCGGTCTGCACCTCGTCAGCGATCAAGAGGATGCCGTGCTGGTCGCAGAGTTCGCGCAGTGCTTTCATGAAGGCTACGGGCGCCGGATAGAAGCCGCCTTCGCCCTGCACCGGCTCGAGGATAATGGCGGCGACGCGCTGCGGATCGACATCGGCGGCGAAGAGTTTCTTCAGCGCTGCAAGCGATTGGTCGACGGAGACGCCGTGAAGTTCGACCGGGAAAGGAACATGGAACACGTCGCCGGGCATCGCGCCGAAGCCGACCTTGTAGGGCACGACCTTGCCGGTCAGCGCCATGCCCATGAAGGTGCGGCCATGGAAACCGCCGCTGAAGGCGATGACGGCCGAGCGGCCGGTTGCCGCGCGTGCGATCTTGACGGCATTCTCGACCGCCTCGGCGCCAGTGGTGACGAAGATCGTCTTCTTCTGGAAATTGCCGGGCAACAGCGCGTTCAACCGTTCGGCAAGGCTGACGTAGTTCTCGTAGGGCACGACCTGATGGCAGGTGTGGGTAAAGTGGTCGAGTTGCTCCTTGACGGCTGCGATAACCCTGGGATGGCGGTGACCGGTGTTGAGCACGGCGATGCCGGCGGCGAAATCGATATAGCGGCGGCCCTCCTTGTCCCAGATTTCGGCATTCTCTGCGTGGTCCGCATAGATCTGGGTGGTCATGCCGACACCGCGCGAAATCGCGGCATTCTTCCGGTCGGTAAGGTGTGTCGCGGTCATCGATCTGCTCCCGTTTGAAGTTTTTGGATTTATCTTACATAAGTTCTGTAAGATGCCCTGGAAATTCCTACATTTTTTCTGCAAGAAAACAAGCGGCATTTTTTGCTTCAAACATCACGCGATTTGATGAATGCTCGCGCAACGAGAATCGGGGTATTGGCTGATGAGTGACAACGGGCCTGTGCGCTACAAGGTGGCGGAGGCCGCGCGGCTGGCGGGCGTCTCCGCCTCGACGTTGCGCCTCTGGGAAAGCCAGGGTCTGGTCGTTCCCGCCCGCTCCGAAACCGGCCATCGCCAATACAGCGCCGAAGACGTGGCGCGGCTGAAGCGCATCTCCTGGTATCGGGCCGAGCGCGGTCTCAATCCCGCAGCCATTCGCGAGGCGCTGGAGAGCGAGGAACCTTCCGCCGACGGTGCCGAACCCGGCCAGGATTCCGGCCTCGGCCGTAAATTGCGGAGCCTCCGCCACGCCGCGGGCAAAACGCTTGATCAGGTCGCCGGTGATATCGGCATCACCGCTTCGACGCTCTCGACGCTGGAGCGCACCTCGCAAGGCGTCGGGTTCAAGACGCTTCACGACCTCGCCGAATATTACGCCACCACCGTCTCCCGCCTCTCCGGCGCGGAAAGCGAGGAGGTGCCGGCAGTGATACGCGCCGGCGAGTGGCGCACCTGGCCGGAAACGACCCCCGGGGTTACCGTGCAGCTGCTTGCCGAAGGCCGAAGGATGATGGATTGCCACCGTTTCGTGCTGGCGCCGGGCGCCGCCAGCGAGGGCGCCTATCGCCACGAAGGCGAGGAATTCATGCATGTCCTGTCCGGCCGGCTGGAACTGGTGCTCGACAGCGACCAGTTCTTCGATCTCGGCCCGGGCGATTCACTGTATTTCGAAAGCCGCCGCTACCATTCCTGGCGCAACCGCCACGATGGCGAAACCGTGCTCCTCTGGATAAACACGCCGCCGACATTCTGAACCAGCCGCAGCAGGAAGCAGTTTCGCAATGTGTGCCTTTGCGCTATAGCGCGAGTGGAGAATATCCGAACGAAAGACAGTCTCATGGCCGCCACCATCCGTTATCACGAAGGCGATATTTCCGCGACCGATGCGGCCCGCTACACCGGCGCGATCGCGATCGATACCGAGACGCTGGGCCTGGTGCCGCGGCGGGATCGTCTCTGCGTCGTCCAGCTTTCTCCGGGCGACGGCACCGCCGACATCATCCGCATTGCCGCCGGCCAGAAAGAGGCCCCCAATCTCGTCGCTCTGCTCGAAGATCCCACGCACCAGAAGATATTTCATTACGGCCGCTTCGATATCGCCGTGCTCTTCCATACTTTCGGCGTCACGACGAACCCGGTGTTCTGCACCAAGATCGCCTCGCGCCTCTGCCGCACCTACACCGATCGCCACGGCCTCAAGGACAATCTCAAGGAGATGCTCGATGTTGACGTCTCCAAGGCGCAGCAATCTTCCGATTGGGCGGCCGAGACACTGTCGCCGGCCCAGCTCGAATATGCCGCATCCGACGTGCTTTATCTGCACGCGCTTCGCGACAAGCTGACGGCCCGCCTGATCCGCGACGGCCGCTTCGACCACGCTACGGCCTGCTTCGCATTCCTGCCGACCCGCGCCAAGCTCGACCTTCTCGGCTGGGAAGAGGCCGATATCTTCGCTCACAGCTGAGCGAATTGCCGTCAGTCTTCACTGTCTGCAGCCGCGGATGAACTGATCCGCGGGCGTTAGCGATTCGTTAATCTCTGTTTCTTAATATTCGATTTAATTTTTAGGCATTCGATGGCGCCGCTTGCGCCATGCGGACAGGAGGATCTGCTCGGGATGCAAGGGACCGGATGAGCGCGGTCCTTTCATAGAGCCTGCTTTCATCGTCACTTTACGAAAGGGAATGCCATGTTGACCCCCGTTCGTGCAGCGTCCAATGCAAGCTTTTCATCTCAGGGCCAGACTGCGGCGATCGTTGCCGGCGGTCTTGACCGTTCGGTGATTGCCCCCGCGCCCGTCAACGCGGTCGAAGCCGCCGACCTGAATTCCGCCATTGCCGGCAAGCTGAATATCCTGCTCCTTGCGGCACGCGAGCGCATGGTCGAAGCCCTTTTCGATGTCATCGATGCGGCCGGCCGTTCCATTTCCCTCGATCGCCGTGAAGACGAGACCAATCTGGCCTTCGCCTCTCGGCTTGCCGACGCCATTCAGCGGCTGCCGGCCGCCAGAATCGATGAGGTCGAACGCCAGCTGAATGAGCAAGGTCACAACCTGCCGCTCCGGATGATCGCCGAAGCCCTGAAGAACCCGGCGGGGCCTGAGGCGGCGCGCATCATCGCCTATCTGGAAATGGTGCGTTACAAGGATCGTGATCTTGCCGCCCGTGCCGTTGTCCGCTCCTATGGCCAGAACGACGCGTCGCCGATGCGTGCCGAAGCCCGGCCCGAGATCCAGCTGCATGAAGACAGCCTGCCCGCCACGATGCGCCAGCCGGCGGAAAAGCGAACCGAACCAGCCGGCAAATTGTTCGAGACCCCCCTGCTTGCGGCAACCGAGGAAGCGGTGACCGTCGCAACCGTGGAAGCCGCTGATCCTGAAATTTCGCAGTCTGAAAACCGGATTCGCTCCGCTTCGGCGACAAAAGCAGAGGTTGCCCCGAAGGTCGAAGCTCGGCGCCCGGCACCGGCGGAGCCAGGTGACGACACGGCCGAGGTGACGGAACTGCCGGTCATTCAGCCTCGCGCAACGTCGGAAAAAGCCGATCCTGTCATTCCCCGGAACTGGACGGGAATCGTCGCATCGATGACCGAAGAGGTCTCCGAGATGATCGTCACCATCATCCGCGAGCAGGACTCGAAAAACGTGATGGAGGATGGTGCTGTCGTGGCGGCGGTGGAGATCGATGTCATTCTCGACGAAGCCGTCATCAGCGAAGCGAAGGAGACCTTGACGAGACAGCCGGCAGATCTGGCCGCCGCCGACGCTCGACGATCGGCAGCGCTCCACCCGTCGCAGATGGAAACCGGAGCCACGGCTGCCGCCGCCCGACAGTCGAAAGAAATCGCCGCACAGCCGCAACCGATGCCGCTTCCCGAGATGGCCGAGGCCTCTTATGTGCCGCTCGCGGCCAGGGTGCCGGAGGGCTTTGCCTATGCCCAGCTGCCCTATCAGTTCGCCAAGGATACGCCGTCGAACGAAAAGGCCGGTGAAACGAGTCACCAGCATCACCATCACCAGGACGGTGCGCCGCAGGACGAGCAGCAGGCGAAATCCGGCGGTGAGGATGCCGAGCCCGATGCTGACGGTGCGGAAGCGGCACCAGAGCGCAGGAGGCCAAGGATGATCGATGCCGAGCCGACGGCGTATCGGCCCGACACGGCAGCCGATCCGGTCTACGCGCTCTATCAGCGCATGGTCGGCTGGGAATAGCGGTTTTCATTCCCTGAAAATAAAAAACCCGCCGGATCGCTCCGGCGAGTTCCATATTTCAGACGTGACTGCGAGGCTTATTCGCCGCTGCGGTTCTTCAGGGCTGCGCCCAGGATGTCGCCGAGCGAAGCGCCCGAGTCGGACGAACCGAACTGAGCGACGGCTTCCTTCTCTTCCGCAATCTCCAGAGCCTTGATGGACAGCATGATCTTGCGGTCCTTCTTGGAGAAGTTGGTGACGCGGGCGTCGACGATCTGGCCGACCGAGAAGCGCTCAGGGCGCTGCTCGTCGCGGTCACGGGCGAGATCGGCGCGACGGATGAAGGAAGTGATATCCTCGTGATTGACGAGCTTCACTTCGATGCCGCCGTCGTTGATGGCGATGACTTCGCAGGAAACAACTGCGTTCTTGCGCAGGTCGCCCGAAGCTGCTGCTTCACCAACCGAGTCCTTGCCGAGCTGCTTGATGCCGAGCGAGATGCGTTCCTTCTCGACATCGACGTCGAGAACGACAGCCTTGACGACGTCACCCTTGTTGTACTCCTCGATGACCTGCTCGCCCGGACGATTCCAGTCGAGGTCGGAGAGGTGCACCATGCCGTCGACATCGCCGTCGAGGCCGATGAACAGGCCGAATTCGGTCTTGTTCTTGACTTCGCCTTCGACTTCAGTGCCGGCCGGATGGCTGCGGGCGAATGCTGCCCACGGGTTTTCCAGCGTCTGCTTGAGGCCGAGCGAAATACGGCGCTTGGACGGATCGACCTCGAGAACGACGACTTCGACTTCCTGGCTCGTGGACAGGATCTTGCCGGGGTGAACGTTCTTCTTGGTCCAGGACATTTCCGAGATGTGGATCAGGCCTTCGATGCCCGGCTCCAGCTCGACGAACGCACCGTAATCCGTAATGTTCGTGACGGTACCGGAAATCTTCTTGCCTTCCGGATATTTCGCCTGGATGCCATCCCACGGATCGCTCTCGAGCTGCTTCATGCCGAGCGAGATGCGGTGGGTTTCCTGGTTGATACGGATGATCTGAACCTTGACCTGCTGGCCGATGTTCAGGATTTCCGACGGATGGTTCACACGGCGCCATGCCATGTCGGTGACGTGCAGCAGGCCGTCGATGCCGCCGAGGTCGACGAACGCACCGTAATCGGTGATGTTCTTGACGACGCCGTCAACAACCTGGCCTTCTTCGAGGTTCTGAACGATTTCAGAACGCTGCTCGGCACGGGACTCTTCCAGAACCGTACGGCGCGAAACCACGATGTTGCCGCGGCGCTTGTCCATCTTGAGGATTTCGAAGGGCTGCGGGTTGTGCATCAGCGGCGTGACGTCGCGGATCGGGCGGATGTCGACCTGCGAACGCGGCAGGAAGGCGATCGCGCCGTCGAGGTCGACGGTGAAGCCGCCCTTGACCTGGTTGAAGATCACGCCTTCGACGCGCTCGCCGGCTTCGAACTTGGCTTCGAGCTTGATCCAGCTTTCTTCGCGGCGAGCCTTCTCGCGCGACAGAACGGCTTCACCAAGCGCGTTTTCGATGCGCTCGACATAGACTTCGACTTCGTCGCCGACCTTCAGCGAACCGTCCTTGGCGCGTGCGCCGAATTCCTTGAGCGCGATGCGGCCTTCGACCTTGAGGCCGACGTCGACAACGGCGACATCCTTTTCGATGCCCGTGACGATACCCTTGGTGACATAGCCTTCAGCCAGATCGTTCTTGGCAAAGGACTCTTCGAGAAGGGCCGCGAAATCCTCGCGAGAGGGAGTTGCTACTGACATAAAATCTCCTGCGTGGCCTTCGAAAGCTTCAAGGCCCACGTATGCGCCGGTTGGTTCGAGTTGAATGGGCCTGAACCCAGTCCGCCCTCTTTCACGAAGGCAATCCGGCGCTTGGACGGAATTTCAGGCTGCATTAAAGCGATCCATGCGTCTGAGCATGCAAAATCGCTTGAATTTAGGCATTTCGGCTCAAGACCGCATCGATGATCGATTGAGCGGCTTGGAACGCGGCCTCTATACTCATTTCCGACGTATCAAGCAAGTGCGCATCATCGGCTGGTTTCAAAGGGCTGTCGGCCCGTCCCATGTCGCGTTCGTCGCGCCGCTTGACGTCCTCGAAAATCGCATCGAAATCCGCCGTCGCCCCCTTGCCGAGGATCTCATCGTAACGCCGTCTGGCGCGCACCTCCGGCGACGCCGTCACATAGAGCTTGACCGGCGCATCCGGGCATACGACCGTGCCGATATCGCGTCCGTCGAGCACCGTGCCCGGCGTCTTTGCCGCAAACCGACGCTGCGCCTCAACCAGGGCCCGGCGCACCGTCGGCATGACAGCGATTTTCGAGGCGGCTTCGCCGATCTCGTGTCGGGAAAGTATATCGCGATCCAGCCCGGCAAGTTCAACCTCCCGCGCGATCTTTTCCGCCACCGCCTCGTCGTCGAGCGGCAGGCCGGCATCGAGCAGCGCCTTGGCGGTCGCGCGGTAAGTCAGGCCCGTGTCGAGATGGTGAAAGCCGTATCGTTCAGCGATAAGACGCGAAAGCGTCCCCTTGCCGGCCGCCGCCGGACCGTCGATGGCGATGGTGAAACTCTTTGTTGCCATGGGGATCAATCCTGCAATGATGCGCCGGGAGGCGCCGAAGGGGTCATCCTGCGCGGATGCGACTGGAACAGCTGGAAGCTGGCGGCGGGCTGCGGCACAGAGCCATGCATCGCGTAATCCTCTGTAACTGCAGCGCATTTCTTCCGAAGCGTCGGCCTGGCCGGCTGCTGCCTTCGTCCGCTTCTTCTACCGCCGCGGCTCGTTACCACAAACGCCGTCAGCGGTCATCCGCCAGCCGGCGAAAACGGCCGCACGGAGATGATAAAGTTTGGCTTTGACATGGGAAGCCACAGCGATTAAGGGGACCGGCTTATAAATTCCGATGGAACGCCGGCTTGCACGGCATTTTGCCGAATCGCGGATTCGGCCATTCTCACGAGGCTTATAGTGGCGAAAGCGGAACTTGGAACCAAGCGCACCGATCCGGAAACCGGCAAGAAGTTTTATGATCTGAACCGAGATCCGATCGTTTCCCCTTATACCGGCAAGTCCTATCCCCTGTCCTTCTTCGAGGAAACCTCGGCGATCGCTGATGTTGCCGAAGAAGACGAGGTCGCGGAAGTCGATACCGAAAACACCGAAGTCGAACTGGTTTCGCTCGAGGATGCCGATGACGCCGCCGGCGGCGACGACATCCCTGATATCGGCGATGACGATGTCGAAATCGAAGGCGACGACGATGACGACACCTTCCTCACGCCTGACGAAGACGACGATGACGACGACATGAGCGACATCATCGGCGTGACCGGCGACGAAGACGAAGTCTGATCAGACAAATGCCGGCCCGGATGACAAAAAATTTCCGGGTCGGATTTTTTAGGCTTGCTATCTGCGAAAACCGCAAGTAAGAAGCCGCCACTCCAGAGGAAACGCCCTCCGGAGCATCCCAGGACCGGCCACGCCGGACTGCCTTGATGGGGCTATAGCTCAGCTGGGAGAGCGCTTGCATGGCATGCAAGAGGTCAGCGGTTCGATCCCGCTTAGCTCCACCAGCCTACGCTCTTCGAGCTTCGGCTCGGCAAGCCGGAAGGCTTGGCGGACGAAGACGAGAAGGAAGCGGAGGCTGCCGCGACGAAGTTGCGAAGCAACGTAGGCGGGCCGCGATTCCTTCATGAAATATGTCTACATTCTCCATAGCATCACCTTTCCGGATCGCTATTACGTTGGCGTGACGGGCGACCTTAAGTCGCGTCTGGCAAAACACAATGCTGGAGAGGACTCGCACACTTCAAAATACGTCCCTTGGTCTCTGAAGACCTATCTCGCTTTCTCCGACGAAGCTCAGGCCTTTGCCTTTGAGAGGTACTTGAAGTCGGCATCCGGCAGAGCATTCGCAAAGAAAAGACTTTAACAGCCCGCCAACTCCGGCAGGCCGCTCCCACAGCCTGCCGGCGTCTTTTGTCTCAAGCCTCCACGATCGCTGCTGTCAACCGCTTCACCACCGGCAGCACCAATAGCAGCACGGGAAAGGCGATTGCCCAGGAGAGAGCCCAGGCGGATGGCCACATGGCAAGTGCAGCCGTCGTGAGGCCCTGTGCTCTGACGATGCTGATCGCCGAGACGACGGATGTCATCAGCAGCGAGAGGATGAGCGGCATGACGATCGAGTTGTAACGCTTGGGGAGTTTGCCTTTGGGCATTTTAATCTCCGTAAGATGCCGATCGAATAATCGCGCAGCGCCGACCGGCGGGTTGCGCGTTGATTGACGTAAACGCTTACGGAGCTTCGGTCTGAAGCGACGCCGTTTTATCGCCGAAAAAATGCGGCCGTGCAAGCGCCCGTCTCGGCCAATCCTTTGCCAATTCCTCAAGAAGAGGACTTATCCTTCGTGCAAGAATCTCAGTGATTCGGCTTCAGGACCTTCGACCAATGACCAGAGCAAGACGCCGCCGTATCATTCGTACACGACGAACTCTGACCGGGCTCGCCCTCGTCGGTTCAATTTCGTTTCTGGCCGGCATGACCGATGCGACCGGGCTGCTGCTGACCGGCGATTTCGTCTCCTTCATGACGGGGAATACGACGCGCGCCGCACTCGCCTTGAGCCAGGGCAATCTTTATCATGCGGCGGTGCTGATCTCCGCCATTCTCGTTTTCGTGCTCGGCAATGCGGCCGGCATCGTCATCGCCCATGTCTCCGAGCGGCGCATCTTCGTCGTGCTCGGCTGCGTCGGCGCCCTTCTGGCGCTTGCTTCGATGACGACGGCTGAGGGCCTGATGCTCGCGCGGTTCTACATGATCGTTTTATCCATGGGCATGGTGAACGCCGCCGTCGAACATATCGAAGGCCTGCCGATCGGCCTGACTTATGTGACAGGCGCGCTGTCGCGTTTCGGCCGCGGCATCGGCCGCTGGATCATCGGCGATCGCCGTATCGAATGGACGATCCAGATCGTGCCCTGGGGCGGCATGGTGCTCGGCGCGATCGCCGGTGCGGTCCTGACGCGGCTGAGCGGCGCCCATGCCTTGTGGCTGGTCTCCATCTTTGCCATGGCGCTGGCGCTTGCCACCATGTTCATTCCCCGGCCGCTTCAGCGGCGCTTCAACCAGAAGCTCGCGCCGCACCACACGGGCGCCCTGCGCTAGAGATAGGACCCGTCGCATTCCTGTTACCGTCGAATCGGATAGGAAGGACCGCCGCCGATCTTCAAGGGAGTAGGTCTTGTTCGTTATTTCGAAGCTTGTCTGGATTCTTGCCCAGCCTCTGTCGCTGGCATTCATTCTTGTCTTCTTCGCCTTTGCCGCCAGCCTCCTGCGCTGGCGCAGCTTGAGCATTCTCAGCGCGATGGCTTCAGTCGTCATCCTCTTCGTCACGCTCTACACCACGGCCGGAAACCTTCTGATGCAGGATCTCGAGGAGCGGTTTCCAAAACCCGCAGCCGACCCTGATAGCCTGCAATGCATGATCGTGCTCGGCGGCGCCTTCGAAAACGAGGTGAATACGGTGCGTCACGGCATTGAATTCAACCCTGCCGCCGACCGCTTCGTCGAAGCCCTGCGGCTCGCGCAGAAATTTCCGCAGTCGCGGATTCTGATCTCGGGCGGCGACGGCTCACTCTCAGGCATTTACGAAGGCGATGCGGCGGCATCCGAGCGCTTCTTCCCGCTCTTCGGCATCGCGAGGGATCGCCTGATCGAGGAGCGGCAATCGCGCACAACCTTCGAAAATGCCGTCAATACCAAGGAATTCCTGGCGAGCCAGGGGCTTTCCAATTGCCTGCTGATCACCTCGGGCTTCCATATGCCGCGTTCCGTCGGCATCTTTCGTAAGCTCGGCATCGACATCGTGCCCTGGCCGACCGACTATCGGACCGACGGGCAGGTTCGTCTGAGCCTGGATTTCACCCAGCCGAACCTCAATGCCCAGAATATGGCAACGGCGATCCGCGAATGGTACGGCCTGGTCGGCTACTATCTCGCCGGCCGGACGTCGGAGCTTTATCCGCGCTAAGCTTATTTCTTCGAGATGGTGACGAATTTCGTGCCGCGCACACGCGCGGTCACGATGCAGGGATCGCCTTCGGTGCGGTCGCAGAAACGCGGATGCATCTGCATCGCCAGCACCATGTTGCCGAAGCGTTGGACGAAGTCGTAGCCGTAGATCTGCGCCGTCGCGATCATGAAATAACCGCCTTCTGCGACCTGCAGATAGAAGTTATAGGTGCAGCCGTCGTCGTTGCATTGCGGCCCCTTCTGCCCGTCGCAGGTCAGCTGGCCTTCATTGACCACGGCGTCGATCAGCCCGTCATTGTTGATGTCCTGCCGGGTGATGAAGCCGTCGGCGAATTCGGCCGCCTTGCACTGTTCCTGGAAATGCTTCTTTTCGTAGATCTCGGGATCGGAGATCAGCGATTGCTGGGCAAGCGCGGCAACCGGCATGGCAAGCAACAGGACGATGTTGAGAACGGCGAGCACCAGCGTTTTCACAAGCTTTCCTCTTTTGGACAAAGGCTCCGTAGTCCATGCATGCGGCCCAAAACTGTGCAGCAGTTTCTGGATAGTGACATGCATCGAATAAAGACCGATGCTTTATGGCCGCGCCGCCTTGCGCCGCCCTTGCCGCCATGGTTCTTTCCGGAAACTGTTCGCCGGTCCCGGGGTCCGCATGTCCTTGCTTGTCTATCTCGATTATGCCGGTATTGCGCTGTTTGCCGCGACAGGCGCGCTCGCCGCTTCGCGCAAGCAGCTCGATCTGATCGGCTTTCTGTTTTTCGCCATGGTGACGGGAACCGGCGGCGGCACGGTGCGCGACATCGTGCTCGGCCGCGTGCCGGTCTTCTGGGTATTGAACCCCGCCTATATCCTCGTCTGCTGCATCATGGGCGTGATTGTCTTCTTCACCGCCCACCTGCTGGAATCGCGTTATCGCCTGCTGATCTGGCTGGATGCGATCGGTCTTGCCGCCTATTGCGTGCTCGGCGCCGCCAAGGGCCTTGCCGCCACCGGCTCGCCGACCATCGCGATCGTCACCGGTACATTGACGGCAACCTTCGGCGGCATCCTGCGCGATCTGATGGCAAACGAGCCTTCGGTGCTGTTGCGGCCGGAAATCTATGTGACGGCGGCGCTGATCGGCGCCGGCGTGTTTACATTCGCCAACGCGCTGGGGATGCCGCTCTATCAGGCCTCGGGCTGCGGTGTCGTGGCGGCCTTTGCTGTTCGCGGCGGCGCTCTTTGGTTCGGTTGGACCTTCCCGATCTACAAACACAAGCCCGGTCGGCATCCAGACGATGTGATGTGAATCTTTTAGGTGCCCTCAGCCTTGCTTGGCCCGCAGGCGGATCACCACGTCGACATGAGCGATCTCCATGCCTTCGGGCGGCTCCGGCAGATTGCCGATCGTCAGGTTGCTGACGGGAATGTCGAGCACCTCATTATGACCTTCGATGAAGAAATGATGGTGGTCGGAAACATTGGTGTCGAAATAGGTCTTGGCGCTCTCGACGGCGAGAACGCGGATGAGACCGGCTTCGGTGAACTGGTGCAGCGTATTGTAGACCGTCGCCAGCGAAACCGGCACGCCGGCGGCAACCGCCTCCTCATGCAGTTCCTCGACGGTCAAATGCCGGTCGCCCTTGGCAAACAGGAGGTCACCGAGCGCGACGCGCTGGCGTGTAGGGCGCAGGCCCGCGCCGCGCAGCCTTACCTCTATTGCGATCGGGAGTGTACCCGTCATCAACACGAACTCCGATTATTCCTGCATAAAGCAATCATGTTTCTTCAAGCGGTATAACTTTTGCATCGGAGCCTTTCAATAGTTCAGTGGGGACAGGAGCCTGATAAACGCGGCAAAAACGGGCTTTTGATGCAAATAGGTCTGGTCGCAGCTCTGGCCTTCCTGTATGCGACCACCAAATAATGGCGTAAGCCTGGTCCAAACCGATGAATGAAGCTGCCTTGCTTGTGCTTCATTTTCTGAAGAACTTGGACTACACGTTCACATCCATCGGCTTCACGCGGGGGGAAAAAGAAATTTTATGACCACCAGACAGTCCAGTTTCTCGTATGAAGAACTCATCGCTTGCGCCCATGGCGAGCTGTTCGGACCCGGTAATGCGCAGCTGCCGCTGCCGCCCATGCTGATGGTTCACCGCATCACGGACATCTCCGAAACGGGCGGCGCCTTCGACAAGGGTTATCTCAGGGCCGAATACGACGTACGCCCCGACGACTGGTATTTCCCCTGCCATTTCGAAGGCAATCCGATTATGCCGGGCTGCCTCGGCCTCGACGGCATGTGGCAGCTGACCGGTTTCTTCCTGGGCTGGCTCGGCGAGGAAGGTCGCGGCATGGCGCTTTCAACCGGCGAAGTGAAGTTCAAGGGCATGGTCCGGCCGCATACCAAACTGATCGAATACGGCATCGACTTCAAGCGCGTCATGCGCGGTCGCCTCGTGCTCGGCACGGCCGACGGCTGGCTGAAGGCGGACGGCGAGACCATATACCAGGCGTCCGACCTTCGCGTCGGTCTATCGAAAGACAAGACCGCCTGACGGCATTTCGAGCGGCTGACGAAAACAACAAAGGTTTGATCAGATGAGACGGGTAGTTGTCACGGGTCTGGGTATCGTTTCCTCGATCGGAAGCGATGCGGCCGAAGTCACCGAATCCTTGCGCCAGGCAAAGTCGGGCATTTCCTTTTCCAACGATTTCGCCGAACACGGCTTCAAGTGCCAAGTCTGGGGCAGCCCGAAGCTCGGCCCGGCGGAACTTGCCGAACTGGTCGATCGCCGCGCCATGCGCTTCCTGTCGCAGGGCGGCGCCTGGAACCATGTCGCCATGAAGCAGGCGATCGCCGATTCCGGCCTGGAAGAGAAGGACTATGCCCAGAACGAGCGCACCGGCATCATCATGGGATCCGGCGGACCGTCCACCCGCACGCTGATCGAGGCGGCCGAGATCACCACCAAGAACAACAGCCCGAAGCGCATTGGTCCCTTCGCCGTGCCGAAGGCGATGTCCTCCACCGCTTCGGCCACACTTGCCACCTGGTTCAAGATCCACGGCGTCAATTATTCGATCTCGTCGGCCTGCTCGACCTCCGCCCATTGCATCGGCAACGCCACTGAGATGATCCAGTGGGGCAAGCAGGACGTGATGTTTGCCGGCGGCCACGAGGATCTCGACTGGACGATGTCCAATCTCTTCGATGCCATGGGCGCCATGTCCTCCAAATATAACGATACGCCCGAGACTGCCTCGCGCGCCTATGACGTCAACCGCGACGGTTTCGTCATCGCCGGCGGCGCCGGTGTGCTGGTGCTGGAGGAGTTGGAGCGCGCCAAGGCCCGCGGCGCCAAAATCTACGCCGAAATCGTCGGCTACGGCGCGACCTCCGATGGTTACGACATGGTCGCGCCTTCCGGCGAGGGCGCTATCCGCTGCATGCGCCAGGCGCTTTCCACCGTCAAAGGCGATGTCGACTATATCAACACTCACGGCACCTCGACTCCGGTCGGCGACAGCAAGGAAATCGGCGCCATCCGCGAGGTATTCGGCGGTGCCAAGATCCCGCATATCCAGTCGACCAAATCGCTGACCGGCCATTCGCTGGGTGCGGCCGGCGTGCAGGAATCGATCTATTCCCTGCTGATGATGCAGCAAGGCTTCATCGGCGAAAGCGCCCATATCACCGAGCTCGATCCCGAATTCGAAGGCGTGCCGATTGTGCGCAAGCGTATCGACGATGCGAAGATCGATATCGCTCTCTCCAATTCCTTCGGCTTCGGCGGGACGAACGCCACGCTCGTCTTCCAGCGCTACAACGGATAACAACATGACTGGAATCATGCAGGGTAAGCGCGGCCTCATCATGGGCGTCGCAAACAACCATTCGATTGCCTGGGGGATTTCAAAAGCGCTCGCCGCGCAGGGTGCGGACCTCGCCTTCACCTATCAGGGCGATGCGCTCGGGAAGCGCGTCCGGCCGCTGGCCGCCGAAGTCGGCTCGGATTTCGTGCTGCCTTGCGACGTCGAGGACATTGCGTCCGTCGATGCCGTGGTAGACGCACTCGGCGAGCGCTGGGGCAAGCTCGATTTTATCGTCCATGCCATCGGCTTCTCCGACAAGAACGAGCTGAAGGGCCTCTACGCCGATACGACGCGGGAGAATTTCAGCCGCACCATGGTCATCTCCTGCTTCTCCTTCACCGAGATCGCCAAGCGCTGCGCCCCGCTGATGGAAGGCAGTGGCGCGATGCTGACGCTGACCTATAACGGCTCGACACGCGTCATTCCGAATTACAATGTCATGGGCGTCGCCAAGGCGGCGCTCGAGGCTTCGGTGCGTTATCTCGCTGCCGACTACGGCCCGCGCGGCATCCGCGTCAACGCAATTTCCGCCGGCCCGATCCGCACGCTTGCCGGAGCCGGCATATCGGACGCACGCGCGATCCTCTCCTGGAACCAGCGTAATGCGCCGCTGCGCAAGACCGTGACCATCGATCAGGTCGGCAGTTCGGCGCTCTACCTGCTCTCCGATCTCTCCGCCGGCGTCACCGGTGAAATCCACTTCGTGGATGCCGGCTTCAACATCACCTCGATGCCGACACTGGATGCCCTGCGTGCGGCGGACGTGGAATAAACGCAGCTGGTTGAAATTCGAAGGCCGGGCGCAGATCCTGCGCACGGCCTTTTTTCCCTGGCAAGTCGGCTCAAAGGCGGCTTGCGCCTTATTTCTTCGCCCACAGCACCTTGAAACGTGCATTGCGGCAGGTTTCGCCGCTTTCCCTGAAGTTCGCCGCCAGAACCGGCTCATAGGGCAGGCCGCGATTGGCGACGAGCATCAGCCGGCCGCCGCCGCGAAGGGCGGAGGCGGCTGTCTTGATCATCGCCTGGCCAAGCGATGGCTCGGCCGCATGGCCCTCGTGGAAGGGCGGGTTCATAATCACGAGATCGTACTTGTCCTTGATCGGCTCGCCCGCCAGATCATGCCAGAAGAAGCGCACCGGCGCGTTCGGGCAGTTCACCGCCAGATTATCCCGCGCGGCCTCCAGGGCCGCGTGATTGGCCTCATAGAGGTCAAGGCGGGCCAGTCCGCGCGATCTCTGCGCCATCTCGACCGAGAGATAACCCCATCCGGCGCCGAAATCGGCAACGTCGCCGGTAAAATCCTGCGGCAGGCGCGAAGCGAGCAGTTCCGATCCGGCATCGATCCGGTCGTGCGAGAACATGCCGGCCGTCGCATGGAAGCGATTGTCGACGCGCACCGGCGCCTTTGCCAGTTTCGAGATGATGTCGTCGGCATTGGCCGGCCGGCCGAACCAGAAGGCGACGCCGTGATATTTCGGCATATGGTCGATGGCGAAGCCGAAACCTTCCATCCGCTTGCGCAACGGCTGGATGCCGTCTTCCTTGGCGCCGGCGACGACGATCAGCCCGCCGGCTCGCGTGCGAGCGATTGCGGCGGCGAGGTTGGCCTCGTTCTCGCCCTTGTGCTTGGTGCAGAGCACGAGTGCTGCGTCATAATCCTCGCCGTTGATTTCAGGCGTCGCTTCGATCCGCTGCGCCAGCAGCTGGCGGTAGAGCGGCCGGAAGCCCTGGACGGCGCTGAGCGAGGCGGCGAAGCCTTCCGGCAGCGCAAACCCGGCCTCGGCGCCGAGGAAGAGCACACGCTCGCCTTCGCCGGGCGCCGCGATTGTGCCGCTGGCAAAGGGATGGAAAAGGGTCTTCAGCGTTTCGCGGCTCATGGATATCGTCTCATTTAGAATAGAAAAAGGGCGCGGAAGATTCCGCGCCCGGAATTGAAGCTGGCAGAGGCGGCTTATTCGGCCGCTTCTTCCTTCTTCTTCTCGTTCGGAATCTCCTGGCCAGTAGCCTGGTCGACGACCTTCATCGACAGGCGAACCTTGCCGCGTTCGTCGAAGCCGAGCAGCTTGACCCAGACCTTGTCGCCTTCCTTGACGACATCAGTCGTCTTGGCGACGCGCTCGGAAGCGAGCTGCGAGATGTGGACGAGGCCGTCGCGGGCGCCGAAGAAGTTGACGAAAGCGCCAAAGTCGGCGGTCTTGACGACAGTGCCTTCGTAGATCTGGCCGATTTCAGGCTCGGCGACGATCGAGTGGATCCACTTGCGGGCTGCTTCGATCTCCTTGCCAGAAGAGGAGGCGATCTTGACGGTGCCGTCGTCCTCGATGTTGATCTTCGCGCCGGTCTTTTCGACGATTTCGCGGATGACCTTGCCGCCGGAGCCGATGACTTCGCGGATCTTGTCGACCGGGATGTTCATGACTTCGATGCGCGGAGCGAATTCGCCGAGCTGGCCGCGGCTTTCGGTGATCGCCTTGGACATTTCACCGAGGATATGGGCGCGACCGCCCTTGGCCTGACCGAGAGCGACCTTCATGATCTCTTCGGTGATGCCGGCGATCTTGATGTCCATCTGCAGCGAAGTGATGCCATCGGCCGTGCCGGCAACCTTGAAGTCCATGTCGCCGAGGTGGTCTTCATCACCGAGAATGTCGGAGAGGACGGCAAAGCGATCGCCCTCGAGGATCAAGCCCATGGCGATACCGGCAACCGGCTTGGCGAGCGGGACGCCTGCATCCATCAGCGCCAGCGACGTGCCGCAGACGGTTGCCATCGACGACGAGCCGTTGGATTCGGTGATCTCGGAAACGACGCGCAGCGTGTAGGGGAACTGCTCCGCCGAAGGCAGCATCGGACGGATCGCACGCCATGCGAGCTTGCCGTGGCCGATCTCGCGGCGACCCGGGGAGCCCATGCGGCCGGTCTCACCAACCGAGAAGGGGGGGAAGTTGTAATGGAGCAGGAAGCGCTCCTTGTACATGCCGGTCAGGCTGTCGACATACTGTTCGTCTTCGCCGGTGCCGAGCGTGGCAACCACGATCGCCTGCGTTTCGCCGCGCGTGAAGAGCGCCGAACCGTGCGTGCGCGGCAGAAGGCCGACTTCCGAAACGATCGGACGAACGGTTTCAAGATCGCGGCCGTCGATGCGGCTCTTGGTGTCCAAGATGTTCCAGCGGACGATCTTGGCCTGCAGGTGCTTGAAGATCGCGCCGACTTCCTCGGCCGTATACTTGGCTTCGCCTTCCTCGGGGAGGAAATGCGCCTTGACCTTTGCCTTGACGGCGTCGACGGCGGCGTAGCGATCGGCCTTCTGGGTGATCTTGTAAGCTTCGCGGAGTTCTGCTTCGAAATGCTTCAGCATCTCGCCTTCGAGCTCGGAATAGTCTTCCGGCTGGAAGTCGCGCGGCTCCTTGGCGGCGACTTCGGCGAGTTTGATGATCGCGTCGAGAACCGGCTGGAAGCCCTTGTGGCCGAACATGACGGCGCCGAGCATGACGTCTTCGGGCAGTTCCTTGGCTTCGGACTCGACCATCAGCACGGCGTCGTAGGTGCCGGCGACGACGAGGTCGAGGCTCGACTCATCCATCTCGTCGAGATGCGGGTTGAGAACATATTCGCCATTGATGTAGCCGACGCGCGCGCCGCCGACCGGACCCATGAAAGGAACGCCGGAAAGCGTCAGCGCCGCCGAAGAGGCGATCATGGACAGGATGTCGGGATTGTTTTCAAGGTCGTGTTGGACGACGGTGACGACGACCTGCGTGTCGTTCTTGTAGCCTTCCGGGAAGAGCGGGCGGATCGGGCGGTCGATCAGGCGGGAGACGAGCGTTTCGTTTTCGCTCGGACGGCCTTCACGCTTGAAATAGCCGCCGGGAATCTTGCCGGCCGCGTAGGTCTTTTCCTGGTAGTTGACGGTCAGCGGAAAGAAGTCCTGGCCGGGCTTCGGCGCCTTGGCCGAGACGACGGTGGCGAGAACGACGGTCTCGCCGTAAGTGGCGAGAACCGCACCGTCCGCCTGACGGGCGATCTTGCCGGTTTCGAGCTTCAGCGGGCGGCCGGCCCACTCGATTTCCACTGTGTGTGTATCAAACATATCTTGTCCTTCAATGCGGGAGCACGCGCCATCGCCGATATCAGGGCGCAGCGCACAGTCGACCGCAATCAATGTGACGTATCACGGGCAAGACAACGGGAGGCTTTTCATCGGCAGTTTCCCGAACTTGAGAGTTCCTGAGAAACTTAGGCCAAAGCCTTGGAGAGCTTTGGCCGAAAGCATCCGGCAATCCTGCCCCATGACAGGTCAACGGTTGGTTTGGCAGAACCGGCCCATCCGGGCCTGCCGGTCGTTCCACCGCATGAGATAGGGCGCGGGCGGAACATTTCATCGGGAGCGTCGTCCCGAAACAGATCCGGCGGACGCTCAAAGCGTCCGCCGGACAATTTTAACGGCGAATACCCAGGCTGTTGATCAGCTTGGAATAGCGGCCTTCATCCTTCTTCTTGAGATAATCAAGAAGCGAGCGGCGGCTCGAAACCATCGTCAGCAGGCCACGGCGGGAATGGTTATCCTTCTTGTGGTCCTTGAAGTGTTCGGTCAGGTTGTTGATGCGTTCGGTCAGGATCGCAACCTGGACTTCCGGAGAACCGGTATCGCCTTCGGCGGTTGCATATTCCTTGATCAGCGCAGCCTTGCGCTCAGCAGTGATCGACATCGGACGTTCCTTTCTATGAGAGGAGAAGAAGTCGCCACAAGCCGGGATGCCGTCCAGCTTTGGCCGTGAATGCGAGCAGGCGAACCTGACGCTGGCGCTGCCTATAAACCAAATCTGCAGCGATGGAAAGAGGGGACCCCCGCAGCCGCTTTCAACGGCCCGCCATGGCGTCCCGGATCATTGCATCATAACCTTCGGGATCCTGCAGCATGGCGAAATGGCTGGCATCCTTCAGGATCACGAGCTTGGCGCCGGGAATCTCCTTGGCCATCAATTCCGTATGATCGAGCTTGACGGCTTCATCGTGATCGCCGATCGCGAGCGTGACGGGAACCGTGATCTTTCCAAGATCGGCGGCCGTCCATGCCGGCTGGGTCTCCCACATGTGGGAGATCTGCGTGACAAAGGCATCGTACTCGTCCGGCGTCGGCGAAAGCTTTCGGTACTGATCGCCGGCGACATCGATGTAGGCTTTGAAGGTCTGGTTTTCCATGACGTCGGCCTTGACGCCGTCGGTCGTGACGTTTGCCGCCTGGGCAATGACGCGGGTCAGCTTTTCCGGATGTTTCATTGCCATGTCGATGCCGATGATGCCGCCGTCCGACCATCCCACCAGCGTCACCTTGCCGATCTTCAGATGGTCGAGAAGGGCCACGTAATCCGATGTCATCAGATCGTAGCCGAAAGGCTGCTGGCTGCGCGTCGAGCGGCCATGGCCGCGGCTGTCGGCGACGATGACCAGGTGATCCCTGGCGAAATCGGCGATCTGGTGACCCCAGACGTCGGCATTTCCAAGGCCGCCATGGATGAAGAGGATCGGCTCGCCTTCACCATATTCGGCATAATACATCTTGATGTCGTTAACATCGGCCACGCCGCTCGTCGTCGCCGCGGGCATCGAAGGAAAGGCCGGCAGCTCGGCCCAGCGCTCGGCGGATTGAGCGCCGGCGATGGTCAGGAACATCGAAAAGAACGTCAGTACTCCGATAGCGGTTGCGCGCATTTTCATCCCCTTGTCGGGCCACCATGGCCCCTCGGGCGCTATTGCCCGAAAGGAAGATATCGCATCGCTAGCGCCTGACAATCGTCAGTGGTAACGGACTCAGGCGAAAACCCGCTTCGGTCGAAACTCGCCCTGGCCGATTTCGCCGATCGCGATCAGCCTGCCGCGTGCCGTCGCATAGGCTTCGCTTTCAGCAATCGGCGCATCGCGGCCGCGCACCAGGATCGGATTGCCCATCTTCAGCCGGTGCGCCTGATCTTCGTTGATGACGAGATGAGGCAGGGCCGACAATGCTTCGCAGGTGTCGATGAGCAGCGCGTCGAGGGCGGCAAGCCGCTCGTCCATATCCTCGATCGCTTCGAGTGCCACGAGGTTTGCGAGCGGCACCATGGCGTCTTCCGAAAAGGGCGCGACAAAGGTGCGCCGCAGCCCTGATATATGGCCGTAGCAGCCGAGCTCGCGGCCGAAATCGCGGGCCAGCGCCCTGACATAGGTGCCCTTGCCGCATTCCACTTCGAAATGCGCGGTAATGGAGTCCGGGCAGGCAAGCAGGGTCAGCCGGAAGATCTCCACCTCGCGCGAGGGGATCTCGACGGCTTCCCCTTCGCGCGCCAGGTCGTATGCGCGTTCACCCGCTATCTTGATGGCGGAAAACTGCGGCGGGACCTGGCTGATCGTGCCGATATATTTTGGCAGGATGTCGCGGATCTGCTGTTCGGTCGGACGCTTGTCGGATGTCTGCGTGACCTCGCCTTCGAGGTCGTCGGTCGCGCGCTCCTCTCCCCAGCTCACCGTGAATTCATAGATCTTGCGGCCGTCCATTACATAGGGAACCGTCTTGGTCGCGTCGCCGAGCGCGATCGGCAGCATGCCGGAGGCGAGCGGATCGAGCGTGCCGGCATGGCCGGCCTTCTGCGCCTTGTAGAGCCACTTGATCTTGGAAACGGCTTCCGTCGAGCCGAAATCCACCGGCTTGTCGAGAATCAGCCAACCGGAAATCGGCCGGCCCTTGGGTTTGCGTGGTTTGGACATCAGTCTCTTCTATTATTGTTCGTCGTTGTCGCCGTCGAGATCTCGGCTCACCTCGGGCGAACGCAAGAGCTCGTCGATCTTCTTGTAGTTGTCGAAGCTGGTGTCGTCCCGGAAGCGCACCTCCGGCATGTATTTCATCTGCCGAAGCTGCGGCCCGAGCCGGCCGCGGATGAACTTCGCATGGCGGTTTAATGCCTCGATGACGATGCTGTGGTCGGAAACGCCGAGCGGTGTCACATAAGCCGTGGCGATCTTGAGATCGGGCGACATGCGCACTTCGGAGATCGAAATAACGGTCGCCTCGATGATGTCGTCACGCACTTCGCCGCGCTGCAGCACCTGGGTGATCGCGGCGCGGACCTGTTCGCCAACGCGCAGCATGCGCTGCGAAGGCGCGGAGGATGTTGGTCTGGTCATTGTTATCTCTGTTTGCCGATGCGGCTGGGAATCGAACCCGTCAAAGGAGAGCGTCCATGACTCTTTTGGCTGAAAAGGTCAAGCCGGCAGGTAGAAAAGCCACCCGCCGGAGAGCGGATGGCTTTTGTCAAGCTGCTGGAACGCAGAGGATTAGAGCGTGCGCGTGATATGTTCGACGCGGAAGCACTCGATGACGTCGCCGACGCGCATGTCTTCGTAGTTTTCGAAGGCCATGCCGCACTCCTGGCCCATCGGCACTTCGGAGACTTCGTCCTTGAAGCGCTTGAGGGTCTTGAGCTTGCCTTCGTGAACGACGACGTCGTTGCGGATAAGGCGGACGCCCGCCCCGCGCTCGACCTTGCCTTCGACGACACGGCAGCCTGCGACCTTGCCGACCTTGGTGATGTTGAACACCTCCAGGATCTCGGCATTGCCGATGAAGGTCTCGCGCCGTTCCGGCGACAGCAGGCCCGACATCGCTGCCTTCACGTCATCCACGAGGTCGTAGATGATGTTGTAGTAGCGGATCTCGATGCCCTGGCGTTCGGCGAACTGGCGCGCCTGCGCATTGGCGCGAACGTTGAAGCCGATGATGGCCGCGTTCGAGGCTTCGGCGAGCGAAATATCCGACTCCGTGATGCCGCCTGCGCCCGAATGGACGATGCGGGCACGGACCTCGTCGGTTCCGAGCTTTTCCAGCGCGCCGGCAATCGCTTCGATCGAACCCTGCACGTCGCCCTTGATGACGAGCGGGAACTCCTTGATGCCGGTGCTCTGCATCTGCGTCATCATCTGTTCCAGCGAACCGCGCTGTCCCGACTGGCGGGCAGCCGCCTTGTCGCGGGCAAGACGCTGGCGGTATTCCGAGATTTCGCGGGCGCGGCTTTCGCTCTCGACCACGGCGAACTTGTCGCCCGCCTGCGGCGTGCCGGAAAGGCCAAGCACTTCGACCGGCATCGCCGGCGGTGCTTCCTTCATATGCTCGCCCTTGTCGTTGACGAGGGCGCGCACACGGCCCCAGACGTCGCCTGCGACGATGATCTGGCCCGGCTTCAGCGTACCGTTCTGAACGAGAACCGTGGCAACCGCGCCGCGGCCGCGGTCGAGCTGGGCTTCGATGACGGTGCCTTCCGCGGTGCGGTTCGGATTGGCCTTGAGGTCAAGGATTTCCGCCTGCAGCAGAACGGCTTCGAGCAGCTTGTCGAGGTTCTTGCCTGTTTTGGCCGACACTTCGACGTCAAGTGTTTCGCCGCCCATCGATTCCACGAAGACTTCGTGCTGCAGAAGCTGGTTGCGCACCTTCTGCGGATCGGCTTCGTGCTTGTCGATCTTGTTGATCGCCACGATGATCGGAACACCGGCTGCCTTGGCGTGATTGATCGATTCGATCGTCTGCGGCATGACGCTGTCGTCAGCTGCCACGACGAGGATCGCGATGTCGGTCGCCTGCGCGCCGCGGGCACGCATCGCCGTGAAGGCGGCGTGGCCGGGGGTGTCGATGAAGGTGATCTTCTGGCCGTTCTGCTCCACCTGATAGGCGCCGATATGCTGCGTGATGCCGCCGGCTTCGCCGGCAACCACGTTGGCATGGCGGATGGCGTCGAGCAGCGAGGTCTTGCCGTGGTCGACGTGGCCCATGATGGTGACGACGGGCGGACGCGAAACGCGGTCGCCTTCAACGTCGGCGATGTCAAAGATGCCGAGTTCGACGTCGGATTCAGAGACACGCTTGACGGTATGGCCGAATTCGCCGGCGATGAGTTCGGCAAGGTCGGCGTCGATGACGTCGCCCGGCTTCATCATCTGGCCTTCCTTCATCAGGTACTTGATGACGTCGACGGCGCGTTCGGACATGCGCTGCGACAGTTCCTGAATGGTGATGGTCTCAGGCAGGACGACTTCGCGGGAAATCTTCTCTCGAGTTTCCTGCATCTGGCTGCGGCGGAACTTCTCCTGCCGGCGGCGCATCGCCGAAAGCGAACGGCTGCGGCCGGCGTCCTCGCCGTCCACATCGGCAGTGGTGATCGTCAGCTTGCCGCGGCGGCGCTCGTCATCCGTCTTCGGACGCGTGGTTACCGGCTTTGCGGGTTCCGGACGGACGATGCGGCCACGGGCCGGACCGCCGCGCGCGGCGCCCCGATCGTCGTCGCCATCATCATCGCGGCGGCCACGGGTGCCGATCGGTGTGGCGGCGCCGGGGGTCGGACGGGCGCCAGCGGGCGCTGCTCCATCAGGCCGGCGGGCAGCCGGAGCCGATGATGCCGGCCGCGGCGTGCTCGGACGGGCTTCGGTCACTGCCGGAGCCGGCGCGGCTGCAGCGGCTGCCGGTTCGGCGGCAGCAGCAGCGGCCGCTTCGGCCTGCCGGGCTGCCTCTTCGGCCGCCCTGCGTGCGGCATCCTCCGCTTCGGCTGCCTTGCGGACAGCCTCTTCGGCGGCGCGGCGTTTTTCTTCCTCGGCGCGGCGGATCGCATCCTGGGCGTCACGCGCCTGGGATTCGGCAAGCGCACGGCGGCGCGCATCCATTTCCTCAGGCGACAGATGGTTCAGCACGACAGGGCGCGGGCGATCGTTCGGACGCGGCTGCTGATAGGACTGCTGCGGACGCTGGTTGGCTTGGCCGCCACCGGGCTGATGAATCCGGGGTGCCGGCGTCGACTGCTGCGGACGCGCCTGAGCAGGTGCCGCCGCCGCTTCGGCTGCGCGAACCGGGGCTGCGGGGGCCGCAGGCGTGATCGGCTTTTCGTCTTCCGGGCGCATCGGGCGCCGCTTGCGGGTCTCGACCACGACCGCCTTGGTGCGACCCCGACCCATATCCTGGCGAACGGTACCCTGGCTCATCCCTGATGGTTTCAGGGTGAGCGTCTTCTTGCCCGTTACGCTGAGTGTCTTGTCGTCGTTACTATCGGTCATTCGTTCCCGTTCCTTCGGACAGGGAGCGATGACTAGATCAGACCCTGTCGTTCAAATACTGTCGATCAATGAGAATGAAACCGGCCGATGCCGGTGACCGCCTCATTGTTTTTGCCGGCCAGCGCCGCCCGCTGCCCGGGACTGACCGCCAATACGGTACTGTTCGAGCATCTTTGCGCGCTTCACTACACCCTCACCCGCCTGCCCTGCAAGCACTGCGGCATGGATAAAAGCATTCTGGCCCATCAGGCCTTCCATTTCGCTCTCCGAGAAGAAACGGTAGGAAGGTATCTCCTCCTCGGTCTCCATTCCGAGGTGCCAGGCCTTGCGGGCCTGGTCGATTTTTCGCACTCCATCATCCGCTGCGTCAGTTGCGTGGAACACCGCAAGGGCTGCTCCACTTCTGACCGCGGCATCCACTTTCGAGGCACCGCTGACGAACTGGCCCGCTTTGCGCGCCATGTTCATCATCTGCATCAATTGCGCCGCCAGCAGCCGGTCGACGCTTGCGCCGAGATCGTCCGCCGCCTTCACTTCCGCTTTCAGCGCCCGGGCGAAAAGCTTCTTCGCCACCGCCTTGTCGACCAGCGACCGGTCGGCTTTCACCCAGCAGCCGCGTCCCGGAAGCTCGCGCTTCAGGTCGGCGACGACGGTTCCGTCGGGAGCCGCGACGAAGCGGATCAGCTCTTCCGGCGATCCGCTCTCGCGCGTCACGATGCACATGCGTCCGTTCACGTCATACCCTGCAAGATCGTCGTCCTCGGGAAGAACGTTCGGCTCATGCGCGGTCATCATGCTTCCTGTTCGGCTTCGGTGACCTCTTCTTCGGTCCCCTTCGCCAGGTCCTCTTCGGTGATCCAGCCAGCCGCGAGGCGGGCCTGGACGATCATTTGCTCGGCCTCGACACGCGAGACGTCGAACTTAGAGAACAGGCCTTCGAACTTCTTCGTTTCGCCATTCTTGCGTTCGCTCCAGCCGACGAGATCATCGGCCGCACAACCGGCGAAATCCTCGATCGTCTTGATGCCGTCCTCGCCGAGCGCCACCATCATCTGGGCGGTCATGCCGTCGATCTGGCGCAGCTCGTCCTCAACGCCGAGCGCCTTGCGCTTCTCGTCCATCTCGGCTTCGAGACGCTCGAGGAATTCGCGGGCGCGCTGCTGAATTTCCTGCGCGGTCTCTTCGTCGAAACCGTCGATCGAGGAAATCTCGTCGAGATCGACATAGGCCAGTTCTTCGACGGCGGCAAAGCCTTCGGACGCCAGAACCTGGCCGACCATTTCGTCGACGTCGAGCGAATCCATGAACAGGTTGGTGCGCTCGTTGAATTCCTTCTGACGGCGTTCCGATTCCTCGGCCTCCGTCATGATGTCGATATCCCAGCCAGTCAGCTGCGAAGCAAGGCGGACGTTCTGGCCACGGCGGCCGATCGCAAGCGACAGCTGCTCGTCGGGAACGACGACTTCGATGCGCTCGGCGTCCTCGTCGAGAACGACCTTGGCCACTTCCGCCGGCTGCAGGGCGTTGACCACGAAGGTCGCCGGGTCCTGGCTCCAGGGGATGATGTCGATTTTCTCACCCTGGAGTTCGCCGACGACGGCCTGGACGCGCGAGCCGCGCATGCCGACGCAGGCGCCGACCGGATCGATCGACGAGTCGTTCGAAATCACCGCGATCTTGGCGCGCGAGCCCGGATCACGGGCGACCGACTTCACCTGGATGATGCCGTCATAGATCTCAGGCACTTCCATGGTGAAGAGCTTCACCATGAACTGCGGATGCGTGCGCGACAGGAAAATCTGCGGACCACGCTGCTCCCGACGGACATCATATACGTATGCACGGACGCGATCGCCATAGCGCACGTTCTCGCGCGGGATCATTTCGTCGCGGCGGATGATGCCTTCACCACGGCCGAGATCAACGATGACGTTGCCGTATTCGACGCGCTTGACGGTGCCGTTGACGATTTCTCCGACGCGATCCTTGAATTCGTCGAACTGGCGGTCGCGCTCGGCTTCACGCACCTTCTGCACGATCACCTGCTTGGCGGATTGTGCGGCGATGCGGCCGAAATCCATCGGCGGCAGCGGATCGGCGATGAAATCCCCGAGGGCTGCGTCCGGATTGCGGTCGCGGGCAAGCTCCAGCGGGATCTGCGTCGAATAATCCTCGGCCTTGTCGACCACTTCGAGCAGGCGCTGCAGACGGATTTCACCGGTCTTCGGATTGATGTCGGCCCGGATGTTGGATTCGGTGCCGTAACGGGAGCGCGCCGCCTTCTGGATGGCATCGGCCATTGCGGCAAGCACGATCTCCCGGTCGATGACTTTTTCGCGCGCC
The DNA here is from genome assembly GCF_002117485.1 of Rhizobium sp. NXC14. Classification (NCBI taxonomy): domain Bacteria; kingdom Pseudomonadati; phylum Pseudomonadota; class Alphaproteobacteria; order Hyphomicrobiales; family Rhizobiaceae; genus Rhizobium; species Rhizobium sp. NXC14. Next base: position 131,477 of record NZ_CP021030.1, read on the forward strand.
ACTGCATCTGCGATCTGCAGAAGTTCGAGCCGGTTCGCACTGACTGCCATTGTCTTGTTTCTCCGTCTTTACTCCAGGGTTCCCGTCCCTGGGAGCGGTCTGTTGATCGGTTATTCCTGGTCGTCTGCTTCGTTCTGGTTGGCGGCCTGCGCTTTCGCCAGCTTGTCGGCGCGCAGCGCATCGCGGATCAGATCGTCGGTCAGAATGAGCTTCGCATCGCTAAGCGCCGTGAAGGGAATGATAACCTTCTGCTCTTCCCCGTAGGCGACCTGGTCACGCTCGAGCGTGAATCCATCGGCGTCTGCTTCGACGATCTTGCCGCGGAAGCGTTTGCGGCTGCCGATCATGATCGACGTCTCGCACTTTACAAGGTGGCCTTGCCAGCGGACGAAATCGGATTTCCGCACCATCGGACGGTCGATGCCAGGCGAAGACACCTCAAGATGATACTCTTTATCGATCGGATCTTCCACATCGAGGACGGGAGAAATCGCCATCGAGACTGCTTCGCAGTCCTGAACCGTCATCGTGCCGTCATTGCGCTCGGCCATCACCTGCATCGTCGCGCCGTTCTGGTTCAGCATGCGCACGCGGATGAGCCGGAAACCCATGCCGACGAGAACGGGTTCGATGATGTCGGCAAGACGCTGGTCGAGCCCGGTTTCGGTAATCAGCCGCGGCTCAAGTTCGTTGTCTGCGTTTGTCATGTCCGACAAGCGGCGCTCCTCGCAATTTCAAGCTGTTCAGGCGATCGAGCTAATAAAAAAGAGCGGGTCCTTGCGGCCCACTCTTCATCAAGCGATCAAGAATTTGAGAGCCATATAGTCGGGTTTTTCCGAAATTGCAAGGTCTGCGACCGATTCCGCCAAATCGCTTCCGGCAAGGCGAACGAGGCTATGGCCAGCGAAGGTCTTGCGCATATATTGCCGGTGGGTCTCAAAAACAAAAGCGGGAGAAATCGTGGCCTACACCTCAGCGACATTGGCGCCCTTGCGGCACGATACCTATCGGGCCATCTGGTTTGCCAGCCTTTCCTCGAATTTCGGCGGCCTGATCCAGGCGGTGGGTGCTGCCTGGATGATGACGACCATCACCGCTTCGGAGGATATGGTCGCGTTGGTTCAGACCTCGACGGCGCTGCCGATCATGTTGTTTTCCCTGGTATCGGGCGCGCTCGCCGATAATTTCGACCGACGCCGGGTCATGCTGACGGCGCAGTGCATGATGCTCGTGGTGTCGGCGCTGCTGACCGCATCAGCCCTTCTCGGCTGGATAACGCCCTGGCTGCTGCTCTTCTTCACTTTCCTGATCGGCTGCGGCACGGCGCTCAACAACCCTTCATGGCAGGCCTCGGTCGGCGACATGGTGCCGCGCGCCGATCTGCCGGGCGCCGTCACGCTGAACAGCATGGGCTTTAATATCACCCGCAGCGTCGGCCCGGCGATCGGCGGCGCCATCGTGGCGGCGGCGGGTGCTGCTGCTGCGTTCGCGGTCAACACCCTGAGTTACCTCCCATTGATCTACGCTTTGCTGCGCTGGCGGCCGAGCACACCGGTCTCGACCCTGCCGCGTGAGGCGCTCGGCAGCGCGATCTTTGCCGGCTTGCGCTACGTCTCGATGTCGCCCAATCTCGAAAAGGTTCTGGTCAGGGGCCTTATATTCGGTGTCGGCGCCAGCTCCATCCTGGCGCTGCTGCCAGTCGTCGCGCTCGATCTCGTTGCCGGCGGTCCGCTGACCTATGGCTTCATGCTCGGCGCCTTCGGTATCGGCGCGATCGGTGGTGCGGTGCTGAGTGCAAGAATTCGCCAGGCGCTGTCCAGCGAGACGATCATCCGCCTCGCCTTTGCCGGCTTTGCATTGAGCGCCGTCATCGCCGCCATCAGCCCGAGCGCCGTCCTCACATCAGCCGGGCTGCTCATCTCGGGCGCCTGTTGGGTCTCCGCACTTTCGCTCTTCAACACCATCGTCCAACTGTCGACGCCGCGCTGGGTGGTCGGGCGCGCGCTGTCGCTCTATCAGACCGTCACCTTCGGCGGCATTGCCGGCGGCAGTTGGCTCTGGGGTGTTGCGGCGGACCGCTATGGCGTCGCCGATGCGCTGCTGATGGCGTCGGTCGTCCTGCTGCTTGGCATTGCGATCGGGCTGCGGTTTTCGATGCCGGCCTTCGCCTCGCTCAATCTCGATCCGCTGAACCGCTTCACCGCGCCGGCCTTAAGCCTCGACATCACCCCGCGCAGCGGCCCGATCGTCATTCAGGTCGATTACGAGATCGCCGACGACGATCTGGCGGAATTCATGGCGCTGATGGGCGAGCGCCGCCGCATCCGCATCCGCGACGGCGCCCGGCATTGGGCGCTGATGCGCGATCTCGAAAATCCTGGCCTCTGGACGGAAAGCTACCATACGCCGACCTGGGTCGAGTACATAAGACACAACCAGCGGCGCACCCAGGCCGATGCCGAAAACATCGACCGGCTGCGCGCGCTCCATCGCGGTGAAGGCCCGCCCCATGTCCACCGCATGATCGAGCGCCAGGCCATCCCGCCAGGCGACGATGTCTTCCACAAGGCGCCGATCGATCTGCATCATTGAGAGCAGCCATGTACAGTTTCAGGCTCGCCCGTCTATCCGATCTCGCAGCCATCGTAAGGCTTCTCGCCGATGACGATCTCGGCGCCGCCAGGGAAATCGTCTCCGATCCCGTCGATGCGCGTTATCTTTCGGCCGTCGCGGCGATCGAGGCGGACGCCAACCAGTTGCTGGCTGTCGCAACCGACGCCTCCGACCAGGTCGTCGGCTGCCTGCAGCTGAGCTTTCTTCCCGGCCTCTCCCGAACCGGTATGTGGCGCGGGCAGATCGAAAGCGTGCGTATCGCAAGAGAGTTTCGGGCAGCCGGCCTCGGCGCGCAATTCATCGAATGGGCGGTCGCCCAATGCGTCGAGCGCGGCTGCGGCCTCGTGCAGCTGACATCGGACAAGACACGGAAAGACTCGATCCGCTTCTACGAGAAGCTCGGTTTTGTCGCCAGCCACGAAGGACTGAAGCGCAACCTGTGAATCCGGCTACTTCAGCTCGCCCTTCATGCTGGCTTCGGGAAAGCATGTCGGTTTCATGCCGTTCTTTGCCTGCCACTGGCCGATCGAGCGCCGCGTCTTGTAGCCCGGCAGTCCGTCGGTGCCGCCGACGTCATAACCTTGCCGCTCCAGCGCCTTCTGCATGGCGGCCACATCCGAACGCAGCATCTTGCCGACATCGCCCCACTGGCCCTCGAAGGCGCCGCCGTTCGAGGCGATCCGGTCGGCGAGATTGCCGATATAAAGCGCGTAGAGGTCGGAGTTGTTATACTCCTTGATGATATAGAAATTCGGCGTGACGATGAATTCCGGGCCGTCGCTGCCGGCCGGCACCAGCATCATCCCTTGAGCCTTCATCTCACCTGAGGGAAAGGCCTTGCCGGAGATGCGCTCGATGCCGAGCGAGGCCCAGTGCGAAAGCGGCTTTGCCAGATCAGGCCCCTCCTGCGCGCAGGAGACCGCTTCGGGTATCGACACCTCGAAACCCCAGTCCCGATCGCGCTGCCAGCCCTTCTTGACCAGATAGTTGGCGATCGAGGCGAGCGTATCCGGCACCGAGGTCCAGATGTTGCGATGGCCATCGCCATCGAAATCCACGGCATATTTCAGATAACTCGTCGGCATGAATTGCGGCTGCCCCAGTGCGCCGGCCCAAGACCCTTTGAAATCGGAAGGCGCGACGTCGCCGCCGTCGAGAATATGCAGCGCCGCCACCAGTTCGGTCCGGAACATCTCCTTGCGCGTCGACATGAAGGCCTTGGTCGCCAGCACTTCGATCGCCGATTCCGGGATCTTCGCTGCCCCGAAGCCGGTCTCGCGGCCCCAGATGGCAAGCACGATCGAGCCCGGCACGCCATAAGTCTTTTCGATCCGTTTCAGCGTCGAGCCATACTGCGCCGCAAAGCCGCGCCCTGTCGCTGCGAGCTTCTTCAGCCGGTCTTCGTTGAAATAGGGACCGGGCGAGGAAAATTCAGCCTGCGTCTGCTTCTGCTCCTTCGGCGGCGGGAAACCGGGCGGGGCGAGATCCGGCAGGTTCCAGTTCAGCGTGATGCCTGAGAAAGCGGCCTTGAAGGTCTTCTCGGAAACACCGCCCGCTTTTGCTTCGGGCCAGAGGTCGCTCTGCACCCATTTTTGGAATTGTGCCTCGACATCGGCTTTGGAAGGGGCTGCGTGGGAGGTGAGGGGGAGGAGCGCGGCCGTTATGCCGAGCGCGAATATTCGCAGCATAAACAATCCCCTCATATCACCGTCCGTGCCCGCAGCGCGGCCGCGAGCGTGCCCTCATCGAGATAGTCGAGCTCGCCGCCCACAGGCACGCCATGCGCCAATCGCGTAATCTTCACGTCGAGCCCCTGCAACTGGTCGGTAATGTAATGCGCCGTCGTCTGCCCCTCGACGGTCGCATTGACCGCGATGATCAGCTCGCGGATGCCGCCTTCGCCGATCCGGTCGATCAGTCCGCGGATATTGAGATCGTCGGGCCCGATCCCGTCGAGCGGCGACAGCGTGCCGCCAAGCACGTGATAGGCGGCGTTCATTGCGCCCGCCCGCTCCAGCGCCCAGAGGTCCGAAACGTCCTCGACGACGATGATGACGGATTGATCGCGCTGCGTATCGGTGCAGACGGTGCAAGGGTCTGTTGTATCGACATTGCCGCAGCGCGAGCAGATCTTCACCTTGTCATAGGCTTCGCCCATCGCGTTCGACAGTGGCCCGAGCAACTGGTCCTTCTTCTTGATCAGATGCAGTGCTGCCCGGCGCGCCGAGCGCGGCCCGAGGCCCGGCACCTTCGCCAGAAGCTGGATGAGTTTTTCGATTTCGGGTCCGGTGACTCGTTTTGCCATGCGCCGTTCTTAACTGATATGGAACGAAAACGGAATCGCGGAAGGATCGGCCGTCCCATGAAAATCCTGGCGCTGTGCATCGGCAATGCGGAAAAGCTGGCCGACAAGAGCTACAAGACCGGTATCTTCAAACATGCCGTCAACGGCGCGGTGATGATCGATGCCGAGGGTCTGGTCGGCGATGCCATCTGCAACCGCAAACATCACGGCGGCGTCGATCAGGCGGTTTATGTCGAGGGATCGCTGACGCTCGACTGGTGGAGCAGGGAGCTTGGCCGGCCGCATGAACCCGGCACCTTCGGCGAAAACATGGTGATCTCAGGGCTCGACAACCGCGACGTCGCCGTCGGCGACCGATTCATAGCAGGCGATCTTATTCTTGAGGCCACCGCCTGCCGCATTCCCTGCGCCACCTTTGCGGCCAGGATGGCCGATCCGAAATTCGTCAAGCGCCATACGGTGGCCGCCCGCCCCGGCATTTACTGCCGCGTCGTCAGAGGCGGCGTGGTCGAGGCCGGAGTGACGGTCGAGTATCATCCCTTTTCCGGAGAGAGGGTGACGATGCCGGAGCTTATGAAAACATTCGGCCAACGGCTTTCGGAGGCAGACCGGTCGCGATATCTCGCGGCTCCCATTCACTATAAGCTACGGGCGACGCTAGAAGCGTAGCGTTAAGAACGGCGTTCTGTGGGGATCGCCGGCCCGATAGCAGCATCGGCTATCGGAACTGCAGTCAAAAGGAAGACCAATTGCCTGCTATCAAAACGGCAGCTTGAAGCCGGGCGGGATCGGCAGGCCGGCCGTGAGCGCCTTGGTCTTTTCGGCGGCGAGCGACTCGGCCTTGTCCTTGGCGTCCTTGTGAGCGGCAACGATCAGGTCCTCGAGGATCTCGACGTCGTCTTCCTTGAACAGCGAGGGGTCGATCTTCAGGCTCTTGAGTTCGCCCTTGCCTGAAATGACGACGGTGACGAGGCCGCCGCCCGCCTTGCCTTCGGCCGTCAGCTCGGCGATCTCCGCCTGCATCTGCTCCATCTTGGCCTGCATTTCCTTGACTTTGCCCATCATGCCCATGATGTCGCGCATCGTCTCGCTCCTTGTTGAAACGTCAAAATTCTATGTCGTCGCCGGGCAGAATGTCACCTTCCTCGGATTCGGCGGCGGCCGGCGGCTTCAACTCGCCTTCCTCCTCCGGTTCGGGCGCCCGCACGCGCACGTCGATGATCTTGGCGCCGGGGAAATGCGCCAGGATTGCCGCGACATCGGGATCCTGACGCGCATCGCTGACGCGCTGTTCCTGCGCCCTGGCTTCCGCCTCCACCATCGTCGGCGCGCCTTCCTCGCGGCTGGTGCTGACGATCCAGTGGATTCCAGTCCATTCCTTGAGCTTGACGGCGAGCTCGTTGAGCAGCGTATTCGGCGCGCCTTCGGTGAGGTTCACATCAAGCCGGCCGGGCTCAAGACGGACCGGCCGCACGAAGTTGCGCACCAGCGCCTTTAATTTGACGTCGCGCTTCTCGGCCGCAAGCTCGACGATATCGGCGATGGAATTGACACGCACGAGCGGCTTCGGAGCCTCTGCGGGCTTTGCCTCGGTACGACCGATATTCTGCGGCTCCGGATTAGGCACGGCGCGCAGCATCGCGGTAGGCCCCGAGGGCTGCGGCCGTGGTGTCGGCTCCGTCGCCCGTGCGGCAACGCTGCTCTGATAGGGAACCCGCGTTCCGTTGCCGCCGCCGTTGCCCGAGGGCGAGGAGGGCCGCTGGCCGGCATTGTCGCCGGAAAACTCGGCAAGCCGCCGCGCCGCATCCTCGGGCGCCGGCAGATGCGCCGCGTGCGCAAGCCGGATCAGCACCATTTCGGCAGCGCCCGCCGTGCGCGACGAACCTTCGGTTTCGGGAATGCCCTTCAGCAGCATCTGCCAGATGCGCGACAGCGTCGTCACCGCAACACCCCTGGCGAATTCCGCCGCCTTGGTGCGCTCGATCTCGCTCAGAGAAGGGTCGTTTGCCGCATCCGGCACATATTTCAGCCGCGTCACCAGATGGGTGAAATCGGCGAGATCGGTGAGCACGACCACCGGATTGGCGCCGGCCTCGTATTGGCTCTGGAATTCGCCGAGGGCAGCCGCCACGTCGCCCTTAATGACATGCTGAAAGAGATCGACGATCCGGGCGCGGTCGGCAAGGCCGAGCATGCCGCGCACGGCTTCAGCCTGCACGGCGCCGGCGCCATGGGCGATCGCCTGGTCGAGCAGCGACAGGCCGTCGCGCGCCGAGCCTTCGGCCGCGCGCGCGATCATCGCCAGCGCATCCGCTTCCGCCTCGATTCCTTCCTTGGCCGCTATTGTCGTGAACAGCCCGACGAGGTCCGACGCGCTGATGCGGCGCAGGTCGAAGCGCTGGCAGCGCGACAGCACGGTGATCGGCACCTTGCGGATCTCAGTGGTGGCGAAGATGAACTTCACATGCTCCGGCGGCTCTTCCAAGGTCTTCAACAGACCGTTGAAGGCCTGGGTCGACAGCATGTGCACTTCGTCGATGATATAGACCTTGTAGCGGGCCGCAACCGGCCGGTAGCGCACCTGTTCGATGATCTCTCTTATATCGTCGATACCGGTATGCGAAGCGGCATCCATTTCGATCACATCGACATGCCGGCCTTCCATAATCGCCTGGCAATGTTCGCCCGGCACGCGCAGGTCGATCGTCGGCTTGTCGATATCGGCTGTCTTGAAGTTCAGCGCTCGCGCCAGGATGCGCGCCGTCGTTGTCTTGCCGACGCCGCGCACGCCGGTCAGCATATAGGCCTGGGCAATGCGGCCGGTCTCGAAGGCGTTGGTGAGCGTGCGGACCATCGGCTCCTGGCCGACCATCAGGTCCGTGAAATCCTTGGGGCGGTATTTGCGAGCCAGCACCCGGTATCCGGTGCCCGTCGAGGCGGCATCTTTTGATTGTCGCTCGGTATCGCTCATCGCCCTGCTTGTCGCTCGAATTGTCGAGCATTTCGTGGAGAGAAGGTGGGAGGCTGGCACGATGACCCGTGCCGGGCTCGTTAGGGCTGCTTCCTTCCGGACCTGACCCGGTTGGCGAGTGGCTCGTCCACCACCAACCTCCCGGATGCACATATCGGCAATATCGTCATCAAAAGCAAGCCAACATCCAAAAAAACTGCTAGTCCTAGGAAAAGACAGGAGGAATGTCCCTTGGACGGTTTTGTGCTCGACCCCCGGCTGGAAAACGACAGCGTCAGCATCATGGTCACCGGTCTCTGTGATCTCAGATTATCCAAGGATGCCCGCTGGCCGTGGCTCATTCTGGTCCCGCGCCGGGCTGGAATTACCGAAATCTTCGAGTTGACGCCGCTCGATCAGGTGCTGCTCGCCTTCGAGACCGATCTCGTCGCCAAGGCCTTGAAGGAAATCACCGGCGCGACAAAAATCAATGTCGGGGCTCTTGGCAATATCGTCCGCCAGCTTCATGTTCATGTCGTTGCCCGCTTCGAAGGCGACGCCAACTGGCCGGGTCCCGTCTGGGGTTTCGAGCGCGCCGAGCCTTACGAGGACGCAAGGAGAGACGAATTCACAGCAAAGCTGCGGGAAGCCCTTTCATCATGAACCATTCGCTTTTCGATTCGGATGTGCCGCATCCGGAACCCAGCAATCTCACTGCCTTTGCCGCCAACGACCTCAATCGCGATTCCGAACACCGGGACGAACATTCCGTCGAAAGGGCGCTGGCAAAGGACGGTACCCATATCTTCGCATTCGCCCAGGACAAGCTGGTGCTGAAACATGACGGCCAGGTGCTCGATCCGCTGTTTGCCCGTTACGAACTGCAGGAATTGCAGCCGAATTGGGACGAGACTGTGCTGCTCGGCTACCGCAAATCAGGCGAGCCGCGCCTTGCCGTTCCCGTCGGCATCGACGTCGAGGACCTTGCCAGCCAATACAAGCCGGCCGACGGCCGCACGCTGTTTCGCGAGATGCTGATCGACGAAGTCTTGCTCGGCGAATTCGCTCAGGCCGCAAGCCTCATCCGCTGGAATGGCGACAACCGCTTTTGCGGCCGTTGCGGCGCGGCGATGGAGATTCATATCGGCGGCTACAAGCGCGTCTGCACCGCCTGCGAACACATGATCTTCCCTCGAACCGACCCCGTCGTCATCATGCTGACGATCGATGAGCAGCGCGGCCTCTGCCTGCTTGGCCGCAGCCCGCATTTTGCGCCCGGAATGTATTCCTGTCTTGCGGGCTTCGTTGAACCCGGCGAGACCATCGAGAATGCCGTGCGCCGCGAAACGCTGGAGGAATCGGGCATCCGCACCGGCCGCATCCGCTATCATGCCTCGCAGCCCTGGCCGATGCCGCATTCGCTGATGATCGGCTGTTACGCTGAGGCCAAATCGACCGAAATTACGCGCGACGAGACGGAACTCGAGGATTGCCGCTGGTTCACCCGCGAGGAAACAATTGAGATGCTGGAACGCCCGAGTGCGACGGGCAAGGCCTCTCCGCCGAAAGGGGCGATCGCCCACCGCCTGATGCGCGACTGGGCGGAGTGGAAGCGGTAACACCATGCCGGTCGCCCGCTCGGAACGGCTGCTGACGCTGCTGCAGACGCTTCGGCGTTATCGGCGGCCGGTGACTGGAACTGTTCTTGCCCAGGAAACCGGCGTCAGTCTTCGCACGCTCTATCGCGATATTGCCAGCCTGCAGGCCCAGGGCGCGATGATCGAAGGCGAAGCGGGCATCGGCTATGTGCTGAAGCCCGGCTTTATGCTGCCGCCGATGATGTTTTCCGAAGAAGAGCTGGAAGCCTTGGTGCTCGGTTCGCGTTGGGTGGCCCGCGCGGCCGAGCCGCGCCTTGCCGGCGCCGGCGCCGATGCGCTCGCCAAGATCGTCGCCGTGCTGCCGGCCGACATGCGTGACATGGTCGATTCGGCGACACTCTTCGTCGGCCGCAAGCGCCAGGACGAGGACAGGGCCGATGTTTCGGCTATCCGCAAGGCGATCCGTCTGGAGCGCGTGCTCGAACTGCATTACGGCGACGAGCAGGGCCGTATCTCCCGTCGCCGTGTCTGGCCCTTCGCGCTCGGCTATTTCGAGCATGTGCGCATCATCATGGCCTGGTGCGAACTGCGCCAGGATTTCCGCCATTTCCGCACCGATCGCATCATTGATATGGCGGTCCATGAGATGCGTTATCCCCGTCGCCGCACAGCGCTCCTAAAGGAATGGCGCGAGACGCAGGACGTGCCGCTGGAGACCTGAACGCTGCTGCCATAAACTGTCAGCAGGGAGAGCTATTATCAGTCTCACTTTACTACAGCGCCGCGCGTCTTCGGACGCGCAAGGACGCTGTGACATCCAGGTTTAGCGCATCGTGCCGATGCGCTTGGGAAGGAGTACTGATCATGGTAACGCCGCCAGTCATTCAACAGGCCGGTGATCGCTTCGCCTCCGACAGCTTTGCCGATATCATTTCGGCCGAAACCTTTGCTGACGTCCGGCAGTCGGCAGGCTCCGGCCGACTGCGCCTGGCTATGAGCTTTTTCCGGTTCTCCGAGAGCAACCGCTCGAAACTCGATATCGAAGCCATACCGGATTCCCGCAAGCGCGACCTCGGTTTCATGGATGGGCGCAACCCGCGCCTCCAGGACCGGTTCCCGCTCTAAATATCTGATTGTCCAACTCATCCACTCGCCGAGAACGGGCGTTGCCTTTGCAGCGCCTTTTGTTTCCTGCTGCCATAAATTGGCAGCAGGAAATCTCGCCGACCCAACTTACTGCAACGGGAGAACCGAAATGACCAGCCCCAATCTGATAATTCTCTATGTCAAGGATCCGGCAGAGAGCGCGAGCTTCTATCGGAACCTCCTGAACCGCGAGCCGGCCGTCGAAGCGCCGAATTTCGTCGCCTTCCCGCTCGATGGCGGCTTCACCCTTGGTCTCTGGCGGCGCAGCAAGGTCGAGCCGCAGCCCTCGGCCATCGGCAATCGAGGCGAAGTGGCCTTCATGCTGGCGGGAGAAAATGCCGTCGCCAGGCAATATGATGACTGGCGTCAGCGTGGCCTGCCGATTGCCCAGGAACTGACTGAACTCGATTTCGGCCCGACCTTCGTCGTGCTCGACCCGGACGGGCATCGGCTCCGCGTATGCGAGCCGGATAAATAATGAGAGAGCGCAAGGCCTGTTAAAGCAGGCCTCGCATCACATGCCCCTTGTAGACCCCGAGGATGCGCACCTTTTCGGAGAAGAAACGCAGCTCCTCCAATGCTCGGCGAACGTTCGGATCGTTCGGATGGCCCTCGATATCGGCGTAGAATTGCGTCGCCACGAATTTTCCGCCGAGCTGATAGCTTTCGAGCTTCGTCATGTTGATGTTGTTCGTCGCAAACCCGCCGAGCGCCTTGTAAAGCGCAGCCGGAATGTTGCGAACGTTGAAGACGAAGGTGGTGACGACCTTTTCCTCAGCCGAAGTGCGTTGCGCCCATTCCTCATCGCGCGACAGGATCACGAAACGGGTGACGTTGTTTTCCGTGTCCTCGACATTCTCGGCGACGATCTCCAGCCCGTAGAGATCAGCGGCAAGGCGCGGAGCAAGCGCCGCCATCGAGCGATCGCCGGTTTCCTTCACGAATTTTGCCGCCCCGGCCGTATCGCCGGCGATGACAGGCTTCCAGCCGTGAGCGCGCACAATCTTGCGGCACTGTCCGAGGGCGTGGATATGGCTGTGGACGGTGCGGATCTCATCCTTGGTGACCCCGGGCAGAACCATCAGCTGAAAGCGGATCGGCATGAAATATTCGCCGATGATATGCAGCCGCGATTCCGGCAGCAGATGATGGATGTCGGCGACGCGTCCGGCAATGGTATTCTCGATCGGGATCATTGCGATATCGGCGTCGCCATTGTCGACCGCCGTGAAGGCATCCTCGAAAGTCTGGCAGGGCAGCGGCTCCATTGTCGGAAACATGTCGCGGCAGGCCATGTCGGAATTGGCGCCGAATTCGCCCTGGAAGGCGATCCTGTTGGTCTTGATGTTCATGATAGTCCCGTTAGTTCTGCCGTGCAGAGAGGATGCGTCGCGCTTTTTCGAGGTCGGCCGGAGTATCGACACCGAGCGGAACCGTGTCAACGATCTCGGCATCTATGCGCATGCCGGCCTCCAGCGCCCGCAATTGTTCCAGCGATTCCCGCTTTTCGAGTGTCGACGGACCGAGCGAGACGAACCGTTCGAGCGCCGCGCGCCGATAGGCGTAGAGGCCGATATGATGGTACAGCGGCCCCTTGCCGTAGGGCGCCGTCGCGCGCGTGAAGTAGAGGCCGCGCAGGCGGGTGTCGGAAATCGGAGAGCCGATGACCTTGACGATGTGGGGCGCGGTCTTGTCCTCCTCATTATCGATTTCGATGGTCAGCGTGCCGATATCGACCGCTTCGTTCTCGAGGGGGCGCAAGGCCGCCCGCACCGTTTCCGGCTCGATTGTCGGCAGGTCGCCCTGGACGTTGACGATGAACTTCGCCCTGCCGTCCGGATCAACCTTCTTCAACGCCTCGAAGATGCGGTCCGAGCCGGATTGATGATCCTTGCTGGTCATGACGACTTCGAAGCCGGCGGCGGCAACCGTATCGAACACCTGCGGATCGTCGACGGCGACGACGACCCGGCCGATTTCGGCTTCTTTTGCGCGCATCGCCACCTGCACGATCATCGGCAGTCCACAAATATCGGCGAGCGGCTTGCCCGGAAGCCGAGTGGAGGCCATCCGTGCCGGGATCAATACGAGCACGTCGTCGAAATTTGAATCACGCATTGTTCGGGCCTTCTATTCCGGGCTGAAAAGTGTCAAAAAGTCTCACGCATAAGACCATTTAGACAGTTGCAACGAACAGTCAAAAGACATAGGTTCCGCGCGATTTCAAGATGGTCCGGTTCTGGTCTGCCGGCTGCAAGGGGAGCATTGCAGATGAATTCATACGTCAATACGGCCGTGGGGGCACTGCTCGGAACGATTTTCGTTCTGATGTCGGTCTCCATCGCGTCCGAGGGGATCTTCCATTCCGAAGCGCCGGAGAAGGAAGGTTTCGCGATCGTTGCCGAAGAGGCGCCTGCCGCCGGCGGTGAAGCTGCGCCGGCTGCTGCCGTTCCGATCGCCCAGTTGCTCGCTTCTGCAGATGCCAAGGCCGGTGAAGCGATCTTCAAGAAGTGTCAGGCCTGTCATGACGGCACCAAAGGCGGACCGAACAAGGTCGGTCCGAACCTCTTTGGTGTCGTAGATCGCCCGATCGCCTCGCATGAGGGCTTTGCCTATTCCGCTGCGATGAAGGATTTCTCCAAGGGCGGCAGCGAGAAGTGGACTTTCGAGAACCTCAACAAGTTCCTGCTGGCGCCGAAGAAGGACGTTCCAGGCACCGCGATGGGCTTCGCCGGTCTGGCGAAGGATCAGGATCGCGCCAACGTCATCCTCTACCTGCACACGCTCGCTGATTCGCCGGTGCCGCTTCCGGATCCGAAAACGGCCACGCAGTGAACGGCATGATGATCGCATTCATGGAAAAGCCCGGCTCGCAAGCCGGGCTTTTCTTATTATGCCGAGACCCGCTCAGGCGCCCAGGAAATAAGCCCAGAGCGAGACCGTGATGGCGCCGAGCGCCGTTGTCACCGTGATCGTCGAGGCGGCGAGGCTGTGGCCGACGCCGAACCGGTTGGCGATCAGCCAGGCGTTGACGCCTGTCGGCACCGACGAGGTCAGCACGATCGCTGCCGTCCATGCAGGGCTGAGGCCGAGGAGATGGCTCGCCGCCCAGACGCAACCGGGCAGCAGCAGCAGCTTTAAACTCGAGGTGACGCTGGCAATGCCGAAATTGCCGGAGACGCCGTATCTCTCCAGCGCCATGCCGAGCGAGATCAGCGCCGCCGGACCGGCAATGCCGGCGATCTGATTGACGACCGTCGCCAGCGTCGCCGTCATGGTAAGGCCGGAAAGATGCATGGCCATGCCGGCCGCAAGCCCGATGACCAGCGGATTGCGTATGAGATTGATGACGATCTGGCGAAGCACGAACACCATGCTGCGGTCGCTTTTGCCGGCGATCTTGCGCTCCGCGTGCTCCATCAGCACTGTGCCGGCGACCATCATGACAGGCAGATGCACGGCAAGCAGGATCGACAACGCCACCAGCCCTTCGTCGCCGATGGTCCGCTGAACGAGCGGCAGCCCGATGAAGACGTTGTTGGCAAAGGCTGAGGACACCCCGGCAAGTACGCCGATCCGTTCGTCGCGGCCGAAAAGCCGTGTGGCGGCGATATGCCCGGCCGTCCAGGTGATGGCGACGCCGGAGAAATAGACGATCCAGAGCCGGAAAGGGGAGGCGCCGTGGAAATCCGCTTCGGCGATGGTGCGGAAGAGCAGAAGCGGCACGGCGATCTTGAAGACGAATTCGCTGAGCGCGTCGCCGACATTCGATGCCATCAGGCCGCTGCGAACGATCACCCAGCCGATGAGGATCAGGATGAAGATAGGAAGGACGTCGAGAATGATGGCTGACATGAGGCGGGATGCTCTGCGGGGAAGGGGAGTATCCGACCTCTACAGCATTGGCCCGAAAATCGGAATCGATTTTCGGTAAGTCCGATGCGTAGATCTAAAGAGTGAGAGCGTCCTTTGCGCGCCCGAACGGACGCACGGCGCTCGAGCAGCAAGGCAAGCGCCGCCCGCTTTTCCGCATCCGGCCTTGCCGGATGCCCGAATCGCGAAGCTGCCAGTTCATCCGTGGTCAGCATCGCGCCGGTAAGATCGAAGGGGTCATCCCTCGGGTGCCCGGCTGCAACTGAAAGCTGCTCATGCCGGTGTTCCTGCGAGTATTTCTAGATTTCGAAGATGACAGGGGCGTGACGAATGAGCGGCACTTTTGCGAAGAAATAGATGCGCCATTCACCATTTGTCCTTCCAAACCGCGGAAATTTCGCTAAGACCGAACCCCGGCTATCACAAATCCGGGACCCCCCATTTCATGACAAGATTCGATGTTCTGACGGTCGGCAACGCAATCGTGGATATCATCGCCCGTTGCAACGATCAGTTCCTCATTGACAACCAGATCACGAAGGCGGCGATGAACCTCATCGACGCCGAACGCGCCGAACTCTTGTATTCACGCATGGGGCCGGCTCTCGAAGCCTCCGGCGGCAGCGCCGGCAACACGGCGGCGGGCGTTGCCAACCTCGGCGGCAGGGCGGCCTATTTCGGCAATGTCGCTGCAGATCAGCTAGGCGACATCTTCACCCACGACATTCGCGCCCAGGGCGTTCACTACCAGACGAAGCCGAAGGGCACCTTCCCGCCGACCGCGCGTTCGATGATCTTCGTCACCGAGGATGGCGAGCGTTCGATGAATACCTATCTCGGCGCCTGCGTCGAACTCGGTCCTGAGGATGTCGAGGCCGATGTCGTTGCCGATGCCAAGGTCACCTATTTCGAAGGTTATCTCTGGGATCCGCCGCGCGCCAAGGAGGCGATTCTCGACTGCGCCCGCATCGCCCATGAAAACGGCCGGGAAATGTCGATGACGCTGTCCGATAGTTTCTGCGTCGATCGGTACCGCGGCGAGTTCCTCGATCTGATGCGCTCCGGCAAGGTCGATATCGTCTTTGCCAATCGCCAGGAGGCGCTGTCGCTTTACGAGACCGACGATTTCGAAGAGGCGCTGAACAGGATCGCCGCTGACTGCAAGATCGCCGCCGTGACGATGAGCGAGAACGGCGCCGTCATCCTGAAGGGCCGGGAGCGTTATTACGTCGATGCGATCATGATCCGGGAGGTTGTGGATACGACGGGTGCCGGCGACCTGTTTGCCTCCGGCTTCCTCTATGGCTACACGCAGAGACGGTCCCTCGAGGATTGCGGCAAGCTCGGTTGTCTCGCCGCCGGCATTGTCATCCAGCAGATCGGCCCGCGCCCGATGACCTCGCTTTCCGAGGCCGCCAAACAGGCGGGGCTTATTTGAAGGCTTCGCCGGGATAGGCGCCCCAGATTTCCGACTGCGCCACCCAGCCCGCGGCGCCGTCGGTTTCTGCGTGGCACCAATCGCCGTTGCATTCGCCGATCGTCAGCATCACGCCGGGTTCCAGCTTGGCGACGATCGAGGCGGAGGGCTGCGCCTCACGGCGCAGATTGACATAGACGCCCTTGCCCTTCGTCTTCATCCAGGGCGCGGCGATCGCTGCGCGCTGCCCTGATAGCAGCGACTGATTGACCCAGCCTTCAGTACCATCGGCATCGCGGATGCGGCGCCAATTGTCGTATTCCTGGATGATTTCCACCGGAAGGCCGGATTTCAGATACATCCACGATACGGCGAAGTCCGTTCCCGGGCCGATGCGCAGGTTGACGCGCTTCGATTTCAATGTGACGAAGCGCGGCAATGGCAGGCCGCTCGGCCCCTTGGCCGCCTGCGCATGAGCAAATTCTAAGGTTCCCATGGATGCGGCCAGAGCGATCGCAAGGGCGAGGCAGGACTTCAGGACTTTGCTGCGCATGGAGGCTTCCGTTTGCTCGAATTCGCGCCAGGCACGGCCTGCGCGCGGTCCGGGCTTTTACATTCCACGGCTGCACCACGAGTTTTGTTTGTCTTCGCGTGCGGGTCTGGTAGAAATTGCCCGGAACGGGAAAATTATCACCCCTCTTGGTTAAAGACCTCTGAACAAGGCACCGCAGGCAGCCATGACAGCGAAGAAAAAACCGAAGGTCTACATCACCCGCAAGCTGCCGGATGCCGTCGAAACTCGAATGCGGGAGCTCTTCGATGCCGAGCTGAACATCGATGACACGCCGCGCTCCGTTCCCGAGCTCATTGCCGCTGTGCGGAATGCCGACGTGCTGGTGCCGACGGTCACCGATCGCATCGATGCGGCGCTGATCGATGAGGCGGGACCGCAGATGAAGCTGATTGCCAGCTTCTCCAACGGCACCGACCACATCGACGTCGAGGCGGCGGCGCGCAAGGGCATCACCGTCACCAACACGCCGAACGTCCTGACCGAGGACACTGCCGATATGACGATGGCACTGATTCTCGCGGTTCCGAGGCGGCTCGGCGAAGGGGCGCGGGTCCTGTCCGACAAGCCGGGCGAGTGGGCCGGCTGGTCTCCCACCTGGATGCTCGGCCGGCGCATTCACGGCAAGCGGATCGGCATCGTCGGCATGGGGCGAATCGGCACGGCGGTGGCCCGCCGCGCCAAGTCTTTTGGTCTTTCGATTCACTACCACAACCGCAAGCGCGTCAATCCGGCCGTCGAGGACGAGTTGGAGGCAACCTATTGGGAAAGTCTTGACCAGATGCTGGCCCGCGTCGACATCGTCTCGATCAACTGCCCCTCGACACCAGCAACCTTTCACCTGATTTCGGCGCGCCGCCTGGCGCTGCTGCAGCCGACTGCCTATCTCGTCAATACGGCGCGCGGCGACGTCGTCGATGAAACCCAGCTGATCAAATGCCTGAGAGAGGGCAAGATCGCCGGCGCCGGCCTCGACGTCTTCGAGAACGAGCCTGCCGTCAATCCGAAGCTCGTCAAGCTCGCCAATGAGGGCAAGGTCGTGCTGCTGCCGCATATGAGCTCGGCGACGATCGAAGGCCGGATCGACATGGGCGACAAGGTCATCATCAATATTCGCACCTTCATCGACGGCCACAGACCGCCGAATCGGGTGCTGCCTGGCCGCTGATGCGCGTCAGCGTATAAGGCTCTTCCGCATCTCGACGAAGGTCGTCCTGGTGAAACCGGGATGCGCCTTCTCGGCGGTTCTGGAAAATCCCCATGCGGCAAAGACGGCGTGATTGTCGGTAAGCTCGATGCGTGTCTCCAGCCGCAGGGCGGCAAGGCCGAATTCTGCAGCCGTCTCCTCGGCAACTGCCAGCAAACGCCTGCCGAGGCCCTTGCCTTGCGCTGCCGGCAAAACGGCGAGCTTGCCGACATAGAGACAATCGGCCTCCGGCCGCAGAAACAGGCAGCCGGTCAGTTTGCCATCGTCGATGACGACATGGCCGATCTCGGCCTCAGCCTTTGCTGCCAGCGTTTCCGCCGTGAGACCGAGCGCCGAGGATGGCGGATCGATCCTGCCATTCATCGAAGCGAAGGCTGTGAGGATGAGGGCGAGCAGTTCGTCCCAGCGCGTGAAGTTCTGGTCGAGGCGGATAATCCTCATCCGGCCTGCCTGGCGCGGCGGCGCTTATAGCGTACGGTTTCGAACCGGGCCGAGAGTGCGTCGTAAAGCAGCAGCTGCCCGATCAGCGGTTCGCCGGCGCCGGTGATGAGCTTGATCGCCTCCATTGCCATCATCGTGCCGATGACGCCGGTGAGCGCGCCGATAATGCCGGCTTCAGCGCAGCTGGGAATCAGCCCCGCCGGAGGCGCCTCGGGAAACAGGTCGCGATAGCCTGGGTTGGGCGCTCCGTCCTCGGCCGTCTCATAAGGTTTTAGCACGGTCAGTGAACCGTCGAAACGACCGACGGCGCCGGTGACGAGCGGGATACGTGCTTCCTCCGCCGCATCGGCCGCGGCATAACGCGTATCGAAGTTGTCGGAGCCGTCGATCAGGAAATCGAAGCCGGATAATTGACGCCGGGCAGTCTCGCGAGAAAAGCGTTCCTCGAAGCGGACGAGCCGGACATGCGGGTTGAGCCTGGCAATTGCCAAGGCGGCGCTTTCGGTTTTCAGCTCGCCGATCGTGCCGGAATCATGAATCACTTGGCGCTGCAGATTGGACAGCGACACCCGGTCGTCGTCGACGATGCCGAGCGTGCCGATACCGGCGGCGGCGAGATATTGCAGGATCGGCGCACCGAGCCCCCCGGCGCCGATCACCAGCACACGGGCGGCTTTGAGTTTCTGCTGGCCTGCGCCGCCGATTTCGGGGAGCAGGATATGGCGTTGATACCGGGCGATTTCATCGGGGCTGAGAGGTTCCATGGCGGCGATCGTAGCATGGCCGCCGACATCGGCAAAAGCGACATCGGGAAAAGCTGTCTCCCTCATCCCAACACCCTTCCGTCCGCAACCGTAAAGAACTGCGCCCTGTCGCCGAGGGCCGAGAACATTCCCCGATCCGTTCCGGTCATGAAGGCCTGACCTCCCAGTCCGTCGATAAGGTCGAACAGCGCGGCGCGCCTGTTCTCGTCGAGATGCGCAGCGATCTCGTCGAGCAGCAGGATCGGCGCATGACCGGTGAGATTGCCGACGAGTCGCGCATGGGCAAGCACCAAGCCGACAAGCAGCGCTTTCTGTTCGCCGGTGGAACACCGCTCCGCCTCCATCGCCTTTTCGCGGTGGTGTACGATGAGGTCGGTCCGGTGCGGGCCCTCCAGCGTGCGCCCTGCGCCGGCATCGCGGTAACGGCTCTCGGCGAGCATCGCCGCGTAGTCGTCCTCGAGGTCGACCGATGGCCGCGAGAACTGGCCGTCCATGAAGCCTGAGAGCTGCAGCGAGGCTGACGGGAAAGGCGAACTCTCCAGTGTTTCCTCGGTCAGTCGGGTCAAGAGGCCGAGCATCTCCTGGCGGGCGAGCGCCATGGCGATGCCGAGGCTAGCCATCTGTTCTTCGATACCGGCAAGCCAGGAAGGGTCGAAGCGACCTTCGTCCAGCAGCTTGTTGCGGCTGCGCATGGCGTGCTCGAAATCGCTCGCGCGGCGGCCGTGGGCGGGATCGAGCGACAGCACTAGGCGGTCGAGAAAGCGTCGGCGGTCGGCGGAGGCGCCGGTGAAGAGCCCATCCATCGCCGGTGTCAGCCAGAGAAGACGCAGATGATCGGTCAGCTCGTCGGCGGTCTTAGCCGGGGTGCCGTTGATCCGAAGCCGGCGGGCTGTAGTGTCCTCGCCCGTTTCTATGCCGGTTCCGATCTCGACTTCGCCCTCCATGCCGTCAAGCGCCGCGAAGATCGAAAAGCCGCCGGCCGCGCCGACGCGGGTAATGTCGCGATAGGCGGCTCGGCGCAGACCGCGGCCGGGCGAAAGCAGCGAGACCGCCTCCATGAGATTGGTCTTGCCGGCGCCATTGTCTCCGGTCAGCACGGCATGCCGACCATCGAGACTAAGGCTCGCGGCGGCATAATTGCGGAAGTCTGTCAGCTTCAGACGGGAAAGAGAAACCTTATGCGGCATTGCGTATCCGGGTTCGTGAAGCGTGACAGCTAAGCCGAAGCGGCGCAGTTGGCAAGCGCGCCGCTTCGCGCCGCGGATCGCGCGCACTTTACCAGAAGCATCGCAAACACGATCGATTCCGGAACTTTTCGGTACCGTTTTTCCCGAATTCTGGAAAAATACAACCGCATCAGAGGCCTCCGACATTGGGAGTCCTCACCGACGACGGTCACCGTCGGGGTTCTCGGATAGCCTGTATAGCAGGGCTTCTGCGACTTTCCTCGATGGCTGCTGACGTAACGTAATGCCCAGAAAAAGTCGGTTGAATTTTGCAACTGTCGGGTTGCGTTATCCCGGGAAAACGATATGGTGAACAAAAGGTTCATGTATAAGAGAGTGGTGAAGTGCCAGATCCGGTCGATATCATTGTTGGTCGCAACATCAGACAGCTTCGCGCCATTCGTCGTGTTTCCCAGCTCGAGCTTGGTGAAGCACTCGGACTGACTTTTCAGCAGATCCAGAAATATGAAAAGGGGACGAACCGCGTTTCAGCCAGCAAGCTGCATCAGATCGCGGTTTTTCTCGGCGTCGAGATCTCCGCCCTCTTCGAGGGGACGGATATATCGGAATTCGGCGGCCGTATCGAACTCAGCCCTGATGCCTATGCCCTTGCGCTGAGCTACGACAAGCTGAACTCGGCTGCGGGCAAGGAAGCGGTCAAGACCATCCTTACACTCATGAGCGGCGACGTGGTCGAGAGCGCCGCCTGACTCAGCCGAAGCGGTCAGATGATCGCGGAAAAGAAACACTTCTTCAGACAGGGACGATCATCGAATCATGTCGGGCTTGTCCGTAGCAGTAGACGCATTTCGCGACGCCTGGTGAATCAGTGAATCTCGCACCCATGCAACGCCGTCAGCAGGTCGTCCTGCGTCTGGTGGCCGGCGTGGTAGAGGTCGATCGCGATACTGGCGATGGAAAGGCCCTGCTGGCTGCGAAGCTTGATATTGCGCTCGGCACACCATGTGTAGATTGCGCCGGCGAGAACGTCGACATCTTCGGACTGAGAGGAAAAGGCTGGCGCCATGATGGATACTCTTGCTTCGTGGTCCCCGTTAGAGCGTCTGCATCCAAATGGGACGCGCCGGAAACGCTCTGTCGCTCTGAAACTGCGCATCACCCTCCTGACATCGATGCCGAGATCCTGGGTCATGCGCTGACGGCAGAGATTGGAGTCATTTTAAAAACTTGCAAGCGGCATCATCTGGCTGCGTTAACGCAAGTTCCTGTTCCGATCCGGCGCCGTGTCGATCTGGAACAGATCGCCCGGCATGAACTACCCATGTCTCAAATCAGGATTTGCGCGAGCAAAAAAAGCCGGAGACGTTTCATCCCCGGCTCTCGCGATTGCGTATCGATCGACCGCTCAGCCTTCGAAGAATTCCTTCATCCGGGCAAAGAAGCCGGTCGACTCGGGATTGTTCTCCTTGGAGGAAATCTGCTCGAATTCCTGCAGCAATTCGCGCTGACGCTTGGTGAGCTTTTGTGGTGTCTCGATCTGGATCTGGATATACAGGTCGCCTGTCTGCGCCGAACGCAGCACCGGCATACCCTTGCCCTTGAGACGGAACTGTTTGCCGGCCTGCGTGCCCTCAGGCACGCTGACGCGCGATTTGGTGCCGTCGAGCGTCGCGACATCGAAGGTTCCGCCAAGAGCCGCCGTCGTCATGGAGATAGGCACCGCACAATAGAGATCGGCTCCATCGCGCTGGTAGAATTCGTGCGGCTTCACCGACAGGAAGATATAGAGATCGCCGGCCGGTCCGCCGCGAGCCCCGGCCTCGCCCTCGCCCTGCAGGCGGATGCGCGTGCCATCCTCGATGCCGGCGGGAATATTGACCGAGAGCGAACGTTCTTCCGTCACCCGGCCCTGGCCGTGGCACTTCGGGCACGGATCGGGAATGATCTGGCCGCGGCCGTGGCAGGTCGGGCAGGTCCTCTCGATCGAGAAGAAGCCCTGGGCTGCGCGCACGCGCCCCGAGCCCTGGCAGGTGCCGCAGTTCTTCGGCTGGGTGCCGGGCTTGGCGCCCGAACCTGAACAGACGTCGCAAGTGATGGAGGTGGGAACGCGGATTTGCGCCGTCTTTCCCGAGAAAGCCTCTTCCAGCGTTATTTCCATGTTGTAACGGAGATCGGCGCCGCGCTCGCGGCCTCCGGCAGAGCGCTGACGCGCCCGGCCGCCGCCCATCATCTCGCCGAAAATATCCTCGAAGATGTCGGAGAAGCCGCCACCGGCAAAGCCACCGCCACCGCCGCCCATGCCGCCATGTTCGAAGGCCGCATGGCCATAACGATCATAGGCTGCCCGCTTTTGCGGGTCCTTGAGCATCTCGTAGGCTTCGTTGATTTCCTTGAACTTCCGTTCGGCTTCCTTGTCATCCGGGTTCTTGTCCGGATGATATTTCATTGCCAGCTTTCGGAAGGCGCTCTTCAGCTCTTTCTCGTCCGCCGATTTGGCTACACCCAGAGTTTCGTAAAAGTCCGCTTTTGCCATTAAGGATTAAACCCCGGAAATGGATTTCCGGCTGCCATGGTGAGCAGCCGGATCAGGTGTTGAAGCATAACCACGCCGCCGCGGATTACGCGGACTTCTTGCGGTCGTCGTCCTTGATTTCCTCATAGTCGGCGTCGACGACATTGTCGCCGCCTTCCGCGGAGGAATCGGCAGCAGCGCCGCCTTCGGCCTGCTGTGCTTCATAGATCGCCTGGCCGAGCTTCATGGAAACTTCCATGAGCGTCTGGGTCTTGGCCTTGATGTCTTCGGCGTCGGCTTCGGTTGCCTCCGTCGAGGACTTCAGCGCGGCGATCGCATCCGAGATCGCGGTGCGGTCGGCTTCGGAGACCTTGTCGCCGTAATCCTTCAGCGACTTTTCCGTGGAGTGGATCAGGCTTTCGGCCTGGTTCTTGGCTTCGACGGTCTCGCGACGCTTCTTGTCTTCGGCAGCGTGGGATTCGGCGTCCTTGACCATCTTTTCGATGTCGGCGTCGGAGAGGCCGCCGGAAGCCTGGATGCGGATCTGCTGTTCCTTGCCGGTGCCCTTGTCCTTGGCCGAAACTTGCACGATGCCGTTGGCGTCGATGTCGAAGGTGACTTCGATCTGCGGCACGCCGCGCGGCGACGGCGGCAGGCCGACGAGGTCGAACTGGCCGAGCAGCTTGTTGTCGGCAGCCATTTCGCGCTCGCCCTGCGAAACGCGGATGGTGACGGCCTGCTGGTTGTCTTCCGCGGTCGAGAAGGTCTGGCTCTTCTTGGTTGGGATCGTCGTGTTGCGTTCGATCAGACGGGTGAAGACGCCGCCGAGCGTTTCAATGCCGAGCGACAACGGGGTGACGTCGAGCAGCAGAACGTCCTTGACGTCGCCCTGCAGAACGCCGGCCTGGATGGCGGCGCCGAGCGCAACCACTTCATCCGGGTTGACGCCCTTGTGCGGCTCCTTGCCGAACAGCTGCTTGACGACTTCCTGCACCTTCGGCATGCGGCTCATGCCGCCGACGAGAACCACTTCGTCGATTTCGGCAGCGGTGACACCGGCGTCCTTGAGGGCTGCCTTGCAGGGCGCGATCGTACGCTGGACCAGATCGTCGACCAGGCTCTCGAGCTTGGCGCGGGTCAGCTTCAGCGTCAGGTGCTTCGGGCCGGAGGCGTCAGCCGTGATGAACGGCAGGTTGATTTCGGTCTGCTGCGACGACGACAGTTCGATCTTGGCCTTTTCCGCGGCTTCCTTGAGGCGCTGCAGGGCAAGCTTGTCGTTCTTCAGATCGATGCCGTTGTCCTTCTTGAATTCGGCAACGAGATATTCGACGAGGCGCATGTCGAAGTCTTCACCGCCGAGGAAGGTGTCGCCGTTGGTGGACTTCACCTCGAAGACGCCGTCACCGATCTCGAGGATCGAAATATCGAAGGTGCCGCCGCCAAGGTCGTAGACGGCGATCGTCTTGCCATCCTTCTTGTCGAGACCGTAGGCGAGAGCGGCAGCGGTCGGCTCGTTGATGATGCGCAGGACTTCAAGACCGGCAATCTTGCCGGCATCCTTGGTCGCCTGGCGCTGCGCGTCGTTGAAGTACGCCGGAACGGTAATGACGGCTTTCTCGACCTTTTCGCCGAGATAGGATTCGGCGGTTTCCTTCATCTTCTGAAGGATCATCGCGGAAATCTGTGCGGGCGAGTAGCCCTTGCCATTGGCTTCGACCCAGGCGTCGCCATTGTCGCCCTTGACGATGCTGAAGGGAACGAGATGCTTGTCCTTCTCGACGGTCGGGTCTTCGTAGCGGCGGCCGATCAGACGCTTCACCGCAAAAAGCGTGTTCGTCGGGTTGGTGACCGCCTGGCGCTTGGCCGGCTGGCCGACGAGGCGCTCGCCATCATCGGAAAAGGCCACCATGGAAGGGGTCGTGCGCGCACCTTCCGCGTTCTCGATGACCTTTGCGTCCTTGCCGTCCATGACTGCGACGCAGGAATTCGTCGTTCCAAGGTCGATACCAATTACTTTTGCCATGTCATTCTCTCCTTGAAGCAAGCTGTCGGAACCCCCAGAAGGCATTTCCCTGACAGCCCCTTACGGGATGGGTCTACTTGCGATTACGCAATCGTGATTGCGGTGATGCGGCGTATATAAGGAGCGGTTTTCTCGACTGCAAGGCGGGAAATGGCCCCGAATCCGGCAAAACGAATGTGTTGCCTTCAATTTTCGCAGCAGCCGGGAAAGAGGCCGCCCGATCCGCGTAAAGCGTACTATTTCTAGGATAGATAGCTTGCGCCGGGAATGCAGCACGGAATCTCATTGACCCATGATCAGGTCAAGCAGGGTCGTGCGCCGAGGCTGCACCGAAGAGGTCGTCTGCGACCCACCGACATCGCCGGGCGGCACGATGCCGTCGTAGCCTGAACTGCCGCCGTCGGCTACGTCTGCAGGAGGAACCGGGCCGTTGCGGGGGCTTGCCCGCTGTTGACGGACAGGCGCCTGTGGATACCGTTCTGCATTCTCGCCGCCGCCGAAGACGCCGGAAATGATGCCGCCGATCGTCGTCTGTGGCGGCACTTCGGCCGTGACCGGCTGCCCGCCGTCGGGCGCTGCCTGCGCCATCGGCTGGCCGCTGTTCGGATCGTCGATGAGCTGGCCGTTGCCGAAGAGCGGCGCCGGCGAAAGACCCTTGTGGGCGGCGACCATGAATTCCTTCCAGGCTTTGGCTGGAAGACCGCCGCCGGTCACCTTCTTCATCGGCTTGCCGTCGTCATTGCCGAACCAGACGCCTGTCGTGAGGTTGCTGGTAAAGCCGACGAACAGCGCGTCGCGCGAATTCTGCGTCGTGCCGGTCTTGCCCGCCGCCTGCCAGCCGGGAATCTTGGCACTCTTGCCGGTGCCGTTTTCGATGACGCCCATCATCATCGCATCCATCTGCGCGGCGATCTGCTCGGAAAGCACGCGCGGCGGACTGTCATAGGTATTTTCGTAGAGAACCTTCCCCTCGGCGGTCGTCACTCGGCGGATGACGTGCGGCGTCGCCTTGTAGCCGCCGTTCATGAATGCGGCATAGGAGGCGGTCAGTTCCATCAGCGACACTTCGGACGTCCCGAGTGCGATCGAGGCGTTCGGCTGCAGCTCGCTTTCGATCCCGAGCCGGTGGGCGAGCTTGATCACCTGATCCGGCCCGTCATACATGACCAGCTGCGCGGCCACCGTGTTCAGCGACTTCGCGAGCGCGGTCGCCAGCGTCACTTCGCCATTGTATTTCTTCTCGTAATTCTCCGGTGTCCAGTCGCCGATGCGAATCGGCGCGTCGTTAAACACCGAAAATGGCGTCAGCCCTTTTTCCAGCGCTGCCGTATAGACGAAGGGCTTGAACGAAGATCCCGGCTGGCGCTTGGCCTTGACGGCGCGGTTGAACTGGCTCGTCGCATAGTCTCTGCCGCCGACGAGCGCGCGGATCGCCCCGGTGCCATCGATCGAGACTAGGGCCGCCTGCGAGGCATCGAGTTTGCCGCCCTCCTTGTCGAGCACGTCGACCAGCGACTGCTCAGCCTTCTTCTCCAGCGATTTGTCGATCGTCGTATCGACGATGATGTCTTCCTTGACGTCGCCGATCAGTCCCGGCAATTCGTCCATGACCATATCGGCGACATAATGCCCGGCGCCCGACCAGTAGCTCTTGGCCGAAGCCGGGGTCTGCGACATCGCTGTCTTGACCTCGGAATCGGTGATGAACCCCTGCTCGCGCATCGCCGCCAGCACGAGCTGGGCGCGCGCATTCGCCGCTTCCGCGTCGCGGGCCGGCGAAAGCCGCGACGGCGCCTTGAGCAGGCCCGCCAGCACCGCTGCCTCGCCGAGGTTCACATCCCGCGCCGATTTGTTGAAGTAGCGGCGAGAGGCCGCCTCGACGCCATAGGCGTTTGATCCGAAGAACACCCGGTTGAGATACATCGCAAGAATCTGGTCCTTGGTGTATTTCTGCTCCAGCCAGAGCGCGAGCAGCACCTCCTGCACCTTGCGTTCCAGCGTTCTCTCGGGAGAGAGGAAGAGATTCTTGGCAAGCTGTTGCGTCAGGGTCGAACCGCCCTGCACCATGTGGCCGGCCGTGAAATTGGTGACGATCGCCCGCCCAAGGCCGAGCGGATCGACGCCAAAATGCGAATAAAAACGCCGATCTTCGATGGCGATGACGGCTTCGGGAATATAGGGCGACATGTTTTCGAGCGACAGCGCCTCGCCGCCGGTGGCGCCGCGATTGGCAATGACGCTGCCGTCGACGGCGGTGATCTTGACGTTCGGCGGACGCTCGGGGATCGCCCATGTGCTGGCGCTCGGCATGCGCGAGCCGTAATAGAGAACGAGCCCGGCAACGCCGATGCCGGCCCAGATGAAAAGCACGACGCACCAGTAGACCACGCCGCGCAGGAAACCGAAAAGGCCGCCGCCTTCACGCTCCCGCGGCTCGCGCCGCCGCTGGCGGGCGGCACGCTGCGGCGGGGGCTTGGAGCCGCCGCGACGCGCGGATCTGCTTCCGATGACGCGGTCATCGGCGTCGAGCGAAAATTCATCATCTTCGCGGGCCGGGCGGCCGCTGAAGGACGGTTCGATTCTGTCGCCTGATTTGCCTCTGCCTGCCATCGCGGACCGGTCGCATCCCCTGTTCGATCGCGAAGCCCACTTCGCATAACGGCGCCCAGTTACAGCGTCAGGCGTCTCTATTAGACGCGAGAAGGACGCTGTAGCACTTTGAAGTGCTGCATAATTTTGTCCTTAAACTGATTTCGATTTAAGGAACCATACAGCGGGCGACGCGATCATCCGAGTGAACTGTAATTGCGGCGATTTAACGGGGTGTTAAAGGACAAAGAGTGAGTGGTCGCGCTGTCGAGGCGCGCGGGTCATGACCACAGACCGGGGAGGCGGTGTAACAATAAAATGGAATTGCTGATTTAAGAATTATGCACCGACTGGAACCAATAGGCTCGACGGCTGTTTATGGAGAAGCGGGACAGCCCCTCACGTCCCGCGAATGATCGGCCGTCTCCCCTCAACGCGCGCCGATCGACATCAGGCCCGGTGCATCCCCCCAAGGAGCGCCGGGCTTTTTCTCGACTCCGTTCACGATGAGTGCTGTTGAGAAAGGGCGGCATCGCTGCCGCCCTGCTCTTTCAGTCGCACTTGGGATCGCCCGGACGGCAGACGAAGGGCGAGGCCCTGGGGTCCGGATGATTGTAGGTGTCGGCTTTGCCGCCTCTGAACTGCGGCAGGTCACGGAAATCCGAGCTCCTGGTATCCCTGTCCCGACGCTCCCGCCTGCGAGCTTCATCTCTGCGGTCGTCCCGTCGATCCTCATCGCGCCAGTCCCGGTCCCGGTCGCGATCCCGACGATACTCGCGGACCCGGTAGTCCCGATCCAGGTAATCCCGATTGCGATAGTCGCGGTTGCGGTAATAGTAGTCCGGGCCGCGGCTCCAGCGGTCACGCTCGCGATAGAAATCGCGATGGCGGTAGTAACGGTCCCAATAATTGCCGACGCTGAAGGTGACCAGCGGAATGCCCAGCGGACGGTAATATTCCGGGCCAACATAGACGCGGCGTTGCTCGTAGACTGCCTGCACGTACTGGCCCGAAACCCAGCCGCGGCCGCCGTAGAATTCGACGTCGCACCAGTTGACGTTGGAAAGGCATCCACGGATTTCGACGGACGAACCGGCGGGTATGACGGCGACTGCGGGATACCGGGTGCTTGGCCCTGCGCGCATGTTGACGTTTGCCGTCGAGTAACCCTCGGCGGCCTGCGCTATTGCCGGAGCCAGCACAAGCAGTGTGGCCGCGGCTATTTTGACGATGAGTTTTTTCACGCTTCTCACTCCTCGTTGGCGTGTTTTCTGGCAGCGCTCGACTGCCTTTCCTTGGCATATGCCATTTGGAACGAAAGATAGAGCGATCGCCGGAATTTGTTATGGCGTCACCATTCGCTTTGTCTTTCAATACTTTATAGGCCGAGCACGATGAACGTAGCTTGAACGGGGGGAGATTTGTGCTCTCATGCGCTGCTACAGGGCACATGAACCGACAGGAGCGCGGAGCGTCTCCGGCACGTCAGGCTGTTCGGCAATTGAGGTCTGGTCCCGACCGAAAGGTTAACCTTTTGTTAACCTTTCGGCGGCAGTCTAACATCAATACCCGCTTGTTCCTTGACCACGGATGAACTGGCACCGAGCCGAGCGGATGACGAAAGGCCGGGCGACCGGCCTTTTTGTATTTTTGATTTTGGCGCGCCGACACTGCGCGCAATTGCCCTTCAGCCGGCGAGCGCCTGAAGGATCCGCACCCAGGAGCGGATGCCCTTGTGGTAGGAGACAAGCTCGTATTTCTCGTTCGGCGAATGGATACGGTCATCGGCGAGGCCGAAGCCGACGAGCAGCGATTCCATGCCGAGCATCTTCTGGAAATCTCCGACGATCGGGATCGAGCCGCCCATGCCGATGACGATGGCAGGTTTCGGCCACTCGTCGGAAAGCGCCGTCTTCGCCTTGGTCAGAACAGGCGAATCATAGGAGAGATGAATCGCCGGCGAGCCGCCATGCGGATGGAATTCGACCGAGCAGTCGGCCGGAATTTTCGACCTGACATAGCTGCGGAAAGCCTCGCGGATGGCAGCCGGATCCTGCGTGCCGACGAGCCGGAATGAAACCTTGGCCGAGGCCTTGGCGGCGATGACCGTCTTGAAGCCTTCGCCGGTATATCCGCCCCAAATGCCGTTGATTTCGGCCGTCGGCCGGGCCCAGGTGAGTTCCAGCACCGACCGGCCCTTTTCGCCGGAGGGAATGGAAAGGCCGACTTCACCGAGAAAGCTCTCGGCCGTCTTGCCGAGCGTCTCCCATGACGCCTTGATGTTGTCGGGCGTTTCCTCGACGCCGTCGTAAAAGCCATCAAGCGTGATGCGGCCGGTCTCGTCATGCAGGCCGGCAAGCGCCTCGACGAGAATATGGATCGGATTGGCCGCAGCGCCGCCGAAGAGGCCGGAATGCAGGTCGCGGTCGGCGGCCGTCACGACCACTTCTTCGCCGACGAGGCCGCGCAGTGCCGCGGCGATTGCCGGCGTATCGCGGTCCCACATGCCGGTATCGCAGACAAGCGCATAATCGGCCTTGAGTTCGGCGGCGTTGGCTTCGAGGAAAGGCTTCAGGGACGGTGAGCCCGATTCCTCCTCGCCCTCGAACAGAATGGTGATGCGGCAGGGAAGTGCGCCGTTGATCTCCTTATAGGCGCGGCAGGCTTCGACGAAGGTCATCAGCTGGCCCTTGTCGTCGGAGGTGCCGCGCCCGGTCAGGATCTTGCGGCCATCGCCGACATCCTTGATCGATGGCTCGAAGGGATCGTTTTCCCAGAGCTCGATCGGGTCGACCGGCTGCACGTCGTAATGGCCGTAGAAAAGCACATGCGGCGCGTCGGCGGAAGCGCCGCCATGGTGGGCGACGACCATCGGATGGCCGGGTGTGTCCCGCACCGAGGCGGTAAAGCCGAGGCCTTCGAGATAGGCGACCAGCCATTCGGCTGCCTTCCGGCATTCGGCCTTGTAGACGGGATCGGTGGAAATCGACTGAATGCGCAGAAGTTCGAACAGCTTTTCGAGGCTTGAGGAAAGGTTCTGATCCGCGCGCGCAAGCACTTGTTGTAGATCCGTCATTTTCGACTCCTTTTTGAAATTTGGCCGGACGATAGACCAAACGAGGAGAGCAGGCGAGGCGGAAAAGCAAATGGGCGGCGCGAAAGCGGCCGCGTCCGGATCGGGTGCAAGAAGATTACTTCGGCGATATAGAAGAACCTTCTAATTCAATTTACAGTTATTTAGTAGAACCCAAATAACTTGGCCGTATTCAGCTGTTCGGGGGAGCGGATGTTTTCGGTCATTACATGTATTCGCGACGATCATGATTGGCGGCTGGTGCTCGCGGCCGCGGCGGTTTGTCTGATCGGCGCGATGGCAGCGATGCTGCCGCTTTCACGCGCTCAAGGATGCGATGCCGGGCGCCGCAAGCTCTGGATAGGCGCCTCGGCTTTCGCCTTCGGCACCGGCGTATGGGCAACGCACTTCATCGCGATGCTGGCCTATGACGGCGGCATGCCGATCAGCTACCAACTGGGGCTGACGGCGCTTTCTTTTCTCCTGTCGGTTGCCGGTTCGTGGGCGGCGATCGTCGTCGCTTCGGAGAGCCGCGGCAGGTTTTCGCGCATCCGCGGCGGCGTCCTGATGGCGCTCGGCATCGCCTCGATGCACCTGACCGGTATGCAGGCGATCGAGACACAGGCGGTGATCGTCTACGATCCCTACATGACGCTGAGTGCGGTTCTCGCGGGGGCGCTGCTGTCGAGCGCTGCCTTCTACGCCTTCTTCCAGTGGAGCGGCCTGAGGCGGCTCCTCACCTCGTCCGTCATCTTTGTCCTTGCAATCTGCGCTCTCCACTTCATTTCGATGGCAAGCATCACGCTTGTGCCGGATCCCGGCAAAGAGGTCCCGGCGATGGTGCTCGATACCAGCCTGCTGGCAGCGATCGTGGTGGTAGCGGCGACGGCTCTCATTCTGACCGCTATCGCGGTGGTCTTTATCGACAGCCATCTGACGGATCTGAGAGGGCTCGCCAATGCCTCGCAGGAAGGGCTGCTGATCCTGCGCGAAGGCAGAGTCATCGATGCCAATGAACGGTTCCAGGCTCTTTCCGGCTGGAAGCTTGCCGATCTTGTCGGCAAGGCGCCGTCCGCTGCTTTGACCGCCATACAGGGGCAGAATAGGCCCGGCGAGACCTTGCTCAGCACCAGCAGCGGCAAGGAGATCGCCGTCGAAGTCAATACGAGCAGGATCGTCTATCGCGGGCACAATTGTGACGTGCTGGCGGTGCGCGATCTGACGGAGCGCAGGCAGGCCGAGGAGATGATCGAACATCTCGCCCACCACGATGTTCTCACCGATCTTCCGAACCGGTCGTTGTTCGATACGCGCATCCGTCAGGCGCTGCAGATGGCCGAACGAAAGAGCAGCAAGGTGGCCCTCTTCTATATCGATCTCGATCGGTTCAAGAGCGTCAATGATATTTTCGGCCATGCCGAGGGCGACCGAATTCTCCGCAAGGTTGCCTCGATCCTCCGGCGCGTCGCCGATGAAAGCGATACGATCGCCCGTCTCGGTGGCGATGAATTTGCCATCATCCAGCCCGCCGGACAGCAACCGGCGGCCGCGCAGAAGCTCGCAGCGGCGATCCTCGACGAATTCGCCGCCGAAATGGATACGGCACGCGACCCAACAGCCGTCGGCGTCAGCCTCGGCGTCGCCCTTTATCCGGCCGACGGACGTGATGTGGACGAGATCTGCAACAATGCCGATATCGCACTCTATCGGGTCAAGCACGGCGGTCGCGGCAAGGCCTGTTTCTTCGACGCGGAAATGGACGAAGCCACGCGCGCCCGCCGCCAGATCGAAAGCGAACTGCGCCACGCCATCACCCGCAATCAGATCCATGTCAGCTATCAGCCGATTTACGGCGCACTGAGCGGCGAGGTCAGCGGTTATGAGGCCCTGATGCGCTGGAACCGGCCGGGGCACGGCATCAGCGAGCCGGATGTCTTTATTCCGATCGCCGAGGAAAGCGGATCGATTGTCCAGCTCGGCGAATGGGTGCTGCGCGAGGCCTGCGCAGAAGCTGCGCGCTGGCCGCATCCGCTGACGATCGCCGTCAATGTCTCGCCGGTGCAGTTCATGCTGCCGAACCTTTGCGAGCGGATCGAGGCAATCCTCGAGGAAACGGGGCTCGCGCCCGACCGGTTGGAAATCGAAATCACCGAGGCCGCTCTCATCCGTGACCGCGATCGGGTGATGGCCACGCTGCTGCGCCTGCGCAGCCTCGGTGTTCACATCGTCATGGACGACTTCGGCACCGGTTTTTCCTCGCTTTCCAACCTGCGAACCTTCCCCTTCGACAAGATCAAGGTCGACCGCAGCTTCACCGGCATGCTGGAACATGACGCGGCGTCACGTTCGATCGTGCGCGCCATCATCGGTCTCGGCCACAGCCTCGGCATGCCTGTCGTGACGGAGGGCGTCGAAACCGAGACGCAGCGCCAGATCGTCCTCGAAGAAGGCTGCTCGCAGGTGCAGGGCTTTTTGCTCGGCAAGCCGGATATCGAGCCGAGCATCAAGCTCGCCGCCAAAAGCCTTCTGTCCTCGACGGCCGACGCTGACGCGTCGCCGCCTCCGTGGCGGCGATCTACGCGTCTTGCCGGTGAATAATCTCGATCAGAGCGTCTTGGCGTTTTCCAGCAGCCGGCGGATATATTCGAGCGTCAGCTCGCGTTCGAATCCGCGAAAGCCTTTGAACAGCGCGAGGTCCGCCTCACGCGCGGTCTCGATCGCCTCAGCCTCCATTGCACGCGCCTTCGGCGTCAGGAAAATCAGCTGCGCCCGCTTGTCGGAGGGATGCGGCCGGCGCTCGATCAGCCCGTCGCGGACCATGCGCGAAAGCGTATTGGCCATGGTCGCCTGCTCGATAGCGACTCGGTCGAGAAGCTGTTTCTGGGTCAGCCCGTCCTCGGCCCAGAGTTCCAGCAGGATGGGAAACTGGCCGGGGGAGAAACCAAGCCCTATCGCACGCTGGTTCAGCGAGCGGGCAAAACCCTTCGCCAGCTGGCTGGCAAGGTAAGCTCCCGAATCCATGCGGTTAAATGCCATGATCGCAAGTTAGGCTCAAAACCGTGCCGGAGACAATGCAGCAAATCGCAGAGGATGCTGCAAAAAAATGCAAGCTGCGATCAGAACTGCGCGAACCCGAAAAACAAAAGTCGCCATGACCTGGAGGTTGGCCATGGCGACTTTAAAATGGGGACAAAGGCCCGGAGAGGGGGATAAGGCCTTTGTCCAAGCCTGATGCGGCGGGGGACAAGCCGGTAATCAGACCCGCGACGCGATCAAGCGCCGGTGACATGCATTTGTAGCTACGAATGTGGTTTTTCAAGGGTCACGGTACGTTACAAATCGGTAACAGTTTGGTGAGCGGAAATTCTTTCCGCTCTTGGCGCACCGAACTTTATATGGACCTCGTTTCCTGCCCGCGCTATCCATGCACGCATGAAAAAAGGCGATCATCTCTTCCTAGTCGACGGTTCCGGCTTCATCTTTCGGGCCTTTCACGCACTACCGCCGCTGACGCGCAAGACCGACGGTCTTCCGGTCGGCGCCGTCTCCGGTTTCTGCAACATGCTGTGGAAGCTCTTGAAGGATGCGCGCAACACAGATGTAGGGGTAACGCCGACCCATCTTGCCGTCATTTTCGACTATTCCGCTAAGACATTCCGCAAGGATCTCTACGACGCCTACAAGGCAAACCGTTCGGCCCCACCGGAAGAGCTTATCCCGCAGTTCGGCCTCATAAGAGAGGCGACTCGCGCCTTCAATCTGCCCTGCATCGAGACCGAAGGCTTCGAGGCCGACGACATCATCGCCACCTACGCCCGCCAGGCCGAAGCATCAGGCGCCGACGTCACCATCGTTTCCTCCGACAAGGATCTGATGCAGCTCGTCACCCCGAACGTCCACATGTATGACAGCATGAAGGACAAGCAGATCGGCATTCCCGACGTCATCGAGAAATGGGGCGTGCCGCCGGAAAAGATGATCGACCTGCAGGCGATGACCGGCGATTCCGTGGACAATGTTCCCGGCATTCCGGGAATCGGCCCGAAAACCGCAGCCCAGCTCCTCGAGGAATATGGCGATCTCGACACGCTGCTCGAGCGCGCCACCGAGATCAAGCAGGTCAAGCGGCGTGAGATGATCCTTGCCAATATCGAGATGGCGAGGCTTTCGCGCGAACTCGTCCGCCTGCGCACCGATGTGCCGCTCGATCTCGATCTCGACGCGCTGGTACTGGAACCGCAAAACGGCCCGAAACTGATCGGCTTCCTGAAGACGATGGAATTCACGTCGCTGACCCGACGCGTCGCCGAAGTCTGCGATTGCGATGCGAGCGCCATTGAACCGGCGGTGGTCCCGATCGAGTGGGGCAAGGCGGCCCATGGTCCTGATCTCGATGCGGCCGAGCCGGAGCCTGTTGCCGGCGGCATACCGGACTTTTCGGGCGAATCGGTGCCCGTGCCGCCTCGCGCGAAGGCGAAGGCCGGTGTCGAAGGCGCTTTTTCGCCGGCCGATCTCGCCAAGGCGCGGGCCGAGGCTTTTGCGGCGCTGCCCTTCGATCATTCAAACTATGCGACGATCCGCGATCTCGCGACGCTCGACCGATGGATCGCCGATGCGCGCGACACCGGCCTCATGGCT
The DNA here is from genome assembly GCF_002117485.1 of Rhizobium sp. NXC14. Classification (NCBI taxonomy): domain Bacteria; kingdom Pseudomonadati; phylum Pseudomonadota; class Alphaproteobacteria; order Hyphomicrobiales; family Rhizobiaceae; genus Rhizobium; species Rhizobium sp. NXC14. The sequence continues at coordinate 166,384 of NZ_CP021030.1, forward strand.
TTCGATACGGAGACCACGTCGCTGGATGCGATGCAGGCCGAGCTTGTCGGCTTTGCGATGGCGATCGCCGACAATGTCAGCGATCCCACCGGCACGAAGATTCGCGCCGCCTATGTGCCGCTCGCCCACAAGAATGGCGTCGGCGATCTGCTCGGCGGCGGCCTGGCCGAAAACCAGATTTCCATGGGTGAAGCCTTGCCGCGGCTGAAGGCATTGCTGGAGGACGAATCGGTCCTCAAGGTCGCCCAGAACCTGAAATACGACTACCTCTTGATGAAGCGCTATGGCATCGAGACGAAGAGTTTCGACGACACGATGCTGATCTCCTATGTGCTCGACGCCGGCACCGGCGCTCACGGCATGGATCCGCTCTCGGAAAAATTCCTCGGCCATACGCCGATCCCCTACAAGGATGTGGCGGGCAGCGGCAAGGCGAACGTCACCTTCGACCTGGTCGATATCGACCGCGCCACCCATTATGCCGCCGAGGACGCCGACGTGACGCTGCGCCTCTGGCTGGTGCTGAAGCCGCGGCTGACGGCGGCGGGGCTGACCAGTGTTTACGAGCGGCTGGAGCGGCCGCTGCTGCCGGTGCTGGCGCGCATGGAAGCGCGTGGCATTACGGTCGATCGGCAGATCCTGTCGCGGCTGTCCGGCGAACTGGCTCAGGGTGCGGCGCGCCTGGAAGACGAGATCTACCAGCTCGCCGGCGAGCGGTTCAATATCGGTTCGCCGAAGCAGCTGGGCGACATCCTGTTCGGCAAGATGGGCCTTGCCGGCGGCAGCAAGACGAAGACCGGACAATGGTCGACCTCCGCTTCGGTGCTCGAGGATCTCGCCGCCGCCGGTTTCGAGCTGCCGCGCAAGATCGTCGATTGGCGCCAGCTCACCAAGCTGAAATCCACCTATACCGACGCGCTTCCGGGCTATGTCCATCCGGAGACCAGGCGGGTCCATACCTCCTATTCGCTGGCTTCGACGACCACGGGGCGCCTGTCCTCGTCCGAGCCGAATCTGCAGAACATTCCCGTGCGCACCGCAGAAGGCCGCAAAATCCGCACCGCCTTTATCTCGACGCCGGGTCACAAGCTGATTTCCGCCGATTACAGTCAGATCGAACTGCGCGTACTTGCCCATGTGGCCGAGATCCCGCAGCTGACCAAGGCCTTCGAGGACGGCGTCGACATTCACGCCATGACCGCTTCGGAAATGTTCGGCGTGCCGGTCGAAGGCATGCCGGGTGAAGTGCGCCGCCGTGCCAAGGCGATCAATTTCGGCATCATCTACGGCATCTCCGCCTTCGGCCTCGCCAACCAACTTTCGATCGAACGCTCGGAGGCCGGCGACTACATCAAAAAATATTTCGAGCGCTTCCCCGGCATCCGCGACTATATGGAAAGCCGCAAGGCAATGGCCCGCGACAAGGGTTATGTCGAAACGATCTTCGGCCGCCGCATCAACTATCCCGAAATCCGCTCTTCCAACCCTTCGGTGCGCGCCTTCAACGAACGGGCGGCAATCAATGCGCCAATCCAGGGCTCTGCGGCCGACGTCATTCGCCGGGCGATGATCAAGATGGAGCCGGCGCTCGCCGAAGCCGGTCTTGCCGAGCGTGTGCGCATGTTGCTGCAGGTGCATGACGAGTTGATTTTCGAGGTCGAGGACGAGGATGTCGAAAAGGCGATGCCGGTCATTGTCTCGGTCATGGAAAACGCCACGATGCCGGCGCTCGAAATGCGCGTGCCGCTCAAGGTCGATGCCCGCGCCGCCACCAATTGGGACGAGGCGCATTAACCGCCTCCCCCAACGAAAAAGATTTTTCCGCTTCTCCTAACTCATTGAAATCACGGCCATGTACCTCCCTCGGCTGTATCGGAACGATACGGTTGGAAGGAACTTATTAACCTTCCTTTTCTATCCCGGTAGGGTCGTAATTTGTTAGGCATGAGTGAGTAGCGGACGCATGCGTTTTCCCAGAACCAATTTGACGGATGCCTCAGATTTTTCCAGCGGCATTGAAACGGAGCTTCCGGAGGAAAATCCAGGCGAGAGGCCGCCGGCACCGATCTGGCAGAGCAACTTCTCGCTCGCGCCGAATGTTCGCTTCACCCGCACGCCCGAAACGCTGATCAGCCGCCGCCGCCCGTCGAACGAGCCCGTTCGCAGTGAACCGGAAGCGGAACAGCAGGCGATACGGATAGAACCGGTCGCGGTCGACGTGCCCTTCGATATCTACCTGCCGGAGCCCGCTGAACCTGCCGCAGTGCAGGCTGAGATCGAGACGCTGCAGCCGCCGGCAGCCGCGGTGGAGGCTCCTACCCTGCGCGTTGCTTCCGAACTGTCTTCGATTTCCGATTTTGCCTTCTGGGAAGTCATGGCGTTCGAGGAGGGCGAACCGGTGCGCGCGCCCTCGATCATTCTTCCGAAGATCGAGACCGCGCCCGAATCGATCACCTCGCTGTTTCGCGTCATGGAATGGCGTCCGGGCGCGCTGAAGCCCGCTCAGGCCGCATCCCGACCGGTCCAGCCGCAGGCTGCAGCGCCCGCGCCGGCGGCTCTGCGCCCGCCGGCGGCGATTTCCCTGGAAAGGCCCGTGCGGACCCGCGAGGCGGCGATTGCACCTGCGCCTCAGGTCGCGCCCCAGACTGCGCCGATGCCTCAGGTCACGGCGGTCCCTCAGGCCGCCTCTGTGCCTCGGCCTACGCCCCCGGTCGCCGCAGTCCTGCCGTCGCCGCGCCTTGCAGCAAGGCCTGAAAAGATCGATGCATCAGGTTATGAATTCCCGCCGCGCGCTCTTTTGCAGGAGCCGCCCGAACGTCTCGGCGAGATCATGTCGCAGGAGACGCTGGAGCAGAATGCCGGTCTTCTGGAAAGCGTGCTTGAGGATTTCGGCATCAAGGGCGAGATCATTCATGTCCGCCCCGGCCCCGTCGTCACCCTTTATGAATTCGAGCCGGCGCCCGGCGTGAAGTCGTCGCGCGTCATCGGCCTGGCCGATGATATCGCCCGCTCGATGTCGGCGCTTTCGGCCCGCGTCGCCGTGGTCCCGGGCCGCAACGTCATCGGCATCGAGCTGCCGAATGTCACCCGTGAAACCGTTTATTTCCGGGAGATGATCGAGAGCCAGGATTTCGACAAGAGCGGCTATAAGCTGGCGCTCGGCCTCGGCAAGACCATCGGCGGTGAGCCTGTGATCGCCGAGCTCGCAAAGATGCCGCATCTGCTCGTCGCCGGCACCACCGGTTCGGGCAAATCGGTCGCCATCAATACGATGATCCTGTCGCTGCTCTACCGCATGACGCCGGAGCAATGCCGGCTGATCATGGTCGACCCGAAGATGCTCGAACTCTCCGTCTATGACGGTATTCCGCATCTGCTGACGCCCGTCGTCACCGATCCGAAAAAGGCTGTCATGGCGCTGAAATGGGCGGTGCGCGAGATGGAGGAGCGTTATCGCAAGATGTCGCGCCTCGGCGTGCGCAACATCGACGGCTATAACGGCCGCGTCTCCCAGGCGCGCGAAAAGGGCGAGACCATCCATATCATGGTTCAGACCGGCTTCGACAGGGGAACCGGTGCGCCGATCGAAGAAAGCCAGGAACTGGATCTTGCGCCGATGCCTTACATCGTCGTCATCGTCGACGAGATGGCCGATCTGATGATGGTCGCCGGCAAAGAGATTGAAGGTGCGATCCAGCGTCTGGCGCAGATGGCGCGTGCCGCCGGTATTCACCTGATCATGGCGACCCAGCGTCCGTCGGTCGATGTTATCACCGGCACGATCAAGGCGAATTTCCCGACCCGCATTTCCTTCCAGGTCACCTCGAAGATCGACAGCCGCACCATCCTCGGCGAGCAGGGCGCAGAGCAACTGCTCGGACAGGGTGACATGCTGCATATGCAGGGTGGCGGCCGCATCGCCCGTGTCCATGGCCCCTTCGTCTCCGATGCCGAGGTCGAAAAAGTCGTCGCGCATCTGAAGACGCAGGGCCGTCCTGAATATCTGGATACGGTCACGGCCGACGAGGAGGAAGACGTCGAGAATGAAGAAGACGGCGCCGTCTTCGACAAGAGTGCTATGGGCGCCGAGGACGGTGACGAGCTCTATCAGCAGGCCGTCAAGGTCGTCATGCGGGACAAGAAGTGCTCAACCTCCTATATCCAGCGCCGCCTCGGCATCGGCTACAACAGAGCCGCCTCCCTGGTGGAGCGCATGGAAAAGGAAGGTCTCGTCGGCCCGGCAAACCACGTCGGCAAACGCGAGATCGTATCCGGACGCGGCGAGGGCGATTGATCGACGATGGCCGGAGTGCGCGGCGCATTCCGGTTTCATGTTTTCAACGTAGCCAATCTTATCGTTTCCTCGACGAAGGCTGACTTGCCGCCGGTATAGAAATCCCAATCGCCGTCCGCCTCAGCGGCCAGGCGGCGTTTGAGGTCGGCATAGGCCTTGGCCTTTGCGGGATGGTCTCTGAGGTAGTTGCGAAACAGGATGCGTTGCCGATGCGCGGGATTATCGGGTGCGCAAACATAGAGCCTGTACCCGCAAGCCTCGCGGTTGCGGGTAAAGACCCAACGGCCGTCTCTGTGAGGGTCACCGTGAAATGCGAAGTCGGCAGCGCGTACCAATTCTATCGCTGCCGGTAAGGCGTCGTCAGATACCACGACGTCATCGAGGTCGATTTTCGGCTTGGCTGCAAGTCCAGGCACAGATGTGCTGCCGATGTGGTCGATGGACTGCACGAGATCACCGAGCAGGACGGAGACCTCGGCGCTGATTGCGGCAAAGAGCAGTGGCCAGGAAGTGTCGTAATCGACGACTTTGATGGCGCATCCTGGCCTCCCTACTGTGGTCGCTGCACTTCGGCCAGCAATTCGTCCAGAATTGCGATCATCTTCTGTTCGGCCTCTTCCAGCGAACCGCTATTGTCGAGTTCCGTCACGTCATAGTCGCCGCGCACGGTCAGCGGGCCGCGGGCAAGCCTGGCCATGATGTCCTCGTGTGTCTCCCGGCCGCGCGCTTCCAGCCGGCTGGCGAGCACTTCCGGGCGGGCCGTGACATTGATGACCTTCAGCCGCGGGAAAGCGGCCTGGAAGCGGTGAAGCGCCGAGCGCGAGCCGTTGGCCACGACGATATGGCCTCTCGACAGCGCCACCGATACTTCGGCCGGAATGCCGTATTTCAGGCCATGCGCCTCCCACCACACGGCGAAGGAGCCTGATTGCTCCATGGCGGCAAAGCCTTGGAGGGAGACGGAAAGATGATCTTCGCCGCCGGCATCGCGGTGGCGGGTGATGACGCGGCGGGCGAAATGGACGTTGTCGCGGCCGGAAAAACACCGCGCAGCGAGGTTCATCAGCGTGTCCTTGCCGGCGCCGCTCGGCCCGACGACGACGACCATGATGCCGCGTTCGGCTCCTGCTGCCGCATGGGGTTCGTGTGGCGTCATGCGACACGGCGTCCCTGGCGCCAGACGGAGCGTGTCACCGGCACGCCGTGCGAGCGGTGGACACGGACGAGATCGGCGCGCAGCCCGGTCGCGATCCGGCCGCGATCATTGAGGCTGACAGTGCGGGCAGGCGTCGACGTCACCATCGCGATCGCTTTCGGAAGGGTGATGCTTTCCACCTCGTCGGCAAGGATGAAGGGTGCATGCAGCAGGCTCAGCGGCACGTAGTCGGAGGACAGAACGTCGAGCACGCCCATTTCGGCGAGATCGCGGGCGGCGATGTTGCCGGAATGGGATTTGCCGCGCACGATGTTCGGCGCCCCCATCAGCACGCTCATGCCGTGCTCGTGCGATGCCCGGGCGGCATCGAAGCTGGTCGGAAACTCGGCAAGGCGCACGCCATTGTCGATCGCCTCGTCGACATGGGAGAGTGTGGCGTCGTCATGGCTTGCGACCGTGATGCCGCGCTCGGCGCAGACCTTGGCGATGGCGTTTCGATGTGGCGTCGAATTGCGCGCCGATTCCGCCTGGCGCTTGGCGACGAAACGGGCGAAGGCCTCGTCGCTCAGGCCCCGCTTCTTCTGATAGTAGAAGATGTATTGATCCATCGTCTGGAACTGCCGCTGGCCGGGCGCATGATCCATCAGCGAGACGAGCCGCACATGCGGATCATTTTCGAAATCGGCGAAATGTTCAAGTACATTGTCGGCCGATACCTCGCAGCGCAGGTGGATGAGGTGTTCGGCGCGCAGCCTGCCTTCCTTCTCCGCCGATTGGATGGCGTCGGCCATCTCTCGCATCTCGCCATGTTCGAACCCGCCGTCCTCGTCCGCGCCCATGCGCAGGCAGTCGAAGACCGTCGTGATGCCCGATGTGACGATCTGGGCGTCATGCGCCTGGACGGCAGCCGTCTTGTGCCAGCGGATGCCCGGACGCGGCTGATAATGGCCTTCGAGATGGTCGGTATGCAGTTCGACAAGGCCGGGAATGACGTAATCCCCCTCGAAATCTTCGCCGGCTACCGAATTGCCTTCAGAGATATCGGCGATCTTGCCGTCGCGGATGAGGATCGATCCTGAAAGGATGTCGTCCTCGAGAACGATGCGGGCGTTGGAAAAGACGGTCTCTTTGCTCATATTGTCAGGTCTTTCAGTTTTTGGCGCCGGCAAGGGGCAGCCAGGAACGAACTTTGAACGGGGCGCCGCGCGTCTCCTCGATGAAGACGGCGAGACCGGAGATCGAAAGCGGCCGGCCGGTGAAACCGGCAAAACGTTCCGCCAGGATTGCTCTCATGACCTCGGCGCGCTCTGCAGGCACCTGCCCGCTCAGTGTCATGTGGAAACCGAAATCCTCCATGACGTAAGGATAGCCCCAGCGCTGCAGATTGGCGCGCTGGCTGTCGCTGAGCCTTTCCGGATTGCGGCGCGCGATATCGGCCTCGGACAGCGTTGCGCGGAACGGCTCGAAGGACTTTACCACCTTCGCTGCGAAATCTTGAAGAGGTTGATGAAGAGAAGCCGGAACAAGGGCAAAAAATCGACCGAGCTGACCGAGGACGAGCTGGGGTATCTCGAAGGCCGGGGTCCGGGCGGCAAACTCCTCGGCAAAGGCCATGAGATCCCTTTCGGTGACTGAACCGGCAAGCGAAAACGGCGCCTTGATCGTCGCGTGAAAGCCGTAGCGTCGCGGGTCGGCGGTCAGCTCGAACTGCTCTGCCGCACTCAGCCTCTGATGTTCGGGTGCAGGATAGGTTTCGCCGGTGAAAGCATCGCGGCCGAGCCAGAGCGAAGCCGCGCCGGTCAGGGGATCATCCTTCGGCGGCGAAAAATAGAGAGCGTAGCGCAAGGCTTTTGTCCTGGGGATCGTCGAAACGGGGAGCGCAATGTGCAGTGATTTGGCGGCGAACCGCAAGCAGGCTCCCGGCTAAAAGATTTCCGTGACAGAATGATGATGACGGCCGCGCCGCCACCGCCTTCATCGAGTGCTCAGTGCGAATTCTTGCCCATCAGCCGATGGCGCAGCGCGTTCGATGCGGCGTCGAACAGGAAGACGACGATCAGGATCAGAATGACCATATAGGCGACGTTTTCCCAGTTGGCGTTGGTGCGCATTGCCTCCCAGAGTTTGAGGCCGATGCCGCCTGCGCCGACAGCGCCGATGATCGTGGCGCCGCGCACGTTCGATTCCCACTGGTAGAGCGTCTGGCTGACGATGACGGGGACGATCTGCGGCATGATGCCGTAACGATGGACGAGCACCGTCTGGGCGCCGGTCGATTTGATGCCTTCTCGCGGCTTGTTGTCGATGTTCTCGAGCCCCTCGGAATAAAGCTTGCCGAGCGTGCCGGTCTCGGTGAGGAAGATCGCGCCGCTGCCGGCAAGCGGCCCTGGGCCGAAGGCGCGTGTCAGGAAAAGCGCCCAGATCAGCATGTCGACAGAGCGCAGGAAATCGAAGAAGCGCTTGAGAATCTGGTTCATGATGCGGTTCGGCGTGATGTTGCGTGCCGCCAGAAAGGCGAGCGGGAAGGCGGCGAGGGAGCCGAGCAGCGTTCCGAGAAAGGCCATGACGATCGTCTGGAAAAGCTTGGTCCAGACGTCGCCGTGCTGCCATTCGCTGTTGTTCCAGATGTCATCGAAAGCGAGCGACAGGTTGGACTGGTCGGGCTTGATGCGCGGGCCGGAGACAATGAGGCCAAGGACGTCGCCGACCGGCTTGTCGAAGAATGACGATTGCGTGTCGAAGAGGAAATTTGCCCAGCCGAGGAAACGCTTGCGAACTTTCACGCGATCGACGGAAATGCTGACGTCGCCGGCAAAGCCGAGATCAGCGAGCACGTTGTCGTCATAGACCGTCATCCAGCTCGGCACCGGGCCGACCACCTCGGGCGCGCCGCTCGAAACGTTGACCGGGACGCTGACGCCGTGCGCGGTCACGATCGTTTCGCTCTTCGAAACGGTGATGCTGCGGCTGGTGCCGCTGACGGAAACGGTGATGCTGCCATCGGGATTGTTGACCACCCAGTCCGGATGCGGATTGTCGCCGAGCGGCGAGAAGCGGGGATAACGCACCTCGATCGAGCCGTCATCCTGGATGCGGAAGTCCGGCTGCACATCATAACTCACCCATTGGCTGAGATAGATGCCAACGCGCTCCCAGTGGGCTTCGGCAAGAAGCTTGGGCAGGTCAAAGAACCAGACGGCGTAGAGGCCGTAGAGGAGGCTCGCACTGAGGATCATCAGCCCGCCGAAACGCTGGCGGAACGACCGGTGGAAATATTCTGGATAGCGCGCTTCAATCTCATGCATGCGGTTTGCGTCGATCACCGTCATGGCGGCCTCAATGTTGCAGAAGGAAGGCGTGTTCGCCGACGAGACGGCGGCGCAGCCAGGCGGAGAACTGGTCAGCGGCGATGATCGTCACGAACAACAGGAGTACGAGGGCAACGGTCTTTGCGCCGAAGCCGCGCGAGATCGAAAGCTTCAGCTCTTCGCCGATGCCGCCGCCGCCGACGGCGCCGATGATGGTCGAGGCGCGCACGTTGATCTCCAGGCGCAGCAGCGCATAGGAGGTGAAATTCGGCAGCACTTGCGGCAGGACGGCGAAGCGCACCCGCTCCCACCAGTTGGCGCCGACGGCCTTCATCCCCTCATGCGGCTTCATGTCGATGTTTTCGGCAACCTCGTAGAAGAGTTTGCCGAGCGCGCCGATCGTGTGCAGGGTGATGGCGATGATGGCGGCGACCGGCCCGATCGACAGGATCGCCGAAAACAGGCCGGCGATGACGATTTCCGGGAAGGCGCGCAGGAATTCCATCAGCCGCTTGGTGAAGACGCGCAGCGGCCACGAACTCGTCAGGTTGCGCGCCGCAAAGAAGCTCAAGGGCACGGCAAAGACGAAGGCGATGACAGTCGAGATCAGCGCCACGTTGATCGTGATGATCATCAGCTCGAAATATTCCGGGATGTAGAAGTCTCCCCAGATATAGACGCGGCCTTTGATGAAGTTGAATTCCTCGCCGCCCTTGTCGTTGACGCTCGCTATGTCGAAGATCGCGCGCCAGACGTCGTTCCAATCCTTGGGGATGAGCCAGCTCAGGAAGTCGAATAGGTGCGGCAGGCGTTCGAAGAAATGGCCGGCATTGCTCTCATCGGCAAAGCGGACGGAGCTCACGAAAGCCGCGATAAGGATAACCAGGCCGAGCACGGTGTAGAAGCGGCGCTTGGCGACCATCCGGTCCCAGGCGGTGCCGATCTCCTGCGTGCTCTGCATGTGCGGCTGTGTGTCGGCAATGGTCATGGACGCTCCGCGGATAACAAACAAAGGGCGGCCGTTGTCAGCCGCCCCCGTATTCAAAAGGCGATCAGCCGCCGATGGCCGCCTTGCGAACTTCGACGACGGCCTTGTAGAAGTCGTGCTTGACGGGAGCGTAGCCCTTGTAGTCGCCGCCTTCGACAGCCGAGAAACACTTGTGATCCTTTTCCGGCAGGGCCGTGAAGAAGGCTGCGAGCTTCGTCTGCCACTCCTGGCCGAGAGCGTTGCGCACGACCAACGGGCCGTTCGGGATCAGCGGCGAACGCCAGACTTCAACGAGCTTGTTCGGATCGACGGCGCCCTTGTCGACTTCCTTGCGGAACGTGCCGGAAGTGTAGCCATCCTTGAAGTCGCCGATGCCCGACGAGTCGTCGACGGCGACATCGACCTTGCCGTCATAGGCGGCAAGCAGGTTGTTTTCGTGACCGCCGTTGAATTGGGTCGAGGCAAAGAACTTGTCGTTCGGCATGCCGGTGTCCTTCGGGATCTGAGTCAGCGGCACGAGGTAACCGGAGGTGGAGTCCGGATCGGCGTAGCCGAGCTTCTTGCCCTTGGCGTCCTTGATGGTCTTGATGCCGGAGGACTTCAGTGCGAGGCCGATCGAGTAATAACCCGTCGAACCGTCTTTCTGCTGCGTCGTCAGGATCGGCGTAACAGCCTTCGGATCCTTCAGGTAGACGGAGGCGTAACCGGAAGCGCCGAGTTCGGCGAAGTCGAGCGTGCCGCCGAGCAGGCCCTGGATAACGCCGTCATAATCGGCGGCCGGGAAGAGCGAGACCTTCTCGAAGCCGAATTCCTGCTTTAGGTGGTCGGCGAGGCAGGCATAGTTGCGCAGGCGGTCAGTTTCATTTTCGCCGCCAAGGATGCCGATGCGGAATTCCTTGAGGTCTGCGGCATTGGCGGCGCCGGCGAGCGCAAACAGCGCCGTTGCCGCAAAGAGTGCTTTCTTCAACATGCGTTCTCTCCTATCGACCGGTGTCTCCGGCCTTCCCGTTACGAAGAAGTGTGCCCTTAACGCGGGCGTTCGATCGCGGCCGCCTCTGTCAGAGACCAGCCAACGCCAGCCGCTGGACGCCGGCGGATTGATTGTTGGCGCCCTCGGGAGCGATATTGATGGAGGTCGAGGTCATCGTTTCGTCGATGCCGGCGCCGTCCTTGTCCGTGCCGTAGATTTCCTTCACTGCTTCGGCCGTCAGCTCCGAGGGCTTGCCGTCGAAGACGACGCGGCCGCCGGCCATGCCGACGATGCGCTCACAATAGTTGCGGGCGGTGTCGAGCGTATGCAGATTGGTGATGACGGTGATGCCCTCACGCTCGTTGATGTCGCGCAGCGCATCCATGACGATCTTGGCGTTCAGCGGATCGAGCGAGGCGATCGGTTCGTCGGCGAGCACCATCTTCGGGTTCTGCATCAGCGCGCGGGCGATCGCCACGCGCTGCTGCTGGCCGCCGGAAAGCGTGCCGGCCGGCTGCAGCGCCGTCTGCTCGATGCCGAGGCGTTCGAGTGCCGCGATCGCATGCACGCGCTCCTCGCGGGTGAAGACGTTGAGGAGGCTCAGAAGCGTCGGGCGGTGATTGAGGCGGCCGAGCATGACATTGGTCAGGACATCGAGGCGCGGCACTAGGTTGAACTGCTGGAAGATCATCGCACAGTCGCGCTGCCAGTTGCGCAATGCCTGGCCTCGAAACCCGGAGACCTCGACGCCGGCGAAATGAATGGAGCCGGAGCTCGGCTCCTGCAGGCGGTTGATCATGCGCAGCAGCGTCGACTTGCCGGCGCCGGAGCGGCCGATGATGCCGACCATCTGACCCTGGGGAATGGTGAGGGTCACGGCATCGACGGCGAGCTTTTTTCCGAAACGACGGGTGACATCCTTCAGCTCGAACATCATGCTGGTCCCTTGCACTTCAGGCCTTGGTCAGCACCGCATTAGTCCCGCTTGATGAACCTCAAATGTCAGATTTGTGTAAGAAGTGTCACAAATCTCCGCGCTGCGGAGGCGGTGTCTAGCCCTCGTAGCGGGCTAGAAAATCTTCCACGCTTAAGTTGCGGAAATCTTGCAAAGCCAGGCGCAACCGGTCGTGTTGCCAATCCCACCAGGAAAGTCTGTCCATGCGTTCGCCGATCTCTTTCGCGAAACGTTCGCGGATGAGCTTGGCCGGCACACCGCCGACGATCGTGTATGGCGCAACGTCCTTCGATACGACGGCCCCGGCACCGATAACGGCGCCGTTGCCGACTTTGACGCCGGGCAAGATGGTCGCACCATGGCCGATCCAAACGTCGTGGCCGATCGTCACCCGGTTTGCGCGCCGCCAGGCGAAGAAGTCCGTCTCCATGTCGGCGTCGGGCCAGTAGTCGGCGGCGCGATAGGTGAAATGATGCAGGGTCGCGCGCCAGGTCGGATGGTTGGTGGCGTTGATGCGCACGGCGGCGGCGATATTGACGAACTTGCCGATCGTCGCGCACCAGACGGCCCCGTCCTGCATGATGTAGGAATAGTCGCCGAAGGTGGCTTCGCTAATGCGGCAGCGTTCTGAGACCTCGGTGTAGCGCCCAAAGATAGAGTCGCTGACATCAGCCGTTTCGTGGATATAGGGCTCGGTACCCAACTGGCGGCTCATGCGGCGATCTTCCGAGGAGAGAACTGCTGGACGTCGAGGATGCGGTCGGCGACGGCCTCGCGCACTTCCTCGTCGTGGAAGATGCCGAGAAGGGCGACGCCCGCCTTCTTCTTCTCCGCGATCATGCCGACGACAACGGCGCGATTTTTCGCATCGAGCGAGGCTGTGGGTTCATCGAGGAGCAGGATCGTATGCTCGGTGATGAAGCCTCGGGCGATGTTGACGCGCTGCTGCTCGCCACCGGAGAAGGTGGCGGGCGGCAGCTGCCACAGCGCTTCCGGCAAGTTGAGCCTGGCGAGCAGGGCGCCTGCCTTTTCCCGTGCAACGACGACATCTTCGCCGCGCGCCACGAGCGGCTCGGCCACCACGTCGATTGTCGCCACGCGCGGCACAGTGCGCAGGAATTGGCTGACATAGCCGAGCGTATTGCGGCGAACGGTGAGCACGGTGCGTGGATCGGCGGAGGCGAGATCGACGATCCGCCCGTGGTGGCGAATGAGGATCTGACCGGTGTCGACGGCATAATTGCCGTAGATCATCTTGAGCAGCGAGCTCTTGCCGATGCCCGAGGGGCCGCCGAGCACGACGCATTCACCCGCAGATACCGAGAAGGCGACATCCGAGACGACAGGCAGCCTGATGCCGTCGCGCAGGTGCATGGTGAAGCTCTTCGAGACTTCGGAGACGACGAGGGGCGTTGGCATGATTTGGGTTTCCTGGTTTCTAGCTCAGACCTGCAGGATCGAGGAGACGAGCAACTGCGTGTAAGGCTCTCTGGGATCGTCGAGCACGCGGTCGGTAAGACCCTGTTCGATGACGTAGCCGTCCTTCATCACCATCATGCGGTGCGAGAGCAGGCGAGCGACGGCGAGATCGTGGGTGACGACGATGGCCGAGAGGCCGAGATCGTTGACGAGGCCGCGCACGAGATCGAGCAGGCGCGCCTGCACCGATACGTCGAGGCCGCCTGTGGGTTCATCCATGAAGACCAGGCGCGGACCGGTGACGAGATTGCGGGCGATCTGCAGGCGCTGGCGCATGCCGCCGGAAAAGGCGCGCGGCTGGTCGTCGATGCGGTCAGCGTCGATCTCGACGCGTTCGAGCCAGTCGATGGCGGTAGAGCGGATCTTGCCGTAGTGCCGGTCGCCGATCGCCATCAGCCGTTCACCGACATTGGCACCCGCCGATACGGTCATGCGCAATCCATCGGCCGGGTTCTGGTGCACGAAACCCCAGTCCGTGCGCATCAGGAATCGGCGCTCCGCCTCGTTCATGCGGTAGAGGTCGCGGTAGTTGCCATCGCGCATGTGGTATTCGACGCTGCCGGTCGTCGGCATCAACCGGGTGGAGATGCAGTTGAGCAGCGTCGTCTTGCCGGAGCCGGATTCGCCGACGATGGCCAGCACTTCGCCGGGCCAGAGCTCGAGGGAGACGTTCCGGCAGCCGATGCGTTTGCCGTAGAACTTCGAGAGGTCGTTGACCTTGAGAAGCGGTATATCGGTCATTCTGCAGCCTCCCGGGCCAGCATTTCGCCGGCATGCCCCTGGGCTCGGCGGTCTTCGCAATGGTCGGTATCGGAGCAGACGAACATGCGCCCGCCCTTATCGTCGAGGATGACCTCGTCGAGGTAGACATCCTCTGCGCCGCAGAGCGCGCAGGGCCTGTCGAAGCGCTGGATCTCGAAGGGATGGTCTTCGAAATCCAGGCTGACGACATCGGTATAGGGCGGCACCGCATAGATTCGCTTTTCGCGGCCGGCGCCGAAAAGCTGCAGCGCTTCCGACTTGTGCATCTTCGGATTATCGAATTTCGGCGTCGGCGAGGGATCCATCACGTAGCGGCCATGCACCTTGACCGGATAGGCATAGGTCGTGGCGATGCGGCCGTTGCGGGCGATATCCTCATAGAGCTTCACATGCATGAGGCCGTATTCCTCGAGCGCATGCATCTTGCGCGTCTCGGTCTCGCGCGGCTCAAGGAAGCGCAGCGGCTCGGGGATCGGCACCTGATAGACGAGCACCTGGCCGGGCCCGAGCTTCTCTTCCGGGATGCGGTGGCGCGTCTGGATGATCGTCGCATCGCTGGTGCGCGTCGTCACCGCGACATTGGCGACCTTCTGGAAAAAGGCGCGGATGGAGACAGCGTTGGTCGTGTCATCGGCGCCCTGGTCGATGACTTTCAGAACGTCATCCGGCCCGATGATCGAAGCGGTCACCTGCACGCCGCCGGTGCCCCACCCGTAAGGCATCGGCATTTCTCTGCTGGCAAAGGGTACCTGGTAGCCGGGAATGGCGATGGCTTTCAGGATGGCGCGGCGGATCATCCGCTTGGTCTGTTCGTCGAGATAGGCGAAGTTGTAGCTGGCGAGATCGCTCATTCGGCGGCTTCCTTCATCTCTTCGCCGCCGTTGCGGGCGGCTTCAAATTCGCGACGCATGCGGCGGACGAGATCGAGTTCGGCCTGGAAATCCACATAATGCGGAAGCTTCAGATGCTCGACGAAACCCGTTGCCTGAACGTTGTCGGAGTGTGAAATGACGAATTCCTCGTCCTGTGCCGGCGCGGTGATATCCTCGCCGAGCTCTTCGGCGCGAAGGGCCCGATCGACCAGCGACATTGCCATCGCCTTGCGTTCGCTCTGGCCAAAGACCAGACCGTAGCCGCGGGTGAATTGCGGCGGCGCCTTCGCCGAGCCCTTAAACTGGTTGACCATCTGGCATTCGGTGATCTGGATCGTGCCGAGCGAGACCGCGAAACCGAGCTCAGGCACGTCGAATTCCACCTCGACTTCGCCGATGCGGATCTCCCCGGTGAAAGGATGGTTGCGGCCGTAGCCGCGCTGGGTTGAATAACCGAGCGCCAGCAGGAAGCCCTCGTCGCCGCGGGCAAGCGCCTGTAGGCGCAGATCGCGGGTCATCGGGAATTCCATCGGCTCGCGGGTCAGGTCGCCGATCTCGTTGTCCTCGGGCATGTCGCCGTCGGCCTCGATCAGGCCCTCCTCGCCGAGGATTTCGGAGACGCGCATGACGCGGCCGGTCTCGGCCGGACGCTGGGCCGGCGCCTCGACCGCTTCGTCCTCAAGCAGGGAGGGATCGAGCAGCCGGTGGGTATAGTCGAAGGTGGGGCCGAGCAGCTGGCCGCCCGGCAGATCCTTGTAGGTCGCCGAGATACGGCGTTCGATCGCCATGCCAGCCGTGTCGAGCGGTCTGGAATAACCGAAGCGCGGCAGCGTCGTGCGGTAAGCGCGCAGCAGGAAGATCGCCTCGATCATGTCGCCGCGCGATTGACGGACGGCCAGCGCTGCGAGAGTCCGGTCGAAAAGCGAGGCCTCGGCCATGACGCGGTCGACGGCGAGGGCGAGTTGTTCGACGATCTGGTCGATGCCGATCGCTGGCAGCGACCGGTCACCGCGGCGACGGTCGGCGAGCAGACGGTGGGCATTGGCAATGGCGGCCTCGCCACCCTTGACGGCAACATACATGAGCTCAGATCTCCGTTGCTGTGATCTTGGTGGTGCGAGGCAGGCAGACAAAGCGCTTGCCCGATGTCAGCACGATGTCGATGCCGCGCGGAAAAAGCGCGCGGTTCTCGGTCCAGAGCCGTAGGAATGTCTCCGGCAGGCCGGCCGGCGCGATCTCGGTCACGTTTTGGATGCCGGGGCCGATCAGCGCCAGCCTGCGTCCGCCTTCGAGGTCGGGAAGCTCGATGACGACAGTCGTCGAGCGGTCGGGATATTCCTGCGTGCCTGACGCAAACAGGCCGAAGGAGCAAAGTGCAGTGCCCGCCTCGATGAAGGCAAAGCGCGCATCCGCCTTTTCGGCGGTCAGCGGGGCGCCGGTGTGGAAGCCGAGCCAGTCCGGCATAGCGGCTTTCGCCAGTCCCGAGGTCAGCCAGACTGGTGTGTCATGGTCGCAAAGAGTGAGCGCGATCGTGCCGGCGGCAACACCGAGCGGCGCCGGCGGGTCGATCTCGGGCTCAACGGTCTGGACGGTGCCGGGGCGGGCCATGCCGTCCATCAGCATCTTGAAGACGCTCTGCGCGTGGAAAACCGGATCGGTAAAGCCACCGGTAAAAACTTCTGTCGTCAGACCCATCAGTTGTCCCCCCGCACCACGGTGAAGAAGTCGACGCGGGTTGCCGCCGTCTCATCCGCCTTGCGACGTTCGGTGGTGGCGATCCTTTCCTCGATCGGCAAAAGCAGCGCCTGTTCGACGAAATCTCTGGTCGCCTCTTCCTGCCAGAGCGCGTCGAAGATCGCCGCAAGACGGGCCTTCTCCCGGTCGGTGCCGAGCGCCTGCGCATGACCGATGGAGCCGGACTCGAGCCGCACCGTTGCGCGCGTCACCGTCACCTCGCCGAGATTAAAGGGAGCTCCGCCGCCGCCGACGCGGCCGCGCACCATCACCAGTCCCGTCTCCGGTCCGCGCACCGGATAAGTCACGGGCTTTTGCGGCAACGCGTCCCAGGCCGCCTGGAGTTCGCTCCGTTCCGCACGCGCCAGCAGATCGGCGGCGCGTTTGCGCTCCAAGACCGTCTGTGAGGCGGCGTCTGTCTTGTCCGCTGATATCATCGCTGCTCTTCCTCGAAATGTCCATTGATATAGACAACCATACAAGCTATACCTAGCCTTAAATCGGTGTCGTGACAAGCGTGTGACATTGTGAGCAGGGCAGGGCGGAATGGCAGGACTGAAGCAGGTGCAGAGGCAGACGGGTGTGGCGCTGTGGCGTCAGATCGCCGATCGGATTCGCGAGGCGATCGGCAACGGAGCCTATGACGAAACCGGAATGGTGCCGCCGGAAATGGTGCTGGCGCTGCAATTCGGCGTCAACCGCCATACGGTTCGCAGTGCGCTGGCTGCGCTGGCGCAGGAGGGAATCGTGCGTGCTGTGCAAGGTCGCGGCACGCTGATCGAGCGCAAGGAGCGGCTGAATTTCCCGATCACCCGGCGCACGCGTTTCACCGCCGGCATCGGCGATCAGGCGCGCGAGATGCGCGGCCTTCTGCTCGATGAGGCGCAGGAGGAGGCGAGCGCCGACGTTGCCCGTTGGCTGGGCCTGAAACAGGGTGAGCAAGTGATCCGGCTGGAAACATTGCGCCATGCCGACAGGCGGCCGGTTTCAAAGGCGACGAGCTGGTTTCCCGCCGAACGTTTCGCCGGGATCGGTGAGTCCTACCGCAAGCACGAATCGATCACCAAGGCTTTCGCCGAGCTCGGCCTCGGGGACTACGTCCGGGCGACGACCGAGATAACAGCCGCCCATGCTGCGACAGCCGACCTTGCAGATCTGGAACTCACTCCCGGCGCGATCCTGCTGATCGCCAAGGCGATGAACACCGATCTCGACGGCGTGCCGGTGCAATATTCGATAAGCCGCTTCGCAGCCGACCGAGTGCAGTTCACGATCGAGAACTGAGGCCAGGAATTGAGACAAGGCGCGCCGACCCGTTCGGTGGCACGCCTCACAGAATTCAGTGTGCGCCGGACATATCGCCCAGCACTTCTTTGGAGGCGACGGTGGAATCCGCGTTCAGCTTGTAAACCATGGGAACGCCGGTCGCGAGGTTGAGGGCGAGCACGCCTTCTTTGGTCAGCTTGTCGAGCACCATGACCAGCGAACGCAGCGAATTGCCGTGTGCGGCCACCAGCACCTTTTCGCCGCGCAGCACGCGCGGCAGGATCTCGGTGAGATAGTAGGGCCAGACGCGGGCGCCGGTATCGCGCAGGCTTTCACCGCCGGGCGGCGGCACGTCGTAGGAACGGCGCCAGATATGCACCTGTTCCTCGCCCCATTTGGCGCGCGCATCGTCCTTGTTGAGGCCGGAGAGATCGCCGTAGTCGCGCTCGTTCAGCGCCTGGTCGCGGATGGTTTCGAGATCGGGCTGGCCGACCTTGTCGAGGATGAGCTTCAGCGTGTGCTGCGCGCGCACCAGCGCCGAGGTATAGGCGACGTCGAACTTGATCCCGTATTCGGCAAGCGCAGCGCCGCCGTCCTTGGCTTCCTGGACGCCAAGTTCCGTCAGGTCAGGGTCCTTCCAGCCGGTGAAGAGATTCTTCAGGTTCCAGTCGCTCTGGCCGTGGCGAACGAGGACGAGGGTACCGCTCATGAATATGCCTCCGTAGTATCCTTATTGGGAAGAAAGCCCGAGCACGTCGAGCATGGAATAGAGACCCGGCTTATTGTCGCGCGCCCAGAGCGCGGCTTTGATGGCGCCGCGCGCGAAGATAGAACGGTCGGCCGCGCTGTGCGACAGGGTGACGATTTCGCCTTCTCCGGCGAAAAGCACGGAATGCTCGCCTATGACCGAGCCGCCCCGCAGCGTCGCAAAACCGATCGTGCCCGCCTCGCGGGCGCCGGTATGGCCGTCGCGCACCCTGACCGATTTCGAAGCGAGGTCGATGTTGCGCCCCTTGGCCGCGGCCTCGCCGAGGAGGAGGGCGGTGCCGGAAGGCGCGTCCACCTTGTGCTTGTGGTGCATTTCCAGGATCTCGATATCCCAGTCGGCGGGCTCGAGCGCCCGCGCGGCCTGCCGGGTCAGCACGCTCAGCAGATTGACGCCGAGGCTCATATTGCCCGACTTGACGATGCGGGCATGGCGGGCCGCGGCGGCGATATTCGCGTTGTCCTCGCTCGAGCAGCCCGTCGTACCGACAACATGAACGATGCGGGCCTGAGCGGCGAGACCGGAAAACTCCACCGTGGCGGCAGGCGCGGTGAAGTCGACTACGCCTTCGGCATGAAGGAAGGCCTGGAGCGGGTCGTCGCCGATGATGACGCCGGTCGGCCCGAGTCCGGCAATCTCACCGGCATCCTTGCCGACGAATGGGGAGCCGGCGCGCTCGATCGCGGCATGCAGCGTCACGCCTTCGATCGAATGAATCAGCCGGATCAGCGTCTGCCCCATGCGTCCAGCTGCGCCGACCACCACCAGTTTCATCGCAGCATCGCTCATGTCAGTCTCGCCATGTTAGTATGAATCCGAGGCCGAGGGCCTCTGCAGGTTGTTGAGGCGAGCGTAAAGACCGTCGCTGACCTTCGCAAGCGTCTCATGATTGCCCTCCTCGACGACCCGGCCCTGCTGCATGACGACGATCTTGTCGGCGCGCACCACGGTCGAAAGTCGATGGGCAATGACAACGACGGTGCGTCCGGTCATCGCCTCCTCGAGCGCCTTCTGCACGGCGGCCTCGGATTCGGTGTCGAGGGCGGAGGTCGCTTCGTCGAGCAGCAGGATCGGCGCGTTGCGCACCAAAGCGCGGGCGATCGAAAGCCGCTGGCGTTGGCCGCCCGAAAGCGTCACGCCGTTTTCGCCGACAGGGGTATCGTAGCCCTGCGGCTGCGCTGAGATGAAGTCATGCGCATAGGCCAGCCGGGCCGCCCCTTCCACGTCGGCATCGGTCGCTTCCGGCCGGCCGTAGCGGATATTGTCGCGGATCGTGCCCTCGAACAGGTAGGGCTGCTGCGAGACATAGGCGAGCTGGTGGCGCAGCGACTTCTTGGTGACGTGGGCAATATCCTGTCCGTCGATCAGGATTTCGCCTTCGCGCGGATCGTAGAAGCGCGGAATGAGGCTGATGACGGTGGATTTGCCCGCACCCGAAGGGCCGACGAGCGCCGTGGTCGCCCCGCCCTCGGCAACAAAGCTCACGTTGTTCAGCACGCTTTCATTGCCGTAGGCAAAGGAAACATTGCGGAATTCAATGCGCGCCTGTGTCACCGTCAACGGCCGGGCATCCGCCAGATCGCGCTGGCGCGGCTCCATGTCGAGCAATTCGTAGATCATCCGCGCATTGACGACGGCGCGTTCCATCTGCACCTGCAGGCGGGCAAGGCGGCGGGCCGGGTCATAGGCAAGCAGCAGGGCCGTTACGAAGGAGAAGAAGGCGCCCGGGGCGACATTGTAATAGATCGAGCGATAGGCGGCATAGGCGAGCACGCTGGCGACGGCAAAGCCTGCGAAGCTCTCCGTCAGCGGCGAGGTTCGCTCGGAAAGCCGGGCAATCCGGTTCGCCCGGTTTTCGGCGGCCGTGATGAGCTTGTTGACCTTGTTCTCCAGTTCCTCTTCCATCGTAAAGGCTTTGACGATGGCAATACCTTGGATCGTCTCCTGCATGGCCCCCAGCACGTGGCTGTTCAGATGCACGGCCTCACGGGTCGCCGAGCGAAGACGTTTGGAAACATAACGCAGTGCATAGAGCAGCGGCGGCGCCATGACGAACACGGCGAGGCTGAGCAGCGGGTCCTGCAGGACCATCACGCCGATCAACGAAACGAAAGTCAGGAGGTCGCGCACCGTCGAGGTGATCGTCAGGTTGAGCACGTCACGGATGCCGCTGACGTTCTGGCTCACCTGCGCTGCGATGTGAGCCGAGCGTGCCTCGCTGAAAAAGCCCACGGAAAGCGTCATCAGATGCGCATAGAGGCGGCGCTGATAGCGGGCGACGATATTGTTGCCGACCTTGGAAAGCGCCACAGCTTGGCCATAGCTGGCAAAGCCGCGCAGCACGAAGGCGACGAAGATCGAAAGACAGATGATCCAGACGACATCGGCGCGGCGGTTGGCGAAGGCTTCGTCGATGATCGCCCGCATGATCCAGGCGGTGAATGCCGTCGAAAGCGCCACGACCACGAGGCAGGCGATCGCGAAGACATAACCCCAGAGATGGTCGCGGCCGTTTTCAGCGATGATGCGCTTCAGGATGCCGGTTACGGTATCGCTGCTGACGCTCTGCTTTCTGCTTTCCACGGCTTCCAAATATCAAGCTTCCTGTCCGAGAATGGGCGCGTCGTGGACGTGGCGCGCACCGTGGCCGGCTCTATAAAGAGTTGGGACTGGTTTGGCTAGAGCGCGGCGCATCCCGAGGGACGCGCGCTAGGCTCAGCGCCGCCAGCGGCGGCCTTCCGTCGATACCCCGAAATTAGCAGGCATGCGCGCATAGGACGAAAGCCCTGCGAGCGCCGCCAGCGGATGGGTCACGACATAGGTGGGGATCGTGCGAAGCAGCGCGCTATGCGGCGCCTTGTCCTCGAAAGCCTGGCGGAATTCCGGTTTCTTCAGCGCCGGGAGGATCTTTTGCGAGATGCCGCCGGAGAGGTAGACGCCGCCGCGCGCCATGAACACCATCGCCATGTCGCCTGCCACGCGGCCGAGATAGGTGGCAAACAGCGAAACGGTCTCAACGGCCGCCTTGTCGCTAACCGCCAGCGCGTGCGAGGTGATCTCGGCCGGATCCTTCATCGTCGGCTGGATGCCGTCTGCCACGCAGATGGCGTTGTAGAGATTGACGAGGCCGCGTCCGCAGAGGATCTGTTCGGCCGAAACACGGCCTTCGATGGTCTCGACATGCGGAAAGATCTCATAATCGCGCTTGCTGCGCGGCCCGAGATCGATATGGCCGCCTTCGCCGGGAACCGGGATCCAAGTATGCTGGGCATGCACAAGCCCGCCGACGCCGAGGCCGGTACCGGGACCGAGCACAACGCGCGAGGCGACCATATCGCCGCTGGCGCTGCCGATGCGTTCGCGGTTTTCATCCGATAGGGCGGCAATCGCCAGCGCCTGCGCCTCGAAATCGTTGACGACGAGCACATCCTCGATGCCGAGGCCCTCGATCATCGTCTTCGGCCGCACCACCCAGTCGCAATTGGTCAGGGGGATCTCATCGTCGTTGATCGGGCCGGCGACAGCGAGGATCGCCGAGCGCGGCTGCACCGCCGTCTTGTCGAGCACGCCCTTCTGGATCGCTTCGTCGATCGTGGCGAAATCCGCCGTGCGCACGTTCGGAAACTGTTTCGGCTCGGCATAGGCATCGCTGAGGATAGAGAAGCGGGCATTGGTGCCGCCGATATCGCCGATCAGGATCGGGAAGGGAAGCGGAGCGGTGCTGTGGCTGGGTTTGGGCATGGCCGGTTCCGTGCTGATCAGGCTTCGAGGGTGGGTAGGAGCTTTATAGCGGTCGCGAGGTTGAGCGCCATCGGAATGTCGTAGACGATGGCGAGCCGCATCAGCGCCTTCACGTCGACATCATGCGGCATCGGCGTCAGCGGGTCGACGAAGAAAATCAGCGCGTCGACTTCGCCGGTCGAGATCAGCGCGCCGATCTGCTGGTCGCCGCCGAGCGGCCCGCTTTTCAGCCTGATGACGTCGAGATCGGGAGCAGCATCGAGCACCCGACCGCCGGTGGTACCCGTCGCGACGATCTTCCAGTGTGAAAGAAGGTCCTGATTGGCGCGGGCGAAAGCCGCCATGTCGTCCTTCTTCTGGTCATGCGCGATCAGCGCAAGGCATTTGCTGCCGGCCATGAAGTGAATCTCCGCCCCAACAATTCAATCGATTTGATCGCTTTATACCAAGTGTTTGCGATTTGAAAGACAGCGCCTCTGCCCCTTCATTGGACCGCCGGCTTGTCGTTTGGCAACGGGCCGACATCCGGCAACCCCTCGTCGTCATCAGCCGGCGCGGCTGCCGGAACGGCGGCGAGCGCGCTTGCAGCGGAAGGCCCGCCATAGGTGGCGGCTTGCATCGAAGCGACGGAAGCGGCATCGAGCACAGCGGCGCAGGCCTTCGGCAGGTCGGACACCATCATCTCACGCGGCGGCTTCGGCGGCTTGGCGCCGGGTTTGGGCGGTTTCGGTGGCGCCCAAGGCGCCGGTGTGAACCAATAGGCGAGCGACTTGTCGCAGCCGTCTCCGGCGGGCACCGGGGCTTGCGGCGTACATCCGGCAGCACCGGGCGGGCATTTGATGCGGATGTGGAAATGCGAGTCATGGCCGTATATCGGCCGGAGCTTACCAAGGTTGGTACGGTCGCCGGTCCAGGTGTCACACATCTTCTTCTTGATCGCCGGATTGACGAAGATGCGCTCCACTTCGGGATAGCTCGCCGCCAGCATCAGGAGCCGCGCCCGCGATTCCGTCCATACCTTCGGGTTGACGGTGAGGAACTTGTCCTTCTGCAGCATGCTTGTGAAGGGCAGGTCCTCGCGCTCCTCAGCCGTCATGCGGCGCGCCGGCATCGGGGTGAACCAGATATCGGCATCGAGGCCGATCTGGTGCGAGGAATGACCGTTGAGCATCGGCCCGCCGCGCGGCTGGGCGACATCGCCGACGAGGATGCCCGGCCAGCCGGCATATTTGACCGCATCCTGCGAAAACCGTTCCAGGAGCGCAATCATCGCCGGGTTGCCCCAGCGGCGATTGCGCGAAAGCCGCATCGCCTGCCAGGTCGGCCCGTCGGTCGGCAGCGCCACCGCGCCGGTCATGCAGCCCTTTGCATAAAAGCCGATCGGCTGCGCCGGCCCCTGCGTCGGCAGGCTGACGCCTGCGAACAGCGCCTTGGCGCTGCCTGGGCTTGGCGTCTTCTGCTCGGCGCCGACGTCGCCGGCCGCAAGGCCGGCACCGATCGCGCCGGCAATTGCCAGTTTGCCGAATGTCCTGAAAGCTTGAGCGAAGCCGAATGCCATGCTGTTCCCTTGAGCCGCTGCTGAAGTGATTTGCGTTCGAATCTATCGTGAAAAGCGATTTTGGTGAATCGATGATTTGGCGGACGGATGCAGCACGAGCCGGTGACGGATCGCCGCGGCGCCCAAGCACTGGCGTTCCTGACGGGAACTGGCGGCTCAAAATTTCGCGAGCCGGCCAAAAACCAAACTCTCTCCTGTTTTTCGCCCCTATTTCTCGTATTGTCTAATCGCTCAATATTCAGGGGAATGCGTGAATGGCGACTTTGTGGTCGAAAATCGGTCTGTTTCTATCGCTTGCGGGTGCTTTGACGCCTTTGACGGCAATGGGTGAAGAGCAGCCGTTTCAGATCGGAAGCTCGGTCATCAGCGAAATGAAATACAAGCCGGGCTTTGCTCATTTCGACTACGTCAATCCAAATGCCCCAAAGGGCGGAGATCTGCGCCTTTCCGCGAGCGGCGCCTTCGACACCTTTAATCCGCTCCTTGCAAAAGGTCAGACGGCGGTAGGCCTGACGCTGGTATTCGACACGTTGATGAAGCCCGCCGATGACGAGCTGCTTGTGTCCTACG
This sequence comes from Rhizobium sp. NXC14, assembly GCF_002117485.1. NCBI lineage: Bacteria > Pseudomonadati > Pseudomonadota > Alphaproteobacteria > Hyphomicrobiales > Rhizobiaceae > Rhizobium > Rhizobium sp. NXC14. Next base: position 190,803 of record NZ_CP021030.1, read on the forward strand.
GCCTGCTCGCCGAAGGACTGTCCTTTCCCGCAGACGTTTCGCGTGCGACCTTTCGCCTGCGCAAAGAGGCGAAATGGGCGGACGGGCAGCCGGTGACGCCCGAAGATGTCATTTTCAGCCTGGATAAGACCAAGGAGCACAATCCCGCCACCGCAAACTACTATCGCCACGTGGTAAAGGCCGAAAAGACCGGCGATCGCGACGTCACCTTCACTTTCGACGAGAAGAACAACCGCGAGCTTCCGAATATTCTCGGCCAGTTGGTCGTTGTGCCGAAACATTGGTGGGAGGGGCAGGGACCGGACGGCAAGCCGCGCGACATCTCAAAGACGACGCTCGAACCAGTGATGGGTTCAGGGCCCTACAAGATCGCGTCCTTCTCGCCCGGAGCGACGATCCGTTATGAACTGCGTGACGACTATTGGGGCAAGGATCTCAATGTGAATGTCGGCCAGAACAATTTCCGCAACGTCATCTACACCTATTTCGGTGATCGGGACGTCGAATTCGAAGCCTTTCGCGCCGGCAACAGCGACTTTTGGCAGGAGACGACGGCTGCCCGCTGGGCGACGGGATATGATTTCCCCGCCGTCAAGGAAGGTCGCCTCAAGAAGGAAGAGGTTGCAAATCCGCTGCGCTCCACCGGCATTCTGCAGGCTCTGGTACCCAATATGCGGCGTGACCTCTTTAAGGACGAGCGCGTCCGCGAGGCACTGAATTACGGTTTCGATTTCGAGGAGCTGAACCGCACGGTTGCCTTCAACAGCTACAAGCGCATCGACAGTTATTTCTGGAACACCGAGCTCGCCTCCTCCGGCCTGCCCCAGGGTCGTGAACTGGAAATACTGCAGAGCATGAAGGACAAGGTTCCGCCGGAGGTTTTCACGACACCCTATGCCAATCCCGTTGGCGGTGATCCGCAGAAAAGCCGCGACAACCTCCGAAAGGCGATTGCTCTTCTGAAAGAAGCCGGCTGGGAGCTGAAGGGCAATCGCATGGTCAATACCAAGACCGGCCAGCCAATGAGTTTCGAGATATTATTGTCGAGCCCCATGTTGGAGCGCTGGGCAGTGCCTTATGCCAGCAATCTCAAGAAAATCGGCATTGATGCGCGAGTTCGGACAGTCGACGCTTCGCAAGCTGTCAACCGCGAACGCAGCTTTGACTTCGATATGATCTGGAATGTCTGGGCGGAGACAATGAATCCGGGCAACGAGCAAGCCGACTATTGGGGATCCGGCTCTGTCAACCAGCAGGGTTCTCGCAACTACGCGGGCATCGCCAATCCAGCCGTCGATGAGCTCATCCGCATGATTATCTTCGCGCCGAACCGCGATGAACAGGTCGCTGCGATCAAGGCAATGGACCGAGTCTTGCTCGCAAACCATTACGTCATCCCCCTGTTCTACCGCGATACCGTTAATATCGCCTATTGGAACACAGTAACGCATCCTGCCGAGTTCCCGGCCTACAGCCTTGGCTTCCCCGATGCCTGGTGGTCGACCTCGGCAAAATGAGCGGGCTTGCAATACTGGGGCACTGGGCTCCAAATGGCACGAGCGAATCACGAAAAGCCGGCGGGGCCGGCAAGGGAAGGCTGGCGGATTGAGCGGCATTGGACTGAACGGCGTGCAGACAAGAAATACTTTCCCGGAGGCTGAAGGCTGATGGGCGCCTATGTCATTCGCCGCCTGCTTTTGATGATACCGACCATTATCGGCATCATGGCGATTTCCTTCATCGTCGTGCAATTTGCCCCCGGCGGCCCGGTCGAGCAGGTGATTGCCCAGCTGACCGGCCAGGCGGACAGCGCCGATCAGCGCCTGTCCGGCGGCGGAGATCTGCTAGGTGGCGGCGGCAGCGACGAAGGCTCGAAATATCGCGGCGCCCAGGGGCTCGATCCGGAGCTGATCGCCAAGCTCGAAAAACAGTTCGGCTTCGACAAGCCGCCGTTGACGCGCTTTGGCGAGATGATGTGGAATTACATCCGCTTCGATTTCGGCGAGAGCTTCTTCCGCAATACCTCCGTGCTCGACCTCATCAAGGAGAAACTGCCGGTGTCGATCTCGCTCGGCATCTGGATCCTGATCTTCTCTTATGCGATTTCCATCCCGCTCGGCATTCGCAAAGCGGTCAGGGACGGGTCGACCTTCGACGTCTGGACCTCGGGCGTCATCGTCGTCGGTTATGCCGTTCCGAGCTTCCTCTTCGGCATCCTGCTGATCGTGCTTTTCGCCGGCGGCTCTTTCTACGACTGGTTCCCACTGCGCGGCCTCGTTTCCGACAATTTCGGTGAGCTCGCCTGGTGGCAGAAACCGCTCGATTATTTCTGGCACCTCACCCTGCCGCTGATCTCGCTTTCACTCGCCGCCTTCGCCACCACGACGCTTCTGACCAAGAATTCCTTCATCGAGGAGATCAAGAAGCAATATGTCGTTACAGCCCGCGCCAAGGGTCTGAATGAGCGGCAGGTGCTTTACGGCCATGTTTTCCGCAACGCCATGCTGATCATCATCGCCGGTTTTCCCGGTGCCTTCATCTCCGCTTTCTTCACTGGCTCGCTGCTGATCGAGAACATCTTTTCGCTCGATGGCCTCGGCCGCCTCGGCTATCTCTCGGTGGTCAACCGCGATTATCCGATCGTCTTCGCGACACTCTATATCTTCTCGCTACTCGGTCTTTTCGTCAGCCTGATCTCAGACCTGATCTATACCTGGATCGATCCGCGCATCGATTTCGAGCGGAGGGATGTCTGATGGACGCCGCCGCAAATCCTGCCACCGCAAACCCGGTCAAACCGCCGCGCAAGGGGCTGCTGTCGCCGACCAATATCCGTCGGTGGAAGAATTTCCGGGCGAACGGCCGCGGCTATTGGTCGTTGTGGCTTTTCCTGCTGCTGTTCGTGCTGAGCCTTTTCGCGGAATTCCTCGCCAACGACCGGCCGATCATCGCCTCCTATAAGGGCGAGATCCTGTTTCCGGTGTTGATCGACTATCCCGAGGAGAAATTCGGCGGCTTCCTCGCCGAAACCGACTACCGCTCGTCGGTGATAGCAGATGAGATCAATGCCAATGGCTGGATGATCTGGCCGCCGATCCATTATTCCTACCGCTCGGTCAACTCGAACATTCCGCATTCGGCTCCGACTCCCCCCTTCTGGCTGATGACCAAAGAGGAGCGTTGCTCAGGTTATCCGCAAGGCGCGAACGATCCCGGCTGCACGCTCGGCAATCTCAACTGGCTCGGCACCGATGACCAGGCGCGTGACGTGCTGGCGCGCGTTATCTACGGCTTCCGCATATCGGTGCTGTTCGGCCTGGCGTTGACCATCTGCTCGGCGATTATCGGCGTCACGGCAGGGGCGGTGCAGGGCTATTTCGGCGGCCTGACCGATCTCTTGCTGCAGCGCTTCATCGAGATCTGGTCGTCGATGCCGGTGCTTTATATCCTGCTCATTATCGCCGCCATCCTGCCGCCCGGCTTCTTCGTGCTGCTCGGAATCATGCTGCTCTTCTCCTGGGTCAGCTTTGTCGGCGTCGTGCGCGCAGAGTTCCTGCGCGCCCGCAATTTCGAATATGTCCGCGCCGCGCGTGCGCTCGGCGTCAACAACCGCACCATCATGTGGCGCCACCTGCTGCCGAACGCCATGGTGGCGACGCTCACCTTTCTGCCCTTCATTCTCTCAGGCTCGATCACGACGCTGACGTCGCTCGATTTCCTCGGCTTCGGCATGCCGCCCGGCTCCCCTTCGCTCGGCGAAATGATCGCCCAGGGCAAGACCAACCTGCAGGCGCCTTGGCTCGGGCTGACGGCCTTCTTCACCATGTCGATCATGCTTTCTCTTTTGATCTTCATCGGCGAAGCCGTGCGCGACGCCTTCGATCCGAGGAAGACGTTTCAATGAGTGACATGACAGAACCACTCCTTTCCGTCCGCGATCTCTCGGTTGCCTTTCATCAGGGCGGCGAAACGTCGATTGCCGTCGATCGGATCTCCTTCGATATCGCCAAGGGCGAAGTCGTGGCGCTCGTCGGCGAATCCGGCTCCGGCAAATCGGTCTCGGCCAACTCGATCCTGCGGCTTCTGCCTTATCCCTCGGCAAGCCACCCCTCCGGGGAAATCCTGTTCAAGGGCAAGGACCTTCTGAAGGCATCGGAGCGGGCGCTGCGCGAGGTGCGCGGCAACGACATCACCATGATCTTCCAGGAGCCGATGACCTCGCTCAATCCGCTTCATACGATCGAGAAGCAGATCGCCGAGATCCTCGCCCTGCACCAGGGGCTCATCGGACAGCCGGCGCGCGCGCGGGTGCTGGAACTGTTGAACCAGGTCGGCATCCGCGAGCCCGAGAAGCGGTTGAAGGCCTATCCGCACGAACTCTCCGGGGGTCAGCGCCAGCGTGTCATGATCGCCATGGCGCTCGCCAACCGGCCGGAACTGCTGATCGCCGACGAGCCGACCACGGCCCTCGACGTCACCGTACAGGCGCAGATCCTCGAGCTTCTCCGGCAATTGAAGGCGGCACACGGCATGTCGCTGCTGTTCATCACCCATGATCTCGGCATCGTGCGCAAATTCGCCGACCGCGTCTGCGTCATGACCAAGGGGCGAATCGTCGAGACCGGGACTGTCGAAGAGGTCTTCGCCAGTCCGAAGCATGAATACACCCGCCATCTTCTTGCCTCGGAACCGCGCGGCGAGCCGCCGCTCGCCGATCCGTCGAAGCCGGTGGTGATGGAAGGCTCGGATATCCGTGTCTGGTTCCCGATCAAGGCGGGGCTGATGCGCCGCGTCGTCGATCATGTGAAGGCGGTCGACGGCATCGATCTTTCGCTGCGCGCCGGCCAGACGCTCGGCGTCGTCGGCGAATCCGGCTCCGGCAAGACCACACTGGGCCTGGCGCTCACCCGGCTGATCTCTTCGCAGGGACGGATCGCCTTCGTTGGCAAGGATATAGCCGGCTATTCGTTCAGCGAAATGCGGCCGTTGCGTAACCAGCTGCAGATCGTCTTTCAGGATCCCTACGGTTCGCTCAGCCCCCGCATGTCGGTCGGCGATATCATTGCCGAAGGGCTGAAGGTGCATGAGCGCGCCTTGAGCGCCGAGGAGCGCGACCAGCGTGTCTGCTGGGCGCTGGAGGAGGTAGGCCTCGATCCGCTGACCCGCTGGCGCTATCCGCATGAATTTTCAGGCGGCCAGCGGCAGCGCATCGCCATAGCTCGCGCCATGGTGCTGAAGCCCCGTTTCGTCATGCTCGACGAGCCGACATCCGCGCTCGACATGAGCGTGCAGGCGCAGGTGGTCGACCTGTTGCGCGATCTGCAGAAGAAGCACGACCTCGCCTATCTCTTCATCAGCCACGACCTGAAGGTGGTGAAGGCGCTCGCCAACGACGTCATCGTCATGCGTTTCGGCAAGGTGGTGGAGCAGGGACCGTCCGCGGAAATCTTCCGCGCGCCGAAGGACGATTACACCAAGGCACTCATGGCGGCCGCCTTCAACATTGAGGCGGTGCCGACGCCCGCCGTGCAGCAGTAAAGAAGATCATGTCAGTTCGTCCTCCCGTCCTCGTCGATATCAAGTTCAACCCCGAAGGTGTCGCCCGCGTCCTGAAAACGGCCTTTGCCGACCGCGGCAGCATCAATCTGGCCGATCCCGCCAATCGCGAGCGTGATTTCAGCGAAACGGAATACGCGCTTCTCTGGAAGCCGGATGCCGATCTCTTTCGACGCGCGCCGAACCTCAAGGTGATCTTCTCGGGTGGTGCCGGCGTCGATCACATCATCGGTATGGCCGGCTTGCCTGACGTTCCGATTGTCCGTTTCGTCGACCGCAGCCTGACCACCCGCATGAGCGAATGGATCGTCATGCAGTGCCTGATGCATCTGCGCGGTCAATATGCCCATGACGTCAAGCAGCGGCGGCGCGAATGGGCCAAATTGATTGCGCCGGAAGCGGCGGAGGTGACCATCGGCGTCATGGGACTCGGCATTCTGGGCCTGGATGCGGTCGCCAAGCTGAAAGTGATGGGTTTCAACGTCATCGGCTGGTCGCGCACCCGCAAAACAATTGAGGGCGTCGAGACATTCGACGCGGGCGAATTGGACCGGTTTGTTGCCAAAACCGACATTCTGGTCGGCCTGCTGCCGCTGACGCCTGAGACGACCGGCTTCTATAATAGCGGACTATTTAAGAAGCTCCGCCGCGACGGTGCGCTCGGACAGCCGGTCTTCATCAATGCCGGGCGCGGCAAGAGCCAGATCGAGACCGACATCGTCTCGGCCATCAGGGAAGGGACCCTCGGCGGCGCTTCTCTCGACGTTTTCGAAGTGGAGCCGCTCGCCGCCGACAGCCCGTTGTGGGAATTGGAGAATGTGTTCATCACCCCGCATGACGCGGCGGTCTCCGAAGAGAACGCGCTGTTCCGCCATGTCGAGATGCAGATCGCCCGTTTTGAACGCGGCGAGCCGCTGCAGTTCGTGATCGATCGTGCCGCCGGTTATTAGAGCCTTTCCGGATTAGCTTGAAGCATTCTGCTGGCGCAAGTTTGCGTCAGGGCAAAGGCGATTGGCGAAGGGCATACCCCCAGGTACGTCCGAGCCGATCGCCTTTGATCCTGGCGGAAAGATGCCCGGCCCACCGGCCCGCACCGCTTCGCGGTGGCGAAGCGATAAGTGCGTCCGGCGATTCTGAAGTCTTGCAGATTTGCCAGGCAAATCTGCGGGAGGGTTGGCTCAAACGGAGCCGGATGGTCGACCGGCCGGCTTGGCCGTAGAACTGGGCTACGACACGCGCCGGCCGGTCGACCATCCGGCTCCGTTTGAGCCAACAGAATGCTTCAATCTAACCCGGAAAGGCTCTAAGCGGCATCTCGCGCCAAAGCTGCGGCGGTTTGGCTATTTCAAGATCGCGGCACGCTTGAGCCCGGAACCTTCCAGACGGCCACCCGTTTTCCTTGCGAAGTTCTTTGCGGCCAGATCGGCCGCCAAGGCAGCGGAAGGAGACGATGATGGCGCATCAGACCGAAACACGCTGGGAAAAATCCGACGGAAAGCTTCACAAGGAACAGCAAATCCCGCCGGTCAAGGCAAAGCAGGGGCGTATGGGTTACCGTATCCTGACCGTGCTGCTCGTGGCGCTGATCCTTGCCTTCGTGGTCTGGATTCCAGTCGAGATCTGGGGCCGCCGCGAGGCGAACGAGGTGGCGCCGCAGCAGCCCGGCCAACAGCTCCAGCAGCAGCAATCCGACGCAGCACCCGCGCCGACGATGCAGAATGGCAATGCGGGTCCAACCGAGACGCCGGCAACGGCGCCTGCCCCTAGCGCGCCTGCGGCACCGACCCAGCCTGCGGCACCGGCCCAATAGGCCTTTGGCAGACGATCTCCCGCATCCCGCCGCCACGCTGCGGCGGGATGTTTATGTTTTGTCTGGACTTTCTCTGCCGATTTTTCGATAAGAAGGCGCACGAGCCGGTTTCGTGCGCCGGCCCGGAACTTGGCAGCACCTGACCGGAGTGGACAGGGCAGGAATCTCATGGCCAAGACCGATATCGCGAGACGCGTCTACAATCACGCCTGGAAACTCGACCCGATCATCCGCAGCCTGATCGATACCGACTTCTATAAGCTGCTGATGCTCCAGATGATCTGGAAGCTCTATCCTGATGTGAACGCCTCCTTCACCCTCATCAACCGCACCAAGCGCGTGCATCTCGCCGAAGAGATCGATGAAGGCGAACTACGCGAACAGCTCGACCACGCCCGCACGCTGCGGCTCTCCAAGAAGGAGATGATATGGCTGGCGGGTAATAGTTTCTACGGCCGCGCGCAGATCTTCGAGCCGGAATTCCTTGCCTGGCTGTCCAACTTCCAACTTCCCGAATACGAGCTATCGAAGAAGGAGGGGCAATATGTGCTGGACTTCCATGGGTCCTGGAAGGAAACCACCATGTGGGAGATCCCGGCGCTTGCCATCGTCAACGAGCTGCGTTCGCGCTCGGCGATGAGGGCGCTCGGTCCCTTTACCCTCGATGTGCTCTATGCGCGTGCCAAGGCAAAGATGTGGTCGAAGGTAGAACGGCTGAAGGAATTGCCGGGCCTGCGCATCTCCGATTTCGGCACTCGCCGCCGTCACAGTTTTCTCTGGCAGCGCTGGTGCGTCGAGGCGCTGAAGGAAGGTATCGGTCCGGCCTTCACCGGCACCAGCAATGTCTTGCTGGCGATGGATTCCGATCTCGAGGCGGTCGGCACCAATGCCCACGAGCTGCCGATGGTGGCAGCCGCCCTGGCGCAAACCGATGAGCAGCTGCGCAACGCCCCTTACAAAATCCTGCGCGACTGGAACAAGCTCTATGGCGGCAACCTGCTGATCGTCCTGCCGGACGCCTTCGGCACCGCGGCCTTCCTGCGCGACGCCCCCGAATGGGTCGCCGACTGGACCGGCTTCCGTCCGGACAGCGCGCCGCCGATCGAAGGCGGTGAAAAGATCATCGACTGGTGGAAGAAGATGGGCCGCGATCCGCGCCAGAAGTTGTTGATCTTTTCCGACGGCCTCGATGTCGACGCCATCATCGATACCTACCGGCATTTCGAAGGCCGCGTGCGCATGAGCTTCGGCTGGGGCACCAACCTGACGAATGATTTTGCCGGCTGTGCGCCGACGGAAATCTCAGGCCTCAATCCGATCTCGATCGTCTGCAAGGTCAGCGACGCCAACGGCCGCCCGGCGGTGAAACTCTCCGACAACCCGCAGAAGGCGACGGGCGAGCCGGCCGAAGTCGAACGCTACCTGAAATTCTTCGGCGCCGAAGATAGGGTCGATCAGACCGTCCTGGTATAGGCTCGAGGTGAAGCGCGGCCATCACGGGGTACCTCGATGTGCCCCGCCATCGCATCCTCGATCGACCAGCCGAAGCGCCAGGCGTCGAACATCGAATACCATTCCTGAAAATCGGTGATCGGCAGCACATCCGGCTTCGACATCGGATTGTCGGCCAGGCTGCGGCCACGAGCACGGTCGCGCACGCCGCGCTCCTGCATCTCAAGCAGATTCTCGAACATCATGACCCCGGCCTCCCGTTCCATGGGTTTATGCAATCATGCTAATGAAGCATTGTCGAGTCCGGATGTGAGCATTCCGGTTTTTCACAGGATTAGCCCCAATTGGCTATTTCGAGGCGATTACAGCCCGACGTCGGATCGATCCGGCGAAACGGATGGGGTGACGGGGAGGCTCGGCTTCCTGGCTGGGGTCCGCCACCAAGCCTCCCGGCTGACCGAATCTCTGAAAGCGGCAGCACTGATAGAGTGCCGCTTTCTGCTCGGGCTGATCCAACTGTGATGAAGGCGAGAGTTAACCGGGGATTAATATCCACCGGCACTGTCTCAATCCGACGCAATCCGGCCGGGCCGACGGTGTCAGGCAGCCAGTCTGCGAAACCGCGTCCTGATCCGGTCGAGATAATAATGTCCGGGAGACGACGCCGCCGTCATCGCATGGGCTTCCGAAGAGGGCACGCCTTCGAACAGACGCTCCTCGCCGTTCTTGAAGCAAATCCTCAGCCGCCCGTCTTCCTGGCTGAAATAGACGGATTTGATGATCTTCGACTGTACCGAAAGTTCTTCCACCTGTTTTACCTCTGTTTTTTGGTTTGGCAGACCCTAAACCCAAACGTGCAAAGACGCGGTGAATTCGCATGGTAAAAAAACAGGAATCTTGCGGTGTGCTGTCAACCTCCGACATATTCCTGGTTCCCCAGCACGTTTGATGACCGTCCCGCATTTGACAGCCGTATATTTTGATGACGATATCTTCGACTCAGCAGCGACGGCGGATGGCAGGGGTGATAATGCTACGTGAAACGATTTCCTTCATAAGATATAATTTATTTCTCGTTTGTTTATTTGTCACAATAAGCTGCGGAATAATATTATTTTCAGAGTACAACGAAAGTAGTGGTGTTGGTTCTACTCAGTTCTTTATTGCGTTATATACAGGATTTTGTGTCCAAAATGCGATATTGAGCGGAACCGGGCGAGTGCAACTCAACCGGGGCATGGCCGGGTTTGGCAGCTACATCTGGAAAAATATTCTTATCCTGCTTGTCGTAATAGGTATCGGAATCGGCGTTCCTCTTGCATTCGGCGCTGTTTCTTTCTCGAGGGGGCTGTTCGCAATTTTCTATCCGTTGCTCCTCGCTCTTGTCGGAACTTGGCCGACTGCTGGAATAGCGGGCTCAACTAGCGGGCTTGCAGAGGCCTTTGCCGGGGGGCGGCGTAATTTCCTTCCAACCTTTTTGCGCCTGTTTGCGGGGATGATTCTTCCTCCCATTGTTTCGTTTCTATTGATAGCCATAGCGGCGTCGATGTCATACGAAGCGGATGCTGTCTTTCAGGGTGGTAAAATAAGCCTCATTACATTGGCGCTCCTTATTGTTTCGCAAAGCACGCAGACATTTGGAATCTGCTATGCCTCCACGGTTCTGGCTCACAAATTTCAGATGTCCGAAGGAGGACCTCAAGCGGGGACAGTCCCAGCGACAAACGTCTCGGAGATATTCGAATAGAGTCTGGCTATCATCACGCTGATCCCTTCGTCGGCAGCATCGGCGACCGTACAACTACATAGGTTCGGCTGCTCAAGTGCCTGCCAACTTCCGGTCTGGTGTCGATCAGGCCGTGGTTGGGAGGGAATGGGTCTCTTCCGACGCCCAGCTACGGGTAGTTCATCGCGGTGGATGTCGGCGGGCACGCAGTCTCGGCTGCACCGCATGCAATTGGATTCTCGCGAGACTTGACGGCCTGCTAAAGAGAAAGCAGCAACGGTTTTTAACGAAAATGGCGGACAGAGAGGGATTCGAACCCTCGGTACGCTTTCACGTACACACGCGTTCCAGGCGTGCGCCTTAAACCACTCGGCCACCTGTCCTTTGGCGTTCGCGCCCGGATAGGAGCAAATCGTCGGAACGGCGCGATATATACCGATGAATTTTTGCCGATCAACCCAAATCTAACAGTTTTTTGACTTCTTCCGATAAAACTCCGCTCGGCCCATCCCATTGTGCTTCACCTCAGCGATGACTATGTAATTCTCAAGGTGGAGAATGGCGCGGGCTCGCCGGAATTGTCCGGCATATCGAAGCGTCGGAGGGATTGATGCGTTTCCTGTTGCGTCTGGCGAGTCTTGTCGCACTTGCGGCAGCCGTTATTGCCGGGACCATCGATTCGATCCAATCGGTTGCCGCCTCCGCCGTGATCATGACGCCGATGTCGGATGCCTGGCAGGATGTGAGCCCGGACACACTGACGTCGCTGCAATCCGCGCTTTCCTACTATATCCACCCGCGCTTCTATGCCTTCATCTTTCAGTGGCTGATGCTCCAGCCGGCCTTTGCGGTTTTTCTTGTGATCGCGCTGCTTCTTTGGATGGTCGGCTACAAGAAGCCGCCGGTGGCCGGCCGTTTTACGGCATAGGCAAGTTGGTCTTGCCGCTGCGGCTCGGCCGAAGATTCGGTCGCCGCCGGTCTTTCCGTGACCCCGACATGGCTGTCGGATTGCCGGGAAATTTTGCATCCCGGCAGCGGAAATGTCCAAAAATCAGCCCGAGAGAACTGATTTTCAGCAATCGCTGCAAATCTTTACCGCCTGAAAAATTTCTGGTGAATTTTTCTGTGAGCCATGCAAGGATGCGCGCAGCCAGGCCTCCGGGGGGAGGTCGGTGGTTCCGCAGACATGCCCAAAAGGGCTTGCGGGAGGACCCCTAATGAATAGCAACAACAGGGCTGCACAATGAAAAAATCCCTTCTCACTCTCCTTGCCGTGGCTGCCATGTCGACGACGGCGCTTGCCGCCGATGTCAAGCCGGCGCTGGTTTACGGCACCGGCGGGAAGTTCGATAAGTCTTTCAACGAAGCGGCCTATAACGGCGCCGAGAAGTTCAAGGCCGAGACCGGCATCGCCTATCGCGATTTCGAGCCGACCGGCGACACCCAGGGCGAACAGGCCATCCGCAACTTCGCAAGCCGCGGTTTCAACCCGGTGGTCGCCGTGTCCTTCGCCTGGACCTCGGCTATCGAGAAGGTCGCAGCCGAATTCCCGGATACCAAATTCATCATCGTCGACTCCGTCGTCGACAAGCCGAACGTCCGCTCGGTCGTCTACAAGGAAGAAGAAGGCTCCTACCTCGTCGGCATTCTCGCCGGCATGGCCTCCAAGACCGGCAAGGTCGGCTTCGTCGGCGGCATGGACATTCCGCTGATCCGCAAATTCGAATGCGGCTATGAGCAAGGCGCGCGTGCCGCCAAGGCCGATATCGAGGTGTTCCAGAACATGACCGGCACCACCGGTGCTGCCTGGAACGATCCGGTTCGTGGCGGTGAGCTCACCAAGAACCAGATCGACCAGGGCGCGGATGTTATTTACGCGGCAGCCGGCGCCACCGGCCTTGGTGTTCTGCAGACCGCCGCCGACAACAAGAAGCTGTCGATCGGCGTCGACTCCAACCAGAACCATCTTCATCCGGGCTCGGTCCTGACCTCGATGGTCAAGCGCGTCGACCTCGCCGTCTACAACGCCTACACCGATACCAAGAACGACAAGTTCACCGCGGGCGTTCAGGCCCTCGGCGTCAAGGAAGATGGTGTTGGCGCCGCGATCGACGACAACAACAAGTCGCTGATCACGCCGGAAATGCAGGCTGCGGTCGACAAGGCCAAGGCCGATATCATCGCCGGAACCGTCAAGGTTCACGATTACACCTCGGACAACGCTTGCCCGAAGTGATCAGCGCCCTGATGTAATATCGAGATCGGGCGTATGGCGGAGGGATTTTCGCCATACGCCCTTTTCTTATTTGGAGCCTGCAGTGACAGATAAGCCCGCTATCGAGCTTGTCGGCATCGATAAGAAATTCGGTGCCGTCCATGCCAACAAGGACATTAATCTCACCGTTGCCAAGGGAACGATCCACGGCATCATCGGTGAAAACGGCGCCGGCAAATCGACGTTGATGTCGATCATCTATGGTTTCTACCACGCCGACAGCGGCGAGATCCGCGTCAACGGCAATCCGGTCACCATCCGTGACAGCCAGGCGGCGATCGCCGCCGGCATCGGCATGGTGCACCAGCATTTCATGCTGGTCGATAATTTCACGGTGCTCGAGAACGTCATGCTCGGCGCCGAAGGTGGATCGCTGCTGGCCAGAGGCGTCGCATTGGCCCGCGCCGAGCTCAAGCGACTGGAAACCGAATACGGCCTCGAGGTCGATCCGGACGCACTGATCGAAGAGCTCCCGGTCGGCCTGCAGCAGCGCGTCGAAATCCTGAAAGCCATGTATCGCGGCGCCGAGATCCTGATCCTCGACGAACCTACAGGCGTGCTGACGCCGGCTGAAGCCGACCACCTCTTCCGCATCCTCAAGGTGCTGCGCGACCAGGGCAAGACGATCATCCTCATCACCCATAAGCTGCGCGAGATCATGGCGATCACCGATACGGTCTCCGTCATGCGCCGCGGCGAGATGGTCGCCACCCGCAAGACTGCGGAAACGACGGTGGAGGAGCTTGCCGAGTTGATGGTCGGCCGTCGCGTGCTGCTGCGCGTGCAGAAGGGCGAAGCCAATCCGGGCGCCGCCGTGCTCTCTGTCCGCAACCTGACGGTCAGGGACAATCGCGGCGTCACCATGGTCGATAATGTCTCCTTCGAGGTGCGTGCCGGCGAGATCGTCGGCATCGCCGGTGTCGCCGGCAACGGCCAGTCCGAATTGCTGGAGGCGATCGCCGGTATCCGCAAGCCCGTCTCCGGCGAAATCCTTCTCGACGGCCAGACGATCGACAAGGCCGATCCCGCCCGCCTGCGCGACCTCGGGCTTGCCCATATTCCCGAGGACCGGCACCATATGGGGCTGGTGCTGAAATTCGAGGAATACGAAAACTCCGTCCTCGGCTATCACCGCCGTCCGGGCTACAGCAAAGGGCCGCTGCTCGATCTCGACGCGATCCGCCAGGATGCCATGGAGAAGATCGAAAAATACGACATCCGCCCGCCGAATCCGCGGCTGAAGACGGCCAATTTCTCCGGCGGCAACCAGCAGAAGATCGTCGTCGCGCGCGAAATCGAACGCGATCCGAAGATGCTGATCATCGGCCAGCCGACGCGCGGCGTCGATATCGGCGCCATCGAATTCATTCACCGCCGGATCATCGAGATGCGCGACGCGGGCAAGGCGATCCTGCTCGTCTCCGTCGAGCTCGATGAGATCCGCGCCCTTTCCGACCGTATCCTTGTCATGTTCGCCGGCCATGTCGTCGGTGAGAAGACGCCCGATGCCGGTGAACAGACCCTCGGCCTGATGATGGCCGGCATTGCCGCGTGAGGCCTTTATGAGCACTGCTTCCGTTCCGCTTCCGAGATGGATCAATTACGGTCTGATCCCGCTTTTAAATCTCGTCGTTGCCTTCTTGATCTCGGGTTTCGTCGTCTGGCTGATCGGCGAAAGCCCGCTTGCCGCTCTTTCGCTGCTGATCGAGGGTGCCTTCGGCAGCGGCGAAGGCATAGGCTTCACACTCTACTATGCAACGAGTTTCATCTTCACTGGCCTTTCCGTAGCAGTCGCCATCCACGCCGGTCTCTTTAACATCGGCTCCGAAGGTCAGGCCTATATTGGCGGTCTCGGCTGTGCGCTGGTAGCGCTTGCGCTCGACAATTACGTGCCCTGGTATGTGACGATGCCGATCGCCATTGTCGGCGCCGGGATATTCGGTGCGGCATGGGCCTTCATTCCCGCTTTCCTGCAGGCCAAACGCGGCAGCCATATCGTTATCACGACGATCATGTTCAATTACATCGCAGCCGCTCTCATGGTCTATCTGCTGGTGCACGTGCTGATCGTGCCGGGCAAGATGGCGCCGGAAACCCGCACCTTTCTCGAGGGTGGGCAGCTTCCGAAGCTTGGCTGGATCATGAGCATTTTCGGAGCCAAATTGGGTGCAGCACCCTTCAACGTCTCCTTCATCATCGCCCTCCTTGCCGCCTGGTTTGTCTGGATCCTCATCTGGCGCACTAAGCTCGGCTTTGAGATGCGTACACTCGGCGTGAGCTCGACAGCCGCTGCCTATGCCGGCATACCCTATGCACGCATCGTCATCATCGCCATGCTGATTTCAGGCGCGCTCGCCGGCATGATGGCGCTCAATCCGGTCATGGGCTCTTCCGCCCGTCTGCAGGTTGAATTCGTGGGTGGCGCCGGCTTCGTCGGTATTGCAGTGTCGCTGATGGGCCGCAACCATCCGCTCGGCATCATCTTTTCCGCAATCCTTTTCGGCACCCTTTACCAGGGCGGCGACTGGATCTCTTTCGAGATGCCGAATATCACCCGCGAAATGATCCTGGTCATTCAGGGACTGGTGATCCTCTTTGCCGGCGCGCTGGAATACATGTTCCGGCCGGCAATGGTGCACATTTACCAGCAATTCAAACGAGCCTGAGGAACGGACGATGGATTACTACGAAATCTTCATCAACGTCCTGAGCTCGACGGTCAGGCTGTCTATTCCGCTGATCTTTACTGCGCTCGCAGGACTGTTTTCGGAGCGCGCCGGCATCTTCGATATCGGCCTGGAAGGCAAGATGCTGGGCTCGGCCTTCGCCGCCGCCTGCGTGGCCTATCTCACTGGTTCGGCCTGGCTAGGGCTCGGCGCGGGCGTCGTCTGCTCGGTGGCGCTCAGCCTGGTGCATGGCTTCGCCTCGATCACCAACCGCGGCAACCAGATCGTCTCGGGTGTGGCGATCAACTTCTTCATCGCCGGCATTACCATCGTGCTCGGCCAAGCCTGGTTCGGCCAGGGCGGACGCACGCCGCAGCTGGCGCCTGAATCCCGCTTCGCGCCGATCATCCTGCCGGGCGCCAATGCCGTCCACGACATACCGATCATCGGCCCGCTCTATGCAAGCGTGATATCGGGCAACAATATCCTCACCTATCTTGCCTTCCTCGCCGTGCCTTTCTCCTGGTGGGTCCTTTATCGCACGCGTTTCGGCCTCAGGCTGCGCGCCGTCGGCGAAAATCCGGG
Source organism: Rhizobium sp. NXC14 (assembly GCF_002117485.1). Lineage (NCBI taxonomy): Bacteria > Pseudomonadati > Pseudomonadota > Alphaproteobacteria > Hyphomicrobiales > Rhizobiaceae > Rhizobium > Rhizobium sp. NXC14. The sequence goes on from NZ_CP021030.1 coordinate 206,873, forward strand.
CGCAGTCGATACGGCAGGCATTTCGGTTGCCTGGCTGCGCTACCGCGCCGTCATGTGCGCCGGCATCCTCTGCGGCTTTTCCGGCACCTATCTCGCGATCGCCCAGTCCGCCGCCTTCATCAAGGACATGTCGGCCGGCAAGGGTTATATCGCGCTGGCGGCGCTGGTCTTCGCCAAGTGGAAGCCGGTACCGGTGATGTTTGCCTGTCTGCTCTTCGGCTTCCTCGATGCTTTGGCGAACTTCATGCAGGGCAAGCAGGTACCATTGGTCGGTGAGGTGCCGGTCCAGGTTTTCCAGGCGCTGCCCTATATCCTGACCTGCATCCTCCTTGCCGGCTTCATCGGCGTCGCAATCCCGCCGAAGGCCGGCGGCGTGCCCTATACGAAGGAGCGTTGATCATGTCCCACGACCTGTTCGAGGCCGCTCGCGGCGCTATGGCCTTTGCGCATGCGCCCTATTCGAAATTCCCGGTCGGTGCGGCGATCCGCGCCGAGGACGGCAAGGTCTATACCGGCGCAAACATCGAAAACCTCTCCTTCCCGCAAGGATGGTGCGCCGAGCCGACCGCGATCAGTGCCATGATCATGGGTGGCGCCAGGAAGATCGTCGAAATGGCCGTGATCGCCGAGAAGCTGCCACTCTGCCCGCCCTGCGGCGGCTGCCGCCAGAAGATCTCCGAATTCGCCGCCAAGGACACGAAGATCTATCTCTGCGATGAGGCGGGCGTGAAGAAGACCATGACAATGGAAGAGCTTCTTCCCTTCAGCTTCGAGACGGAACTCGGATGAGGACGACGGTCGACCTGCTCGCCGCATTGCTCGGGGCGATCAAGCCGCGCCATGGCATCGTGCTCGGCTCTGGTCTCGGCTCCCTCGTTGGCCAGTTGGAAGGCGCCGTCCGTATTCCCTATCGCGATCTGCCGGGCTTTCCCGTCAGCGCCGTCTCCGGCCACGCCGGCGAAGTTGTCGCCGGCCGCCTCGGTGGAAAGCCGGTCATCATGCTCTCCGGCCGCGTCCATTATTATGAGAAGGGCGATGCCAACGCCATGCGCCTGCCGATCGAGGTCTTGAAGGCGCTCGGCGTCGAGGCGCTGATCCTGACCAATTCGGCCGGATCGCTGCGCGACAACATGCCGCCTGGTTCGGTGATGCAGATTACCGATCACATCAACTATTCCGGCATGAACCCGCTGATCGGCGAGGAAAGCGACCATCGCTTCGTCGGCATGACCAATGCCTATGACGCCGGCCTCGCCGCGGCAATGCGGAAGGCGGCGGCAAAACTCAAGATCGAGCTGGGGCAGGGCGTCTATATGTGGTTTTCCGGTCCGAGCTTCGAAACGCCGGCCGAAATCCGCATGGCGCGCATCCTCGGCGCCGATGCCGTCGGCATGTCGACGGTGCCGGAGGTGATCATCGCAAGAATGCTGGGTCTGCGGGTTGCGGCCGCTTCCGTTATCACCAACTATGGAGCAGGCATGACCGGCAATGAGCTCAGCCATGAAGAAACCAAGGACATGGCGCCCGTCGGCGGCGCCCGTCTCGCCGCCATATTGAAAGAGATGATTGCGGGAGAAAGCGAAAATGAATAGCCATTCAATCCGGGAAACGGCGGCGGTCGCCCTTTCCCTTCTCGACCTCACCAATCTGAAGGACGATTGCACCGAGGCGCAGATCGATACGCTCTGCGCCCGCGCGCAGACGCCCTACGGTAACAGCGCCGCGATCTGCATCTGGCCGCGTTTCGTCGCCCATGCCCGCAACATCCTCGGCGCCGGCCATGCCGTGCGGATCGCAACGGTCGTCAATTTCCCAGCAGGCGATATGGAAGTGGCCGATGTCGCCGCCGAAACCCGTGAGGCGATTGCCGATGGCGCAGATGAGATCGATTTGGTCATCCCCTACCGCAAGCTCATATCAGGCGATGAGAAGGCGGTGACTGACATGGTCAAGGCGGTGCGCGCCGAATGCGCCGGCCCCGTCCTGCTGAAGGTGATCATCGAGACTGGCGAGTTGAAGGATGCGGCCTTGATCCGCCGTGCCTCCGAACTGGCTATTGAAGCCGGCGCTGATTTCATCAAGACCTCGACCGGCAAGGTCGCCGTCAACGCGACGCTCGAAGCCGCCGACATCATGATCCGGGCCATTCGTGAGAGCGGACGCAAGGTCGGCTTCAAGCCGGCTGGCGGCATCGGCTCGGTGACGGATGCGGCGCTCTATCTCAGCCTTGCTGAAACGATCATGGCGCCGGACTGGGCTATGCCCTCGACCTTCCGCTTCGGCGCTTCCGGCCTGCTCGACGACATACTGGCCGTTCTGAGCGGAGCGCAGCCGGCAGCGGCTGCGGCGTCGAGCTATTGAGATGATTCCGCAGGAGATCATCCGGCGTAAACGCGATGGCGAGGAACTCGACGCCGCTGATATCAGCTCCTTCATCGCGGCACTCGCCGCCGGGCAGCTGTCCGAAGGCCAGATCGGCGCCTTCTCCATGGCCGTCTGGTTCAAAGGCATGTCACGCGAGGAAATCGTGGCGCTGACGCTGGCGATGGCCAATTCCGGCGACAAGCTGCAATGGGCTGGCATCGACCGTCCGATCGCCGACAAACATTCGACCGGTGGCGTCGGCGATAATGTCTCGCTGATGCTGGCGCCGATCGCCGCTGCCTGCGGCCTCGCCGTCCCGATGATTTCAGGGCGCGGCCTCGGCCATACCGGCGGCACGCTGGATAAGCTCGAATCCATTCCCGGCTATGCGATCACCCCTGATGCGGAGCTCTTCGGCAGGGTGGTGAAGGAGGCGGGATGCGCCATCATAGGCCAGACCGGAACCTTGGCTCCTGCCGACGGCAGGCTCTATGCCGTGCGCGATGTGACCGCCACCGTCGATTCCATTCCGCTCATCACTGCCTCCATCCTGTCGAAGAAGCTCGCGGCCGGGCTTGAGACGCTGGTGCTCGATGTCAAGCTCGGCAACGGCGCCTTCATGGCTGATCGCCGTCAGGCGGAGATGCTGGCGCGTTCCCTGGTCGAGGTGGCCAACGGCGCCGGCGTGAAGACCTCCGCCCTGATCACCGACATGAATGAGCCGCTCGCCGATTGCGCCGGCAATGCGGTCGAGATGCGCAACTGTTTGGAGTTCCTGGCGGGCAGGAAGAGCGGCACGCGGCTTGAGACCGTGGTTTTTGCCTTCGCCGCCGAGATGCTGTTGAAATCGGGCATTTCCGCCTCCTCTGAAGAAGCCAATGGGATGGCGCGCCGAGCGCTGTCATCGGGCGAGGCGGCCGAAAGCTTCGGGCGTATGGTATCCATGCTCGGCGGACCGGCCGATCTCGTCGAGAATTCGGATAGATACCTGGCGAGGGCGCCGGTCGAAAAAGAAGTCCCGGCCGCCCGATCGGGCTGGCTTGCCGCCTGCGACGCGCGCGGTATCGGCATCAGCGTCATCGATCTCGGCGGCGGCCGCCGGCACCCGGCAGATCGAATCGATCACCGCGTCGGCTTCTCCGGCCTCCTGCCGCTTGGCACCCGAGTCAATGCGGGCGATCCGATCGCTGTCGTTCACGCTGCCGACGAAGCCGCGGCGGGAAAAGCTGCTGCGGCCCTTGCCGTGCATTATCGGATTGCTGACGACAGGCCGGAACTGGCCCCCGTCATTGCAGGCCGGGTCTGATGCGGTTTACTGTTTGAGGCTGAGCGAGCCGTCGGCGACGGAATAGGAGGCGAGTTTCTGCAGAAAGCTCATGCCGACCAGGGTGGTCGTGAGCGCGTCGTCCCTGAGCACGAAGGCCTCGACATTCCGGACGCGGATGCCGCCGATTTCGACCCGATCGAGGGTCAAATGCGCGGCCTTCGTCTGGCCGTTTGCCGTGTTGACACCATAGCGAAAGTCGAGCTGGTTTGCGGTATAGCCGAGCCGGCGGGCGAGTGTCTCGTTGAGGGCGACGTAGGTGGCGCCGGTATCGATCAGCCCTAGCACAGGCTTGCCGTTGATCTTGAAGCTGCCGGTATAGTGGCCCTGCGCATCCGCCTGCAGGCGGATCGTACTATTGCCGGAAGCGGGCGCCGGTGCCGCGGACTGGCGGGCGTCGGCAGATACGTAATTGGCGGAGAGAACGTCGGCAGGTTGCTGGCTGACGCTTCCAACGAGAGAAGGTACCTGCGTGGCCAGCACCGCGGCGATGCTGGCGAATATGACGGTACGCACGAGCATGAAACAGAAATCCTTCCTGTATAAACCCCGCTTCATGCAGGGCCTCATGCTTCCAGCTTGCTAAGCCTCAAATCCTGATAAGTTGCTAATATGGATAACAAAAAGGCCCGGAGCGAACCGTCCGGGCCATAAAGCCTTTCGATTTGGTATAGGAAGGCTGAAATTATTTGGTGCCGTACATGCGGTCGCCGGCATCGCCGAGGCCGGGCATGATGTAACCCTTCTCGTTGAGATGGCTGTCGATCGCTGCGGTGAAGACCGGAACATCGGGATGCGCGGCGCGGAAGTTGCGGATGCCTTCCGGAGCGGCAAGCAGGCAGAGGAAGCGTATATTGTGGGCGCCGCGTTCTTTGAGCTTGTCAATTGCCGCAATCGACGAATTGCCGGTCGCCAGCATCGGGTCGACGACGATGATCAGGCGCTCGGCCACGTCTTCCGGCGCCTTGAAATAATATTCGACCGGCTGCAGCGTCTCGTGATCGCGGTAGACGCCGATATGCGAGACGCGCGCGGATGGCACGAGGTCGAGCATGCCTTCGAGCAGTCCGTTGCCGGCGCGCAGGATCGAGGCGAAGACCAGCTTCTTGCCCTCGAGGATCGGCGAGTCCATCGTCTGCAGCGGCGTCTCGATCGTCGCCATCGTCAATTCGAGATCGCGGGTGACCTCGTAACAGAGCAGCGTGGAGATTTCGCGCAGCAGGCGCCGGAAACTTCCCGTCGATGTCTCCTTGCGCCGCATGATGGTGAGCTTGTGCTGCACAAGCGGGTGATCGATGACCGTGACGCCGTCCATGGGGAAGCCTTTCATTCTTTCTATCGAATGTTTCTTTCACGGAAATCGGCTCGACCGCAAGAGTGGAGCCGAATTTGCGTCGGTCTTCCCCAGCCTCTCGCCTTAAAGGCGGGCAAGCAGCGCCTTGCGCGTCTCATCGTCGACGAAGGCAGCCTCGATTGCAGTGCGCGTCATGGCGTTGATTTCCGCATCGGCGAATCCGAAAACATCGGCGGCAAGCTCGTATTCCCGCTTCAGCGATGTATGGAAAAACGGCGGGTCGTCGGAGCTGATCGTCACCCGCACACCCGCTTCCTTCAAGCGCCGCAGCGGATGCGAAGTGAAGTCGGGAAAGACCCTGAGTGCGATGTTGGACCCCGGGCAGACTTCAAGCACGGTACCGAGATCGGCAAGCCGCTTCACCAGATCGGTATCCTCTATGGCGCGCACGCCATGGCCGATGCGCGCGGGCCGCACGGCATCGAGCGCGTCGGCAACGCTGAAGGCGCCGCAGACTTCGCCGGCATGGATGGTCAATCCCAGGCCGGCATCGCGGGCGATGTCGAAAGCTCTGATATAATCGGCCACACGGCCCATGCGCTCCTCGCCGGCGAGATTGAAGCCTGATATCAAAGGGTTGCCAGCTTTTGCCGCATATTCCGCCGCACCGATCACGCTTTCGGGACCGAAGTGCCGTTCCCCGGTGACGATCAGCCGAGCCTCGATGCCGCTTTTGGCCTTGGCCCGCCGGATGCCTTCACAGACGCCTGATATATAGGCGTCTGCGCCGAGCCCGATGCGCTTGCCGTGGTCGGGCGACACGATGAGTTCGCTGTAGATGGTATTGATGCCTGCAAGTTCGTCGAGATAGGTTTCCGTCAGAAGCGCATAATCCTCCTCCGTCCTGTAGACCTCGGAAACCTTGTCGTAACACTCGAGAAAACTTGCGAAATCGTGCCAGACATAGGCGCCGTCGCGAAGCTCGCCGCTGATGTCGACGCCGTATTTCCGCGCCTGCGCCTCTGTCAACACAGGCGGTGCCGCACCCTCCAGATGGCAGTGCAGCTCGACCTTCTTCAAATGCGATGTCACAAAAAACTCCTTCCATGCGCTCCGCCGGGGATGCCGAGGTGGCGCGCAATGCTTTCGCCGATATCGGCATATGTGCGACGAACGCCGATGGAACGCGACCGGATGCCGGGGCCGTAGGCAATGATCGGCACGCGCTCGCGCGTATGATCCGTGCCGCGCCAGGTGGGGTCGCAGCCATGGTCGGCGGTCAGCACGACGAGGTCGCCGGGTTTCAACTTTTTGTGGACCTCAGGCAGACGGGCATCGAAGGCTTCGAGCGCTGCCGCGTAACCGGGCACGTCGCGACGATGGCCGTAGATCATGTCGAAATCGACAAAATTGGTGAAGACGAGATCGCCGTCCTCGGCCGCGTCGATTGCCGAGAGCGACGCATCCATCAGAGCCTCGTTGCCGCTGGCCTTGATGACCTTGGAAATGCCTTGATGGGCGAAGATGTCGCCGATCTTTCCCACGGCATGTACGTGCCTGTTGTGCTCGACCAGCCGGTCGAGCAGCGTCGGCTCCGGCGGCAGAACGGAAAAGTCGCGCCGGTTTCCGGTGCGCTGGAAGGTGGAGGCGGATTGGCCGATGAAGGGCCGGGCGATGACGCGGCCGATATTGTAGGAATCGAGAAGGGCGCGAGCCGTGCGGCAGAAGGCAAGCAGCCGGTCCAGGCCGAAATGCGCTTCGTGCGCCGCGACCTGAAAGACCGAATCCGAGGACGTATAGCAGATCGGCTTGCCGGTGCGGATATGTTCTTCGCCGAGCCTGGAGATGATTTCCGTTCCCGAGGCGTGGCAATTACCGAGAATGCCGGGAATGTCGCCCTCCCGGCATAATGTCTCGATCAGCTCCGGGGGAAAGGCATCGCCTTCCGTCGGAAAATATCCCCAATCGAAACTGACAGGTGTCCCCGCGATCTCCCAATGGCCCGATGGCGTGTCCTTGCCGCGGGAGATTTCGCTGGCCGCGCCATAAATGCCGTAGACCTTTTCCGGCAGGGGCATGCCGGCCGGAAATTGGCCGGAGGCCGCCCGGGCGATGTGCAGAAGCCCGAGTTCCGACATGTTAGGCAGGGAAAGCGGCCCGCTGCGCAGCCCGGCGCGGTCTCCGGCACCGGCCGCGCAGAATTCGGCGATATGGCCGAGTGTGTCGGCGCCCTCGTCGCCATAGGCTGCCGCATCAGGCGCCCCGCCGACGCCGAAGGAATCGAGAACGAAAAGAAAGGCGCGCGCCATTTTACCCCCGAAAGGACCGATCGCCGGCCTCCGAACCGTCGGAGGCTGAAGCCCACGCATATAGCGCCGCGTCTGGCTTGGCAAATTCGAGATGGGGAAGGGGTCAGCAGTCGCCGCAGGGTATCGAGTCGCCTTGCCGCTGGCGGTAGAAGAAACTACGGCTGATGGTGATCGTGCGCATCCCATCCGGCATGAAGTTCGGCGCGAACAGGAACATCCTATAGGGGATGCTGAGTTCGGTCCGAACGAGGAAGCTATTTGCCGTCTTCATGTCGGCCGGCACGTCGCTCACCGTCACATTCTTGGCGTAAGGCGTCGTGCCATCCTGGGCCCAGGACCAGAGCACTTTCGCATTGGCACTGGCGTCGATTGAAATTCCGGTGATTTTCAGTGTCAGCGATGTCGTGTTGTAAGGTACGAACATCCCGGTTGCCACCGATGGCATTTGCGCAAGCGCGCTCTTCGTGACGGATTGCTGCTGGGTGACGAGGTCGGCGATCGCACCAGCGGCTCGTGTCGCACGCTTGCTGACGCTGAGGCCGATCGTGATCTCGAAAGCGCCGATGTAGAGCATGATGAGCACGGGAAAGAGGATTGCGAATTCGATCGCTCCGGCGCCATTGCGCTCTCGCGCCAGCCGACGCGCCTGCTGTACCAGTCTGGAGAACGGGTTGCGCAACGCCATTATGGATACTGCTCGTTCTGGAAGACCGAGGTGGCGATAATCAGATATTGCGTCGGCATCGAACCGTCGGACGGACGGATCGTCGTGATATAGGGCCGGATCAGATCCGTGATGATTTCCCATCGATAGTAGGCGCGCAGCATGTTGATTGTGCCGGCACCGCCAGGCGTATATTTGAAGGCCGCGGTGTTGATGTCGGCATATCGATCACTGGAAACTTTGGGGATCGTCGTCGGAATGGCCGAGAAGGAGCTGAACGTCTGCACATCCACGTAAAGCTTGCTCGGCGTGGCGGCTTCGCTGGTCGAGCAGCTGATCAGGATCGAGATCTCGTTGCAGAACGCCTGGCGGAATTGCGTCTGGCTCATATCGGTCGTACGGCCGAGATTGTAAGTGATCTGCCCGGTCCGCATCCGGCGGCTCATCGTATCGACGGCGTTGGAGACAAGTTCTTCGGCGGCGAAGGCGATGAAGGTTTCAAGGATCGCGAAGATCACCAGGAAGTATGGGATGGCAAGCAAGGCAAATTCGATCGCCGCTGCGCCATCGCGCGAGCGGGCGACAGCGCGAAACATGGAGAAACGGTACGGCGCGAAGGCGCGCTCCCTATCCGTCTTCTGATCAACTACCGTCATTGCCTGGACCCGAGCGACATCTCTGCCTGCCACACTAGGGTCCGTTCGTTGATTTTCCGTTTCAGGCCGATACGACGATTTTAACGAATGGTAGAAGATCCGAAGCCGGACCGATCAGGGTGATGTGGCGCCGGCGGCCGCTTGCTGCGCATGCTGCTCGCAATTGGGTGTGCAGGACAGCACGGAGCGCTCGGTCTGCCGGTAGACGCGCACCGTGTTGCCCTCGTCTATCGATACAAGGATGCGCTCGTCCAGGATCGCGTTGCCGTCGGCATCCAGAAGAACCAGATTGGTGGTGCCGAAGCTGCGCCCTGTCAGCACGATGGTCTTGGCATCGGCCACGGTCGCGTCTGCGACCTGGGCATTGCCGACGATGACCTTGCTGACGGGGCGGTCGAGCTTCAAGACGCGCGCATGATCCATATAGACGCGCAGCATGTCATCGTCTGCGGCCGAGGAAATTCCCGAAACACCGGAAACGGCGATCATGCCGGCAAAGAAAATGGTTTTGCCGCTCGATGACATTGGGTCCTCTTTCACGATCACAGCGCAATAGCGCATAGAATGGAAAAAAATGGTGAACGAAGCCTTAAGCTCACCATCCTGTTTCGCGGTGAAGCAGGATGACCTGATTTGGCACTGGCGCCGGGCGGTGTAGGTTGCGGCTGGATGCGGTGCCTGTACTATTTCCAGATAAATCCAGTTGTTAACCTCTGAATATCATTAAATATTGAACTAAATGAATAAGGTAAAGCTTACCCTGCGGGAGCCTCCGGCGCCCTTCACACGCTGTTAACTCTTTTTCTTAAGCCGATGGAAACGGCCATTCATTAGATTGCGGTTCATCCGATCAACGGCAACAGTTGGCGGACGTGCTGAACATCAACTGGAGTTAGGAGTACCCATGACCAAGCTTTTTAGCCGTTTTCTGAAGGACGAATCCGGCGCGACCGCAATCGAATACGGTCTGATCGCAGCCCTCATTTCCGTAGCACTCATCGCCGGCGCGACGACCCTCGGCCAGAAGATCGGCAACACGTTCAACGGCTTGAGCACCAAGATGGGCAATGCCGAAACTGCGAGCGGCGGCTGAGACCGAGTGCCGCCCAACGGCACCCGCATAATAACGGCCTTTTGATTGGTTGATACATCGAGCGGGCTCACAGGCTGAACGGCCGTGAGCCTTTTCGCATCATGTCAGGATCGGGTTTAAGCATGATCACAGCCGCAGTCTTTGTGATATTGCCACTCTGCCTCGCCTTCGCGGCCTTCTCGGATCTGTTCACCATGACGATCCCGAACCGTGTTTCCCTGATCCTCATCGCCTCTTTCTTCATTCTCGCACCACTTTGCGGTCTCGGCCTGCAGGCAATCGGCATGCATCTTGCCGCCGGCGCTATCGTCTTTACGGCATGCTTCGCTCTGTTTGCCTTCAATGTGATGGGCGGTGGAGACGCAAAGCTGTTGAGCGCCACCGCCCTCTGGTTCGGCGTGAACGAATCCCTGCTTTTCCTGATGACCGATGTTGCCATTATCGGCGGGCTCATCACCCTGCTCATCCTGCTGGTGAGGGCGCAGTCGAATACCATCCTTGCGATCGGCCTGCCGGTGCCCAACTCTTTGCTGCTCGCCAAGAAGATCCCCTACGGCATCGCCATCGCGATCGGCGGCTTCATGGCCTTCCCGTCCTCGCCGCTCTTCATCGCTGCGCTGGAAAGCTTGAAATAACGGCATTTTAAATGCCCATTAACTTAAAATGTAAGCATTCCATTAACCATAATTATACCAATTCCTGAGCATTCTGCAGGGCGAACATATCGTGCCTTGAGGAATGATCGATGAAACCGGCCCGCCTTATAATTCTAGCTGTCGCCTTGGTGGCAGCCGGCCTAGCCGGGCTCCTGGCAATGCGCATGGCCGGCAGCGGTGGCGTCGTCACGCAGGTGCAGTCGGTCATCGAGAAAGAACCCACCGTCAACATCCTCGTATCGAGCAAAAATCTGCCGGTCGGAGCGAGACTGGGCGACGACACGGTGCATTGGATGGCCTGGCCGAAAGAAGGCGTCGTTCAAGGCTTCATCACCGAAGCCGACAAGCCGGATGCTATCAAGGACCTGCAGGGCGCCGTCGTGCGTCTGCCGATCTTCGAAGGCGAGCCGATTCGGCCCGAAAAAGTCGCCGATTCCAGCAGCCGCATCCTGTCCTCGCTGTTGCCGGCCGGCAAACGCGCCGTCGCGACTGAGATATCTGTGGCAACGGGCGCCGGTGGTTTCATCCTGCCGAACGATCGCGTCGATGTCATCATGGTCCGCAAGGGCACCGAGGCCAACAAGCTCATCACCGAGACCGTGCTGAGCAATGTACGCGTTCTCGCCATCGACCAGCAGATCCAGGAAAAGGATGACGGATCCAAGACCGTGGTCGGCACGACCGCAACGCTGGAACTGACCCCAGACCAGACGAAAGTTCTCGCCGTTGCCCAGCAGATGGCTGACCGGCTTTCGCTCGCTCTGCGCTCCGTCGCCGATGCGCAGGAGCAGGATACCAGTGCGGCGGACTATCTGCTGAGCGGCGACAACGGCAGCGCGATCATTCAGGTCATCAAGTCGGGCTCCATCGTGACGGATGCCGGCGCGGCGCCGAAGGCGGAGTAAAGGACGTGCAAATGGGTAATTCAACGCGGCGCGCCAAGCTTCTCCTGACAGGCTGCCTGTCGCTGGCAATCGGCGCGACCGGCATGGCGCCGGCCTCTTTCGGGCCCCTTCTTGCTGTCAGTGAGGCGCGTGCCGCGGAAAGCCTTGTGCGTATCTCGCAGACCGGCCCCGACGCCCATCGCCGGCTGAAGCTCGGGCTCAACAAGGCCGTCGTCGTCGATCTGCCGGAGGATGCCCATGATATCCTCGTCTCCGATCCGACCATGGCCGATGCCGTGACCCGCACTTCGCGGCGCATCTACCTGTTCGGCAAGAAGGTCGGCCAGACGAATATCTTTGTCTTCGGCGCCGGCGGGCAGGAGATCGTCAATCTCGATATCGAGATCGAGCGCGATGTCTCGGGCCTTGAAACCAATCTCCGCCGTTTCATTCCCGACTCCAACATCAAGGTCGAAATCGTCTCCGACAATATTGTGCTGACCGGCACCGTTCGCACGCCGCAGGACGCGACGCAAGCGGCCGATCTGGCGCAGGTCTTCCTGAAGGGCGGCGAAGCGACGACGAGAACCGAGACGGCATCCGGCACCGGCGGCGACAGCTCGGTGGCGCTCTTCGCCGAAGGCCGCCAGACGTCGCAGGTCGTCAACCTGCTGCAGATCCAGGGTGAGGACCAGGTCACCCTCAAGGTGACGATCGCCGAGGTTCGCCGCGAGGTGCTGAAGCAGCTCGGTTTCGACAACCTCGTCTCCAATTCCTCCGGCATGACTGTCGCTCAGCTTGGCGCTCCGAGCGCCGACAGCGCCACAGCCACCGTCGGCGGCGGCCTGGCGGCGCTCTTCAAAAGCTCGATCGGCAAATACGACATTTCGACTTATCTTAACGCCCTGGAGCAGGCCAAGGTCGTCAGGACGCTTGCAGAGCCTACGTTGACGGCGATATCCGGCCAGGCGGCGACCTTCAATTCCGGCGGCCAGCAGCTGTATTCGACGACCGACAACGACGGCAACGTCACTGTCGTTCCCTTCAACTACGGTATCAACCTTGCCTTCAAACCGGTCGTGCTGTCGTCCGGGCGCATCAGCCTGGAGATCAAGACGAACGTCTCCGAGCCGGTGGCCGGCAGCGGCAACGCCACCTATCAGCGCCGTTCGGCGGAGACTTCGGTGGAACTGCCCTCGGGCGGCTCGATCGCCCTGGCCGGCCTCATCCGCGACAATGTTTCCCAGACGATGGGCGGCACGCCCGGCGTCTCCAAGATCCCGCTTCTCGGCACGCTGTTCCGCCAGAAAGGTTTCGAACGTCAGGAAACCGAACTTGTGATCATCGCGACACCCTACCTGGTGCGTCCGGTGGCGCGCAATCAGCTCAACCGGCCGGATGACAATTTCAGCCCTGAGAATGACGGTGCAACTTTCTTCCTCAACCGTGTGAACAAGGTCTATGGCCGCCGCGAGGCGCCTGTCGCCGACGCGCAGTTCCACGGCTCGATCGGGTTCATCTACAAATGAGCGGGGCACGGTCGGCAGCAATGGCACAGAACAGAGATCAGGCGATGGCCCATATCAATGCGACGACACACCGCCTCGGTTACTCCAGGGCGCTTTTTGCCGCGGCCGTCATGTCGGTGGCGATCCTGTCCGGATGCGCCGGTCCGCATGACCAGCTGACGACAGGCGGGATCCCTGACGACTACCGCGCCCGCCATCCGATCATCGTTACGGAGGCCGAGCAGACGGTGGATATACCCGTCGCCTCGACCGACCGTCGCCTGACCATCGCGCAGCGCGACCTCATCCGCGGCTTTGCTGCAAACTACATATCACGCGCCTCGGGCCTGGTTTACGTCCTGTCGCCGGAAGGTTCGCCCAATTCCGCAGCAGCCTATCAACTGCGCAACCAGGTCCGCGCCGAGCTGGCGGCGAGAGGGATCGCAAGCTCGAAAATCATCAATACGTCCTATGCCGCTGCCGGTGCCGGCGATGCGGCGCCGATCCGGTTGAGCTTTACCGGCACGACCGCGGTCACGACGCAATGCGGCCAATGGCCGAAGGATATCTCCAACGATTTCGCCAACCAGAACTACTATAACTTCGGCTGCGCCTCTCAGAACAACCTTGCCGCCCAGATCGCCAATCCGGAGGACCTGGTGGCGCCCCGCGGCATGACGCCGATCGATGCACAGCGGCGCAACAACGCCATCCAAGAATACCGGACGACGTCGACGACGATCGAAGATGCCAGCGATAGCGGATTCTGAGGCGGAACGGGACGATGAGCGCAATCGAATACGAAATCAGGAACCCCAGCGAACTTCGCCACGCCGAAGAGGCCGTGCGGATGGCGGATCTGGAAAATATGCGGCCGTTGCCGCGCATCTCGGTTCACGCTTTTTGCGAAAGCGAGGCCCTGCAGCATGTCATGGAACGCTGCGCCAATGATCGGCGCATGGCGAAGGTGAGCATGCGCATCACCAGCGGCGGCATAGCCGCTGCCGCCAACATGTTTGCCGGCGCTCCGACGCCGAACCTGATCATCCTCGAGACCAAAGCCAATTCCGGAAGCCTGCTGGGCGAACTTGCGCCGCTCGCCGCCGTCTGCGATCCGACGACCAAGGTCGTGATCGTCGGCTACTACAATGATATTGGGCTCTATCGCGAACTCATCCGCAACGGCATTTCCGAATATATGGTTCAGCCGGTTGCCATGCCCGACATTCTGGCGGCAATGGCCTCGATCTTCGTCGATCCGGAAGCCGAGCCGCTCGGCCGCAGCATAGCCTTCATCGGCTCGAAAGGCGGCACCGGCGCCTCGACCGTTGCGCATAATTGCGCCTTTGGTATTTCCAATCTTTTCTCCACCGAGACGATCCTCGCCGATCTCGACCTGCCCTATGGCACGGCCAATATCGACTTCGATCAGGATCCGGCACAGGGCATAGCCGAAGCGGTCTTTGCGCCCGATCGGCTCGACGAGGTCTTCCTCGACCGCCTGCTGACGAAATGCTCAGAACACCTTTCCCTGCTTGCCGCACCCTCGCTGCTCGACCGCGCCTATGATTTCGATGGCCAGGCTTTCCAGCCGGTGCTCGATGTCCTGCAGCGCAGCGCGCCCGTCACCGTGCTCGACGTTCCGCACGCGTGGTCGGAGTGGACGCGCACGGTTTTGGCGAGTGTCGACGAGGTGGTCATCACCGCGGTTCCCGACCTTGCCAACCTGCGCAACACCAAAAACATGCTGGACGCGCTGCGCAAGATGCGGCCGAATGACAAGCCGCCGCATCTGATCCTCAATCAGGTCGGCATGCCGAAACGTCCGGAGATATCGCCGTCGGATTTCTGTGAGCCGCTGGAGATCGATCCGATCGCGATCATTCCCTTTGACATCAATCTCTTCGGCAACGCCGCCAACAGCGGCCGGATGATCTCGGAAGTCGATCCGAAGTCGCCGACGGCCGAAACCTTTTCGCAGATATCGCACATCGTCACCGGCCGGGTCGCCATCAAGAAGGCGAAGAAGGGCGGCCTGCTCGGCCTCCTGAAGCGGAAGTAGATGTAGAATGAAGAGATCGGATTAAGCGGCATGTTTGGAAAACGCGGAAACGAAGGTTTCGGAAAGGCCGGAGGCGCAATAGCTCCTCCGCCGCCGCCGGCCCCGGCCGCCGCCCCCGTGGCTTCTTCTCCTGCCGTCCTCGTCGAACCCCAGCGCGAACCCTTGCGCCAGCAGATGACGCCGCCCCCGACTCAGGCGCCGCAGCGCAAGCGGCCCGTTCGCACCGACGAATATTATGATACCAAACAGCAGGTATTTTCCGCGCTGATCGACACGATCGATCTCTCGCAGCTTTCCAAGCTCGATGGCGAAAGCGCGCGCGAGGAAATCCGCGACATCGTCAACGACATCATCACCATCAAGAATTTCGCGATGTCGATCTCCGAGCAGGAAGAACTGCTCGAGGATATCTGCAATGACGTTCTGGGCTACGGTCCGCTGGAGCCCTTGCTGGCGCGCGACGACATCGCCGACATCATGGTCAACGGCGCCGGCCAGACCTTCATCGAAGTTGGCGGCAAGACGATCGAATCGGAAATCCGCTTCCGCGATAATGCGCAGCTTCTGTCCATCTGCCAGCGCATTGTCAGCCAGGTCGGCCGTCGCGTCGATGAATCGAGCCCGATCTGCGATGCGCGCCTGCCCGATGGCTCGCGCGTCAACGTCATCGCGCCGCCGCTGTCGATCGACGGGCCGGCGCTCACCATCCGCAAGTTCAAGAAGGACAAGCTGACGCTCGATCAGCTCGTCCGTTTCGGCGCGATCACGCCGGAAGGCGCGACCGTGCTGCAGATCATCGGGCGCGTGCGCTGCAACGTCATCATCTCGGGCGGCACGGGCTCCGGTAAAACGACCCTCCTGAACTGCCTTACCAACTATATCGACCGGGATGAGCGCGTCATCACCTGCGAGGACACGGCCGAACTGCAGCTGCAGCAGCCGCATGTCGTGCGTTTGGAAACGCGTCCGCCGAATATCGAAGGCGAGGGCGAGATCACCATGCGCGATCTGGTCAAGAACTGCCTGCGCATGCGTCCCGAACGCATCATCGTCGGCGAAGTGCGCGGACCTGAAGTCTTCGACCTCTTGCAGGCGATGAACACCGGTCATGACGGCTCGATGGGCACGATCCACGCCAACACGCCGCGCGAATGCCTGAGCCGTATCGAATCGATGATCGCGATGGGCGGCTTCACGCTGCCGGCAAAGACGGTCCGCGAGATCATCTCCACCTCCGTCGACGTCATCATCCAGGCGGCACGCCTGCGCGACGGTTCGCGTCGCATCACACAGATTACCGAGGTGATCGGCATGGAAGGCGACGTCATCATCACCCAGGATCTGATGCGCTACGAGATCGAGGGCGAGGATGCGGGCGGCCGACTGATCGGCCGGCACATGTCGACCGGCGTCGGCAAACCGCATTTCTGGGATCGGGCTCGTTACTTCAACGAGGAAAAGCGCCTGGCCGCTGCCCTCGACGCGATGGAAGCGAAATCGAAGGAATAGGGTGATGTTCGGATTCGATCCGCTAGTCCTGGCAATCGTCGTCCTCGCCGCTGTATCCGCTGCGGCGGTCGCCTATGTCCTGTTGTTTTCCCGGATCGAGGCCGACAAGAAATCGGCAAGCCGCATCAACCGTGTCAAATCGGCTGAGGTCGACCGCGCCAAGGTCAAGGCTGCCCGCGACCGGGTGCAGGAAATGTCGAAGCGGCGCAAATCGGTGCAGGATAACCTGAAGGATCTGGAAAAGCGCCAGAACGAAAAGACCAAGAAGACCTTGTCGATGAAATCGCGGCTGGTGCAGGCCGGTCTGGCGGTCACGCTGACGCAGTTCTATCTCTTCAGCGCCATCTTCGCTTCGGTGCTGCTGCTCATGGCCTTCATCATCGGCGCGTCGTGGATGGTCATGATCGGCATCGCTTTCGTGGCCGGACTCGGCCTGCCGCGTTGGGTCATCGGTTTCCTGATCAAGCGCCGCCAGAACAAGTTCCTCAACGAGTTCCCCAATGCGCTCGATGTCATCACCCGCTCGATCAAATCGGGATTGCCGCTCAACGATGCGATCCGCCTTATCGCGACCGAAGGCACTGAGCCGGTGAAGAGCGAATTCCGCCGGGTGATCGAAGCCCAGCAAGTTGGCCTCAGCATTCCCGACGCCTGCGCCCGCATGACGCTCCAGATGCCGCTCCAGGAAGTCAACTTCTTCGCGATCGTCATCGCTATCCAGTCGCAGGCCGGCGGCAATCTCTCCGAGGCGATCGGCAACCTGTCAAAGGTGCTGCGCGAGCGCAGGAAGATGAAGGCCAAGGTCTCGGCGCTGTCGATGGAAGCCAAGGCGTCCGCCGTCATCATCGGTGCTCTGCCGTTCATCGTCGCGACCCTGGTTTACCTCACCTCGCCGAACTACATGATCGTCCTTTTCACCGATCCGCGCGGCCATTTCATCATGGGCGCCTCGGCGGTCTGGATGTCGATCGGCATCCTCGTCATGCGCAACATGGTCAATTTCGACATCTAGCGGGAGAGAAGCACCATGTCGCAGGATCTTGCCGCAACGCTGACCAATCCGAGCATGCTGATCGCTGTTTTCGTCGCGATCGCCGTCTTCGCGACTCTCTACACGATCGCCATCCCCTTCTTCGAGCGCGGCGATCTCAGCAAGCGCATGAAAGCTGTCTCGACCGAACGCGAGCAGATCCGCGCCCGCGAACGCGCCCGCATGAACACCGAACCGGGCGCCGGCAAGGCTTCGCTCAGAAATCAGAACAACCGGTCGGTCCGCCAGATTGTCGAACGCTTCAATCTGCGTAAGGCGCTTGTCGACGAAAACACGGTCAACAAGCTGCGTGCCGCGGGTTTTCGCTCGGAAAATGCGCTGAATACCTTTCTCGTCGCGCGCTTCCTGCTGCCATTTCTCTTCCTCGCGCTCGCCGCCTTCTGGGTCTTCGGTCTCGGCGGCCTTGCGGAGCGCGGCATGCCGATGCGAATGCTCGCCGTCATCGGCATCGCCTATCTCGGCTTTTATGCGCCGAATATCTATATCTCCAACCGCATGAGCAAGCGTCAGCACTCGATCAAGCGCGCCTGGCCGGATGCGCTGGACCTGATGCTGATCTGCGTCGAATCCGGCATCTCGATGGAGGCGGCGATGCGTCGCGTGTCGGAGGAGCTCGGCGAGCAGTCGCCGCCGCTTGCCGAGGAGATGGTGTTGACCACCGCCGAACTCTCCTTCCTGCCGGATCGTCGCGTGGCGCTCGATAATCTCGCCGCGCGCACACAGCTCGAGCTGGTGCGTTCGGTGACCCAGGCGCTGATCCAGGCGGACCGCTATGGCACGCCGGTTGCGCAGGCTCTGCGCGTTCTCGCCCAGGAAGGACGCGACGAGCGGATGAACGAAGCGGAAAAGAAGGCGGCCGCCCTGCCGCCGAAACTGACTGTGCCAATGATCCTGTTCTTCCTGCCGGTGCTGATCGCGGTCATTCTCGGCCCGGCCGGCATACAGGTCGCGGATAGGTTCTGAACCGCAAGGGGCCACTTCGACCCGCGTGACCGGCGCTGGCATAGCTGGTAAACGGGATGGTGTCGGGAGCACGGAAGTGACCGTCCCAGCGCAATCCGATTCCGAAGGAGAGGTTCCGATGTCTTCCGCAGGCATTTTCATCAGCATCATGGCAGCCTTGGTCGTCGGCGCGATGAGCCCCGGCCCGAGCTTCGTCGTCGTCTCCAGGATCGCCATCTCGCGTTCGCGGCTGGATGGACTTGCGGCGGCATTCGGCATGGGCGCCGGCGGCGTCGTTTTCGCCGGTCTGGCGCTCGCCGGTCTGACAGCATTGCTGTCGCAATTCGAATGGCTCTATGTGCTGCTCAAGGTGGCGGGCGGTGCTTATCTCCTCTACATCGCCGTCAATATCTGGCGAGGCGCCGCAAAGCCGATCGAGCTTTCCCATGCCGTCAATGGCCATCGTGCACCCGTGCGCAGCTTCATGACCGCATTGCTGACGCAGCTCAGCAACCCGAAGACCATCATCGTCTACGCCAGCCTTTTTGCGGCGCTTCTGCCGCGGACGGTGCCGCTCGATCTTCTCGTCGCATTGCCGGTCGGCGTCTTCGCGGTGGAGGCGGGTTGGTATTCGATCGTGGCGCTCGCCTTTTCGGCCCGCCACCCGCGGCGGCTCTATCTCCATGCCAAGGGCTGGATCGACCGGGCCGCCGGTGCGGTGATGGGCGGTCTTGGTCTGCGGCTCATTCTTTCGGGCCTCAGCGTCAGGTAACTCAGGCGGAGAAGGGCTGGTCCTCCGGCAAAATGACGAGGTCAGTTGGTGTTGCTGTCACCGGCGGCGCCCGGCGCCTTGTCCTTGGCAGCGAGCTTCTGCCAGGAATTCTGCTGCGAGAGCATACCCTTGAGATAGGCCACGTTGGCATCGGCCTGCTGCGGCGAAAGCTCTCGCCGCGCGATCTGTTCGGCTTCTGCAAAACGCCCTTGCAAGCCGACGACGAGGGCAAGATTCTGCCGGACGCGGCTGTCGGCGGTCGGCTGCCCGGCGGCGGAGCGCAGATAGGTTTCGGCCGTGCGCAGATCGCCGGTCAGCACATAGGACATGCCGAGGTTGGAAAGGATGGAAGGTTCGTTCGGCTGAATGTCGAGCGCGTCGCGGTAGCGTTGCCGGGCCTCGCTCGCCCGGCCCATCTGGTCGAGGATTGCGCCTTCGGCCGAGATCAGCCTCCAGTCGGGACGATCCGGTGTCTGGGCGCGGCCGATCGTGTCGAGCGCCTGCTGGAACTGCCCGGCCGCCGCCTGCGCCTTGCCATAAGCGGCCAGCACATTGCGGTCGCCCGGATTGGCGATCGCCACCTGCTGCATGACGGCGAGCGCTTGCGCGTCGCGGCCGCTCATGCGCAGCAGGTTGGCGTAGTTGACGCCGTTGACGGGATCGCGCGGGTTTTTTTCATAGGCCTGGCCGATCCGGTCCGTCGCTGAGCGCAGCTCGGTCGCATCCATCTCTTCGACCGGCTTGGTAAGCTTCGGCACCGAGCCTGTCGTCATCCGGTCCTTGGCCGTCGTCGAGCAGCCGGCAAGAGTGAGGATGATCAGCGAAGCTGCTGCGCCCTGCAGGATACGGTTGGTGGATATGGTGATGCGCGAGGCAGGCATGTTGCGTTCCTGATTCCGAAATCGGCGCCTGACCTCGAAGCGGAACAGGGAAAGGTTTGACGCAATCTTCGCTCCAGCAATAGTCTGTTAACCCTAACAGACCGTTAAGGAGCGATTCCTGACGACCGCCGAAGGACAATCATGGCCCCCTATCAGTTCATCGAAAGACCAACTCCCTTCAACACGAAGGGCGGCTCGACGCTGCCGATCTTTGCCGTCACCCCTGCCCATATCGAGACCGGCACGATCGATCCGATTGCGCTCGATTGGGCGCGTAAGGCAGGCTACAAGGCCGAAAGCGGCTCGCTCTTGCTGATCCCGACTGCCGACGGCCAGCTCGGCGGTGCGCTTTTCGGCCTGGGGACCAACCCGTCCGAACAGCCCTACATCACCGGCAGGCTGGCCCGTGCGCTGCCCGCCGGCGACTGGCACATTGAGACCGCGCCGCTGACGGCAAATCGCCTCGCCCTCGGCTTCGGGCTCGGCAGCTACCGTTTCGATCGCTACAAATCGGAAAAGTCGTCGGCAGCGACCTTGATGATCCCCCGCGATGCCGACGGCGCCGATATCAAGCGCCAGCTCGCCGGCGTCTTTCTTGCCCGCGACCTCATCAATACGCCGACAAACGACATGGGACCGGACCAGCTCGAGGCCGCTTTCCGCGCCCTGGCCGGACATTACAAGGCGGAACTATCGGTCATCACCGGCGATGAACTGCTCACCCAAAATTTCCCGCTGGTTCACACCGTCGGCCGCGCCAGCGCCGATGCGCCGCGTCTTCTTGAGCTGCGCTGGGGCAAGAAGGGTCATCGCAAGGTAACGCTCGTCGGCAAGGGCGTCTGCTTCGATACCGGCGGTCTCGACATCAAGCCTGCCGCCTCGATGCTGCTGATGAAGAAGGATATGGGCGGCGCGGCAAATGTCATGGGACTGGCCCTGATGATCATGGACGCCAAGCTGAAGGTCGATCTGCGCGTCATCGTACCGGTCGTCGAAAACGCCATCTCCTCCAATGCCTTCCGCCCCGGTGACATTTACCGCAGCCGAAAGGGCCTGACCGTCCAGATCGACAATACTGACGCCGAAGGCCGTTTGATCCTGGCCGATGCGCTTGCCTATGCCGACGAGGAAGAGCCCGAACTTTTGATCGACATGGCGACGCTGACGGGGGCTGCCCGCGTTGCCCTCGGTCCGGATCTTCCGCCCTTCTTCACCGATGATGCCAATCTGGCCCATGACCTGACCGAAGCAAGCCTGGAGACGGATGATCCGATCTGGCGCCTGCCGCTCTATGCCGGCTACGAAAAAGATGTCCGCGCCAAATTCGCCGACCTGACGAATGCCCCGGCCGGCGGCATGGCGGGGTCGATCACCGCCGCGCTTTTCCTCAAGCGCTTCGTTAGCAAGACCAAGAGCTGGGCGCATTTCGATATTTACGGTTGGGCTCAGGCCGAACGGCCACATTCGCCAGGCGGCGGCGAGGCACAGGCGATCCGCGCGCTCTTTCACCATATCCGCACCAGCCTGCGCTGACGCCTCCTGGATAATGCTAAGGCGCATTTGCACGACTCTGTTACGCACTGCGCCTGGCGGCCGATCGTTAAAATTTTATTCACCCTGCCGGGCGGCAGTTCCCGCCACCACTTGAATGTCCACGGCAACTGCCGGAAAATGAAACGCTAGCGTAACGATTTCCGGAGGGGCCGTGCCGATCGAACTGACCGCCTCGCAGGCGCTGGGGCTCTGGCATGGCGTGGCGCTCGACCAGGTTCGTCATGACGACCGCGATTTGACATTGCGCCAGATGGCGATCCTCCTGCATATTTACCTCGTGCCGCCGCCCCACACTGTGCGCGGGCTTGCCGCCACGCTCAACGTCACCAAGCCGGTCATTACTCGCGCCTTGGATACGATGGGTGAGATGGGCCTGGTTGATCGCGTGCGCGACGATGCCGACCGTCGTAATGTGATCATCAAACGTACCGTCGGCGGTGCGCTTTACCTGGAAAAGCTCGGCGATCTCGTCCGGGATCAGGGCCGGCGGCTACCGATCTAAAAGGGCGATCTGAAAGGGACATAAATGATGATGCTCGACCGCCGCCTGCATGCCTATCGGCCGGATCTCGCGGAAGCGGGGCTCAAGGGCAAGGTGGAGGCATCGCGCTTCGTGGAAGGCGCCGCAGCGCGTGTTGCCGTTCCCGTCGTTGCCCTGCGCCCAGAGCCGGAACTTGCCCGCGGCATCGATACGGAACTGCTCCTTGGCGAGGAGGTGACCGTTTTCGATCGCGCCGACGGCTGGTGCTGGGTAAAAGCTGCCTCCGACGGCTATGTCGGCTATCTCAAGGCAGAGGCGCTCTCGCAAACCGGGCCGGCGCCAACCCACATCGTCACCGTCCAGCGCACCTTCCTCTATCCGGAGCCGGAGCTGCGCAAGCCGCACCAAGCCATTCTGTCAATGGGAAGCCGCGTTCACATCACCGGCGAGGCAGAAGTGCGCGGCAACCGCTACGTCGTGCTGCCGGACGGCACGGCAATCTTCGCCAGGCACGTGCAACCGATCGGCGCTCTCGACGGTGTCGATTATGTTGCGATCGCCGCCCGTTTCCTCGAGACGCCCTATCTCTGGGGCGGCCGATCCGGCCTTGGCATCGATTGCTCCGGCCTCATCCAGCTGGCGATGCTGATGGTGGGTAGACTGGCGCCGCGTGACACCGACATGCAGGCGGCCGGACTCGGCGAACCGATCGACCGCTCGGAGATCCGCCGCGGCGACCTGGTGTTCTGGAAAGGCCATGTCGCGATATTCGAAGATCCCCAAACCATTCTCCACGCCAACGGCCATAGCATGACGGTGGCGCGTGAGAATTTCGAGGCGGCCGTCGAGCGCATCGGCTCGCTGTACCAACGGCCGACGGGCTATCGCCGCCCGTTTGGCTAAGTGATCGGCCGCTGCGGCCAGATGCTCACGCCGCCGGTCCAATCCTCGAAAGCTTTCGATAGTCTCAGCACCCGCATGTCGTCGAAACGCGGTCCGACGATCTGCAGCCCGATCGGCATGCCCGACCGGGAGAAGCCGCAATTGATCGACGCGGCCGGCTGCTCCGACATATTCCACGGTACGGTAAAGGCGATATGTTCGAACGGTCTCGTCGGATCATTGGTCGGCGATGCCCACTCGGCCGGATAGGAGATGATGGGGTTGGTCGGCGAAAGCAGGGCGTCGACCGTGGTGAACAGCCGTCCGCAACTCCTGCGCATTTCGATCGTCTGATTGAAGCCTCTGACTGCATCGACGCCGCTAATATCGGCGCCGGCCTTCGCCCAATCTCCGATATAGGGCAGGATGCTATCGCGCCGCTCTTCGTTGAGCCCTGCGATATCGCTCCACAGGCGGGCGCGCCAGAACGTGTCGAGCCCGTCAAGCATCGCGCGCGTTAGCACCGGTTGAACGGAAATGATGGTCGCGCCGGCTTTCTCGAAACGTTTCGCTGCCGATTCGACCGCGACCCTGATCTCATCATCGACAGCAAACCCGCAGCCGGCATCGAGCATCAGGCCGATTTTCATGCCTGACATGTCAACAACGAAATCCATCCAGTCGAAATCATTGGACGGCAGGCTGGTCCCGTCGCGCCAGTCGGGCCGTGACAATGTCGCCATGGAAAAAGCGGCGTCCTCGACAGTGCGCGTCATCGGGCCGAGACAGCGCCCGACATAATAGGGATCGGCCGGAATGCGCCCGTGGCTCGGCTTGAAGCCGAAGATGCCGGTCCAACCGGCAGGAAGCCGCACCGAACCGCCGATATCCGTGCCGATGTGCAGCGGCCCGTAACCGGCCGCCGCCGCGGCCGCGGCGCCGGCGCTCGATCCGCCGGGATTCTGCGTCACGTCCCAGGGATTGCGACTGAGAGGGTGGAAGCTCGACAGGCCGGAGGAGAGCATGCCGTAATCCGGGCAGGTGGTTTTGGCGAAGATCACCGCGCCATCCTCGCGCAACCGCGCGGCAGCCGGCGCGTCAGCCTCCGCCGGCTTCAGCTCCATCGCCTTCGTGCCGAGGGGCACCGGCTGGCCCTTCGTCGCGATCAGTTCTTTCAGCGTTGCCGGGATGCCGTCGAGCGTGCCGAGCGCTCGTCCCTTCGCCCAGCGCTCCGTCGAAGCTTTCGCCTGCACGCGCGCGGCCTCCGGGTCGTAGAGGTAGAGTGCTGAGATCGACGGCTCCCAGGCGGCGATATGGTCTTCGAGGGAGAGCCAGTATTCGAGCGGCGAGAGGCTCTTATCGGCGAAGCGTCGCCTGAGTTCACGGATGGTAAGGTCGGTTTCGGCCATCAGCGGCTCGCCTCGCGTGGATCGAGGAGATCGCGCAAGCCGTCGCCGAGCATGTTGAAGCCGAGCACGGTGAGCGCGATGGCAAGGCCGGGCAGGACCGCCAGCCAGGGGGCCAACGCCAGGTAGGTTTGCGCATCCGCAAGCATTCGGCCCCATGTCGGCGCCGGCGGCG
Source organism: Rhizobium sp. NXC14 (assembly GCF_002117485.1). Lineage (NCBI taxonomy): Bacteria > Pseudomonadati > Pseudomonadota > Alphaproteobacteria > Hyphomicrobiales > Rhizobiaceae > Rhizobium > Rhizobium sp. NXC14. The sequence goes on from NZ_CP021030.1 coordinate 231,340, forward strand.
CCATGCCGAGCCCGAGAAAGCTGAGGCCGGCCTCGGTCAGGATCGCCAGTCCGAGCTGGATTGTCCCATGCACGATGATCTGGCTGATGATGTTCGGCAGCACATGGCGCAGCGAAATGGTCAGGCGCGTATTGCCGATCGCGCGTGCCGCCGTCACATAATCGCGGCTCCAGGCCTGCAGCGAGGTTGCCAGCGTCACCCGTGCAAAGACCGGAATCATGAAGACGGCGATCGCCGTGATTGCGGTGAACCGCCCCGGCCCGAGAAAGGCGCCGAGCACCATGGCCGACAGGATCGGCGGCAAGGCGAAGATGACGTCGCAGATGCGCATCAGCAGCGCTTCGGCTGGACCGCGGATCGCCGCTGCGGAAATGCCTGATATCGAGCCGAGCGTCCCGCCGATCGCAACCGCGGTGATGGCGATCGACAGGGAGTTCCAGCATCCGGCCATCAGCATCGATGCCACGTCGCGGCCGAACTGATCCGTGCCGAGCAAGCCGAAGGCAAGCGGCGGCTGCAGTTTATGGATGATCTGCATCTTCGCCGGCGGCAGCGGCGTCCAGACGAGCGATAGCAGCGCAACGGCGACCAGCAAGCCAATGATGACAGTGCCCGCGATGAGGTTCATTCGCCGGCTAACTCTGGCAGTTCTTCGGCGGCAGGCGATGGCGGGGGATACGATCTGGGCCATCTTTCAGACCGCCTTTCTCATCCTGGGGTCGATCGCCAGATAGGAGAGATCGACGACGAAATTCACCACGATGACCAAGCCTGCGAAGAACAGCACGACATCCTGCATGACGATGACGTCGCGCTGGGAGAGTGCCTGAAGCGCAAGCCGCCCGAGCCCCGGCAGGTTGAAGACGTTTTCCACCAGCACCGCGCCCGCGACCAGAAAGGTGAATTGCAGCCCGATCATCGTCAGAATCGGGATCAGCGCATTCGGCACGATATGCCGCCACAGCACCGCACTGCTCGACAGCCCCTTGGCCACCGCGGTGCGGGCAAAATCCTCATGCATCGCCTCGAGCACCGCCGAACGTGCGACGCGCGTCAACACCCCCGCCTGCGGCATCGCCAGCGCGACGGTCGGCATGACGAGCGCCTGCAATGCCGGCAGAAACCCCTCGTGCCAGCCAGGAAAGCCGCCCGCCGGCATCAGTCCGAGCAGCGTCGAAAACAGGATGATCATGAGCAGCGCCACCCAGAAGGCGGGCACGGCGATGCTGATCTGCGAAAAGAGCGTTGCGATGATGGCGAAGACACCGCCGCGGCGCGAAGCCGCCAGCGCGCCGAGCGGTAGGGCAATCGCCACCGACAGCACGATTGCCATCAGCGCCAGCGGCAGCGTCACCGCCAGCCGCTCGACGATCAATCCGGCGACCGGGACGCCGTAGGTGTAGGATTGGCCGAGATTGCCCGACAGCACGCCGGCGAGCCATTGGCTGTAACGCAGGATGAGCGGCTGGTCGAGGCCGAGCTCGTGGCGCAACGCCGCCAGCGTTTCCGGACTTGCCGAGGTGCCGAGCATGATCGAGGCGGGGTCGCCCGGCAGAAGATCCATGGCCGCGAAGATCAGCAGCGAGACGATGAGAAGTGTTAGGAACAGGCCGGCGAAGCGGCGGGCGAGGAGGGTGATCATATGGGGTCGAGAGCGGCTGCGGCGGGACGCGGCACGCCCCTTTTGCCCTCACGCGGAGCACCAGACGCGCCGGCGGCGAGTTTGGCGAGAACGCCAACCTCACTTTCCGTCCCCGACCTTGAGCCTGGGATCCATGCCACTGCTGTTGATGGATGTGGTGTGGATGCTCGGGTCAAGCCCGAGCATGACGGAGCGTGAGGCTGGCGGGAGGAGGCAATCAGCGAGCAGATGCCCATGCCAGGAATACCATACGTCAACAAAACCAAACAATGCCGGCCCGGACTGAACTGGCCTGGTGAGGGAGGGTGAGGGCTGCGTGCCATATCGGCCAAATGTATATCGGATCTCTCCAAGGCCATCACCTCATCGCACCCCTACCGAGCCTACCGCTCACTCGTCCCAGGAAACACCGGAAAGCACATTGGAGGGAATCGGCTCGTTCTCCCATAGCCCCTTCAACTTCCTGTCCCAGACACCGAGTTTCGGCATGACGAAAAGGTAGAGCGCCGGCACGTCTTCGGCCAGAATCTTCTGCGCCTCGCCATAGATTGCATTCTGCGCGGCAGGATCGGCGGTCTCCTGGACCTTCTTCATCAGCGCGTCGAAGGCCGGGTTCCTGTAATTGAAATAATAAGGATCGCGCGCATAGATGTCGATGTCGAGCGGTTCGGCATGGGCGACGATCGTCATGTCGAAATTGCGATCCTTCATCACGTCCTGAACCCATTTCGCCGGAAATTCCGTCGGCTCGATGTTCATCGTCACGCCGATCTCGGCAAACATCGCCTGCATCACTTGGGCGCTGCGCGGCGCATAGGCCATCTGCGGCGATTTGATCGTGAAGGTGAAGCCGTTGGCGTAGCCGGCCTCAGTAAGCAGCGCCTTTGCCTTTTCGACATCATAGGGCAGCACGCCGGTCATGTCCTTATAGCCCGGATCGTTCGGCGTGTAGTGGCTGCCGATCGGCGTGCCGAGGCCGGACCACGCCCCGTCGATCACCGTCTGGCGGTCGATCGCCATCATCAGCGCCTGGCGGACGCGCTTGTCGTCGAAGGGCTTCTTCGCATTGTTCATGCCGGCGACGACCTTGAGTTCGGTATTGCCGACCTTGGTGATGAGTCTGGTATCGCCGTCGAAGGAACTCATCAGCTCAGGCGCGGCAAATTCCGGAAAGGCGTCGAGATCGCCGGATTTCAGCGCGGCCGCCTGCGCCTGCGGATCGGCGATGAAGCGGAAGGTCACCTTCTCGAGCTTGGCAACCGCATCCTTGTTCCAGTAGTCGCCATTCCTGACGAGTTCGACCCTGTCGCCCTTCGTCCAGCTGGCGAATTTGAAGGGACCGGTGCCGATCGGCGTCACTTTGTCGTTGTCGGCCGTCTTCGCGGCGACCATGACGGATGCCGGCCAGCCGAGCCAGTAGATCAGGCTGCCGGTCGGCGCCGAGAGATGCAGCACCAGCGTTTCTGCGTCTGGCGTCTCTATCGAGGCGATCGAGGTGAAGAAGCGCTTCTGCGGGTTTACCGAATCCGCCCCGCGGGCGCGGTCCAGCGAAAACTTGGCGGCAGCGGCATCGAATGCTTCGCCGTCATGAAATTTGACGCCGGTCCGCAGCTTGAACGTATAGATCAGGCCATCGGCCGAGATTTCCCAGCTTTTCGCCAGCTGCGGCTGGACCTTGCCGGTCTGATCAATCGTCACCAGCCCCTCGAACACATTCTGCCAGGTGACCTGGCCGATCGCAACCGGTGCGGCGATCGTCGGGTCGAGGCCGGTTGGTTCGACGCTCATGCCGAGATTGAGGGCGGTCTTGGCCGCTTCAGCCGGTGTCATTGCCGTCACTACGAGACCGGCCGACAACGCAGCACCGAGGGAAAGCCGCTTGATGAAGCACCCCGAAGACGCAAACGAAACCTTGTTCATCATATCCCCCGGCACATGATTCGGTTCTCACCAGCTCGTCGAAAATACATCAGCGCCAGGATCTGCATTCACGTGTCTCCGCCATTCTATCAGGTTGCGACCCTATTCAATCAATGGCGTTCAGCATAGCGGTCTCGCCATGCTATTTGTCCGCCTTCGGCTGGAAGGGCGCTTGCCATATAGACGCCGCGCGCGATTGCCCGCGCCATCACGATCGTGGCGAGGTGGCAAAGTTCCACCAGGCTTGCCATGTCGTTTCTGGAATGTCTGGCGGTCGAAGCGGCAAAGACGGTATCGCCGTCGAGCGGCAGATGTGCCGGCAGCAGCGCCCGGGCAAGGCCGTCATGACCGGCAAGTGAAAGCCGATGCGCTTCCGCCTTCGTCAGCTGCGCGTCGGTCACGACAGCGCCGATCGTCGTTGCCGGCGTGCTCATTCCCTTGAGCCGCATTCGGTGATCGGTCGTCGCAGGCATGCCGAGCCCGCCGAACTCGCCGTCTTTCTCGAAGGGTGCCGCCCAGAAATGCGGCCCGTCGGCGATCGTTGCCGAACCGAGCGCATTGACGGCGACGATCGCACCGATGCGGTGACCGGCGCTGCTGACCGCACTGGCCGAGCCGAGCCCGCCCTTGAAAGTGGCCGTCGTCGCCCCTGTGCCGGCGCCGGCGGTGCCGAGCGCAAATTCACCCTTGGTCGCGGCCTTCAGTGCCGCATAGCCCATCTCACGATAGGGTGAGTGAAGGCCCCAATCCTTGTCGCCCCCGTTCAGCAGGTCCATCAGGATCGCTTGCGGTACGATCGGAATCCTGACTGGCCCGACTGAAAAGCCGCGGCCGGCTTCGCGCAAGCCCGCCTGCACGCCGCCGGCCGCATCGAGCCCGAAGGCCGAGCCGCCCGAGAGTACGAAGGCATCGACGGCACTGACGGTCATCGACGGGTCGAGCAGGCCGGTGTCACGTCCGCCCGGCGCGCCGCCGAGCACCGCGCCGGAGGCAACCGCCGGCTCGTCGAAGACGATGACCGTGACGCCGGATCCCAGCACGAGGTCGGTCGCATGGCCGACGGAAACGCCTTTGATGTCGGTGAGCAGATTGAGAAGATCGGGCAAGGGCTGATCCTGGTGGCGCTGATACAGCCGATAGGACTGCAATTGCCCTCAAAAAACAAGACCGGCCCTTTTGGCAGGACCGGTCACATCGGAAAAGCCGCGAAAGTCGGTAGCGGCCGCATGCCGTCAGGCATGAAGCGGCTTCGGATGACGGCGGGTCATCAGGTCGTGGATGGCCAGCCGCACCTCGTCGGGCGAACCGAACCGCTGCTCATCGAGGTCGTGGACATGGAATTTCACGGCGATGAACTTCAGCCGATCTTCGTCGGGGATAACGATGCCGACGGGAACGCCTGCGTATTCGATAACTTGCTTCTTCATAGATAGAACTCCTGCCGCGCGGGCATGCGCAGCCATGGCGAATTGACTTGTCTGGTACCGTTGAAAGGAGGACGAACGTCACATTCGACAGTTCGGGCGGGAGAGGGCGCCCGGACGGTCATTGCCAAGCACAGATCGCCCAAGGAGAGTGGCGAGAATTTCGATATCTATCATGTCTCGTTCCTTTCGTTGGCGTTGCGCTCGATGGTCCCGGAAGAGCCCGGGGCCGGTGATTGCTGTCTTCAATATCTACTAACTTAGTAGAGATTACCCGACAGGCTGTCGGAAACATATTCCGAAACGTGTCAAAATATCGACGATCCGAAAAAATTCATTCCATCCTGGCCCGAACTTACAGAAGGAAACATATCAGCTCTTCGTAAAATTCGCATGACAGAATCGAAACTCTTTCGACGCCGCAGCAGAAATAGGAAGTCTGTCTGATTCCGGCAATGGGCCTCATCGTTAAAAATCGAGATGCCTCGAAATGGCCGATTTGGTTAACGTCCGAAAGCATGGATCACCAGCCTTCCTGGAGCACCTTTTCCAGCATGTCTGCGAAGAAATCCGCGCTTTCGATACTGAGGCAGAGCGGCGGCTTGATCTTCAGCACATTTTGGTGATCGCCGGTCGGCTGCATGACGATACCGAGCTCGAGAAGCCGGTCGCAGATCGCCGCCGTCTCTTCCGTCGCCGGCTCAAGCGTCGTTCTGTCGCGGACGAATTCCAGGCCGAGATAGAGACCCATTCCGTGGACGGCGCCGGCGATCGCGTGCCGATCGATCAGCGCGGCAAGCCGCGCCTTCAGATGATCGCCGACCGTGCGGACATTTTCCTGCAGCTTCTCCTCAGCCATGATATCGAGCACCGTCATGCCGGCGACGCAGCTGACCGGGCTGCCGCCGGTGGAGGAGAAGAAAGGCCCTTGCTTCTCCAGCGACTGCGCAATCTCCCGTCTGGTGATGACGGCGCCGAGCGGATGGCCATTGCCCATGCCCTTGGCAATAGTGATGATATCGGGCACGACCCCTTGCTGTTCGAAGCCCCAGAAATAATGGCCGAGCCTGCCGTAACCGACCTGCACCTCGTCGGCGATGCAGAGCCCGCCGCGGGCGCGCACCTCGGCGTAGATCTCCTTCAGGTACCCTTCCGGCAACGGAATGCCGCCGGCATTGCCGTAGACCGATTCGCAGATGAAGCCCGCAAGGCCTTCGCCGCCGGCGTCGATCGTCTCGAGTATCGGCTTGACGGCGGCCAGGTAGCTCGCCGCCGTGTCGGGTCCGCGAAACGCGCCGCGATAGGTATTCGGCGAAACGGCCGCATGCACCCAATCCGGTCGGGTGGTCAGCGCCAGCGGATTGTCGGCGATCGAAGTGGAGACGGCGTCGCTCGCCGCCGACCAGCCATGATAGGCCTCGAGCAGGCAGAGCATGTTGCGGGCGCCGCTATGGGCCTGTGCCAGTTGAATCGCCAGATCGTTCGCCTCGGAACCGCTGTTGACGAGGAAGACCGCGTCGAGGCCATCAGGCGCGAGCGCCGCGAGACGCTCGGAAAACTCCGCAATCGCCGCATAGTGGAAGCGTGAATTCGTATTGAGCCGCAGCCATTGGGCGTTGATTGCCGCCGCCAATCTGGGATGGCCGTGGCCGACAATCGTGACATTGTTGACCATGTCGAGATAGGCGCGGCCCTCGACATCGAACAGATGTTCCCTCCAGCCGCGCTCGACCTGCGGCGGCGCGGCATAATAGTTCTTCTGGGCGCCGGCAAGATGGGCCTGCCGCCTGACGAGCAGTTCGGCGGTCTCCGGTTGCGGCGCATCCGCTTTCGGGCTGAGAAGGGATGAAGGCGAAGGGCAGAGCACCGACCAGGCCGCTGCCTCGCGCGGCGTGGAAAAGAGCGGCGGTTCGAGGCCCACGACGCTGCAGAGCTGGAGGCGCAGGCCACCGAGCGACGAAGTCTCTCCGAAAACCGAACCGAGCGGATCGCCGGCGGCAAGCACGGTGCCATCCTCGACCCCACCCTCGATAAAGGGGGCGAGCCCATCGAGGTGCAAGGTCATGCTCTCGTCCGTCAGTGTCAGATGGTGGTCCTTCCAGCCGATGCGGCCGGCAAAGGGCGCTGCGACCGCACTTCCTGCAGCAAGGCAGATGTCGACATGCAGGGCGAAGGTCGCCTGTGCCCTCGTGTTTCCGAGGGCAGCGCGGGAAAGCCGATATTCACCATAGCGCGTCGCCGCCGTCCCGTTTTCGGTTGCAGCCCGGGCAAGCAGCCGCCAATCCATGTCGGCGTCCAGCCAGTTGCCTGCGGAAAAATGGGCACTTCCTACGCCAAGGTCGACATAGGCGATCGTGGTGGGGTCGATATCGGGCAGCAGGGGAAGCCATTCTGGTGCCGACGGGGCGGCGACATCCGCGCCGGCCGCCTTGAGGATCGCAGCTTCCATGAGTTCGAAAGGAACCGACATTGCCGTATCGAAGATCGCCCGCTCGCGGTCGAGATTGCTGCGGACATAATCGTTATCGGGATCGATCGACATCTGCTGTTCGCTGCTGGCGACGAGGATGACCGCGCGTGCGACGATCAACGGCCACAGTGCTTTCAGTTCTTCGTCGGTCAGCGGATAGATCGCCTGATAGGCGGTGACGGCGGGCAGGATATGAAACGGATCGCCATTCGCCTGATGCAGCAGCGAAGCGCAGGTGACGGCAAGATCGCCGACCAGCCAGCCGCGGATGATGTCGCCGAAATCGATCACGCCATCAGGGATCGTGTGGCCACGGGCGTCGCGATGGCCGACGACATTGTCGCCGGTGACGTCGTGATGGACGGCCTGAAGCCGAAGCGACGGCGCCAAGGGCTGGATGCGGCGAACGGCCATCACCATGGTTTTCGCGATCCGGTCGCGGGCAGCGCTGTCGGTGATGGCGGACAGCAGCTGTACGGCGACAGGGCCGGCGCGTCGCAAATCCCACTGCAGGCTACGGTCGAGGCCGGGATGGTCGAAATCGGCAAGCGCCTGCGCCAGTCTCGCGCAGAGCGCGCCAAGCGCCGCGACGGACGCCGGCGCCACATATCTCATCTCCGTCAGTCCCTGGCCTTCCAGATATTCCAGCAGCCGGACCTGATAGTCCCGCCCGCGCACCGTAAGGACGACAATTTCCCGCCCGTCATTCGTGGCGATCACCTTCGGAACACGTGGCGCGTCCTGCCGGCTCTTGAGATGATGGAGCGCGGCATTCTGCGCCTCGAGCTCGCGGGCCTCGTAGGCGGCGTGGCAGATCTTCAGGACGTATCGACCGCGATCACTGTCGAGGCGGTAGTTCCGATCCTGCTGGCTGCCGAGTTCGGAGAGAATGCCGGATAGGCTATAATGGGCAAGAAGGATTTCTTCCGCGTCACCAACGGTAACGTCGGGACGCGGCAGCGTCATGCGATCAACAAGCGCCTCGTCGGTCATGACACCCCTCCCGCAGCATGATTCGATTACCCCTTAAGCGCGATAATCAAATACTTGCCGCTGGCAGGCAACGGGAGATTGTTGTCCGCCAGCAAAAGAGATGCGCGGCTTCGGCCGACTCACCCCATGCGTTCTGAGGCGTAGCTTCCGGGGCTGGCCGGGAAGACGACTGTGCGATTGCCGTTGATGAAGGTGCGGTGATGGATATGGGCGTGAATGGCGCGCGCCAGCACCTGGCTTTCGACGTCGCGGCCGATCGAGACATAGTCGTCGGGCGACTGCGCATGGGTGATGCGGGCGGTGTCCTGCTCGATGATCGGGCCTTCGTCGAGGTCGGCGGTGACGTAATGGGCGGTCGCGCCGATCAGCTTGACGCCGCGCTGGTAGGCCTGCTTGTAAGGGTTGGCGCCCTTGAAGCTCGGCAGGAAGGAGTGGTGGATGTTGATGATCTTGCCCGACATCTGCTTGCAGAGCTGGTCGGAGAGGACCTGCATGTAGCGGGCAAGCACGATCAGTTCGGTGCCGGTCTGCTCGACGAGGTCGACGAGCTGTGCTTCGGCCTGCGGCTTGTTCTCCTTCGTCACCTTGATGTGGTGGAAGGGGATGTCATGATTGACCACAACCTTCTGATAATCGAAATGGTTGGAGACGACGCCGACGATGTCGATCGGCAGGGCGCCGATCTTCCAGCGGTAGAGCAGGTCGTTGAGGCAATGGCCGAAGCGTGACACCATCAACAGCACCTTCATGCGGCTCTCGCTGTCGTGGAAGTCGTATTCCATCTCGAAGGGCGCGGCGACGGCGGCAAAATCGGCGCTGATCGCGGAACCGGAAAGTCCTTCCTCGGAAATGAAGCTGACGCGCATGAAGAACCTGCCGGTATCGAGATCGTCGAACTGCGAGCTGTCGATGATGTTGCAGCCCTTGTCGGCCAGATAGCTCGAAATCGCCGCAACGATGCCGCGCGTCGACTTGCAGGATACCGTCAATACATAGCTTTTCATGTCTCTCCCTCTTCCCTCTTGAAGGCCGCAGCCCGTGCTTAGATCAAAGCCCGTGCCGCGAATAGGCCGGCGCACTTTCATTTATGCGACAAATTGCAAGATAAACCATCACGTTCCTGCAAGTTCTCTCATCGCGACATCAGCTTAGGAGAAGTTGCTCAAAACGCTGTGCCGCCAGCGCCGCACGGATGTGTATTCTCGCCTTCAGTGAATGAAACTAAAGCATGTCGCTGAAAGCTGATGAGCAATTTGCGACATCGAGAGGCGGGAAACCAAGGATGTGAAGGACGGGAAGTGATTCCGAAGGGTTAGGCAGGCGGACGGCTCACGGCCGCCACTTTCCGGCGCGGCGTGGTGATTTCGTGGACGATTGCTCCGCCGACCGACGAAAGCACCAGCGCCAGGACCACGAAGAGCAGCGGCTGCTGCAGGATGCCGATCGGCAGGCGGTCCGAAGCCACCCTCAGGAAAGCGAGTGTGAAGGCGTGGGTGATGTAGATGCTGTAGGAGCAGTCGCCGAGATAGTTCAGCCATCCCAGAACCGGCAGCCGGGAAAAGTCGATGGAAACTGCGCCGCAGATGATGAAGATCGCCGGGATTCCCCAGGCGTAGAATCGGCTCTCCGGCGGCATCAGCGCTTCGTTGACGAAGAGGAACACAAAACCCGTGGCCAGTGCCGCCCATGCCCAGCGGTTCGGCAGAAGCACCTTCTGCCCGTAAAGCCAGCCGAGCACGACGCCGGCGAGGAACTCCAGCATGATCGGCTGACCGTAGAACCGGGTGGCCGTCGTTTCCGGCAGCAGCCGGCAGGCAATCAGGATCACGGCAAAGACGGCGAACATCGCTGGAATCCGGCGGGCTTCCGACAGCGGCAGCAGCAACGCAAACACAAAATAGAAGAACATTTCGTAATTCAGCGTCCAGCCCGGCACGACGACAGGGGTGATCGTGCTTGGATCGGCGGCATTGGCCCATGGCAGAAACATCAGCGAGGCGATGAGATGCGGAAGGTCGAACACCGTGGATTTCAGCAGTGAAGGCGCCACCAGCGCCACGGCCGCCGAAAACAAGGTTGCCAGCCAATAGAGCGGGACGATCCTCCTGATGCGGCGGCGGGCGAAATCGCTGGGGCTCATCGCGCGCCCGCTCGTCGTCAGCCACATCACGAAACCGCTCAGCACGAAGAAGATGTCGACGCCGGTTTCGCCATAAAGAAAAGCCGTGGCGTCGACGGCGGGATTGACCTTGGCAAGCTGCAATATCGCATGGAAATAAACGACCATCAGCGCCGCAACAGCGCGCAGATATTGAAGCTGGACAAGCATCGAAGCGTCTTGCTCCTCGGGCTCGCGGACGCCGATTTCCACCGTGCCGCTACGGTCAACTCAGTACATCTGCCGCACGACCCTGCCGGATGCGCGGGCTGTCGTGGAAGCGCATATATCCGACGACGAACCACAAGAGGCCGGCAATCTTCATCGAGAAAACGGCGGTACCCCCGATCATCATATTCAGAAAAATGAAAAGAGAAAGTGAATGGGCGCATCGCCGCTGCGCCGCCGTACGGCCGGCGGGGAAGAGGCAGACGAACAGCCAGAGCGCGATGACGCCGAAGATCGTCGCCGCGTAGATCAGGTAGACGTAGCCGCTGTCGGCGAACTCGGCGACCCTGTCGACCGAAAGCCCGAGTACGGCGAGAGGATCGAGCTCCATGATCTTCTTCATCGTCAGGTTGATGCGGCCGGTGAAATTGTCGCCCGTCGCATTGGGTTTGAGGGTATAGACGACGAACCCCGCGGCGACGATCAGCGGCATTAGCGCCAGATTGAAATTCCTCGGGATCTTCGGAAAGACGAAATAGCCGACGATACAGGCAAAACAGAAGATCAGCATTGTGCGCGTATCGTTCGTCACCAGGATCAGCACCGCCGTGCTGATGAAGAGCAGCCGGTCCCAGCGCCCCAGTCTTTCCCACATGGAAATCAGGTAGATCGCGATCACGCCGCAAAAATTGGCAAGCGACACTTGTTCGAGAAAAATCGACGACGAGCGATGGTCGATAATGCCGAAGGAAAAGCGCTCGGGAAAGCCGAGAGCGTTCTGGAACAGGCCTGTCGTGTTGTAGCTCAGCGGCAGCAGCCCGCGGGTATTGGCGAAATAATCGGACGGATGCACGATGCTGACATAGAAGGGCACGCTGATGATCTCGAAGATCAGGAAGATCAGCACCGCAAGGCTTGCCCAGCGGAAGGCCAGCTTCATCGTTTTCTCATTGCTCCAGCCGCCGAGGCCGGTAAAGCAGAAGATGATCAGCACGTTGCGGAAATGATCGACGAACGGCATGCGGTTGAGCACGCTGACATAGATAGTCACGACAAGCGTGAACAGCAGGAACAGGAAGCCCGGCAGATCCGTCTCGTAGATCCCCTTATGAAGGATGTAGATGATGGCGCTTGCCAGAATCAGGCCTTCGCTGGCGGCGACATGCGTCATCGACAGCGGCATGATGTTGTGGTTGATGAAGGCAAGAATGCCGTTATAGAGCATCGAAAGCAGGCCAAGCCAGAGCACCGCATGATCGACGCGAGACGCCCCCCCGGCCGCGTCGAGGCGGTTGCCCGACACCGTGAAAGTCGCTGCCTTCTGATCGACTGTCGCCACGTTCAATTCCCCGCAGGCTTGACGGCGGTGCAGGCGCCGGCGTCCGCTTTCGCCGACGCGGCGAGAAGCCGCATCTGCGGTCGCTCAGGGCTCTTGCCCGGCTGAACGTTGAAAGGTTCGTCCGCCGGCCACCATTCGCCCGCCGCCCAATAGGACCAGCCGAGCCAGACATCGCTATTGCCGGACATGGTGGCGTAGATCTTGGTCAGGCCGCTCATGCAGTCCTTGTCGGCGGAACCGCCGAATTCGCCAAGAAAACCGCGTTTATGGTTCCGCTTCAGCCAGGCGGTGACGCCGGTGATGGCCTCGACCGCGGTGGCGGCGCCTTCGCAGGTGGGATGGGTTCCCGACGAATCGACGTCGAGATATTGATGGACCTCATAAGCGTAGAAATCGAGCGGGTCGCGCACGCCGAGCATGACAGTACCGTTGGCACCGCCGATCACATCCTCTTCCCAGCTGTGAGCGCCGCTCCAGGCGGTGCCCGGCACCAGGATAAGGTTGCGAGCGCCGACGGCGCGAATGGCGCGGATCGCCGCGTTGGCGGCATCGAGCCAGTCGGTGGCCTTGATGTCGTGCGGCTCGTTCATCAGGCCGAAGAGAATGCCGTCCTCATTGGCGAATTCGACCGCGAGCCTTGCCCAGAAGTCGGCGAATGCGGCGTCCGTCGCCGGCGCGGTGCCGATCTGCGCCTTATCGTAATAGCCGAAGTTATGCGGGTCGAGCAGAACGGCCATGCCCTGCTTTCGGATCAGGCCGACCGTATCATTGATCCGCTTGAGTTCGTCCTCGTCCAGCCGCCCGCCGAGCGCCGGCTGCAGCCGCTCCCAGCGGAAGGGCAGCCGAATGATCGTCATGCCCTTTTCGGCGAAATAGCGGATCGTCTGCTTGCTCGGATAGATGTAGTTCGTACCGTAGATGGCGCCGCGCTCGCCATATTCGCCGCCGGAAAGATTGACGCCGCGGTAACACGGCGCGCCGGCCGCAAAGGCCGGCGACGGCATAAGGGCGGCCGCAAGCAGCAGCGCCGCCAGATGTCGTGTCGTCCTCATAGCTATCCTCGCAATCACGGCAAATCGCAACATCGACGTCGCTGCGCCTATCTTAACGGTCCGTTAGCTAAGAATTTCTAAAGTCGCAGCACCTCGGCTTCAGTCTTTCACGCTGGGCGGGACACGAGTGCGCGTATGAGTCAATATGACAGGAACAGGGTAAGCCGGCTGCCCGGCTGGCGTAGTTACGAGCCGTCTCCGACTGCGTCGGAAGGCGTGCGCCTGCGCAGTCCCGTTATTCGTCCGGATGATTTCGCCCGTCCCGAGCCCAAGCCAGCCGCACCGCCTTTCGTGCCACCGTCGGCACGGGTTGCAGATATCCGTCGATCCAAGCCGCCGTCCGCCGCTGCCGCCGAACCGCCTGCGGCCCTAGAACCGCCTGTGGCCAATGTGCCGCTGCAGAACACATCCGCGCCCGCCGCCGCGCTTCTCGACCTCCGCTCCAGCATCGCGGCGATCTGGAGCCGCCGGCTGCTGGTGTTTGTGCTGGCCCTCTTTGGAGCCGTCGGGGGCGGCGTGGTGGCGCCGTTGATCGGCCAGAAATTCACCGCCGTCAGCAGCCTTTATTTCGATCCGCGCCAGATCGGCCTTGCCGAGGCCGGCGCGCAATCTTCAGGCCCATCGCCGGAGATGATCTCGGCGCTGATCGACAGCCAGGTGCAGATCCTGACCTCGGGCAATGTGCTGCGCCGCGCCGTCGAGTCGATGAAGCTCGACCAGGATCCGGAATTCAACGGCGGCAGGACGGATGGCGCGGCCGTGATCGGCGCCCTGCAGAAGGCGCTTGTCATCACCCGCCAGACCGGCACCTATGTCGTTTCGCTCGCCGCGACGACGAACGACCCCGAGAAATCCGCGAAGCTTGCCAACCAGGTGGTCACCTCCTTTACCGAGGAGGAAAACAGCGCCTCGAACGGCCTCTACGAAAACACCTCCTCGACGCTGGACGGACGCCTTGCCGATCTGCGCCAGAAGGTGCTGGAGGCCGAGCAGGCGGTCGAAACTTTCCGGGCCGACAACGACATGGCCGCGACCGAAGGCAATCTGATCTCCGACCAGCGTCTCGTCTCGCTGAACACGCTCTTGGTGACGGCGCAGGAAAAGACCATCCAGGCGAAGGCCCGCGCCGATGCCGTCGCCAATCTGCGCGTCGAAGACATCGTTGCCGGCAACCAGGCGGAAGGCGGCGTCACCTCGCCGCTCGTCAGCTTGCGTCAGCAATATGCCGCCCAAGCCGCCGCCGTCGGCAGCCTTGAAAGCCAGATGGGAACGCGTCATCCGCGCCTGCAGGCGGCGCGCTCCTCGCTGCAGAGCATAGCAGGCGAAATCAGGGGCGAATTGCAGCGCCTCGCCACCTCGGCAAAGGGCGAATACGAGCAGGCCAAGGCTGCCGAGGACAGCGTCGCCAAGGAGCTCGCCGTTCAGAAGGCGCTGCAGGCGACGACCTCGGACAAGCAGGTGGAATTGAACGAATTGCAGCGCAAGGCGACGGCGGCGCGCGATATCTACGAGACGGTGCTCAAGCGCTCGAGCCAGACGAGTGAGGAGCAGAACCTCAGCCAGAGCAACATCCGCGTCATCTCGCCGGCCGAACCGCCGGTCAAGGCCGATGGGCCGGGAAAGAAGATCCTGATGGTCGCCGGCATCATCGGCGGCTTCCTCGCCGGGTTCTTCCTGGGCGCTGCTTTTGCCATCCTAGTCGGTCTCTTCGGCCACCCCGTCATCAGAGGCTATTTCAGGAAATCGCCCGCCGCGGCGGCTTGATGCGGGCCGTCGATTTTCCTACATGCGGAAGAAGCGGTTTGTCGCCGGCAGGAGAATTCCCATGCGGCTGTTGATGATGCTTCTGATATCACTCGGCGTCCTGTCCGGCCTCGCCCCGGCGCCAGCCTTCGCTGTCGACTGGACGAAATCCATGGATTCTACTGTTCAACCCCTCTATCCCTACAAGGGCCTTCCCGGCGTCAAGGCGCAGCCGGACAAGAAGGAAGAGGAATCCTATAATTGCCGCACCGAGACCGTCCAGATCCGCCGCCGCTATGACGAAATCTTCCGCTCCGGCGGCATGCCGACGCTGATGTATGTCTGCGACCGCGACGGCTTCGTCACCATGGGCGAAAAGGTTCCGCTCCGGGGCCATTACCAGCCGGTGCGGTGAGGCCAATCGCCTTTCTCGAAGACATGCAGTTCGGCCGTCTTGGCGCCGAGCCTCGGAAAATTTCATCTCTTGCCGAAATCATTCATGAAGCGCTGCTTCTATCGGGCAACGAACGCGCCTTCCGCTCCCCGGCATGCTTCTTGCATTATTACTGATATTCTAACTTTTGGGGAGAAAGTGTCATGCAATGGAACGCATCACCGAATTTTGCACCTCTTGTCCTCTTTCTTGGCGGTCGGCGAAGGATCGTCAAGACGCTCCGAGACGCAGCCGAAGTGCTGATAATGGATTGGCCATTCGACGATGGAGAGGAATATGTCGCGGCCGTGAAGGCTTGCGATGATGCCGTCGCGGGAGAGGCCGGGATGGAGGAATTGAGGGAATTGCTTCTTCGCGCCGCCAGGGAAGCCGGCATTACCGCTTTGTCGGTCGTATCGGGTAGCAGCAAGACGACATCCCACATGGCGGCGTGACAGGCCTTCAACCTGCGCCAACTCTTGGAACCGGTATCCAGACAAGCAGGTCGATGGCCTCTGTCAACAGGGCCAAGTGCGCAATTTTGGAAAGATTTGAAGTTTGATCTTGGCAGCGATCAAAAGGAAATGGTGCCCAGAAGAGGACTCGAACCTCCACGCCTCGCGGCACAGGTACCTGAAACCTGCGCGTCTACCAATTCCGCCATCTGGGCGACGGAGAGCGATGTAAGGGGGTGGCTCGTGACTGTCAACTGGGTTTTTGAAGTTTTCCTGACAGTCTGCAAAAAACAGCCGATCACATGCGAGGGAGCGGCCGGAGGGGAGCCATAGCGCTTCGCTCCGGGCGCCCTATATAGAGGGGGTCTCGAAAGGAATGCCTCATGCCTGCTGCCCGCACGCTTCTGCTCGCCGGCCTTTTGGCCGTTTTCACGCCTGTCATGGCCGGCGCTGATTCGCCGAAGCCGGGTCTCGGGCCGGTCAACACGGGATCGACGCTCTGCGATTTTCGCGGCTGCTTCGGTTTTGGGCCGCAGCAATGGCATCGCCCGGCTTATGTCCAGCCGAATTACCGTCCGCGCGGCGCGGGGCCGACCTATTACCTGCCGGGCGCGGCGGGACGGCCGCAGCTGACCTATGACCCGCCGCCGGTGCGCCAGGTGCAGCCGCCACGGGATCTGAACAAGCACATCGCCTGGTGCACCAATGAATACCGTTCCTACAATCCGAGGACGGATCACTTCCTCACCTATGAAGGCGTCTACAGGATCTGCCGCTCGCCCTATCGCTGAGCGTGCTTGGTCAGCTTTCGTGCGAGACGCGGTCGACATGGCCGAGATCGCGGCCGGGCTCGATGATGTCGCGGACGCGTTGCTTCAGCTCCTTCGGCCCGGGAAAGCCGCCGTCGCGCTTACGCTCCCAGATGAGATCTCCATTGACACGGATTTCGAAATTGCCGCCGGTGCCGGGGATCAGCGCCACCTCGCCGAGACTGTCGGAAAAGGTGCTCAGCAGCTCCTGCGCCATCCAGGCGGCGCGCAGCAGCCAGTTGCACTGGGTGCAGTAGAGGATCGAGACGCGGGCTTTTTCGGTCATGGCGTTTTCCTTTCGTTTGGCGTGATTTAAGCGCTTGCGGCGTGCAGACGCAATCGCGCACGCGCAAGCATCTTGCGCGCCGTTGTTCGGCATGGTTTCTAACTGCCGACCACCGGGGAGAACCTATGCGAGTCGCAGTCGTCGAAAATATGCGCAACACCGGCCTCGGCGCGCTTGCCACGGCGCTCGACGAGGCGGGTGCTGAGATCGAGTGGTTCCGGGTCTGGCGGGATGGCATCCTGCCGCCGGACATATCTGGTCATGACGCGCTGGTCGTTCTCGGCGGCGAGCAGAGCGCGCTGGATGACGAGACGCATCCCTATCTGCCGGAGCTCGCCCGGCTCGCGCGCCGCTTCGGCGATGCCGGCAAGGCCGTGCTCGGCATCTGCCTCGGCAGCCAGATTCTTGCCCGCGCCTATGGCGCCCACAACCATCTCGGAACCGCCCGCGAATTCGGCTGGCACAGGATCGGCGTCACCGATGAAGGCCGGGCCGATCCGCTGCTCTCGGCGCTTGCTGGCGAATTCACCATCTTCGAGTGGCATGCCGACACCTTTTCCCTGCCTGCAGGCGCCGTTCGTCTCGCGACCAGCGCTGTCGCCGAGAATCAGGCCTTCCGCATCGGCCGCGCCGTCTACGGCACGCAGTTTCATTTCGAGGCCGATAGAACGGTGGTCGAGCAGTGGAAGGCGGAATTCCCTGACACGATAGAACGCATCGCGCCTGGTTGGCTGCAAAGCTATGCCGAACTGGCTGCGCGGCATGCTGGTGCTGCCGATGCCGCTGGCCTTGCCATCGCCCGTGCCTGGGTCGGGCAAATCGAACGGCAAGAGGTCGAGATGCGGTCGCAGGTCCCGGCTTGAAGGGCGATGCGATGACGGCAAGCGAACGCGAGAAGATGGCGGCGGGTGAGTGGTATTGCTGCCTGGATGACGAGCTCGATCACCTGCGCCGACAGGCGCGGCTCGCCGTCCACGCCCACAATACGCTGCCGCCGGACGAGCGCGGCGCCGCAGCCCCCGCCCTCAGGGCGCTTTTTGCACAGGCCGCCTCCGATATCTTTATCGAAGCGCCGTTTCACTGCTCCTATGGCATCAATATCGTTCTCGGCGAGCGTGTCTATATCAATGCCGGCTGCACCATCCTCGATTCCGGTCGCGTGACGATCGGCGATCGCACCATGTTCGGGCCGGGCGTGCAGATCTATTGCGCCGAGCATCACAAGGATCCGGCGCTTCGGAGTAAGGGAATCGAGATCGCCCGACCGGTCGCAATCGGCAGCGATGTCTGGGTCGGTGGTGGCGCCATCATCCTCGGCGGCGTGACGATCGGCGATGGTGCGATCGTGGGTGCGGGCGCCGTCGTCACCAAGGATGTGCCGGCGGGCGCAACGGTGGTCGGCAATCCCGCGCGTTCGATAAACCGCTTTTGAGATTTGCACCGGTGCGCTCCCTCGACAATGACGCCGCCTCCTCTAGATCAGAGGACGGAAGGGGAGAGATATCATGACATCACCGAATTTGCCCATGCAAGGCGGCTGCCGCTGCGGCCGGGTGCGCTTGAAGATCAGCGCTCCGCCGCTGCTGGCCATGGCCTGCCATTGCACAGGCTGCCAGAAGATGACGGCGAGCGCCTATTCGCTGAGTGCCGCCATCCCCAACGAAGGCTTCGAGGTTAGCAAGGGCGAGCCTGTTATCGGCGGCCTGCACGGCGCCGCCAGGCATTTTTTCTGCCCGCACTGCATGAGCTGGATGTTCACCCGGCCAGAAGGCATGGACTGGTTCGTCAATCTGCGCGTCACCATGCTCGACGACCCGAGCTGGTTCACGCCGTTCATCGAGACATGGACGAGCGAGAAGCTGTCGTTTGCTGAAACCGGCGCGGTGTATAGTTACGAAGCGCTACCCGAGATGGACGCCTATGAGGGGTTGGTGAAGGAGTATATGAGCAGGGGATAAGGCTCAGAAGCCTTGGAAGAGAAAGTCCATGGGCCGATGATGGCATCGCTTTTGCCCGATAGATCTGTGACGGCTTCTCCAATTTCCGACGTCGGGACAGAGCGGTTCTGCGCTTCAATCAAAAACTGAACCGCTCTAAAACTGACGGTACTTGGCCAGCGGCAGGCCGTGTTTTTCGACATACTCGTTTTCGAGCCGGATCGCCTCGGCGTTCTCGATCCGCCACAGCCGCTCGCGTTCCGCCTTTATCGCATTCGCGATACCTTCTTTCACCCCCCGCGATATGTTGATCTTGAGCTCGCGGGCCTGGGAAACGAGGCTTTCATCAACTGAAAGATTCGCTGCTGTTCTCGCCCGATGACCCATAACGATCTCCTCGTCTTATGCGCAAATCATATGCGCATAAGCGTCATTGAGAAGCGTTATTCGTCGCCCATCTTGAGTGCGGCGATGAAGGCTTCCTGCGGGATCTCCACCTTGCCGAACTGGCGCATGCGCTTCTTGCCTTCCTTTTGCTTGTCGAGCAGTTTGCGCTTGCGGGTGGCGTCGCCGCCATAACACTTGGCCGTCACGTCTTTGCGCAGCGCCGAGATGGTTTCGCGGGCAATCACGTTGCCGCCGATCGCCGCCTGGATCGGGATCTTGAACATGTGCTTCGGAATCAGCTCCTTCAGCCGCTCGCACATGTCGCGGCCGCGCTTTTCAGCTGCCATGCGATGCACGAGCATCGAGAGTGCGTCGACCGGCTCGCCATTGACGAGGATCGACATCTTCACGAGGTTGCCTGCGCGATAGCCTTCGAGGTGATAGTCGAAGGATGCATAGCCCTTCGAGATCGATTTCAGCCGGTCGTAGAAGTCGAAGACCACTTCGTTGAGCGGCAGTTCGTAGGTCACCATCGCCCGGGTGCCGACATAGGTCAGCTCGGTCTGGATGCCGCGGCGGTCCTGGCAGAGCTTCAGGATGCCGCCGAGATAATCGTCCGGCGTCATGATAGTCGCCTTGATCCACGGCTCGCGGATTTCGGCAATCTTGACGACATCGGGCATGTCGGCCGGATTGTGCAGTTCGCGCTCGCTGCCATCGGTCATCGTCAGCTGATAGACGACGGAAGGCGCTGTTGCGATAAGGTCGAGGTCGAACTCGCGCTCCAGCCGCTCCTGGATGATTTCGAGATGCAGCAGGCCGAGGAAGCCGCAGCGGAAGCCGAAGCCGAGGGCTGCTGACGATTCCATTTCGAAGGAGAAGGACGCGTCGTTGAGGCGAAGCTTGCCCATGGCGGCGCGCAGGTCTTCGAAATCGGCGGCATCGACCGGGAAGAGGCCGCAGAACACGACCGGCTGCGCCGGCTTGAAGCCCGGCAGGGCTTCCGCCGTCGGGCGCTTGTCTTCGGTAATCGTATCGCCGACGCGCGTATCGGCCACTTCCTTGATCGAGGCGGTGATGAAGCCGATCTCGCCGGGGCCGAGGCTGTCGACATTGACCATCTTCGGCGTCAGCACGCCGACGCGCTCCACCTGGTATTTCGCATCGGTACCCATCATGCGGATCGTCTGGCCCTTGGTCAGCACGCCATCGATGACGCGCACGAGAACCATGACGCCGAGGTAGGTGTCGTACCAGCTGTCGACCAGCAGCGCCTTCAGCGGCGCCTTCTCGCCGCCCGGGCTCTTCGGCGCCGGCAGCTTGTGGACGATCGCTTCCAGCACGTCGGGAATGCCGAGACCGGTCTTGGCCGAGATCAGCACAGCCTCGGAAGCGTCGATGCCGATCACTTCCTCGATCTGTTCCTTGATACGGTCGGGCTCGGCGGCCGGCAGGTCGATCTTGTTGAGCACGGTGACGAGCTCGTGGTTGTTGTCGATCGCCTGGTAGACATTGGCGAGCGTCTGCGCTTCCACGCCCTGGCTGGCGTCGACGACCAGCAGCGAGCCCTCACAGGCCGACAGCGACCGCGAGACTTCATAGGCGAAATCGACGTGGCCGGGCGTGTCGATCAGGTTGAGAATGTATTTCTCGCCATTGTTTGCCTGATAGTGCAGGCGCACGGTCTGGGCCTTGATAGTGATGCCGCGTTCGCGCTCGATCTCCATATTGTCGAGCACCTGCTCGGACATTTCGCGCTCGGCAAGTCCGCCCGTCGTCTGGATCAGGCGGTCGGCCAGCGTCGATTTGCCGTGGTCGATATGGGCCACGATCGAGAAGTTGCGGATATGGGACAGCGGAGTGGTCGAATTGGTGCTCATGCGCGCCATATAGCAGCGCCGCCCCCTGCCGCAAAGCGGTAATTAATCGGGAGTTTACGCTATTTTGCGGGTCTGCCCGGCGTGCGTCAGACCGGCCAGCTCTCCAGCCGCCAGGCCGAATCCCAGAACATCCATTCATATTGCGAGGCGCGCACGAAAACGTCCATCATTTCGGCGCGCTCCGTCTCCGATGCGGCGCGGGCGGCGATATCGGTCAGTGCGATCACTTCGCGGGCGCCGGCGGCGAATTGCGGATCGCCATAGGTGTTGATCCAGGCCTGATAAACATTGCCATCGATCGCGGGTCTGCCTTTGATGCGTTCGCCGACATGCATGTAGATCCAGAAGCAGGGCAGGATGGCCGAAAGCGCAACAGCATAGGACCTATGATAAGCGGTCGCCAGAAGGAAATTCGTATAGGCGAAGCAGGAAGGCGAGGGCTCCGCGGCCGTCACATCTGCGCTCGAAATGCCGAATTTCGAGAGGAAGCCTGCATGCAGGCCCTGCTCGACGGTGATCGCCTTCTGCGCCGAACCGAGGAAGCGCAGCACCTGCGCATTGTCGGGCGCCTTTGCCGCGACGATGGCGAGGCACCGGGCATAATGCTTCAGATAGATTGCGTCCTGCAGGATGTAGTGACGGAAAACCTCCGGCGGCAGCGTGCCGTCCGAAAGCCGTTCCAGGAGCGGCAATCGCTCGATCTCGGCCATGAGAGGCTTGATCCGGTCCCAGGCGGCGGCCGTGAAGTATCCTGTGATTTCGATGTTCTGCAAGCTGCCGTCCATGATGTCCTCCGCTCTCCAAGCGCCGCTGCCATATATCGGCGGCACGGCGGTGAAGGCAAGCGCGACCACGCATCAAAAAGACGCTTGATTCCATGATGAGATGAGGTATTTCTCTTATAGTAGAATCTTGGATCGGCGATGGAACAGGAACTCGAACAGGCGATCGGCAGCCGCATTCGCACCTTGCGGCTGGAAAAGGGCCTGACGCTGGATGAGCTTTCCGAGGCGTCTGGCGTCAGCCGCGCGATGATTTCGCGAATAGAGCGGGCGGAGGCGAGCCCGACCGCCTCGCTGCTGGCAAGGGTCTGCGCCGCGCTCGGCCTATCGCTCTCAGCCTTCTTTGCAGAGGAGGGGCAGCAAGCCTCGCCGCTGGCGCGGCGGCAGGAGCAGCAGGTCTGGCGCGATCCGGAAACCGGTTATCTCAGGCGCGCGGTATCGGCGCCCGGCACGGGCTCCGCCGTCGATATCGTCGAAGTCGAATTTCCACCCGGCGCCCGCGTCAGCTTCCCACCGCATGCGGCATCCCATGACATGACGCAGCATGTCTGGCTCTTCGATGGCGAGCTGGAGATGACTGCGGGTGAGACGGTCTACCGGCTGCGTCCAGGCGACTGCCTGTTCATGCCCGTCGGCGAGGGCCATTCCTTCCATAATCCCGGCAATGCCCCGGCGCGCTATTGCGTCGTGCTCGATCGCGGCGGCCGATGACGACCTTCATTTCAGGAGAAGACCATGCCTGACATTCGCATCCTTTCTGCTGAGGAGGCCCACGCTGCAATTCCGGCCCTCTCGGAGGTACTGGCCGATTGCGTCACGGGCGGCGCTTCCGTCGGCTTCATGCAGCCCTATGGACCGGAAGATGCCGAGCCCTATTGGCTGGACGTTGCAGATGCAGTCGCTGCCGGCAGCAGTCTACTGCTGGTCGCCAAACTCGATGGCCGGATCGTCGGCACGGTGCAGGTGGGTGCCGCGCAGATGCCGAACCAGCCGCATCGCGGCGACCTGAAAAAGCTCCTGGTGCATCGCTCCGCTCGCGGCAAGGGTCTCGCACGCCTGTTGATGGAAGCTGCCGAACGCGAAGCGGCCGCCCGCGGTAAAACCCTGCTCGTGCTCGACACGGCAACCGGCAGCGATGCCGAGGCGATCTATCCCCGCCTGGGCTGGCAGCGGGTCGGCGTCATCCCCGATTATGCTCTGTGGCCGGAAGGCGGCTTTTGCGACACCACCTTGTTCTACAAGCGGCTCGCCTGATTGCACCAGTGCCGCTCATGCCCACCTTGCAAACATGGGAAGCGCCCCGGCCAATGTCGTCCCCGCCGTCCATTGCGCCGCGTTCCAGCCAAACTGCCGCGCCGTTTCGACATTCGCCGCGATATCATCGATGAAGGCGATCTCCGCGGCCATGACCCCGGCACGTTCGGTCGCCATTCGGAAGAAGTCGGGCGAAGGCTTGCTGTGTCCGAGTGCTGCCGAATAGATGATGTCGTCGAAGTGGGCGCAAAGGCCCAGCTGTTCCATCAGATAATGCGCCCGCCTGTGCTCCTGGTTGGTCGCCAGGAAGAGAGTGATACCGCTTCGCCTGAGAGCGGCGAGATCCGCCAGCAGATTGCGGTCGAGCCGGGAATCGTTTTCGAACCAGTAGTCGATCAGCGCCGCGGCGCTGAGATGGGGCGCGATCTTTGCGAGCACGCCGGCGAGCGTTGGCTCCAGTGCTTCGCGGCCGATGATGATGGCGCCCCAGTGAACCTGGAAAAACTCCTGCTGCAGCAGATCGGGTCGCAGGCCGAGATCGCGCTCGAGATAGGTGAAGTGGGGCAGCCCGTCGGCCGGGCGGCCATGGATGAGCACGCCGTCGACATCGACCATCAGCACTTTCATGCGGCAGCTTCCTTCGGACTCAAAACATCGCGAAGGGTGAAGTCATTCACTTTGGCGATCAAGGGCGCCGCGCCGGCTTTTTTGTCGCGGCCGACCCATGTAAATCTGGAATTCCAATCAAGGACGGATCCGAAATGCGCGTCATCTATTCCGAAGACCATAAGCTGCGTGACGCCAGGACCGAGCTCTATGCCGGCCAGCTGGTGACGCCCTTCGAGGCGCCGTTTCGGGCCGAGTGGATCCTGGCGGCGGTCAAGGAAGCGGGTTTTGCCGATGTCGCAGCGCCGGACGCGCATGGGCTGGAAGCGGCCCGAAAGGTGCATGACCCCGCCTATCTCGATTTTCTCGCTACCGTCTGGGATCGCTGGGTGGCGGCTGGTTTCGAAGGCGAAGCGATCGCCAATTCCTTCCCGGTCCGCCGCACCAGCCATCGCGTGCCCGACAATATCGTCGGCGCGATCGGCCATTATGCCAATGCCGCCGACACCTCCATCACCAAGGGCTCTTATGAAGCGGCGATCGCCTCCATGCGTTGCGCCATCACAGGAGCGGATTGGCTGAATGCCGGCAACCGGTTCGCCTTTGCGCTTTGCCGGCCGCCCGGCCATCATGCCGGCATCGACCTTTTCGGCGGCTATTGTTTCATCAACAATGCGGGCGTCGCGGCCCAGCGGCTCATAGATCACGGCGCGAAGAAGGTCGCCGTGCTCGATGTCGATTTCCATCACGGCAATGGCACGCAGGACCTCTTCTATCACAGAGGTGATGTCTTCACCGCCTCGCTGCATGGCGATCCGATGTTTGCCTTTCCCTATTTCCTCGGCCATGCCGACGAGGAAGGAGAAGGGCAGGGTACGGGCAGCAACCGCAACTATCCGATGCCGCCGCACACGCCCTGGCAGGTCTGGTCTTCGGCCCTTGCCGATGCGCTCGCCCGCATCAAGGCTTTCGGCACCGAGGCGATCGTTGTGGCGCTCGGCGTCGATACCTTCGAGCGCGACCCGATCTCCTTTTTCCAGCTGAAGTCGGAAGACTTCATTCGCATGGGAGAGGTGATCTCCGCCGCCGGCCTGCCCGTCGTCACTTGCATGGAGGGCGGTTACGGCGTGCCGGAAATTGGCCTCAACGTCGCCAATGTCCTCAAGGGCCTGGAAGCCTGATTGCTTGATATGACCGACGAGATCGTTCCATCCGACATTCCGACGCCTCGCATGCTGAGCTGGGCCCGCAACTCCGCCATCTATCGCTTGGAGCGGCGGATGATGACCGAAAAGCAGCTGTTTGACGCGATCACCCGCAAGGCGAAAGAGAAGTTCGAGGATATCGGTGCGGCGCAACTCAAGGCCCTTGCCGATTTCGCCGTCAGGTTCGCCTATGACAACAAGGCGCTCGATGATGGCGCCTATGCCGAGATCAGCACGCGTTCCCAGCTGCGCGGCGGCAAATCGAAGCGCGCCATCGCCCGGAAACTTGCGGCCAAGGGCGTCGCTGGTGATAAGGTAGAGGCCGCCCTTGAGGAGGCTGACGATCTCTATGCTGCTGCGATATTTGCCCGCAAACGCGCCTTCGGCCCCTTCCGCCGCGTCGAGCTTGACGAAAAGCGAAAGGCCAAAGAGCTTTCGGCCTTCGCCCGCAACGGCTTCAGCTTCGATATCGGCAGGAAGGTGTTCGACATGAGTTTGGAGGATGCCGAAGAGGTCATCCTGGCCTGCCGTCTCTGATCTTGCATAAGGCCTTTTACTGGCCGGATCAGAAGTTTGAATTTGTCGCTCGCAGACCGTCTTCGTAAGAACAGCGCACAATCGGCGAGGGGGCGGGTATGGAAGAAAGAGCAAATGCCGGCGCGGGCACGCTGACCGCAGAGGCGTCAACAGCATTTGGCGGGGTGGCGACTGGCGGGCTAATGTGCCTCCTATCCATGTCGTCGATCCAGTTCGGCGCCGCACTCTCATCCTCAGCCATCTCAACCTATGGGCCGGCCGGCGCCTCTTGGCTGCGCCTGGCTTTTGCGGCCATCATTCTCGCCCTTGTCGTGCGGCCGCGCGTCTTCAGCTACACAAGGGCGCAATGGACGAGCGCTCTGGTCCTCGGCGCGGCGACAGCGCTGATGACCATGAGCTTCTTCGCGGCGATCGAGCGCATTCCCCTCGGTCTTGCCGTAGCGATCGATTTTCTCGGCCCGCTTTCCGTTGCGACCATCGGCTATGGCCTCAGCCGGCGTCTCCTCTGGCCTCTCATTGCAGCATTTGGCGTTCTGGCGCTTGCTCATGACGGTGAAGGCTGGGTCGGCAATATTGAGGGCATTCTTTTTGCACTCGGCGCCGGAACCGGATGGGCGATCTATATCGTCCTGACAAAAAAAATCGGCGCGAGCTTCAAGGGGCTGGAGGGGCTTTCCATATCGCTGATGGCCGCAGCTCTTGTCGCGACACCCTTCGGCATCGCCGGCGCCATCCCGAAGCTCGATGCTTACGGCCTTGTTGAAATGGTCGGCCTTGCCGTTCTTGTGCCGCTGCTTCCCTACACGCTGGAACTGATCGCCTTGCGGCGCATGCCGACGGCATCTTTCGGCATTCTCATGAGCCTCGAGCCGGCCATCGCGGCACTCGCCGGTTTCCTCATTCTGGCCCAGCCGATGACGCTGCTGCAGATGGCCGGAACTGCCTTGGTAGTCGCCGCAAGTGCCGGCGCGACCTTTTCCGCTCGGCAGTGATCAGCCCGCCTTTTTCGCCGGATCGTCGAGAGCGGGATTGTAGAACAGCGACAGCGTCAGGCTTTTGGCAATCCGCTCGGCGGTCGCCATGAACCAGACCTTGGCTTCCGACGAGGGGGCGATATCGTCAAGCGTTGCGGCGAACAGCGACAGCCACTTCGGAAAAAGATCGGGCGTCAGGTTCTGAACGCCGGTATGCGCCTGCACCGGCTTGCCGCCATAGGCGCCGCTGCGGAAGGCAACGGCCGACCAGAAGCTCTTCATCTTCTCTATATGCTCCGACCAGCGGCCGGAAAGCCGCGCATCGAATACCGGGCCGAGATCGGGATGCTCCAGCACGCGCGCGTAAAACGTTTCGACCAGCCTGCCGATAAAGGCCTCGTCGACCCCTATCGTCTGCATCTCGGCCTCTGCCTTTTCGCGGATCGCCGCGACATGGGCAGGGCGGCCCTGAATGTCATTGTTCATCATAAACCCCGGCGCCGCATGATGCGGCGTCTCTCATATAGGTCTTTACCTCAGCGAACCAAAGCCGCTTGTGCGGATTGCGGCAATCTGTCAGCCGGTCCGCCTCGGCCACTTGACCACCATCGCTTCCTTGCCTAGGTTTAGAATTATTCTAAATTTTTTGGAGAAGTTTATGCTGGCGCGTTTTTTCAGGTCGCCGAAACGATCCTTTGATTCGCTCTCCGAGCAGGAGATTCTCGCCCTTGCGATTGCCTCCGAGGAAGATGACGCCCGCATCTATCTCGCCTATGCCGACAAGCTGCGCCCTGAATTTCCGGCTTCGGCCAAGGTCTTTGAAGATATGGCCGAGGTCGAGGATACGCACCGAAAATCGCTGTTCGAAATCCATCGTCAACGTTTCGGCGAGCGCATCCCGCTGATTCGGCGCGAGCATGTGCAGGGCTTTTACGAACGCAAGCCGGACTGGCTGCGAGCCAACCTGTCGCTCGATGCGATGCGGCAGGAGACCGAGGCGATGGAGGAGCAGGCCTATCGATTTTATGTCGAGGCGGCAAAGCGCACCACCGACGCCTCGACGCGTGAGCTGCTCGGCGACCTCGCACTCGCCGAACAGGGGCACGAAGACATCGCCCGCATGCTTGGCGACAAACATACGCCCGAGGATATCAGGCGCGACGAGGACGAGACGGCGCACCGGCAATTCGTGCTGACCTATGTGCAGCCGGGCCTTGCCGGCTTGATGGACGGCTCGGTCTCGACGCTGGCGCCGATCTTTGCCGCTGCCTTTGCCACCAAGGATACATGGCAGACCTTCCTGGTCGGTCTTTCCGCCTCCGTCGGCGCCGGCATCTCGATGGGCTTCACCGAAGCCGCCCATGACGACGGGAAAATCTCCGGCCGGGGCTCGCCGGTCAAGCGTGGCCTTGCCTGCGGCATCATGACGGCGCTCGGCGGCCTCGGCCATGCGCTGCCCTATCTGATCCCACATTTCTGGACGGCAACGATCACCGCCGCCATCATCGTCTTCTTCGAACTTTGGGCAATCGCCTTCATCCAGAACCGCTACATGGAAACCCCCTTCCTGCGCGCCGCCTTCCAGGTCGTGCTCGGCGGCGGCCTGGTTCTCGCCGCCGGCATCCTGATCGGGAATGGGTGAGGAGCGGTCGGCGAAGCCGAGCAATCGATCCAGTGAATCGATTGCAGCGACGAACGCCCTGAGCCAAAGCGAAGGGCCGGGAGACGGTGCGGCATATCAACACCTCATCTCCGGCGGCACGCAGGACGATCAGCCCTCAATGAGGTGCACAGCACGGACCTCGAAGGACGAGGACTGCGAAAGCTAACGACGACGCTTCTCCAATCTCCAAAAAGCAAAAGGCCGGCTTTCGCCGGCCCTTTCCCCCGCATCCCCTTCGAAAATTCTTAACGAAGAGCGCCGACCAGAAGGTCGCGGCCGTTCTCGATGGTGACCCAACGGCCGGCATTGTAGCTCGACTGGCGCTTGACGAAGGTGTAGGGCGTCACAAACCAGGGCTTCACGTCGGCTGCGAGATTGTCGAGCACGAAGTCGCCGTCGGCTGCGCGCAGCGTCAGGACGGCATGGCCTTCACCGTCAGGCTTGCGCACGACGGTCATCAGAAGGTCGGCGGCCGAAAAGCCGCGCTGGATCAGCATGCGCCGCTTCAAGAGCGCGAAATCCTCGCAGTCGCCCGCGGTCGTCGGATAGGCCCAGACCTCGTCCTTGCCGTAGATTTCCTTGTCGGTCATCGGTTTGATCGTGCTGTTGACCGTAGCGTTGACCGAGCGGACGAGCGACCACTTCGCAGGCGTCATCTCGACCGGACCCGCATTGCGGTTCGCGCCGCACTCACTGCTGTGGGTCTGACAGAAATCATAATGGCCGATCGGCTGAGAGGTGGCGTTGCCTGTTACCATGGAAGCATTTCTGCTTGGAGCTGGGATGGCGGCAGTCGCCATCGCAAACACGGCCGTCATGGCCACAAAGATACCCTTGAATCGCACGCCCGCCCTTTCCTCGATCGCCCCTTAAATTATTAACAAATTGTTAATGGAGAGGGCGGAGAAGAGTCAATCGTTACTTCTTGGGAGAGCGTTGCGACGCGCCAACATGGTTAAAATGCAACGGGTTGGCGGCTTGCGTTAGGGGAATTTCTCGGTCGGTGCTGTTCAAATGGGCATCTGCATATTTGTTGATGAACGAATGATGCCTTTGACGGCGCTAAGGAGAAGGGCGATATCGCCCGGGCGGGAAAGACGGTGGTCGCCGTCGCGGATGAAGGTCAGCACCACGTCGTCGGCGGGAAGGTGCTCCAGAAGCTTCATTGCGTGCGCATGCGGCACATCGGGATCTTTCATGCCCTGAAGGATATGCACCGGGCAGCCCGTCTCGATCATGCCGTCGAGCACCCGGTTCTTGCGCCCGTCCTCGATCAGTGCCTGCGTATAGATGTTCGGTTCGGGGCTGTATTGCGAGCGCTCTTCGAAATAGCCGCGCTCCGCCAGCGACTTGCGCTCCTTGGCCTTAAGGTTCGGCTCGATCAGTTCCGACGTGAAATCGGGCGCCGGCGCGATCAGCACCATACCGGCGAGCTTCGGACCACCCTGTCGGGCGAGTTCCTGCGCCAGCCGGAGCGCGATCCAGGCTCCCATCGAAGAACCGACGAGAATGATCCTGTCTGGCGCAAGATGACGGATGACGGCAAGCGCTTCCTCCAGCCAGCGCGAGATCGTGCCGTCGCGGAAGCTGCCGCCGGAAAGACCGTGGCCTGAATAGTCGAAGCGGATGCAGGCGGCCCCGAGTTCGCCCGCCAGCCCGTCGAGCTCCAGGGCTTTGGTGCCGCTCATGTCCGAACGGTAGCCGGATAGCCAAACGAGAGACGGGACGGTATTGCCGGCTTGGGCGGGGCGGACGAGCATGGCGATTTCACGCGCCGCCTCGCCTTCACCGACCGTCATGAACTGGGGTTGGGTATTGGCCATCGGATCGGACATCGGCGAAACTCCTGTTGTTTTGGCCTATAAAACAGATTCTTGGCAGGCTGACAGCGGGTGATTTTTCCGCTATAGGGTGGTATTGACTCCGTTGCAGCGATAACGAGATAGGTTTGCGCCCCTGATGATCGGGAGCGCGCGGCTGCAACGTTCCGAAACAACGCGAGGAGAATACGACCATTCGCAGACCTTTTAAGACCGATGCGCCCGTGAAGGACGGACCGCGCTCGAATCGTGAAATCCGCATTCCCAAAGTTCAGCTGATCGCGGCTGACGGACAGAATATGGGTGTCGTGCCCACCGACCAGGCCTTGAGAATGGCGGAAGAAGCCGGCCTCGATCTTGTCGAAATTTCCCCAAATGCCGAACCGCCGGTGTGTAAGATCCTCGATCTGGGCAAGCTGAAATATGCCAACCAGAAGAAGGCTGCCGAGGCGCGCAAGAAGCAGAAGATCGTCGAAGTCAAAGAAATCAAGATGCGCCCGAACATCGACACCCATGATTATGAGGTGAAGATGAAGGCGATGGGCCGCTTCTTCGACGAGGGCGACAAGGTCAAGGTGACGCTGAAATTCCGCGGCCGCGAAATGGCTCACCAGGAACTCGGCATGAAGCTTCTGCAGCAGGTCAAGGCGGATACGACCGAGATCGCCAAGGTGGAAGCCGAGCCCAAGCTCGAAGGCCGCCAGATGATGATGGTGCTGGCGCCGAAGTAAGCGCCAGTCACTTTTTGCCCAAGGCCGTCCGCAAGGGCGGCTTTTGTGCGTTCGGCCACCCTATCTTCGGCCCCTTTGTTTTATGCATGTCGTTATCCCGGAACCGCCGCACACTTCCGCGCGACATGCATAGCCGAAGATTCCTCCGCGGCCCCGTTGCACTTTCGTGACGCTGCGGTTATAAGCGCGCGTCCGAACTGACCGGCAGGGCATGCCGTGGCAGTTTCGAATGCTTGCGGAACGGTTCGTCGCCGATGCCGCAGATCAACAACAAACGCTCCCGCACCTTGTTGCGACGGCCGGAGAACCGGACTTCGCGAGGAGGGCTTTTTGATGAAGCGCGCAGGGAGGACAGAAGGAGTAGCAAAATGCCCAAGATGAAGACGAAGTCCGCTGCCAAGAAGCGGTTCAAGATCACCGCATCCGGCAAGGTCAAGGCGGCTGCCGCCGGCAAGCGCCATGGCATGATCAAGCGCACGAACAAGTTCATTCGCGATGCACGCGGCACGATGGTTCTCGCAGAACCCGATGGCCGCAAGGTCGTGAAGAACTATCTGCCGAACGGTCTCTGAGACTATTCCGGTAACGCGTTAGATTAAGGAGATCATGAAATGGCACGTGTAAAGAGAGGCGTCGCAGCCCACGCCAAGCATAAGAAGGTTCTGAAGCAGGCGAAGGGCTTCTACGGCCGCCGCAAGAACACCATCCGTACCGCCAAGGCCGCCGTCGATCGCGCCAAGCAGTACGCCTACCGCGACCGCAAGGTCAACAAGCGCAATTTCCGCGCACTCTGGATCCAGCGCATCAACGCTGCCGTCCGCGAATTCGGCCTGACCTATGGCCGCTTCATCGACGGCTTGAACAAGGCAGGCATCGAAGTCGACCGCAAGGTTCTCTCCGACATGGCGATCCATGAGCCGGAAGCATTCGGCGCCCTGGTTGCTGCCGCCAAGAAGGCTCTTGAGTATCTCAAGGAAACCGGCACGGCGAACGAGTTTGAAGGCGCGGTTCGGTAACCAGCGCTTCCCAAGCTTGACGCTTTTTTGAATTTTGGGAAACCCGCGCTGGTTTGGGCTGGCGCGGGTTTTTCTTTCTCTATACTCCTTGCGCCGGCCTCTCCAGCCCGCCTCTCGAACGCCGCCTGATCTGGACGGAAAGAAGACGATGTCAGATATCGACCAGCTTAAATCTTCCTTGCTTGCCGAAATTTCCGCCGCCGGTGATGAGCCCGCGCTCGAGGCCGTGCGCGTGTCCGCCCTCGGCAAAAAGGGCTCTGTCTCCGAGCTCTTGAAGACGCTCGGCGCCATGACGCCGGAGGAACGCCAGACCCGCGGCGCGGCGATCAACGCCTTGAAGAACGAGGTGACGGACGCCATTGCCGAGCGCAAATCGGTGCTGAAGATGGCGGCGGTCAATGCCCGTCTTAAGGCCGAGACGGTCGATGTCAGCCTTCCGGTGCGCTCCTCGCCCGCCGAGCGCGGCCGCATCCATCCAATCAGCCAGATCGTCGACGAGATCACCGCGATCTTCGCCGATATGGGTTTCTCGATCGCCGAAGGTCCCGATATCGAGACCGACTACTACAATTTCACCGCGCTGAATTTTCCCGAAGGCCATCCGGCCCGCGAGATGCACGACACCTTCTTCTTCAATCCGGATGAGAACGGCGAGCGCAAGGTGCTGCGCACCCATACCTCGCCGGTGCAGGTGCGCACCATGGAAGCGCAGCAGCCGCCGATCCGCATCATCATTCCCGGCAAGACCTATCGCCAGGACTCGGATGCCACGCATTCGCCGATGTTCCATCAGGTCGAAGGCCTCGTCATCGACAAGAAGGCCAATGTCGCCAACATCCGCTGGGTGCTGGAAGAATTCTGCAAGACCTTCTTCGAGGTCGAAAGCGTGACGATGCGTTTCCGCCCGTCCTTCTTCCCCTTCACCGAGCCCTCCTTCGAGGTCGATATCCAGTGCGACCGCTCCGGCCCGATCGTCAAGTTCGGCGAAGGCACCGATTGGATGGAGATTCTCGGCTGCGGCATGGTCCACCCGAACGTGCTGCGCTATGGCGGGCTAGATCCGGACGAATATCTGGGTTTTGCCTGGGGCATGGGTCTCGATCGCATCGCCATGCTGAAATACGGCATGCCCGACCTGCGCGACTTCTTCAATGCCGACGTCCGCTGGATGACGCATTACGGCTTCCGCCCGCTCGACATGCCGACACTGTTCGGCGGTCTGAGCGCTTGAACGGAGATCTGGGACGATGAAATTCACGCTCTCCTGGCTGAAAGAACATCTCGAAACGGATGCCACGCTGGATGAAATCTGCGCCCGCCTCACCGAGATCGGGTTGGAAGTTGAAGATGTGGACGACAAAGCGGCGTTCAAGCCCTTCGTTATCGCCAAGGTCCTCTCGGCGGAAAAACATCCCCAGGCCGATCGCCTGAAGGTGCTGATGGTCGATACCGGAACCGGCGCGCCGGTACAGGTCGTCTGCGGCGCCCCGAATGCGCGCGCCGGCCTTGTCGGTGCCTTCGCCGCACCCGGCACCTACGTTCCCGGCATCGACGTCACGCTTGCCGTCGGCAATATTCGCGGCGTCGAAAGCCGCGGCATGATGTGCTCCGAAAAGGAGCTGCAGATCTCCGACAGTCATGACGGCATCATCGAACTGCCCGAGGATGCGCCGGTCGGCCAGAGTTACGCCGCCTATATCAATCTCGACGATCCGGTCATCGAGATCAACCTGACGCCGAACCGGCCGGATTGCACCTCCATCCACGGCATTGCCCGCGATCTTGCCGCCTCTGGTCTCGGCAGGCTGAAGATGCGCCCCGCGCCGTCCTTTGCCGTCGAAGGCGAGACGCCGGTCAAGCTGACCCTCGATCTCGATGATCCCAGGCTCTGCCCCGGTTTCGCGTTACGACTTGTGCGCGGCGTCAAGAACGGCCCGAGCCCGCGCTGGATGCAGCAGCGGCTCACAGCCATCGGCCTGCGCCCGATCAATGCGCTGGTTGACGTCACCAATTACATGACTTTCGATCAGGGCCGGCCGATCCATGTCTTCGATGCCGCCAAGATCAAGGGCAATCTAACTGTCCGCCGCGCGAGGGAAGGTGAGACCGTACTGGCGCTCGACCAGCGCGAATACAAGCTCGGCCCGAACAACGTCGTCATATCAGACGAGGACGGCATCGAATCGATCGGCGGCATCATGGGCGGCGAACATTCCGGCTGCGACGACAACACCGTCGACGTGCTGATCGAATCCGCTCTCTGGGACCCGATGAACATTGCCAAGTCGGGCCGCAGCCTCGGCATCATCACCGACGCACGCTACCGATTCGAACGCGGCGTCGATCCGGAATATATGGTTCCCGGTCTCGAACGCACGACCGAACTGGTGCTGGAACTCTGCGGCGGCACCGCTGCCAGGGCCGAGATTGTCGGTTATCGCGGCTACGAACCGAAGGTTGTCGATTTTCCCTATTCGGAGGTCAAGCGCCTGACGGGCCTCGAAGTCTCGAATGAGGAAAGCAACACGATCCTGGCGCGTCTCGGTTTTGTGGTCTCCGGCTCCGGCGAGCGCGTCTCCGTCGCCGTTCCCTCCTGGCGCCCGGATGTGGACGGCAAGGCCGATCTCGTCGAGGAGGTCATGCGCATCCACGGCGTCGACAATATCAAGCCGGCGCCCCTCGAAAGCCATGCCGCCGTCAACGGCAAGATCCTGACGACGCTGCAGATCCGCACCCGCACGGCGAAGCGGGCGCTCGCCGCACGCGGAATGCTGGAGGCCGTGACCTGGTCCTTCATTCCAGAGGATCAGGCAAAGCTGTTCGGCGGCGGTTCGCTGGCCCTCAAGCTTGCCAATCCGATCGCCGCTGAAATGTCGGACATGCGCCCGTCTTTGCTGCCGGGTCTGCTGACGGCGGCTCAGCGCAATGCCGATAAGGGTTACGCCGACGTCGCCATCTTCGAAGTCTCCGGCACCTATGAAAACGACCGGCCGGAAGGCCAGCGCCGCGTCGCCGGCGGCATCCGCCGCGGCACGGCATCGCTCGCCGGCGCCGGCCGCATGTGGTCCAATACAGCCAAGGGCGGTGGCAAGCCGGTCGACGTCTTCGACGCCAAGGCCGATGCGCTCGCCGTCATCGAAGCCTGCGGCCTGCCGATGGGCAATATCCAGATCGAGCAGGGCGGCCCCGAATGGTACCATCCCGGCCGCTCCGGCACGATCAAGATGGGGCCGAAGATCGTGCTCGGCTATTTCGGTGAATTCCATCCGCTGACGCTGGAAGCCCTCGATGTCTCCGGCGCTCTCTGCGGCTTCGAAGTCTATCTCGATGCCATGGCGGAGCCGAAAAAGAAGGCGACCCGCACCAAGCCGGCGCTCGATCTGTCGCCTTTCCAGGCCGTCAAGCGCGACTTCGCCTTCGTCGTCGACAAGACGGTGGAATCGGGCGCGATCGTCAAGGCTGCGACCGGCGCCGACCGTAAGCTCGTCACCGGCGTCACCGTCTTCGACATCTTCGAGGGCGCATCGGTCGGCGAGGGCAAGAAGTCGGTAGCGATCGAGGTCCAGATCCAGCCGGTCGATCGCACGCTGACGGACGAGGATTTCGAGGCGCTGACGCAGAAGATCGTGGCCAGCGTCACGAAATTCACCGGCGGCGTCCTCAGAAGCTGAGCTTCATCTGCAGAAGATAGATTGGACCGGTCGCGCGAGCGGCCGGTCTTTTCATGTGTGCAAATGATAGAGTTTGCTGACGATCACCCATCGGCCTTCGATCTTCAGCAGCGATAGATAGTCGGTGAAGCGCATTCCGGCGAAATCGTCGGTGACCTTCACGCTTGCCGCGTCACCCTCGACATCAACGTTCTGGATGTCCATGAAAGGCTGCGTGCCGGGAGGGGCCGGCTCCTCGGCCAGGATTGCGGCGATGAATTCGTCCCGCGTCAGCCATTCGACGGCATTCTGGTAATAGCCGATGATCGAGCTTTTCGGGTGGAAAGCCTTCTTCAAGGCTGCCGCATTGGCGAAAGCCATGCCTTCGACATAGAGGTGAACCGTCTGCTCGACTGCCTGTCTGTCCGACATGTTTCCATCCCGTTCTCCAAGATGGCGTTAGATAGTTTCGCCGGCCGCGAAGGCAAGCCCGACCTGTGCGACCGGCCGGGCTTGTCCGTTCTCAAATATTCGTCATGGCAAGCGAGGCATCCGAATAGCGCTTGCCCGCCACCTGTGCCGCTGGGATCGCCTCGCCGAGTTGATCGAGCTCCTCCGCGCTGAGCGTGATATCGGCAGCGGCGACGTTTTGTTCGAGGTGGTGAAGCTTGCGCGCGCCGGGGATCGGCACGATGTCGTCGCCCTGGTTCAGCACCCAGGCCAGTGCCAGCTGCGCCGCGGTCACGCCTTTTGCGGCGGCAAGCTTTTCGAGCGTTGCGACAAGCGCGGCATTGGCGTCGAAATTCTCCGCTTGGAAACGCGGTACCTGCCGGCGGAAATCGTCGTCGGCAAGGTCGTCGGCCTTGCGGATCGCTCCTGTCAGGAAACCGCGTCCGAGCGGGCTGTAGGGCACGAAGCCGATGCCGAGTTCGCGGCAGGTGGCAAGCACATCCTCTTCGGGATCGCGCGTCCACAGCGAATATTCGCTCTGAAGCGCAGCGATCGGATGGACCGCATGCGCGCGGCGGATCGTGGCGCTGCCGGCTTCCGAGAGGCCGAGGGCACGGACTTTCCCTTCCTTCACAAGCTGGGCCATGGCACCGACCGTCTCCTCGATCGGCACGTTGGGGTCGACCCGGTGCTGGTAGAAGAGATCGATGGTCTCGATGTCCAAACGCTTCAGTGAGGCTTCGGCAACCGCACGCACATGTTCAGGACGGCTGTCGACACCGGCGATGGCGGCAGCGCCGGCCTGGCTGGTATCGATCTTGAAGCCGAATTTGGTGGCGATCACCACGCGCTCGCGGAAGGGCTTCAGCGCTCTTCCGAGAAGAACCTCGTTGGTGAAGGGACCATAGACTTCGGCCGTGTCGAAGAAGGTGACGCCGAGATCGACGGCGCGGTGCAGCGTCTTGACCGATTCCGCTTCGTCGCTGGCGCCATAGGCAAAGCTCATGCCCATGCAGCCGAGGCCGACGGCAGAGACCGTGAGATCGTTTCCGAGTTTTCTGGTTTTCATGATGCGCTCCTTTTCTGAGCTGACGTCGAACCGGTTGGGAGATCATTGCGGTACGGCCAGACTATATCGGCGCCGTATCAATCAAAAAATGCATGCAGTTTCTAACAACCTGTTCTATAATTTAGATCAATGAACAGAAGGCAACTCTCTCAACTCGCCGTTCTCGCCGCCGTCTCGGAACATCGCAGTTTCCGAGCCGCGGCCAAGGAACTGCTCGTCGCGCCGTCGGCGGTCAGCCACGCCATATCTAGCCTGGAGGAAAGTCTCGGCGTCAGGCTCCTGGCGCGCACGACCCGCAGTGTCGCGCCAACGGAGGAAGGCCGGCTGCTTCTCGAAAGGTTGCGTCCGGCGCTCGAGGAAATCGGTATCGCATTGGAGGCGGTCAACGATACGCGCGGCAAACCGGCCGGAAACCTGCGCATCACAGCGCCGCGCTTCGCCTCCGATATTCTGCTCGCCCCGCGCCTTGGCGATTTCCTCAATCTCTATCCCGATATCACGCTGGAGATCGCCAATGAGGACGGCTTCACCGATATCGTCAAGGAGGGTTTCGACGCGGGCATCCGGCTGGAGGAGAGCCTGGAGGCCGATATGATCGCCGTCAGAATCTCGCCCAATCTGACGACAGTGATTGCGGCCTCGCCCGAATATTTCGAACGCTATCCGAAGCCGCAGCACCCGCGCGATCTTGTCCATCATCGCTGCATCAAGCGACGCTTCACCAACGGCTCCATCTATCGTTGGGAATTCGAAAAGCACGGGCAGGAACTGATCGTCGCGGTCGACGGGCCGCTTGTCGTCAGCGAGGACCGGCTGGCCCTTCTTGCGGCGCTGAACGGCGCCGGTCTTGCCTATCTCTTCGATATGCGGGTGCATACTGAACTGTCGGCCGGCAGGCTGGTGCGGGTGCTGGAGGATTGGTGTGCGCCCTATCCCGGGCCGTTTGTCTATTATCCGAGCCGGCGGCAGATGCGGCCGGCGCTGCGCGCCTTTATCGATTTCTTCAGGTATGTGGAGAGGGATGCGG
Source organism: Rhizobium sp. NXC14 (assembly GCF_002117485.1). Classification (NCBI taxonomy): domain Bacteria; kingdom Pseudomonadati; phylum Pseudomonadota; class Alphaproteobacteria; order Hyphomicrobiales; family Rhizobiaceae; genus Rhizobium; species Rhizobium sp. NXC14. Next base: position 269,220 of record NZ_CP021030.1, read on the forward strand.
GCGGCCGGTGAGGGCCGCCGCTCGGTTTGCCTCGTTTCGTCAGGCGGCTTTTGCCTTCTGGTTTGCCGCCGTCGTGGCGAGCTTGGTAAGGATCTTGTCGGTGGCCGTTTCCTCCTGCAGCGTCTGGTCGAGCAGCGCGACGACATCCTTCAGGCCGATCGTTGCGGCCCAGGTCTTCAGTGTGCCGTAACGGGCGATTTCATAGTGCTCGACCGCCTGGGCGGCGGAGATCAGCCCGGCATCCAGCGCCGGTGTGCCCTTGAATTCTTCCATGATCTCTTCGCCCTCGGCGATAATGCCCTGGATCGCCTCGCAGGTCTTGCCCTGGGCGCGCTTGCCGATCTTTTCAAAAACCTGCTGCAGGCGCTCGACCTGGGCTTCGGTTTCCTCGAGATGCTTCTGGAAACCGGCCTTCAGTTCGGAGGACTGGGCGGCGCGCGCCATCTTCGGCAGGGCGCGCAATATCTGCCGCTCGGCAAAATAGATGTCCTTGAGCGTGTCGTAGAAGAGATCTTCCAACGTCTTTTCCTTGGCCATTTTCTCGATCCTTGTTTTGGGAAAGGCCGCGAACGCGGCGACACACTAAGAAGCAAAGATCGCGCAATTTGTTCCCGACCGATTTCGGGTGGACTGGAAAACCGCACCGGGCAATCATCCTGCCGCCGATGTGGAGGAAGAAAAGCTCATGCGAAAGCCGGGTTCGATGAAAGGTCTGGAGGATCTCGGCCGCGTACGGCTGTCGCAAAACTTCTTCTTCCGCGATTTCCTCCATTCCGAAATCGCCGATTTCTACCGCATTCCCAATATTCCTGAGAATCCCGACCTTGCGATCGAGGCCGGCAGAAGACTTTGCGACGATTTGCTGGAGCCGCTGCAGACGACGTTCGGACGCCTGCACATCCGCTCCGGCTATCGTTCGCCTGAGGTGAACAAGTTCGGCAACGAGAACAATCTCAACTGTTCGACCAATGCCGCCACATCAGCGGATCATATCTGGGACATGCTCGATTTCGATGGCTGCATGGGCGCGACCGCCTGCATCGTCGTGCCGTGGATGATTGATCATTACCGCGACGAAAGAGATTGGCAGCGACTTGCCTGGTGGATCCACGATCACCTCCCTTATGCCTCGCTTTGTTTTTTCCCCAAGCTCTGGGCCTTCAACATCCAGTGGCACGAACGGCCGAAGCGGGTGATCCAGAGTTATATCAGGCCGCGCGGCATCCTCACCAAGCAGGGCATGGCGAACTGGGAAGGCGACCATTCCGGATGGTATGAGGGATTTCCCGCACTCAGAAACTGATACGGTAGCGGATATGACCGTCGCTTTCGACATAGCTGTCGTAGAGCGCTCGAGCGGCCCTGTTTCCTTCGCTCGTATGCCAGTAAAGCCGCGACCAGCCCTTGGCCTTGCCGAGCGCGACGAGATCGTCCATCAGCGCCCGCCCGACGCCTTTTCCCCGTGCGTCGGAGTCGACGAACAGGTCTTCGAGGTAGCAGTCTCTACCGCGGATCCACGTGCCTTCATGGGTGAGATAGAGCGCAAATCCCATCACCCGGCCATCGACTTCGGCGACGCGCATCGCGATCGCCGAGGCGGGATCGAAGACCCGGCGCCACGTGTGATCGGTGATGTCGGCATCGACCGTCACTTCGTAAAAAGCCAGATAGGCCGCCCAGAGTTCACGCCAACGGGCTTCGTCCTCGGGGCTGGCATCGCGTATCGTTACGGTCATGGGCTTTCCTGTTTCAGGCACCGGCTTCGTCGAGCAGCGCCATTGCTTCTTCAGAAAGTGCAAGTGTCGCTGATTTCACCAGGCTTTCAAGCTGCGATAGACTGGTTGCGCTCGCGATCGGTGCCGTCACGCCCTTCTTGCGCAACAGCCAGGCGAGCGAGATTTCCGCGGGTTTGGCGCCGGTCTCGGCCGAAACCTGATCAAGCGCGGCGAGGATGCGCAGGCCCTTGGCATCGAGATATTGCGAAACCCGGCCTTCCCGAGCGCGGCCTTCCGTATCGGCCTTAGTGCGGTATTTACCGGTGAGGAAGCCGGCCGCGAGGCTGAAATAGGTGATGACGCCGATGTCTTGCTTGATGCAGAGTTCGGCCAGTGGCCCCTCGAAGCTCGCGCGCTCGTAAAGATTATATTCCGGCTGCAGCACGTCGTATCGCGGCAGGCCGGCCTTCTCGGCTGCGTCGAACGACGCCTGCAGCAGATTCGCATCATAGTTCGAGCAGCCGATGGCGCGGACCTTGCCCTGCTGCTTCAGCTTGGCGAAGGCGCCGAGCGTTTCCTCCTGCGGCGTATCGGCATCCGGCCAGTGCGCGAGATAGAGATCGATATAGTCCGTCTGCAGCCGGCGCAGCGAATCCTCTACCGCCTTCAGGATGTATGCCTCCTTGAGGGTCTTTCCCTGTCCCATGTCCGAGCCGACTTTGGTAATGATCACGGCCTTGTCGCGGGAAATTCGCGCCTGCTTCAGCCACCGCCCGATGATCTCCTCGGAATCGCCGCCCTTGTTGTCGGGAACCCACGCGGAATAGACATCGGCCGTGTCGATGGTGTTGAGCTCCGCGTCGAAGAAGGCGTCGAGAATGGCGAAAGATGTTTTCTCGTCGGCCGTCCAGCCGAAGACATTGCCGCCGAAGACGATCGGCGACACCGAAAGACCTGTTTTCCCAAGCCGGCGCATGTTCATGACGCTCTCCAAAATGAATAATTTGATTGAAACCGCGGATACGGCAGGGCGCCGGCCCGGAGCACGATGCCGAAAAGTGCGAACGATTTTCGGAGTCATCATGCTTGTTGTTTCGCCTAACCTAGCGCGATCCGGGCGGGAGGGAAGCCAAGTTTCCGTGATTTCAGCTTGTGCCATTGCGCCGCAGCAGAGGCCTGCATATGGTTCGCGGAAAATCAGCTTTGGGAGATTGGATCATGTTGCGTTTCGGTATCATATCAACGGCGAAGATCGGCCGCGACAACGTCGTTCCAGCAATTCAGGACGCGGAAAACTGCGTCGTCACCGCAATCGCAAGCCGCGATCTCGCGCGCGCGAGAGAGATGGCGGACCGCTTTTCCGTGCCGCATGCCTTCGGCTCCTACGAGGAGATGCTCGCCTCCGACGTCATCGACGCTGTCTACATTCCGCTGCCGACCTCGCAGCACATCAAATGGGCGATCAAGGCGGCCGATGCCGGCAAGCATGTGCTCTGTGAGAAGCCGCTGGCATTGAAAGCAGCCGATATCGACGAGGTGATCGCCGCCCGCGACCGGAATCGGGTGGTGGTGACCGAAGCCTATATGGTCACCTATGCCCCCGTCTGGCAGAAGGTGCGTTCGCTGATCGCGGAGGGTGCGATCGGTTCGCTCCGGCATGTTCAGGGCGCCTTCACCTATTTCAACCGCGACCCCGCCAACATGCGCAATATTCCTGAACTCGGCGGCGGCGGCCTTCCCGATATCGGCGTCTACCCCGTCATGAGCACCCGCTTTTCCACCGGCAAGGAGCCGCTCCGGATCCAGGCGATCACCGAGCGCGATGCGGATTTCGGCACGGACATCTATTCGAGCGTCAAGGCTGATTTTGGCGATTTCGAGTTGAGCTTCTACGTCTCGACGCAGATGGCCAACCGCCAGGTCATGGTCTTCCATGGCACCGAAGGCTACATCGAGGTCAAGTCGCCCTTCAACGCCAATCGCTGGGGACCGGAAGAGATCGAACTGGCCGATCGCAGCCACAATGAATCGCGCATCTTCCGCTATCAGGACAGCCGCCAATATAGGCGCGAGGTCGAGGCCTTCGCTCGGGCGGTAAAGAACGGCAAGGAAGAGATCGTCACGCTCGAAAACTCGAAGCTGAACCAGAAGGTGATCGATGCGATCTACCGCGCCAGCGAGAAGGACGGCTGGGAACCAGTCTGATCATTCCGCTCATTCCGGGCGGAAGACGAAGCGCGAATAGCCGAAGAAGCTGAAGACCATCGAGGCGACGCTGGCGATCACCATGGCCGCCAGCGGCTGCAGCGTGGGCAGCGAAAGCAGCAGCGCAGAGTAAAGCCCGTAATTGACAAGCGCCGCCGTCACGCCGACCGAGCCGTAGCGGAAACCCTCGGCAGCAAGCGACCGCCCGGAACGATCGAAGGTGAAGCTGCGATTGAAGGCCCAGGTGGTCGCCATTGCCACCCCGATGGCGACGAGCCGCGCCAGAAATGGGCCGAGCGGCGTCAGATGGAGCAGCGCCGTCAGCATGCCGGCATCGACAAGGAAGCCGATGCCGCCGCCGATCGCGAAGCGGACGAGCTTTCTCATGCCGCATCCGCCTTTCCGGGACGTTCACGCGATGCCGGTTTTGCGTCGGCGAGCGGCGCCTTGGCCGCGCTGGCGGTCTCCAGGCTCATATAATGGATGCGAAGCTGCTCGGCCCGGGCCCGGGCCACGGAATCCAGGATGACGCCGGCGGTAAAAAGCATGAAGGAGATCATCATCAGCGCCATCGACAGCACCCAGGTCGGCATGCGGCTGACGAGGCCCGTGTCGAAATATTCTGCCAGCACCGGCGTCATGAAGCCGAGGCTCGTCAGCATGAAGGCGGCGCTTATCGCGCTGAAGAAGGCGAAGGGTCGCGTTTCCTTCATCAGCATCGCGAACATCCAGAGGATTTTTCCGCCGTCGCCGAACGTCGAAAGCTTGGAGTGCGAACCTTCCGGGCGGCGGCCATAATCGAGCTCCAGCTCGCTGACCGGAAGTTTCAGCCGGGAGGCATGCACCGACATCTCGGTTTCGATCTCGAAGCCGCCGGATACTGCCGGGAAGCTCTTGACGAAGCGGCGCGAGAAAGCGCGGTAGCCCGAAAAAATATCGGTGAAGTCGGGGCCGAAGATCGTCCGGTAGAGCAGGTTGAAAAGCCGGTTGCCAAGCGCATGGCCCTGACGGCCGGCGTCGGCATGCACGCCGCGCCGGGTTCCCACAACCATGTCGGCGCGTTCGGTCAGAAGCGTCCGCACCAGTTCCTCGGCATCGCCGGGTGCATAGGTTCCGTCGCCGTCGGCGATGATGTAGATGTCGGCCTCGATGTCGGCGAACATGCGGCGCACGACATGTCCCTTGCCTTGCCGCCGCTCGCGCACGACATGCGCTCCGGCCAGCATCGCCTGCAGCGCGGTGCCGTCGGTGGAATTATTGTCGTAGACGTGGATTGCGGCATCCGGCAGCGTCGCCCGGAAGCCCTGCACCACGGAGCCGATCGTCGCAGCTTCATTATAGCAGGGAAGCAGGACGGCAATGTCCGGGTGATGGGAACGCGTTCGGGCCATGACTCTACTCGTTACACTGAAAAGCCGCCAACAGCTTAAATCATGCAGCGTTAATAAACCCTATGACCGAGGCAAAGTCGGCTGCGTGCGCAAACGGCTTTACACTTTCTTGATCGGCGCCCGCTAAGGTTCGGCGATCTGGAAACGAGTTGCTAACCACGATGAATGCCGTGCAGCCGATCGCCAATGCGTCGACCGTAACCGCCGCCCGCAGGAGCCGGCTCGGGGCGCTGCTGACGCGTCTCTGGCCCGCCGTCATCGCCTATAGTGTCATCCTCGCCGCCGTCATCCTTGTTACCAAGCTCTCCGGCGCCACGGATTATGTCGGTCCCGACAATGACGATGGCATGCGTCTCGTCGAGGTTCGCGATTTTCTTGCCGGTCAGGGCTGGTTCGATCTGATGCAATATCGTCTCGGCCTCGCCGGCGGTACGCTGATGCATTGGTCGCGTCTGATCGATCTGCCGATCGCTTCGCTGATCTGGTTCTTCGACCTGTTTGCGCCGCGTGAAACCGCCGAGGCGCTGGCGCTGGCCGTCTGGCCCGTATCGCTCATCTTTCCTGCCATGCTCGCCATGGGCATTGCCGGCCGGCGGATCGGCGGCATTGCGGGTATGCATATCGCCCTCGGTCTCACTGCACCGGCGATCTACATCGGAAACCGCTTCGCCCCTGGCGCCATCGATCATCACAATGCGCAGCTGGCGCTGGTCGCGACGATGGTGGCCATGCTCATGGATCCCGCGCGTCGCGGTTGGAGCTACGCGGTCGCCGGCGTTGCGGCGGCTGTCGCCATCGCCATCGGCGCCGAGACCACTCCTTTCGTCGCTGCCGTCTGCCTCACGGTCGCGCTGCTCTGGGCATGGGAAGGCGAGAATTTTTGCGCTGCGGCCCGGGCCTTCGGGCTGTCGCTGACGATTGCGATCAACATTCTTTTCTTCGCAACGGTTCCGCCCCGGCTCTATTCGATGGTTACCTGCGATAATCTCTCGCTCGGCTACTACAGTCTGGCGGCGATCGGCAGCGGCCTCCTGTTGTTTTCGGCCATTTTTGCGAGCGGCTTGCGTCGACCCTTGCGCTTTATCGCGCTCGCCTTTGTCGGCGCCGGCGTTTTTGGTGCGGCGATCGTCATCGCACCGCAATGCCTGAGCGATCCGTTGGGCAGTCTCGATCCGATGTTGGTCGAACTCTGGCTGCGCCATATTTCGGAAGCCCAGTCGCTCCTGGCGCTGGCGCGCACCGATCCCACCTTGGTCGGAGCCTTCTATGCGGCAGGTCTGCTCGGCATTGCCGTCTGCATCTTTCGCATCATTCAGCGCGATCGCGTGCAGATCCACCTTATCCTGCTCTTCCTGCTTGCCACGAGCTGGGCGATCGCGCTGGTCCAGGTGCGCGGCTCTTCCTTCTCGAACCTGCTTTCGATCCTGCCGCTCGCCCTGCTGATTATCGATGTCAGGCGGATCTCCAACAGCGACAGCGAGAATGTCGCTGCCGCCCTTATCTATGTGACGAGTGTTCTCGCAAGCGTTCCGGCGGTCTGGGCCGTCGGCGGCGGGCTTGTTTCAATGCAGATGGAGAACGATGCGCAGAACAAGGCGGCGGAGCCGGCAAGGGCGCTCTCCTGCACATCGAAAGAGGCGCTGGCACCGCTTGGCGAACTACCGCCCGGCCTGGTCTCCGCGCCATCGGAAATGGGTGTGCCAATCCTCCGATTCACGCAAAATCGGGTTCTCGCCGCCCCCTATCACCGAGATCAGGGCGGCATGCTGACGCAAATGCATATCGGCCTGGCAAAGCCGCAGGAGGCGGAAGCCTTTTTGAAGGGAGCCGGTGTGACGGCGCTTGCTTTCTGCCCGAAGGACCTGCAGACGCGCGAACTTGCCAAACTGAAGCCGGATGGGCTCTATGCCGAACTCGGCAAGGGGAATATTCCGTCCTATCTGGAACCACTTGCAAAAGTGCCGGATACGGGCGTCCAGTTCTTCCGCTACCGGCCGACGGCGAATTGACGCCGGCAGCCTTTATGTTGCGCTGACGTCAGTGAGACGTGCGGACGGCCCGCAGACGGTCGCTGGCATAAAGCCCGAGCACAAAGAGGATAAGACCGCCATTATAGCCGAGAATGGCATAAACAAGCGCCAAAAGTGACACTGGCCCCGGCGAGGTTATCGCCGCCAGGGTGAAGCTCATTCCGATCAACGCGGCCACCAACGCGATCCCGGCGGCCGAGCGCATTAACCCGGCGCTGATGCCCAATGCTGCTGCTGTGAGAATAATCATTTCAGCACCTTCCCAGAGAGAACGAGGGGAAGAATAGGAAGCGCCAACTAACAAAGATTTACCGGCTCTCTCGGCTGAAAATCCTTTGTATTGCGGTGGTTAGCAATCCCTTTCGGGTAAAACGCGCTTTTTATCTATGCGTTCCCGGGCGAAACGGATTTTCCCGTTTTTCTTGTCATTTTTTCTGCTGCAACGACCGCATGCACGCAAAGCCCAGGGCATAAGTCTTGAAAGAACGGCCTCGACTCTGCCACGCTAACGGTTCAGCCGTCGGGAAAACGGGTCTCTCCGGCGGTCGCGGACCTTCCTGTTTCCCGCCAATGGAAATAGAAAGGAGGGATGAGCAACCTCTTCGACAGCGATTCGCCGACCAACCTTGCCGAATATTCGGTTTCGGAGCTTTCCGGCTCGATCAAGCGCACCGTCGAAACCGCCTTCGATCAGGTTCGCGTGCGCGGGGAAATATCCGGTTATCGCGGTCCGCACTCCTCCGGCCACGCTTATTTCGCATTGAAGGATGATCGCGCCCGCATCGACGCCGTGATCTGGAAGGGCACGTTCTCGCGGCTGAAGTTCCGCCCCGAGGAAGGCATGGAGGTGATCGCCACTGGCAAGGTCACCACTTTTCCGGGCTCCTCGAAATATCAGATCGTCATCGAGACGCTTGAGCCGGCAGGCGCCGGCGCGCTGATGGCGCTGATCGAGGAGCGCAAGCGCAGGCTCGGCGCCGAGGGTTTGTTCGACGCCGCCCGCAAGAAGCGCCTGCCCTTCATGCCGCATGTGATCGGCGTCGTCACTTCGCCGACCGGCGCCGTCATCCGCGATATCCTTCACCGCATCTCCGATCGGTTTCCCGTGCATGTCCTCGTCTGGCCGGTGAAGGTCCAGGGGGAGGGATCCGGCGAGGAGGTGGCGAACGCCATCCGCGGCTTCAACGCGCTGGGGCCCACGGGCGCCATCACCCGCCCGGATGTGCTGATCGTCGCGCGCGGCGGCGGCAGCCTGGAAGATCTCTGGAGTTTCAACGACGAGATCGTCGTGCGCGCCGTTGCCGAAAGCCGCATACCGCTGATCTCGGCCGTCGGCCACGAGACCGACTGGACGCTGATCGACTATGCCGCCGATGTCCGCGCTCCGACCCCGACGGGGGCGGCGGAAATGGCCGTGCCCGTCAAGGCGGAGCTCGAGGCGCAGGCTGCGGCGCTTGCCGCCCGCCTGCAGGGCTGCATGAACCGGCAGATGGATCAGCGCCGCCAGTCCGTCCGCAGCCTGATGCGGGCGTTGCCCTCGCTCGATCAGCTTCTCGCCTTGCCGCGCCGCCGTTTTGATGAAGCAGCCGCCGGCCTTGGCCGCGGCCTGGAACTCAACACCATCAACAAGCGCCGCGGCTTCGAGCGTATGGCCTCGCATCTGCGCCCCGATGTGCTCTCCAATCGCATCGCCGAGCGACGCCAGCTTCTGAGCGAGCGCATGGCGCGGGCCGAGCGCACCGTCGAGCGTCTGCTCGATCGCTCGAAATCCCGCATTGACCGCGCCGAGGCCATCCTCGCTTCGCTGCCGGCGCGGCTGAAGACCCAGACAGACCGGAGTCGTGAGCGGCTCGGCAACCTTTCGCGCCATGCCGATACGGCGATCCGCCATCAACTGACGCGCGCCCGCGCCGAACTTTCCGCGCAGGACCGCGTGCTGCAGTCGCTCTCCTACAAGAATGTGCTGAAGCGCGGCTACGCCGTCATTCGCGATGAGGACAACAGGCCGGTTTCGCAGGCGGCGGCACTCTCCCCCGGTATGGGCATCGCCATCGAATTTGCCGACGGCCGGGTCGGCGCCATGACCACAGAAGGCGGCGTACCGCCCGCCGGGGCGAAGAAGCGGGGCGCGAAACCTGCCGAGACGCCGAAGCAGGGAAGCTTGTTCTGACGATGCGGATCCTGCTGGTGCTCGCCCATCCGCTGCCGGAAAGTTTCGCTGCCTCGGTGGCGCGCACGGCCCGCGAGGCACTGGAAGCATCCGGGCATGTTGTCGATCTCATTGATCTCTACGCTGAGGATTTTGATCCGCGCCTTTCCGAAGCCGAGCGCCGCGCTTACTTCGATATGCCCTACGACACTTCGGCCGTTGCCGGCATCGTTGGCCGCCTGAAGGCGGCTGACGGTCTCGTCCTCGTCTTTCCGCAATGGTGGTTCAATTTTCCAGCCGTGCTGAAAGGGTTCTTCGATCGCATCTTCGCGCCCGGCGTGGCCTTCACCCACGATGCCGCCGGCGGCCGCATCGTGCCCGAGCTTACCAATATCCGGCTGCTCTATGCGTTGACCACGACGGGCTCGCCCTGGTGGCTGGTGCATCTTTATATGGGCGATCCCGTCCGCCGCCTGCTGAAGCGCGGCATTGCCGCATTCTGCGCGAAGAAGCTCGTCTTCCGAATGCTGAGCCTGCACGACATGGACCGCGCGACTGATGCCAGGCGCAAGGCGCATTTGGAGCGCGTCCGTAAGTTGCTCGCCGCAGTCTGACTATTCAAAGTCCGACAGGAACTTCTTGAGCAGCCGGTCGAACGTGGCCCTTTCCTCGGGTGTCAGATTGCGCGTCAGCCGCTGCTGATTGGCGACATGGGCGCCGACCGCCTCTTCGACGGTCGCAAGTCCCTTGTCGGTCAGCGCAATCAGCACGCTGCGCCTGTCCTGCGGATTGACGATGCGCTCGACGAATCCAGCTTTCTCCAACTGGTCGATCCGGTTCGTCATCGTGCCGGAGCTCACCATCGTCATCTCCAGAAGCTCGCCCGGCGAAAGCCGGTGCGGCGCGCCTGAACGGCGAAGTGTGGCTAGGACGTCGAAGGCCGGCGTTGAAAGCCCGTGCTTCATGAGCACGGCTTCGACCTCGCGGCCGAGATGGGTGCCGAGGCGCTTCAGGCGCCCGAGGATGCCCATCGGTTCGACGTCGAGATCGGGCCGCTCGCGCCGCCATTGCGCCAGGATTCGGTCGACGTGATCTTGCTTCTCTTCACCCATGTCACATCGATAGCAGTGGATATCTTGACGTCAAGATAAAATGGACTATGCTCAATTTATCTTGATATAGAGATTCTTGATATGAAGACAAATTCCCGCCATATCGCCGACGTGTTGACGACCGCTATCGCCCCCGCCATCTGGGGCAGCACCTATTTCGTCACGACGTCCTTCCTGCCGCAGGGTTACCCGCTGTCTGTCGCCATGCTGCGTGCTTTGCCGGCCGGCCTGCTTCTCCTGCTCATTGTCCGGAAGCTGCCGACGGGGGTCTGGTGGGGCCGCGCCTTCATTCTCGGGGCGCTGAACTTCTCGTTCTTCTGGGCAATGCTCTTTGTTTCGGCCTATCGCCTGCCGGGCGGCGTCGCGGCCACGGTCGGCGCCGTTCAGCCGCTGATTGTCATCGCCTTGTCGCGCCTCTTCCTCGGCAAGCCGATCCGCTTCCTTGCCGTCGTCGCCGGCCTGATCGGCATGGCAGGCGTCGCGCTGCTGGTGCTGACGCCGAATGCGGCGCTCGATGCTCTGGGCGTTGCGGCTGGCCTTGCCGGCGCCGTCTCCATGGCCTTCGGCACGGTGCTGACCCGTCACTGGCAGCCGCCTGTTTCCAGCCTTACCTTTACGTCATGGCAATTGACCGCGGGCGGTATCCTGCTCGTGCCCGTCGCCTTGCTGCTTGAGCCGGCGCTACCGGTGCAGACGGCCGCCAATATACTCGGAATCGCCTGGCTTGGCCTGATCGGAGCGGCCTTTACCTATCTGCTGTGGTTTCGCGGTCTGTCCCGCATCGAGCCCTCGGCTGCGGCGTCGCTTGGCTTCCTGAGCCCCGTCGTTGCCACTCTTCTCGGCTGGCTGGCGCTCGGCGAGAGCCTGACGCCGGCGCAGCTTGCCGGCTTCGCCATGGTCCTTGCCAGCGTCTGGCTCAGTCAGCGCACGGTGATGCCGCTCAGGCCCACTCGCCCTGCCGCATCACCGGAACCCGCCCACCGTCCGGTGTGATGCCGTCGATATCGACCTTGTCGGAGCCGATCATCCAGTCGATGTGGATCAGGCTGGAATTGCCGCCCTGCGCCTTGACCTGCTCCTGGCTCAGTGAAGCGCCATCGAGGAAGCACTTGGAATAGCACTGGCCGAGCGCGATGTGGCAGGAGGCGTTTTCGTCGAACAGCGTGTTGTAGAACAGAATGCCGCTCGCTGAGATCGGCGAGGAATGCGGCACGAGCGCCACTTCGCCGAGCCGGCGCGCGCCGTCGTCGGTATCAAGCACCTTATTCAAGACTTCTTCGCCGCGTGACGCCTTGGCTTCGACGATCCGCCCACCCTCGAAGCGCACCTGGATATTGTCGATGAGCGTGCCCTGATGCGAGAGCGGTTTGGTGCTCGAGACATGACCTTCGACCCGCAACGCATGCGGCGTCGTGAACACCTCTTCAGTCGGAATATTCGGATTGCAGGTAATGCCGTTCTTGGCGGTGGAGGCGCCGCCATGCCACTCATGCCCGTCGGCAAGACCGACCGTCAGATCGGTGCCCGGCCCCTTGAAATGCAGGGAGGCAAAACGCTCGCCGTTCAGCCAGGCTGAGCGCTTGGCGAGATTGGTATTGTGCTCCGCCCAGGCGGCGACAGGGTCGCTGACATCGACGCGCGAGGCGGCAAAGATCGCCTTGGCGAGCTTGGCGATTGCGATCGGTTCCGGGTCGTCGGGGAAGACCACCTTGGCCCAGGAGGGGTTGGGATAGGAGACGATGTTCCAGTTGATGTCGAAATTCGAGATCTTTTCCAAGGCCGGCTTATAGGCGGTTGATGTGGCGCGATTGGCGCGGCCGACCTTGCCGGCATCCTGCTCGGAAAGCAGCATTGGATTGTCGCCGGCGACCGCCAGACGGGCCGCCCCGTTGGCATAGGCCTTGGCCATGCCCTCGTAGAGCCAGTCGGAGGCGCGGTCGAAGCTCTCGTCGCTGCCGTACTGATAACGCGCCAGCGTCGTTTCCTCGTCGGAGTAGAAGGCGCTTACCAGACCGGCGCCGGCCTGATACGCGTGTTTGGTGATGAGGCGAACGAGCGGGAGCGCCACAACAGGCGCGGTGATCACCAGATCCTGGCCCTTCTGCAGCTGCAGCCCGACCTTGACCGCGACTTCCGCGAGTTTCTCCAGCTTGACGGGATCAACGGTGTTCTGGCTCTGGGGCATGAAAGTCATGGTTCAACCTGCCTTCTGTCATCGACGCTAGAGCAATTCCAGGAAAAGTGCGAAGCGGTTTTCCGTCCGGAATTGCGTAGATCCAAAAGATTGGAGCGGTTCTGCGCTTCCGTGAAAAGCTGAACCGCTCCAGGAGGCTGAAAGACTTAGACCCGTTTGCGGCGAAAATGAAGCGCGCCGCCGCCGATTTGAAACCGGCCGGCGCCATGCCCGACCGGTTTCAGCATCACGCCTCAGGCCGCGATGGGCAGCCTGAGCAGGATCGACTTGTGCTTTTCCAGGAATTCCAACAGCCGCTGCGGATAATCCTCGCCGACGGCGTCTTTCACGCTCCGCCGTTCGCCGAGCGCGCTCCGCCAGCGCGTCACCCGCTCGAGCCCCTCGAAGATGCCGCTATCCCCCAGCCTGTCGAAAACATCGAAATACCGAAAGATCGGCGCGAAGACGGCGTCGACGAGGCTGAAGCTGCTGCCGGAAAAATAAGGTCCATCCGCGAGCGCTCCTTCGAGCGTCGTGAACTTGGCGATCAGCGCCTTGCGCTTGGCCTCCAGCTGTTCCACCTCCGTGGCCGTTTCATAGCCCCAGAGATCGGAAAGCACGGACGAGCCGAACTCCATCCAGCCGCGATGGCGGGCGCGGGCAAGTGGATCGGCAGGATGCAGGGCAGGTCCCGCCTGCGTCTCCTCCAGATATTCGCAGATGACGCTGCTTTCGAAGAGGACGGCCTCGCTGCCATCCTCTTCCTCGATCCTCAGCAGCGGCACCTTGCCGAGCGGCGAGATCTGCAGGAACCAGTCCGGCTTGTTGGCAAGGTCGATGTTGACGCGCTCGAAGGGAACATCCTTTTCGTAAAGCGCGATGGCGGCGCGTTGCACATAGGGGCAGAGATGGTGGCTGATGAGGGTAAGCCTGCTCATGAACGTCTCCTCGCAGTTCCAATGGATGCATTTGCATATAATAGTGCTTGCGGCTTTGCGCAAGATAAATGTATCTGCATCTATCATGGAAAAGACGCCGAAGCCGAGCGAAACCGCCACCTCTGCCTGGACCAGCATCATGCGCGCTCGCGAACGGCTGCTCGCCGCGATCGAAGCCGATCTGAAAGCGGCCGGCATGCCGCCGCTTGCCTGGTATGACGTGCTGTGGGAACTGGCGCGCGCGAACGACGGCAAGCTGCGGCCCTACGAGATAGAGGAGCGGACATTGCTGGCCCAGTATAATCTTTCCCGGCTGATCGACCGGCTGGAAAGAGAGGGCTTGGTCCGGCGTGAGGTCTTCGCCGAGGATGGCCGCGGGCGCTGGGTTCTGATTACCGACGCCGGCCGAACGCTTCGCGCGCGGATGTGGACTGTCTACGCCGCCGCGATCGAGACCCATGTCGGCAGCAAGCTTGCCGAAGACGAGGCGAAGGCGATTTCCGGTCTGCTCGCTCGTTTCCTCTGATCAGGCGACCAATGGCGCGCCGACGGCTTTTACCACCTTCAGTGCATCCTTCGGATCAAGCCGCACCTGCAGTCCGCGCTGTCCGCCATTGATATAGACGAGCGGCTCGGCGAGAGCGATCTCCTCGATTGCCGTCGGCACGGTCTTCCTCTGGCCGAAGGGGCTGATGCCGCCGACATGGTAGCCCGTCAGCCGTTCGGCATCGGCAGGCTTCATCATATTGGCGGATTTGCCGCGAAAGGCGCTGGCGAGTTTCTTCATGCTGACTTCGCGATCCGACGGCACGACAACGCAGACGGGCTTGCCGTCCACCTCCGCCATCAGCGTTTTCAGCACGCGCTGCGGCGCCTCGCCTAAGGCTTCCGCCGCCTGCAGCCCGACACGCTCCGCGCCCGGATCATAATCATAGCTGTGAATGGTAAAGGTGACACCCGCCTGGGAGAGAACCTGTGTCGCGCGCGTGGTCTTGGACATTGCTCAGCGCCCGAACAGATCCGAATAATTCTCCGGCCTGAAGCCGATCAAGAGCTTGCCTTCCGCCTCCAGCACCGGCCGCTTGATCATCGACGGCTGGTCGAGCATCAGCGCGATCGCCTTCTCCCGGCTCAGGTTCTCGCGCTCGGCATCGGGCAGTTTTCGAAAGGTGGTGCCGGCGCGGTTGAGCACCGTATCGAGGCCGGCTTCATCGATCCAGGCTTCGAGATGGGCGCGGTCGATGCCGAGTGCCTTGTAATCGTGAAACTCATAATCGACGCCGTGTTCTTCCAGCCAACTACGGGCTTTCTTCATCGTGTCGCAATTCTTGATGCCATAGATGGTGACGGCCATGCCCGATCGATCTCCCTGTGATGGCAACGGGGATAGCATGCGCGACAGCCGGCGCAAATGCCGCCCGGGCATTTGTCCCGGGCAGCGCCTGCTCAACTCTCCAGCGTTCCGGCCTTGCGTGTGGCCTTGCTCGGCCTGGCGCAGACGATCTTCATCAGGTCGCCGCGCCGGCGCACCAGCCGATCCGAGGTTCGGGTCAGGACCAGCCCATCCTGCGGCGCATGCAGGTCGATGCTGCCGTCAGGCTGACCCGGCCGGGTGACGATCGTCGCCAGAAGTTCGCCCTCTGCAATTCTGTCACCGATCGTGCGATGGAAGAGCACGGCGCCGCCCACGGGAGCGCGGATGATCTCCACATTGTTGAGCGGCACGGCGGGGCCGACAAACATGGCCGGCGCCATTCTGTCGTCGCTCACGATCCCCCGTGCCGCGAGAAAACGCCAGAGCCCGTCCGCATCCCGCTTCGCCAGCAGCGGATCGACGTCGCGCTTGCCGCGTAGCTCGACGGTGACCGAAAGCTTGCCCGGCAGCCGGGATTGTCGTTCGCCGGGAACCGCATATTTCCATGCAAAACCGACGGCCTCCTCGAAGGCCGAGCTTTCGCCATCCGAAAGCAGCACGGCCTCCATGTCGAGGGCGGCGGCAAGGTCGGCCGCCTCCGGCCAGAAGGCCTCATCGATATAGGCATATTGCAGTGATTCGTCGTCGCAGTGCAGATCGAGGACGAGGTCGGCCCCGAGCGCCATGTGCAAAAGCCGCCGCTTCAGCTGGTCGGTAGCCGGATAATCATTGAAATCTTCCGTCAGCATTGCCCGATCGGTGACGCTTATCAGCGGAAAATCCCGGTTGAAATTGGTGCGGGAACCGAGATCGAAGCGACCCTGCAATTCGCCGAAATGCGATTGCGCCGCGCCGATGGGGTTGGCCTGCGGTACGATGGTGATGTCGCCTGCGACCGCGCCTTCGCTTTCCGCCCGACGCAGCCGCTCCGAGAGGAAATGCAGGAGCGCCGTTCCCGGCAGCTCACCGGCGTGAAGCGCCGCCTGAATGTAGGCCTTCGGCGCCTTCGGATCACGGCCAGCAAAACGCAGCACCGGCAGCCGCCACGCCGTTCCCGGCGTATCGCCTGGGATGATGACCTCCGAAACGTCCATGCTGTCCTTGCTCCGCATTCACCAGCCCGACCAGCTTTATGCGCTGAAAACCGGCGAGCGCAAGCCTCACCGCCACCCTTGCCTCACCGAGGCACGAAGAAAAGCAGGTTGCCGCTATGATTGATCTTGCCTCGCCGTCGAGGTGATGCACGAAACATCAAGAGTGCCTGCTTAATCGGCTTCCAAGCTTTTAGGAACAAAAAAAGAACGACCTAGGCAAGAAACGGGTTGAAACAGCGACATCTCCATACGATCCTTTGGGACATCGAAAACGCGGAGGCTGTGTCATGGCTGAGACAAGGCACCACTATCTCATCTTCGAAACCGCGGGCGGCTTCTGCGGCATCGCCTGGAGCGAGGCCGGCATCGTCCGTTTCCAGCTGCCGGCGAAAACCGCGGAGGCTACCGAGCGGCTGCTTCTGCGCCGACTGCCCGATGGTACGCCCGGCGCGCCGACGCCTCAGGTGCTCGAGACCGTCGCAGCGGTGAAACGCTATTTCCAAGGGGAGGAAACCGATTTCTCCTGCGTCCAACTCGATCTTGCCGGCCAGAACGACTTCTTCCGGGATATTTATGCGGCGGCACGGCGTGTCGGCTGGGGCCGCACGACCACCTATGGCGCGCTGGCGAAGGAGCTTGGCGTCGGGCCGGAAGCGGCCCGCGATGTTGGTCAGGCGATGGCGAAAAACCCAGTCGCCCTGATCATTCCCTGCCATCGGGTGCTGGCCGCCGGCGGCAAGATCGGCGGCTTTTCCGCTCCCGGCGGTTCGTCATCGAAGGCCCGCATGCTGGAGCTTGAAGGCGTCAGCCTCGCCCCGCCGCCGCCCGCCCAACAGTCGCTGGGCTTTTGAGCGGCGGCGCGATTTCCACGGGAAGTGGCCGTTCAATGCGGGCTGGCCGTCGGCCTGATGACGATCTCGCTGACATCGACGTCATCGGGCTGGCTGATGGCATAGAGGATTGAATTGGCGACCGCCTCGGGACTAATCGTGACGGCCCTGAAGGCCCGCATGGCGTCACGAGCCGTCGGGTCGGTGATCGTGTCGGCGAGTTCCGATGTCGTGGTTCCGGGAGAGACGACGGTGACGCGGATACGATCTGTCTCCTGACGCAATCCATCCGAGATTGCCCGCACCGCGAATTTCGTCGCGCAATAGACGGCGGCAGTCGGCGAGACGCTGTGGCCGCCGATCGAGGACAGGTTGATGATCTGCCCCGATCCCTGTGCCTTCATGATCGGAAGAGCGGCCGCTATGCCGTAGAGAACGCCCTTAATATTGACGTCGACCATTCGGTCCCACTCGTCGACCTTGAGTGCGTCGAGCGGCGAGAGCGGCATGATGCCGGCATTGTTGACGATGACATCGAGGCGGCCGAATTCGGACTTGGCGAAGCCGGCAAAGGCTTCCACCTGGGCACGGTCGGTGACGTCGAGCTTGCGCAGACGCACCGTTCCACCTCCAGCTTCGATTTCGCCGGCGAGCGCCTCCAGTCGGTCGCTGCGGCGCGCGCCGAACACGATCCGGGCGCCCGCCGCGGCCAGCACTTTTGCCGTGGCCTCTCCAATGCCGCTGCTGGCTCCGGTGATGGCGATGACCTTTCCTTCGATGTCAGACATTTCACACTCCATGTGCAGGTTGAGGGTTGTTGTGGCGATCAGTTCGGGAAATCGGCGCTGAGCGTCGTGTCAGCCCAGGCATCGAAATTGGCGCGTAGCGTGTCGAGCCGTTCGCGGGCGATCTTCAGGGAAGCTGCCCCGAGCAGCAGCCGCAGCGGCGGCTCGCCCGCCTCGAAGGCCGATATGATTGCGCTTGCCGCGCGTGCGGGATCGCCCGGCTGCTTGCCGGAGACCGCGCGGGTGGCCTGGCGCCGCTTGCCCGCGGTCTCCGCATAGTCTTCGAGGATCGTGCTGGATTCGACCATCGAGCGGCCGGCCCAATCGGTGCGGAAGCCGCCGGGCTCCAGGATCGTCACACGGATGCCAAGCGGACCGACCTCATGAGCCAGCGACTCCGACAGGCCTTCCACCGCAAACTTGGTGGCATGGTAGTAGCCGGTTGCAGCGAAGGCGACGAGCCCGCCGAGCGAGGAGACGTTGAAGATATGCCCCCGCCGGCGTGAGCGCATGCCAGGCAGAACTTGTTTGGTCACGGCGATCAAGCCGAAGACATTGGTCTCGAATTGGGCGCGGATCTCGGCATCCTCGCCCTCTTCGATTGCCGAGAGATAGCCATAGCCGGCATTGTTGACGAGGACATCGATGGCGCCGAACTGCGCCTCGGCTTCACGGACCGCCGCAGCGATAGAGCGGCCGTCGGTTACGTCGAGGGCGAGGGCCAACGCCCGCTCGCCATGTGCTGCCGTGAGGTCGCCGAGTGTTTCGGGTTTGCGCGCCGTAATGGCAGCGCGCCAGCCGCGCGCCAGAACCACTTCGGCGAGTGCCCGGCCGAGGCCGGATGATGCGCCGGTAATGAACCAGATGGGTGTGGTGGAGGACATGGTTTTCATCCTTTCCAGCCGTCCTATGCGGCCTTTTCGGTGTGCGGGGGTCATTTACGGCGAAGCACCATGCCGCCATGATGGAGCGTATTGTCGTCGACGAAATCGCCATCGGCGGTGAAGCCCGTATCGTCCCAATACTCGATATGTGTTCCGGTGACTTCGTAGCGTCCGCGATAGGCGCTCTCCCGGTGTCCGCGGGCCTCGTCGTACCGATTGTCGGGCAGGAGTTCGTGTCGGACTCGGCCGTCGTCGGTGACCCACATTCCGACATAGGGATGCTGCTGCATGGTGTTCTCGCTTGGCTGTTGAAACTTGGATTTTCGCTCGTTCGAGGCGTCAGCGGACCACGTGGGGAGCGCCGTGCCGGTCAGAATGATTGCGGTGAAGAGATGCAGAACTGGGCTGCTGTAAAACTTTGGCATCGCTCTTCCTTTCGACGCGGGCAGCACTCGGGGCTAGCTCATGCCTTGCCATCGACAGAAGATAATCTTGGCGAGCCGCGCGATTAAGTTGCCAATGCCGAATGGCTTGGTTAGCATTGCTAACCAATGGCCGATGATCTCGAAGGCATTTCAGTCTTTCTCGCCGTAGCGGAGGCGCGGAATTTCCGGCTTGCCGGCGAGCGTCTCGGCGTGACCCGCTCCGCCGTCAGCCAGGCCTTGCAGCGCCTTGAGGACCGGCTTGGTGCGCCCCTGGTTCAGCGCACGACGCGCAGTGTCAGCCTGACCGAGGCCGGCGAAGTCTTCCTTGCGGCGGTTCGTCCCTCGATGCGCCAAGTCAGCGATGCGATGCAGACGGTACGCGACATGCAAGCGCGCCCGAGCGGCCTGTTGCGGGTCACTGTTTCCTCCATCGCCGAGCGCTTCCTATCCGGCACTTTGCTCACCGGCTTCATGCAGGCCTGCCCCGGCATCAAGCTCGATATCACCATCACCGATGACGAATTCGACATCGTCGAAGCCGGCTTCGATGCTGGTGTGAGATTGGGCGAGGTGATCGAGCAGGACATGATCGCGGTACCGGTCTCGTCTCAACAGAGACAATGCGCCGCCGCATCGCCAAGCTATCTAGAGCGTCACGGTTCGCCTCGCCATCCCCGCGACCTGCAGAACCACGCCTGCATCGGATGGCGGCCGCGCCCGGATACCGCGCCCTATCGCTGGGAATTCACCGAAAATGACCGCGACTTCGATGTCGCCGTCGATCCCGTGGTCACGACCAATGACATGGGAATGATGATCCGCATGGCCTGCGCCGGGGCCGGGATCACCTTCGGCATGGTGGAAACCTTCGCGCCCTATGTCGATCGCGGCGAGCTCATCCCGCTGCTGGAGGATTTCTGCCCGCCCTTTCCTGGTTTCTACCTCTACTATCCCAGGCGCCAGAGGCAGCCAGTAAAACTGCGCGCGCTGGTCGACTATGTGCGCCGGTCGGCCGATCGCTAGACCTACTCGAGTGCCGTGCCGCCGGCATGGTTGCTGCGAGCATGTGGTTTTGGTATTTCGAGCCTTCATGGCGAAGCGGGCGACGTCGTGCTGGCTGCTCCGGTCGCCGTTCTGACCATCCCGCTGGCGGAGAACATATGCTCGACGACGTCTTTCCCATTCCGACCAGGGCAGTGATCCGCCAGGGTGGTCGAGCCTGCTTCCATCGCCTCGTCACTACCAGCCCGCTGCTGATCCAGGTCCAGTCTGGAACGAAGATCGTCATGTCGGATGACAAGCCTTTGCGCCTCGAGGCGGGCGATTACGGTCTGTTGCCCGACTACCGGCCGTTGACGATGGAGAACATTCCCAAGGCGCCTCAGAAGTATCAGACCCTGGCGCTTGCAATTCCGCGAAAGCTTTTCGAGGACGCTTATGATAGGATGGGATCGGTCGCCGTGCCATCACGGCCTCTTCCGGCCAGCACCTCGAGGCTGCCGGAGGAAGCTGCTGCATTGTTCGAATATTGCAGTCAGCCGGGCAATCTGGCGCGGCTTCCGGGCGCCATCGCCAAGGCCCGTCTGATGGAACTCGTCACCTGGTTCGCGCTCTGCGGGGCGGTTCTCGGCCGATGCGAAAGCCCCCGGCTTGAGGACCGGCTGAGGCAGATGATCGAAGCTGATCCGGCCGGCGCCTGGACGCTGGCGCATGCTGCGGGCTTGTTCAACATGAGCGAGGCGACGCTGCGGCGCAGGCTCTCCGCCGAGAATACAGCCTTCAGCGAGATCTTGAGCGATACCCGGATGAACCGTGCTCTGGCGCTCATTCAGACCACGACATTGCCGATGGCGCAGGTTGCGCTGGAGGTCGGTTACGATTCGCCTTCGCAATTTTCCGCGCGCTTCAAGGAGCGGTTTGGCGTCAGCCCACGCCATGTACGCAGCGGACCCGAACAATTTGAGCGGATCGGGGCAGAAATTGAGCAGAGCGGGGCAGATGCGCTGGCGCGGTGACGATAGTTTCCCGGCATCGTCAACCACAGGAGAATAGCAATGCGATTGATCACAGCAGCACTTATGGCCGCCTCCGTCTTCGGCGCCACGGCCGCCCATGCCGAAATGAAGCTCACCTCGAAGGATCTGACCGTCGGCAAGGCCATGGCCGATGCGCAGGTCTTCAACGGCTTCGGTTGCTCGGGCAAGAACATCTCGCCGGAACTGGCCTGGTCGGGCGCACCCGAGGGAACCAAGAGCTTCGCCGTCATGGCGTACGATCCGGATGCGCCCACGGGTTCCGGCTGGTGGCATTGGACGGTGTTCAACATCCCGGCAAAGACTTCGGAGATTGCCGCTGGCGCGAGCGGTGACAAGAAGCTTCCCGCAGGCGCCGTGGAAGGCCATACAGATTTCGGCACCTCCGGATATGGCGGCGCATGCCCACCGGCCGGCGATAAGCCGCACCGCTACCAGTTCACCGTCTACGCGCTCAAGGTGGACAAGCTTCCGCTTCCCGAGACGGCGCCGGGCGCCATGGTCGGCTTCTATGTCAGGGCCAACACGCTCGACAAGGCCTCGATCGAGGTCACTTACGGCCGCTGAAGCCGGCTCTGGAGCCGCAACATCCTTGCATACCAAAGACCGGCCCTGGTGACTAAACCTCGGCCGGTCTGTGCGCTGAGGCAAGCGCAGGCGGCATCAGAGGGATGCAAGCAATGTTGCGGCGTGCTTCGACGCTACGCCTATGGGCTTCGCACCTCAGCATGAGGGAGGTTGGAGAAGGCCGCGCTCATAACTGCAGGCGTGAGAGGTGCGCGCCGCCCACGATCGGACAAGTTTACTTGCGGCTCCTTGGACTAGGCAGGAACATAGGTCAGCTTGATCACATTCTCGTCGATCAGATCATGGCTCACACGACGAAGCGGCGGCCGGGGCCCGGCGAAATAGGGTTTGCCGTGGCCAAGCACGACGGGATGCAGGTAGATGTGATATTCATCGATCAGCCCGAGTCCGGTAAGGCTTTGCGCCAAGTCCGGCCCGGCAACTTCGATCTCCCCGTCACGCTCGGCCTTTAGCGCGCGCATCGCGCCCTCGAGATCATTCCCAACAATCCCGGCGTTGGGGCCGACCGACGTCAACGAGCGCGAGACCACCCATTTCGGCTGCTTCCGCCACGCCGCTGCGAAGGCTCGCTGCTCGGTATCCCATTCGGGATGATCCTCATCCCAATAACGCATGACCTCGTACATCCGGCGGCCGTAGACGCTGCCCGCCTGCCTCTGAGCCTGCTCGACGAAGTGGCGGAAGAGGGTGGGACTTGGCCCGAAGGCTGTGTGGTCGACGTAACCGTCCAGCGACTGGTTCATCCCGAAGACGAGCTTAGCCATGCCAACTTCCTTCTTGAACAAAGTATGTGCGTGAGTTCGGCTGCGTAGCGGGAGTAAGTTAGGCAAACTGATTTTATTTTGCAATTGGTTTTGGCTGAACTCGAACGCCCGTCCGAAATGATCGGGGCAGGCGCTTCATCGAGCATCGATCCGCTTACATCAGCGATGCACCGGCAGTCTCAGCCCCACTTCGTCTCGCCTTCGGCGAGCTTGTGTTGGTCGACCGACCGATCGAGGCAAATGGAGAAGCGATTAAGGCCGGCGAGATCCCTGGCGGACGCTCCGCGTGACGCGACTTCCCAATGCCAGCGGCTTGGCTTCTTGAAGTGCCGCAGCATGAGGCGCGGGCGGAGGTGCTTCTGCCGCTCAAATAGCTACCTCGGAGGGCGGCTTCTGCCCTCACTCCCACTCGATCGTGCCGGGCGGCTTCGACGTGACGTCGTAGACCACCCGGTTGATGCCGCGCACCTCGTTGATGATACGGGTGGCGGCGCGGCCGAGGAATTCCATGTCGTAGTGGTAGAAATCCGCCGTCATGCCGTCGACCGAGGTGACGGCTCGCAGCGCACAGACGAATTCATACGTGCGCCCGTCGCCCATCACACCGACAGTCTGGACGGGAAGCAGCACGGCGAAGGCCTGCCAGATCGCGTCGTAGAGGCCGGCCTTGCGGATTTCGTCGAGATAGATCGCATCGGCCTCGCGCAGGATCTCAAGCTTCTCGCGTGTGATGCCGCCGGGGCAGCGGATGGCAAGGCCAGGGCCGGGGAAGGGGTGGCGGCCGATGAAGCTGTCAGGCAGGCCGAGCTCGCGGCCGAGCGCGCGCACCTCGTCCTTGAACAGTTCGCGCAGCGGCTCGACGAGCTGCATGTTCATCCGCTCCGGCAGGCCGCCGACATTGTGGTGCGACTTGATCGTCACCGACGGGCCGCCGGTGAAGGAAACGCTCTCGATAACGTCGGGATAGAGCGTGCCCTGGCCGAGGAAATCGGCGCCGCCGAGTTTCTTCGCCTCTTCCTCGAAGGTTTCGATGAAGAGCCGGCCAATAATCTTGCGCTTGGTCTCAGGGTCGCTAACGCCCTCGAGCTCGCCGATGAAACGGTCTGAGGCATCGACGTGCAGCAGATGCAGATTGTAGTGCTCGCGGAACATGGCGACGACATTGGCCGCCTCGTCCTTGCGCATCAGCCCGTGGTCGACGAGGATGCAGGTCAGCTGGTCCCCGACCGCCTCGTGGATCAGGAGTGCCGCGACGGAGCTGTCGACGCCACCTGAAAGCGCGCAGATGACGCGCTTGTCACCGACCTGCTTGCGGATCTCGTCGACCGCTTTTTGGCGATAGGCCGACATCGACCAGTCGCCCTTGATGCCGGCGACATTGTGGATGAAGTTGCCGATCAGCTTGGCGCCGTCGGGCGTATGCACGACCTCGGGGTGGAACTGTACGCCGTAATATTTGCGCTTCTCGTCGGCTATGAAGGCGAAGGGCGCGTTGGAAGAGGTGGCGACCACCTCGAAACCATCCGGCAGCGCCGTGACGCGGTCGCCATGGCTCATCCAGACCTGATGGCGCGAGCCGGAGGACCAGAGGCCTTCGAACAGCTGGCAATCCTTGTCGACATCCAGAAAGGCGCGGCCGAATTCACGGTGATGGCCGCTTTCGACCTTGCCGCCGAGCTGCATGCACATCGTCTGCTGACCGTAGCAGATGCCAAAGACCGGCAGGCCGCTATCGAAGATGATCTGGGGCGCTCGCGGCGATCCCTCGTCCACGGTGGAAGCCGGGCTGCCGGAGAGGATCACGGCCTTCGGCTGCAGGCGCTTGAAGCCTTCTTCGGCGGATTGAAAGGGGACGATCTCGCAATAGACGCCGGCCTCGCGCACGCGCCGTGCGATGAGCTGGGTCACCTGGCTGCCGAAATCGACGATGAGAACGGAGTCGGGATGTGCTGTCTGGGTCATGGCGAGGCTTTAAAGAAAAGCGCTTCGCCTGGCAATCGGGGAAATCGACGGTGTCGGGTTTTTATTGTTCCGATTGTCCCCGCGCCGGAGAAGACGCGCGGCGCTGAACTCTAAAACCAGAAAACCCCGTCCTCCAGCGCCGTGAACAGACTGTCGACGCCGTAGGAAAGCTTGCGATCGACGATATGCAGATATTCCGTCCAGCCGGAGATATGCTGCAGTTCGACCGCACCGTCGGAAATGCCGCGCAGGCCGATCAGCGGCAGCTTGTAGCCCTGGCAGGCGCGCAGCACCGCATAGGTTTCCATGTCGACCATGTCGGCTTCGATGTCGCTATAGGCGGTACCCGAGATGACGTTGCCGCCGGTGGAAAGGCTTGCCTCGGGAATGCCGGGGATGCGCAGCGGCAGTTCGAGCGCAGCGGGCAGGTCGAGAAACGGCGTCCTACCCTTTTCGAAACCGAGCGGCGAGGCGTCCATGTCGCGATAGGAGACCGAGCTCACCTGATAGACTTCGGTCTGCTCCAGTTTCGCCGAACCGGCCGAGCCGAGCGAAACCACGAGATCCGGCAGGTCGTCGGCCGCATCCAGCCGTGCCAGGGTCTTGGTCAGCGCGACCGCTGCCTCGACCGGGCCAACGCCGGTCATCAGGGGTTCAATACGCGAACGCAGGAATGAGCCGTATTCGGCCTCCGCCGCCATGACGAAAAGCATGGATTTTCCTGCGACCGACTTCAGCTCGAACTTCATCCTGTAATTCCTTCTCTCCCGCGGATGACCATCATCGTTCCGGTCATGGAGGCGATGAGTTTCGCCGGCCCGTCGCTGATCGCGTAGCCTCGCCCGTCTGCGACGATAATGGTGGAGCCGGGTTTGGTGATTTCGCCGCGAAACAGGAAGCGCTCGCCACGCCCCGGCGACATGAGATTGACCTTGAACTCGATTGTCAGGATCGAGGCTTCAGGGTCGATGACGCTGTAGGCGGCAAAGCCGCAGGCCGAATCCAGCGCCGCCGAAATGATGCCCGCATGCAGGATGCCGTGCTGCTGTGTCAGTTTGACGTCGAAGGGAAGCTCGATCTCGACGACGCCGTGCTCGACGCGCGTCAGCTCCGCGCCGATCGTCTGCATCGCCGCCTGGCGCGCAAAATTGCGGCGGATTCGCGCGCGGAAATCGCCCCTGTCAGTCTCGCTCATGGCTACCCCTCTCGAAGCCGGGAAAGTGGCATGGCGGGCCGGATTCGACAAGCTGGACCTTGCCGAAATCCGCCCGGCCGACGCCGGAAACCGCAAACCGTGTCGCCGGGGCAACCTTTCGCCATGCGTCGTTGTACCAACCCGCTTCTTCAGCGCCGCCAGCCTCGTGCAATGGCGATTGCAGCTTCGCGCGGAGCGCGTATTCTCGCATCCACACTCGAAAGGATGGATGCATCAGCGGCATGACGACGATATCGCAATCTGTCCGGAATTTCGAGAACTGGCTGAGCGGCGAACTCGGCGACGATCTCGTCAAGAAGGATCTCAGGGAGAAACATAAGAAGATGCGCAGCAATGCGTTCGTCTTCCTGCGCGCCACCTATTGGCGCTGGTGCGAAACCATCCTCGGCATCTGCCAGGAACTTGCAGGCGCACCTGAAGTGCTGGCGATCGGCGACACGCATCTGGAAAATTTCGGCACCTGGCGCGATGTCGAGGGCCGGCTCGTCTGGGGCGTCAATGATTTCGACGACGCGGCGCTCATGCCTTATGCGCTCGACCTCGTTCGTCTGGCGGCAAGCGCCATCTTGGCGCGTGGCGACAATGGTCCGTCCGTCCGCAGGATCGGCGAACTGATCCTCACCGGCTATCGCCGGGGCCTTGAAAATCCGCTGCCCGTCATCCTCGAACGCGACTACAAATGGCTTCGCAAGGCATTGGTGCTGCCGAATGCCGACCGCCAGGAATTTTGGGAGAAATACGAGACGCTGCGTCCCGGCAAGAAACCGGCGCCTCCCGCCTATATCGAGGCGCTTACCGGTGCATTGCCATCCGGCACAGGTCGCTTCGTGGCCAAGCCGCATCGCGCCGGCACCGGCAGTCTCGGTCGGCCGCGTTTTGTCGCCTGTAGCGAATGGCAAGGCGGGCCGGTTCTGCGCGAGGCGAAGGCGCTGGTGCCCTCGGCCTGGTCGCTTTGCCACGGGCTGCAGCATGGGACGATCGATGCAGGCAAGATTGCCGGAGGGCGGATGCGCTCGGCCGATCCCCACTTTCAAGTCTCCGGGCGTATCCTCGTGCGCCGGCTCTCGCCGAACAGCCGCAAGATCGAGATCGACAAGCACCCGGAAATCCTGCTTGCGCCGACAATGCTCGAGTTGATGGGCTTCGAGATCGCCAACTGCCATTCCGACGATCCGGCAGCGGCCGCGGCGATCCTCGAGGACCTACGGGTGCGCGGGAGCGAATGGCTGCATCAAGCGGCAAGGGCTGCGGCGTCGGCGATCAGTGCCGAGCAGAAGGCCTATGCGCGCGTCGGCTGAGAGATCCGAACGATGTGCTGATCCCAGGCGACGTCGCTGCGGGTCGACAGGAAGCCGCCATCATAGGAGGAGACGGCGAAGCCCTCTTTTGCCGGCGCGATGCCCGCGGCATCCGCAATTGCCGTCTCGGCCAGCACCTTGCCCGTCCTCGCGTCGATCGTCACCGAGGCGCCGCCTTTCGGGGAGGTGATGCCGACGAGGCCTTCGCTGCGATTGACGGCGATCGCCCCGATGTAATTGGCAAGCCTCCGCGTCGTCTCCTCCGGCAGCTCGACGAAGGAAAGATCCTCGCCCTTGGCGAAATGGCCGACGAGCGGCGGCAGATCCTTGCGGTGGCCCTCGTACTGGCAGGCGAACCAGATGCGGCCCTCGCCGTCAAGGTCGACGTGGCGGGTCGACAGCTGCGACCATTCGGCCGGCAGCACATGTTTTTCGATCAACGCGCCCGTCGCCGCATCGATCAGGACCAGCGACGGCTGCATCGCCCGGAGATTGAGCTTGGTGCGGCCGAAGTCGGGATGGGTCTCGATGCCGCCATTGGCGACAATGAGAAGGCGTCCGTCATCGGACACGGTCATGTCGTGTGGGCCGATGCCATAGGTCTCGAATTCGCCGATGCGGGTGAAGCGGTCGGTCGCATCGTAGATGCCGATCATGCCGCGATTGCCGTCGAAATCGTTCTCGCTGGCGTAGAGAATGCGGCCATCGGGCGAGAAGACGCCGTGGCCGTAGAAATGCCGGTCTTCCCGGGAGCTGATGACGATCGGCTGACCCTTGTTTCGAGGATCGAAGATCATCGCATAGGTGCCGGGCCGGCGCGCAAAGGCGGCGGTCTTGCCGGTGGCGGCGCTGAAGGCCATGCCGTGAGCTCGGGCGGGAAGCGCCATCTGATCGACGATCTCGCCGCGCTCCGTCACCGTCGCGATGGCAAAGGAGCCATCGGCGGCGCGAATGCCCGAGGCATAGACGGCGTCCGACCGCTCCAACGCCATCAGCGATCTTGGCGTCAAGGCCGCAAGGAAGCCAATCCCTGCCGCCTTGACGAAGCTGCGTCGATCGATCGTGGTGCTTCGTATCATCGCTTCAGTCTCCGTCCGAAAAGGAAAAGCCGGCCGAAAGGCCGATGGCCGAGCCATATTCGTCGCTGATTCTGGTAATCAGCTGGCGGCTGTCGGCGAGCAACGCTTCGAGTTTGGCCTTCTCGGCATCGCTCACGGCGACGTCAATGTCGGGATTGAGCTTCGGCACGCTGTCGAGCAGCGATTTGAAATCCGCGTCGATCGAGGCGGCGACCGACCGCTTGTCCGTCGGCAGAAGCTCGGCCATGCCGGCCTTCTGCCAGAGCGTGCGCAGGCCTTCCAGATTGGCGGCCATCGATTTCCAGGTGTTCTTTGAACGCCAGTAGATGGCCATGCGCGGGCGCGGCACGGTGTCCTTGCCCTTGTAGAACTGCTCCAGCCGCTGGTCGCGGACATTCTCTGCGCCGTGGACGAGAATGCCGAGCAGCGCAGTCACGGCTTCCTTGTTGTCCATGAAATCATTGCTCTGCGGGCCCGGATGTTTCCAGCTCGCCTGCACGCCATCGGGTTTTTCCCAGGCCGCGACGACTTCGCCTGCCTCACGCTGGATATTGCCGGCGACCGCAGCACCGTAAAGGCAGCGGAATCCGCCCTTCTGCTTGAGGAGATCGTCGGAGCCGTTGCCATAGAGCACATATTCCAGCGCCGTCAGGCCCTGCAGCGCGACGCTCTTGCCGGCGATCGCATCGACGGTCGCGTCCTTAGGATCCGCCTTGGCGATCAGCGCTTGCACCTGCTTCAGGCCGACACCCTTGCGGTCGGGATAGAACAGGATGTGCTCGAAGAGATTGTCCTGGATGACCGGCCCCGTCTGGACGATCTCGATGATCGACCAGTAGCGGATCGTGTCGTCGAAGGCGGATTTCGCCTTGTCGAGCGTCTGTTGCGTGCCGCCGTCACAGAGATCCTTCATCGCGGTCGTCAGCCGGGCGGCCGATTGCTGCATATTGCGATAGCCGGGGCGGATCACCTCATCGACGGCGCGCTGCATGACGGCGGGAACGGCATCCTCATTCAGCCCTGCCGGAGGAGCGGCGGTCTCAGCGGCCGCCGATGTGGCGAGGCCGATCAGAGTGAGGCAGAGCAGGGGGTGCCAAAGGCGCATCAAAGTGACTCCAGGAATGTGATCAGGGCCGCCCGGTCGTCTTTCGACAGGAAGGAGAAAGCGTTGCGGGCCTTTTCAGCTTCGCCGCCATGCCAGAGAATCGCCTCGGTGACATTTCGCGCGCGGCCGTCATGCAGGAAAAAGCTGTGTCCGCTGATAGTCCGGGTCAGTCCTATACCCCATAGCGGCGGCGTGCGCCATTCACGTCCGCTTGCAAGCCCGACCTGTTGCCCATCGGCCAGACCCTCGCCCATGTCGTGCAGGAGAAAGTCGGAATAGGGCCAGATCAGCTGGAAGGATTGCGCCTTTTCGGCTGCATCCCGGCGGGTGACAAATTTCGGCACATGGCAGGAAATGCAGCCGGTTTCGTAAAAAATCCGCTTGCCCCGCAGTGTCTCGGGAAAGCTCGCCTTGCGCCGCGCCGGCACGGCGAGATTTTCGGAATAGAAGGTCACGAGGTCGAGAACGGGGCCTGGGGCTTCTTCTGCACCCAGCCGTTTCTGCACCCCTGTCGGCATCTCAAGGCATTTTTCTTCCGGCTTGGTGCAATCGCCATGTGCATCCGGCTGGTCCGGCGTCGAGATGCCGATATCGTTGGCGAAGGCATCGGCGCTCTGATCGCGCACGGTGGCGTTTTGCGCCTTCCAGCCGAAACGACCGAGTGCGATCTTGCCGCTGCGATGGTCGCGCACGATCGCCGCCTTGCCCGAAATGCCGTCGCCATCTGCATCATCAGGATCGGCATGGGCAAGAATGTCCGCTTCCGGAATGGCTTCGATCAGCCCAAGGCCGATCATCGCCGGGGCCACGCGCGCCGAAATGGTCGTCGCCTTGTCGAGCGGCCCGTAAGCGAGGTTCGTCGCCGCATAATGCGGCCGGCGAAGCGATACTTTTTCACCGTCGCCGAGCGTCACCGTCTCCACATCATAAGTGATCGCCATCCGGCCTTCTGCGGCAAGGCCGGGGACGGCAAGGTCCTGCAGTTGATGGCCATAGACCGGATCGGGAAAGTTCACCACGTCGGCATTGGCGATCGCCTTTTCTTCCTCCGGCGTGATCGCCGCGCGTGCCAGACGCAGGAACATCGAGGTGGCGCTTGTGGCCCCCTCCGGCGGTCTGCCCCGGCCGTCGTTGACATGGCAACTCATGCAGGAGCGGGCGTTGAAGAGCGGCCCGAGGCCGTCGGAGGCCTGCGTCGAGGACGGAGCGGACACCCAGAGCTTGCGGAAGAGAGCATTGCCGAGCTTGAAATTCTGCTCTTCCTCGAGGGGGATGTTGGCGGAAATATGCGAGAAGCTGTCTTCATTGACAGGGTCGATCGAGGTCGTAGCACCCGCCTGCATCGCTTCGTATTGTTCGGCCTTGGAAAAATTCTCGGTTGGCCGCGTGACGTCGGCAACGCGTTTGAGATCGGCCTCGGAAAGGTCCGTTCGTCTGGTCGGCAAGTCGAAGCCGTAGGCGAGAGCGAGGGGCGCTCCTGCAAGGGCGGCGAAGGTGGCGATGCGGAGAGACAGGTGGGATTTTGAGGAGAGACGAGCGTGCCGCCCGGCAAACTCAACGGTGCTGGCGCGCGTTGCCCGCTCTACTCCCACATTCCCTTCCTCGGGTTTAACCCTCTGGCGGAGACCTGAGGACACAGGAATGAGGGAGGTAATAGACGGCATTTCAAGAGTCCGGGCCGCTCCGGCTGTCGAGGCGGCCCGCCTTTTTGCTTATTTGAAGACGGCGTTAGGATTATCCAAGCTGTCGGAACCTTCAAGCTGAACCGTGCCGAGATCGAGTGCGGCAATAACGCGCTGAATCGACTTCGTCTGGTCGATCAGCCCGTCGATGGCGGCCTGGACGACGGCATTGCCTTCCTTGTTGCCCTCGGCGATCATCTGGTCATACTTCTCGACCGTCTCGCCACGCTTGGCCATGGCGTTCATCGCATCGAGCGTCTTGTCGAGCTTGCCTTCCAGCTCGGCATCGAGCGCCTTGTCCTTGGCGGCGACGAGGTCGTGCAGCGACGGGCCACTGAGCTTGGTGCCGTCGACGCGGGTATAGTTGCCGGTATAGGCGGCGGCGATGCCGATCGCGTCGTTGAGATGCGAATTGTAGGTATTGTCCGAGAAGCAATCATGCTCTTCTTCCGGGTCGTGCAGCAGCAGGCCGAGTTTCATGCGCTCGCCGGCAAGTTCGCCGTAGGAGAGCGAGCCCATGCCGGTCAGGATGGCGACGAGACCGGCCTTCGGATCGGCTTCGACGTTCTTCGTCGCCACCCCGTCCGGCTTCCAGTTGTCGGTCATTTCCTGCAGGTCGGAAACGAGCAGGGTCGAGGCGGACTTCAGATATTCGGCGCGCCGGTCGCAATTGCCGTGCGTGCAGTTCTTGAGGTCGTAATCCGTTGCCGGGCGGTTGCCGGCGCCCGGACCGGTGCCGTTCAGATCCTGGCCCCAGAGAAGGAATTCGATGGCGTGATAGCCGGTCGCCACATTGGCTTCGATGCCGCCGGCTTCGGCGAGCGTGCCGGAGAGGAAATCAGGCGTCAGCTTCGAGGCGTCGACATCCTTGCCGTCGATCTTGATCGTCTTGTTGGCGATGACATTGGCCACATAGAGCGAGTTTTCGTCGCTCTCTGTCCCGTAGGCGGCATCGACATAATCGATCAGGCCCTCGTCGAGAGGCCACGCATTGACCTTGCCTTCCCAGTCGTCGACGATCGGATTGCCGAAACGATAGACTTCGGTCTGCTGGTAGGGCACGCGCGCCTTGACCCAGGCATCCCTGGCGGCCTTCATCGTCTCATCGGTCGGCGCCTTCAGGAAGGCGTCGATGGCGGCGTCGAGCGCCTTGGCCGTCGTCAGCGAGTCCTCGTATTTGGCATGCGCCACTTCGGCATAATGTTTCACCACGGCGCTAGCTTCGGTCTCGGCCTGCGCGGGAAGGGCGAGCAGAGCGGCGGGAGCAATCGCCAGCACGGCTGCGCGGAATTTGCTGTTGAGCTTCATAATCCTCTCCTGTGACGGATATTCCGTCGGGCTCCGTCTCTTCGCGCAAAAGTAAACTGGTGTCAAACGCTCTAGTTTGGAATGATTTTAACTGGGGGCGAGCCGGAACAGCCACTCTTTCAGCTGCATCGGCCTGAAAACACCACCGTCACTTTCCCGAAATGGCGGTCCCAATCTGCGGCTCTCGCGGGGGTCTCAGCCCTTGCGCTGCATGCGGCAGAAGAAGAAGCCGTCCGTATCGGTGGAAGCCGGTGTCAGCGTCACCGTCAGACCATCGGAGGAGTGCGGACGCGGCGCGTCTTTGCCGAAGAGAGCGTCCCAGGCGGGCAGGGCGCTGACGATCTCAAAATGAGCATTCCTGGCCGTAAAGCGGCGCACCTGCTCCTCATTTTCCTGAGGCAGCACCGAGCACGTGACGTAGATCAGCTCACCGCCCGGTTTGACGAAGCCGCTTGCCTGCGCCAGCGCGTCCTGCTGCTGGGCGGTGCGTTCGTCGAGGTTCTTCGCCGTCAGCCGCCATTTAGTATCGGGGCGGCGGCGCCATGTGCCGGTGCCGGTGCAGGGCGCGTCGACCAGCACCTTGTCGCAGCGCCCGGCAAGGCCCGAAAGCCCTCTGGCGTCGTCATGCACCTGGACATTGCGCGTGCCCGCCCGCTTCAGCCGCTCGATGATCGGCGCCAGCCGTTTGCGATCGGCGTCATAGGCGTGAACCTGGCCCTTGTTTTGCATGGCGGCGGCCATGGCGAGCGTCTTGCCGCCGCCGCCGGCGCAATAATCGAGGATCTGTTCGCCATCGCGCGCCTGCACCAGATCGGCGACGATCTGCGAACCCTCGTCCTGAACTTCGAACCAGCCTTTCTGGAACGAAAGCTCGGCTGTCACGTTGGGAAGACGCGAGGCGCCTTCGCCTGCGGCAATCCGGATGCCGTAACGGGCGATCTTCGCCGCATGCGCGCCGGCTCTTTCGAGCGCCTTGACCGCCTTGTCGCGCGAAGCCTTTAAAATGTTGGCGCGCAGATCGAGCGTCGGGCGGGCCGCGAGCGCCTGTGCTTCGGCGAGCCAGCCCGTGCCGAAAGACTGTTCGAAGGAGGATTGAACCCATTCGGGAATATCGCCGCGGATATGCGGTGGCGCGTCTTCGAGCGAGCGGCTGCTAAAGGCGGCAAGGGCTTCGGGTGAAAGTGGCGCCGGCGCGAATTTGTCGTCGGCCAGCTCGGCGGCAAGGCTTTCGGGCGTGAAACCCCATTGACGGAACATGACGGCGTGGGCAATGGCCGCAGCGCTGTCGTCATCCATCAGCCAGGCATGCGAAAGCCGCATGCGCAAGGCGTCGTAGACGATGTTGCCGAGCGCGGCACGATCGCCGGAACCGGCGAAGCGATGGGCAAGGCCCCAGTCCTTGAGTGCGTCGGCGACGGGTCGCTTGCGGGCATCGATGTCCGCGAGCACAGAAATCGCCCCTTCGAGGCGGCCGCCCAGACGCATTCACATATCTCCTGTTGCCGTACCGTGCGAACGATCCGCACCCAGAGGTCGGGCGGATTGTTTACAGGTTTCGATCGCGTGGTAACCGCGATTGGCGGCAAGAGCAAGCGCCGCTGACGGTGCAGCCGGTTGCAAGCTCCGGACTTAGCTGATCACTTGGTAGCAGACCTTCGCCGTGCCGGAGCTCACCATGCCGATATTCTGTGCGGCGGCGCGCGACAGATCGAGCACACGGCCGCGGATGAACGGGCCGCGATCATTGATGCGGACGACGACGGTGCGCCCATTGTTGCGGTTGGTGACCTTGACCTTGGTGCCGAATGCGAGCGAACGATGCGCGGCAGTCAAGACGGCGGGGTTCATACGTTCTCCGGAAGCAGTTTTGGAGTGAAGAGCGTACCACGAAGCACCGCCACAGCCATTTGCAGCAAAACCTTCCGCCGGAAGCATGGAAGAGCAGGCTGCAATAGTTGCGGCAGCGATAATAGAACGGCTGATTTTCTTCAAAACGGAGTATCCCTCAACTATTGAACTCGACGCCCTGGCAGGCGGCGGGGCTTAAATCCGTGGAAAAATGGCAAAAAAGT
The DNA here is from genome assembly GCF_002117485.1 of Rhizobium sp. NXC14. Classification (NCBI taxonomy): domain Bacteria; kingdom Pseudomonadati; phylum Pseudomonadota; class Alphaproteobacteria; order Hyphomicrobiales; family Rhizobiaceae; genus Rhizobium; species Rhizobium sp. NXC14. Next base: position 303,472 of record NZ_CP021030.1, read on the forward strand.
GCCGCATTAGATCACGGAATATTACAGTATGTAATATTTGCCAGACCCTTGATAAAAAATGAGAATTTGCCGCGCATGGCGATATGAGAAAAAAACGCAATGAAATCAGCTAAAATTCAAATGATTTTTCCGGGGACGCCCTAAACTTCGCGGCCCTCACAAAAATCACGGAATATTTTTTCTGACTTCGCCATATTTCCCGCCACATTTGCGCAAATTCAAAGGCTGTTAACCATGATATGCGGCGAGAATTGTTCTGCCAACTGTGTAAAGTAGGAATTTCCTACTCAATTTGGGTGATAACCCCGGTCACCTTAAGCGGCTCGGATTTACCCGCGCCAGCGCCCGTCCTGCCACAATTGAGCAAGCGACATCGAATAGTTCGGGAAGGAAAATCGGAAACCGGCCGCCTTCAGTTTCGCATTGGAAACCCGCTTGTTCTCGCCGTAGAAAGAACGCGCCATCGGCGTCAGTTCGGCGGTTTCGAAAGCCTGTTCCGGAGGCGGCTCGACGCCCATCAGCCGTGCCGCCTCGACGATCACATCCTGCGGCGGCCCAGGCTGGTCGTCGGTGACATTATAGATGCCGCCGAGCCCGCGCTCCGACAGGAAGCGCGCCGCCGCGCCGATATCCTCGACGCGGATGCGGTTGAAGACCTGGTCCTTCTTGATCAGCCGCCGCGCCGTGCCTTTTTCTAGGTTGCAGAAGGCATTGCGGCCCGGCCCGTAAATCCCGGAAAGCCGCAGCACGGCCGCCGGCACGCCGCGCCTCGCGCCCATTGCCAGCCAGCCCTCTTCTGCCTCGAGCCGCTCCTTCGACCGTCCGGAGACGGGCACGCACGGTGTTTCCTCGTCGACCCATGCGCCCTTGTGATCGCCATAGACGCCGACGGTGGAGAGATAGCCGATCCATTCAAGCCTCGGCAGCAGGCTCGCGCCGTCATTATCGAGCAGCCACAGCAGCGGGTCGGCCTTTCCCGGCGCGATCGACTGCACGAGATGGGTGACATCGGCCAAAGCCCGGACGAGCTGCTCTTCCAAGGTTTCGCCATCGAACAGGAATGCCTCGATGCCGGCGCGACGGAGCGCTTCCATCTTCTCTGTCGAACGGGTCGTTCCGGACACGCGCACGCCGTCGCCGGCGAAGGCCTTGGCGATCGCCGTACCGGAAAAACCGCAGCCAAAGATCATCACATGCATCAGTTCACTCCCGCCAGGCGCCATTCGTTGCGTACCTCGTCATCGCTTTCATCAACTCTTTGCGCGGCAAAGGCCGAGAATTCGTCAGCCTTCATCAGCCTTGAAAGCGCCCAGACCGCCATCCCCCGCACCACCGGCGAGGCGTCGTCGGCGAGTAGGCGGCATTGCGGGATGAGCGCCCTCTCGCGGGAATTGCCGGCAGCGATCAGCACATTGCGGATGAAACGATCGCGGCCGATCCGCTTGACCGGCGAGCCGCTGAAAAAGGAGCGGAAGGCGGCGTCGTCGAGCGTCAGCAGAAAGGCGATCGACGGCTGCTTCAGCTCTTCGCGCGCCTGCAGCTTCATTTCGGAGGCGGAGCTTGCGAACTTGTTCCAGGGGCAGGCGGCGAGACAGTCGTCGCAGCCATAGATGCGGTTGCCGATCAGCACCCGCAGCTCGGGGTCGATTGGCCCCTTGTGTTCGATGGTGAGATAGGAGATGCAGCGCCGCGCGTCGATCTGGTAAGGCGCCGGAAAGGCGGCGGTCGGACAGATGTCGAGACAGGCGCGGCAGGAGCCGCAATGATCGATTTCCGGCGCATCGACGGCAAGATCGGCGGTGGTGAACATCGTGCCGAGAAACAGCCACGAACCATGCGTGCGGCTGACGAGATTGGTGTGTTTGCCCTGCCAGCCGATACCGGCCGCCGCCGCCAACGGCTTTTCCATGACCGGCGCGGTATCGACGAACACCTTCACATCGGCGTCGGCCCGCGCCGCAAAGCGGGTGGCGATCTCCTTCAACCGGCCCTTGATGAGGTCGTGATAATCGCGGTTGCGGGCATAGACGGAGATCGCCGCTTTGTCGGGCTTGTCGAGGATGCCGCGCGGATCTTCTTCCGGGGCGTAGTTGAGGCCGAAGACGACGACCGATCGTACCTCGCTCCAGAGGGTCAGCGGATCGCCGCGCCGCTCGCGCGTCTCCGCCATCCACTCCATCGTCCCGTGCCGCCCGGCATCGATGAACTCACCGAGACGCCGTTTGGCTTCGGGGATCGCGTCAGGGCGCGTGATGCGGCAGAGATCGAAGCCTTTGGCGACCGATTCCGCCCGAACGAAGTCGGTCAAATTGTCGCGGCGCCGCCGCTCTTTGTCGTCTCTATAAGCTTCGGGCATGAAGAGCCCTCGTCAGAAATCCAGATCGGCATAGTGTGAAACGGGGGTCAGGCCGCGCACGCGCTCGGTGAGCATCGGCCGGAAGGAGGGGCGCGATTTCAGCCGCTGATACCACTCCTTGACGAGTGGGGCTTCGGCCCACTCGATCTCGCCGAGATAATCGAGGATCGAGATCGAGGCGGCGGCGGCGAGATCGGCATAGCTCATCCGCTCTCCCGCCAGCCATTGGCGCGAGCCGGCAAGCCAGGTGAGATAACGCATATGCTGGCGGATATTCGCGCGGGCCGTGCGCAAAATCTTCGAATCCGGCGCTCCGCCGCCCTGATCGGCGGTCATCTGCAACTTGTAGACACGCTCACGTGCGAGCGGCTTCGTCACGTCGTTTTCCATCTTCTGCATGAACCATTCGGTCAGCCGGCGGATTTCCGCCCGCTGGAATGGATCCTCGGCGAGCAGCCGCCGGTCGCGCTTCAAGACCCCGTGTGTCTCGTCGAGGTATTCGGAAATGACGCTCGCGCCACAGAGCGCCCGCATGCTGTCGTCGACATAGACCGGCAGTGTGCCGGCCGGGTTGAGCGCCAGGAAATCACGGCGCTTCTCCCATGTCTGCTCCTCGATCAGATCCGCCTGATAGCCGTATTCCGCCAGGATCAGCCGGACGAAGCGAGATGCGGAGGACATGGGATGATGATAAAGCGTGGGCATCGATACTCGGGCTTTATGATTGCTGTTACAGGACTGTGTGGCAGCTTGTTTATAGCGCCTTAGTCATGACTCATTGGTTGAAGCTATAGGAGCTTGGCCCGGCCAATACAAGCGAATCGGCTTTCATGCCATCTGACAAGGGACAAAACACACGTCTTGCCTACGAGGATAACGGCTGCCTGATCGGCTCAGACGCAGCTCTGAACATTTCCAGCAGGAAATGCTCGATCCGAACGACCTTTAAACCGGAGATAATTTATGGACTATATCAATGCCGCCATTCTCGGTGTCGTAGAGGGGATCACCGAGTTTCTGCCGATCTCGAGCACCGGCCATCTCATCATTGCAGAGCAATGGCTCGGCCATCGGTCGGACATGTTCAATATCGTCATTCAGGCGGGCGCCATCCTCGCCGTCACCATTATCTACTGGCGCCGTCTGCTGGATCTGGTGCTCGGCTGGCGCGAGCCTGAGAATCGGGACTATGCCGCCAAGCTGATCGTCGCATTTCTCATCACCGCAATTCTCGGCCTCGTCGTCAAGAAGCTCGGCTTCGAACTGCCGGAGACGGCGACGCCGATCGCCTGGGCGCTCATCATCGGCGGCATCTGGATGATCTTTGCCGAATGGGCCGCCGCGCGCCGGCCGCCGCATAAAAAGATCACCTGGCTCGTCGCCATCCTGGTCGGCATCGCCCAGATCGTTGCCGGCGTCTTTCCGGGCACGTCACGCTCCGGCGCCACCATTTTCGTCGCCCTGCTGGCCGGCACCGGCAATCGCGCCGCGGCAACCGAATTTGCCTTTCTCGTCGGTATTCCCACAATGTATGCCGCAAGCGGCTATGAACTGCTGAAGACCTTCAAGGACGGCGGCGCGGCAGGTGAAGACTGGACGGCGCTCGCCATCGCCTTCGTGGTCTCCACGATCGTCGCCTTCATCGCCGTCAAATGGCTGCTCGCCTATATAAGGAGCAACCGCTTCACGCTGTTTGCCATCTACCGCATCATTCTCGGTGTCTTGCTGCTCGGCATGGCCGCGACCGGCTTGATCGCCTGAGCAACCTGCAACTGCATTCGCGCAGCTCCCGGCGCGAATGCATTGCCCTGTCGGAATTTGGCGCACGATACCCGCTCGCCGGCAAGCGTCGAGTTTTCAGAACATCTTGAGAGGAAGGACGCTCGTCGCCGCTTTGAAGCAGGCAATATCGAGCCGTCATTGCGGAACGCCTTGTTCGGCGTTCCCGATTGCTTGTCTTTTGGATGCCGGCGCAAAGCGCCGGCCTTTTCGTCAATGGCTGATCGAAGCCGTCGAGCAAGGATCGACGCCGTAAGCCGGCGAGCAGTCGCCCTTGACCGCCGCGACCGAACCGGGCGCAACGAAGGAACCTGCCATGATAATCAGCGCCGCACACGCAAAAAGGAGCGCGATTGACTTGCCCATCGAGAAATGCCTTTCACAGTGATTGCCGCACGCCTTCCCAGACGTTGAGTCCGTTGGAAGGCGCGGGGTTTGGTAGTCAGTGGAATGACAAATAGCAATAAACGTTCCTGCTAAATTTGACGTTAATTCCACAAAATTTCCGCTGCGCCTTTTATGCAACGCTGCTCGATATATCAGGCAGGAAAACATGCCGAGTTTGCGCCGGCATGGCAGAGCCGCACGCCGTTCAGGACGCGCAAAGAACGCCATGCTGCGGCAAAGCAAACGCCGCCCGCGGGACCGGCGGACGGCGCTATCGTTCCTCGGGAAAGATCGTCAGGCAGCCTTGCCGGAGCCGGTATACTGGCCGTGCGGACGGTACTGCACGAGATAGGAGCCGAGCACCGATGCCGGCATGGTCGGCGTGATGCCAAGTCCCTTCAATGTGCGGCCTTCCGCCTCGGCTTCTGCGGATACGACGTTGTCGCGCTTGAGCAGGCGCACCTGGTCGGGCGTGATCGGCGGCGTCACGAAGGGGATCAGCGAGGCGATGCTGCCGATCAGCGAAGCCAGGCCGAAGGGCAGGGACACCAGCGGGTTCTTGCGGTTCGTCACCTTCAGCATCGTCTCGAGACATTCGCGGAAGCTCAGCACCTCGGGCCCGCCGAGCTCATAGATCTTGCCGCCGGCAACCTTGCCATCGACGGCGCGGGCGACCGCCTCGGCGACGTCCTCGACATAAACAGGCTGGAATTTTGTCTTGCCGCCGCCGACCAGCGGCAGGACAGGCGACATGCGGGCCATGTTGGCAAACTTGTTGAAAAAGCTATCCTCCGGTCCGAAGACGATCGACGGACGGAAGATCACCGCATCGGGCTTGATGGAGAGAATAGCCGCTTCCGCGCGGCCTTTGGTGCGGCCATAATCCGAATCGGAATTGGCGTTGGCGCCGATGGCCGAAATATGGGTGAGGGTCGCGCCGGCATTGCGCGCCGCTTCGGCAACCGCGCGTCCGCCGAATTCCTGCACCGCGTCGAAGGTGTTGCGGCCGGTCTGGTGCAGAATTCCGACGCAATTGACGACGTGGCTTGCTCCCTCGACGGCACGGTCGATCGAGTTGCGATAGCGCAGGTTCGCCTGCACGAAGGAAATCTGGCCGACATTGCCGAGCGGCTGCAGGAAGCCGGCGAGATCGGGCCGGCGCACAGCGACGCGGATGCGATAGCCGCGCTTGGCGAGCGCCCGCACCACGTGTCTGCCCACGAAGCCGGAGCCTCCGAACACGGTGACGAGCGGCGGCAGGTTGGCAAGGGTCATGGCAGGTTCCTCGAAAGGCTTGGGGATGCTTTGTCGGCACCCGTATTAGCCCAATCCCGGGGCGACGGGAAGGCCTATCGCGCCGTCAGTTTTTGGCGAAGCGCGCAGCTTAGACGCCTTCGACGACGACCATTTCCGCATCCGCCACTTCGTGGCGGATTTTCGCGGCGATCTGGTATTCCGGTGAGTTATAGCAATCCACCGCATGCTGCATCGACGGGAATTCGATCACGACGTTGCGGGCGCGCGCCTTGCCTTCGAGCTCGGTGATGGCGCCGCCACGCGCAAGGAAGTTTGCGCCATATTTTTCGAAAGCCGGTTTGGCCGCCGCCACGTAATCCTTGTAGCGCTCGGCGTTACGAACGTCGACGCGGGCGATCCAATATGCCTTGGCCATGATCTTCTCCCTTGTGCCTTTTTGAGTTCAGCGGTTTGCCGGCCAGAGCGCGCTCACCATCTCGTTTAGGAGGCCGCGGGCCGCCTCTTTCGGATCGGGCGCTTTGACGATCGGCCGGCCGACGACGAGATGGGTTGATCCCGCTTTCAGCGCGTCGAAAGGTGTCATCACCCGCTTCTGGTCGCCCTTGTCGCTACCGGTCGGGCGAATGCCGGGGGTGACGATCGCCATGTCGGGACCGACGACCTCCCGCACCTCGGCCGCCTCCGCCGCCGAGCAGACGATGCCGCCCATGCCGGCGGCGCGGGCCTGTCCGGCGCGGCTGAGTACCAGGCTGTGCGGGTCCTGGCTATAACCGGCCTCGGCAAGGTCCTCGGAATCCATCGAGGTCAGCACGGTGACGCCGAGCAGGCAGAGGCCGGAGCCGGCAGCGGCCTCCACCGCCGCCCTCATCGCCTTCGGATAGGCATGCAGCGTCAGCATCGACATGCCCATCTTGGCGATATTCTCGACACCTGACGCGACGGTGTTGTCGATGTCGAGCAGCTTCATGTCGAGAAAGATCTTCTTGCCGCTTGCGGCAAGGTCGCGGGCGAATTCGAGGCCGCCGGCAAAGACCAGCTGGTAGCCGATCTTATAAAAGAGAATGTCGTCGCCGAGCCCGGAAACCAGTCTTTCCGCCTCGCCGATCGTTGGAACATCCAAGCCGACGATCAACCGCTCGCGTGCGTCCATGTGAAGTCACCCCCGCCAGTCTTCGATGGGCGTCCAGTCGCATGTTAGGCCGAGATCCGCAAGGCCGAAAGCATAGAGATTGCCGCCGCCCACCGGCTGGTCGCGGTCGCGGGCAATCGGCCGCCCCGCCAGATGGCATTTGAGCAGCGTGCCGACGCCGCCATGACCGACGAAGGCGATCGGTGCGGCCGGATCATGCGTGGCGAGAACGGCCTTGACCGCCGCGACGATGCGGGCCTGCGCGTCGGCGGCGCGCTCCCAGCCTTGGAAGCTTTTTTCCGGATGGGCAAAGAACCAGTTGGCCGCCTCTTCGAATTGCGGCGGCGGCAGGAAGCCGGTCGCCGACCGGTCGTTCTCGTGCATGCCATGCACGATCTCGATGCTGATACCGGAGGCGGCCGCCAGAATTTCGGCGGTCTCGATCGCCTTCGTCTCGTCGCTGGAGACGATGCGGGTTAGCCGTTTGGCCCAGCCGCTCTCGGCAGCTTTGCGGGCGCGCACAGCCCCGACATCGGAAAGGCCCCATTTGGGCACGGGAACATTCGCATCGATCTTGACTTGCGGGTGGGTGATATAAAGTCCGAACATCTCAGCCGCGGCGGTAGATCCAGAGCTGCGCCGGAGGGATGTTGCGCATGACGAAGTCGAAGTGCTGAATGTGATAACGATCGGGATTGGCGGCGATCGGCGAAATCGCGCCATAGGAGATTTGCACCACAGGCCGGCCGGCCGGCAGGCGGTCGAGCAGGCTTTCCAGCAGAGAGACGCGCATCGCCATCGGAAAATTCAAGAGCGGAATGCAGGAGATGACGCAATCGAACGTCTGCTCGCCGAATGCGCCGAGCGTGGTTTGGAGATCGAAAGCATCGCCGTTGATGAAATGCACGCCGGGATAAGTCCGCAGCAGATGCTGGTGGAAGTCCGTCGAATATTCGATTGCGACCAGATTTTCCGGTTTCACGCCCCGGCCGAGGATGGCCTTGGTGATGGCACCAGTGCCCGGGCCGAGTTCCAGCACTGGCAGCCCCGAATGCATATCGATGACGCTGGCCATGCGCTTGGCGGTAATCGAAGAGGTCGGCACGATCGAGCCCACCGTCTTCGGCCCCTGCATCATGCCCCGGAAGAAACGGATTTCCTCGTCAAATCTCTTCCCGAGGTGTTCCTTCACCTTGACCCGTAAGCGCATTCTCCACCCATCCGCATGTTGATCGACTGTCTTAATATGCCGCTTGTCGCTGCTTGGACAAGGATTTTCGCAACAAGAACATCGGCATCAACAGCTCATGCGGCCTTTCGGTGGGAATCAGGCATCAGATCGGCAAGCCGCTCGGCCAGGTGTTGGGCGTCGATGGGCGCGCGCAGCTTCTTGTCGGTATTGTCGAAATAAAGATAGACGTCGCGGCCCCTGGCGCGTGCCGGCAAAGGGTCCAGAACGCGCGTCGCATCGTCAGGCTCTCGGCCGCTTGTCCAGGCGCGGATGCGTTCCGCCCATAGATCGAGCGCTTCGTCTTCATAGCCGCTGACATAGAGCTGTTCGGACCCATGCAGACGGCAATAGATGAAGTCGGCGGTGATATCCATCAGCAACGGCCATTTCACCGTATCGGCGCAGACCAGCGCTGCCTTGTGTCGCCGGAGCATCTCGATGAACTCAACTGAGCGGAAGCTGTCGTTACGGATTTCGAACGCATGGCGGATCGGCTGGTGTCCGTCGCTTGTGAGCCAAGCCTGTTTGAGGCGCTCGTCATGCCGCTTGGCAAGCGTTATCGCCGCATCGTGATCATGCGGCAGCAGCGACAGGAAATTTTCGAAACGATCGGGATCGAAGGCCATGTTGGCCGGGAATTGCCAGAGGATCGGCCCGAGCTTGGGGCCAAGCCTCAGCAGACCCGAGGCGAAGAAATTGGCGAGCGGCGCTTCGATCTCCCTCAACCGCCGCACATGGGTGAGGAAGCGCGGTCCCTTGACCGCAAAGACGAAATCATCGGGCGTTTCCTCTCGCCAGCGGCCGAAGCTTTCTGGCCTCTGCAGCCCATAGAAGGTGCCGTTGATCTCGATCGAACGGAAGTGACGGGCGGCATAGGAAAGCTCCTGCTTCTGCGGCAGTCCCTCCGGATAGAATTGCCCGCGCCAGGGCGCATAGGTCCAGCCTGAAATGCCGATGCGCACCGCTCCCGTCTTTTTCATTCTGGAATCCTCCTGTTTGACAGGAGGAAAACCGAAAGCGGCTGCCTTCGTTCCGTCAGACGCGCATCGGCATCAAGACGTAGAGCGCGTCGTCACCGGCCGTGTCGCGGATCAGTGTCGGCGAGCCGGCATCAGCCAGCAGGAAGATCGCTTCCTCGCCGGAAAGCTGCGCGGTGATGTCGAGCAGATATTTGGCGTTAAAGCCGATTTCCATCGAATCCGTGTCGTAGCCGACGGCGACTTCTTCCGTTGCGCTGCCGGAATCGGGGTTGTTGACGGTCAGCATCAGTTGCCCTTCGGACAGAGCCAGCTTCACGGCGCGCCCGCGCTCGGAGGAGATCGTCGAGACGCGGTCGACGGCCTGGGCGAAGGTCGTGCAATCGACACGCATTTCCTTGTCGTTGCCGGTCGGGATCACGCGCTGGTAATCCGGGAATGTGCCGTCGATCAGTTTCGAGGTCAGAACGATCGAGCCGATCGTCATGCGGATCTTGGCGTCGGAAACCTCGACGGTGACGATCGCTTCCGGATTGTCGACCAGCTTCTGCAGTTCGCCGACCGTCTTGCGCGGAATGATGATGCCGGGCATGCCCTCGGAGCCCGACGGCGCGTCGACATCGGCGCGGGCCAGCCGGTGGCCGTCGGTCGCCACCGCCCTGAGCTTCAGCTCACCATTGCTCTCGATCGTGTGGAAGAAGATGCCGTTCAGATAATAACGTGTCTCTTCCGTCGAGATCGCGAACTGGGTGCGGTCGATCAGCATCTTCAGATCGGTCGCCTTCAACTTGAAGGAATGCGTGAAGGTGCCGGCGGTCAGATCCGGGAAATCGGATTGCGGCAGGCACTGCAGCGAGAATTTCGAGCGGCCGGACTGGACGGTCATCGAGCCGCCGTCGGTGCTGGTCGCCAGCAGCACTTCGGCGCCATCGGGAAGCTTGCGCACGATATCATAGAGAAGGTGAGCGGGAACGGTGGTGGCGCCTGCTTGTTCGACGTTTGCCGGCGTCGCCTCGGTGATTTCGAGGTCGAGGTCGGTCGCCTTCATGTCGAGGTTCTGGCCATCGGCCTTCAGCAGTACGTTGGACAGGATCGGGATCGTGTTGCGACGTTCGACCACACGGTGGACGTGGTTCAGCGATTTCAGAAGGTTTGACCGCTCAATAGTAATACGCATGGGATGCTACCGCTTTCGACCGTGACTGCCCGGGCGCATCGAAGGCCCGAAGAATGCTTTCCCGATTTAGGTCGGGGGAGTGGAGGGGCAAAATGGCAGACTTCAGCATTGGATGGCAAGAGGCATGGACGGCTGAGCCCTCGCATTTCAGGTTTTCCGGAGCAATCCTCACAGAAATCCCAACCCTTGCCGAAGCGCCGCCGCTCGCCCATAAAGGCCCGATGACGGGCGAAGGCCGTCGAGACGAAGGCAAATGGCATGAACGAGCAAACCACAGCGGAGGACGCCAGCCGGCGAAGCTTCCGCCTCCACAACATGGCGGTGCCGGCGCGGCCGCTGGAGCCGGCGCTCTATCTTGTCGCCACTCCCATCGGCAATCTCGGCGACATCACGCTGCGCGCATTGGAAACGCTGGCCGGCGCCGACGTGCTGGCCTGCGAGGATACGCGCGTCACCCGCGTTCTGCTCGACCGCTACGGCATCCAGAACCGCCCCTTCGCCTATCACGAGCACAATGCCGACGAAGCCGGCCCGCGGCTCATCCAGGCGCTCGAAGCCGGCCGCTCGGTGGCGCTGGTGTCCGATGCCGGCACGCCGCTCGTCTCCGATCCAGGCTACCGGCTGGCCCGGCAGGCGATTGCCGCCGGTTACCGCGTCATTCCCATTCCAGGCGCCTCGGCGCCGCTCGCCGCCCTTGTTGGTTCCGGCCTGCCGAACGACGCCTTTCTCTTTGCCGGCTTTCTGCCGGCCAAGGACAAGGCCCGCCGCGATCGTCTCGGTGAATTTGCCGCAGCTCCGGCGACGCTGATCTTTTTTGAATCGCCCCATCGCATCGCTGCCACGCTTCTTGCCGCCGCCGATGTGCTCGGCCCGGGCCGGCCGGCCTGCGTCTGCCGTGAGTTGACCAAGACCTATGAAGAATTCCGCCGCGGCACGCTGGCCGAACTCGCCGCCCATTACCAGCAGGTGGAAAACGTCAGGGGCGAGATCGTCCTCGTCGTCGGTCCGCCGCAGCCGGTAGAAACCTCCGAGGCCGATGTCGAAGCCGTGCTTGCCGATCTGTCGATGTCGATGCCGACAGCAAAGGCTGCGACCGAGGCCGCCCGTCTCACCGGCCTGCCGCGCAAGGCGCTCTACCAGCGCCTGCTGGAGATGAAGGGCGGCAATGGGTGATAAAGACCTCACCGCCGTAAAAAGGAAGGCGCTGCGCCGCGGCCGCATGTCGGAATATGTCGCCGCCGCCTTCCTGATGCTGAAGGGATACCGTATCCTGGCGCTGCGCCACCGCACCAGGCTCGGCGAGATCGATATCGTCGCCCGCAAGGGCGATCTCGCCGTCTTCGTCGAGGTCAAGGCCCGCCATGGCGAGGCTGCGGCGATCGACGCCGTGTCTGTCGCCGCTCAGAAGCGGATCCGGGCGGCAAGCGATCTGTGGCTCGCCCGCCAGGCGGATCAGGCCCGCCTTTCCCAGCGCTACGATATCGTCGCGGTCATGCCCGGCCGGTTGCCGCGGCACTTTCCCGACGCCTTCTGAGCGCTTTCAGCCCGGTCGAGTTTCCGGATTGTTAAAATTTTAGTCCCCCGTTGAACGAGCTCCTTAGGACTTTCTGCTACCCACCGTCGCAATAGGGGTTGAGATTAGGGGGTTGTTGCGTGGCCTTGAAGATGATGCTTGCAAGCGCGGTCGCCATGGCGGCGCGCTCGGTGCCGTATATCGCGCTGAAGCCGGCCGGGAAATCCTTCGTCGCGCATGCGAGCGACCACCTGCCGCTGAAATCGACGCCGATCAATCCCGACTGGATCATCAGCGGCAATCCGCAGGCGCGCACCGCCGAACATTCGCGCGGACATGACGAGGCGTCGCTGACGGCGATCTGGGACTGCACGGCGGGCGAATTCCGCTGGTATTTCGGCTGGGACGAGACCGTGATGATCCTCGAAGGCGAGGTCCATATCACCGCCGAGGATGGCACGGAACGGACCCTGCGCACCGGCGACGTCGCCTTTTTCGCCGGTGGAACCTGGGCGAGCTGGCGGGTCGACACCTACGTCCGCAAGGTCGCCTTCCTGCGCAAGCCTTTCCCGAAGCCTTTGGCGATCGCCTATCGTCTGCGCAACATGCTGCGCAACGGCGGCAGCCAGGGCATCGCCGCCTGAAAGTTGCGAACGCCCGAAGCCCTTGATGACCGTTGCGTTTAATGCCGGGCCGACCTACATCTGTCCGGCATTCAGCGAGGGACGGAAATGGCCAAGATCACCAATGTAGCGGTCCAGATGGATCATGTCGCCGGCATCAATATCGCAGGTGACTCCACCTTCGCCATGAGCCTGGAAGCGCAGGCGCGCGGCTACAGGCTCTTCCATTACACCCCCGAGCGCCTGAGCTTCCGCGACGGCAAGCTCTTTGCGAGCGTCGAGCCGATGGTCCTGCGCGACGTCAAGGGTGATCACTTCGAGCTTGGCGCGCCCGAACGCGTCGACCTTTCGACCATGGATGTGGTGCTGCTGCGCCAGGATCCGCCCTTCGACATGGCCTATATCACCTCGACGCATCTGCTCGAGCGCATCCACCCGAAGACGCTCGTTGTCAACGATCCGGCCTGGGTTCGCAATTCGCCGGAGAAGATCTTCGTCACCGAATTCTCCGACCTGATGCCGAAGACGCTGATCACCAAGGATCCGGCCGAAATCCGCCGCTTCCGCGATGAGATGGGCGACATCATCCTGAAGCCGCTCTATGGCAATGGCGGCGCCGGCGTTTTCCATTCGACCCGCGACGATCGCAATCTCTCATCGCTCTTGGAAATGTTCGGCCAGCTTTTCCGCGAACCCTTCATCGCCCAGCAATATCTGCCCGACGTGCGCAAGGGCGACAAGCGCATCATCCTCGTCGACGGCGAGTTCGCCGGCGCGATCAACCGCGTGCCGGCCGAGCATGACAGCCGCTCCAACATGCATGTCGGCGGCCGCGCCGAGGCGACCGAGCTGACGCCGCGCGAAAAGGAAATCTGCGCCCGCATCGGCCCGGCGCTGAGGGAACGCGGCTTCCTGCTCGTCGGAATTGACGTCATCGGAGATTACATGACCGAGATCAACGTAACCTCGCCGACAGGCATCCGCGAGGTCAGGAAGTTCGGCGGCGCCGATATAGCAAGCCTGCTCTGGGACGCGATCGAGCGCAAGCGCGGCTGAGGCTGCGATCGGGTACAACCGCGCCCACCGCTGATTATCTGTCTGCGTTCTTTTATTGTTCTTGTTTTAGTCCGGCTTCCGTGCCAGATTGCAACCGCTGGCTTTCAACGGCCACAGGGGGCGGTCTCTAAGAGTTTGCGGGACAAGGGTGGGCATATGGTCGCGCGTGTCAGTACGGTAGCATTCCAGGGCATCGAAGGCGTTCCGGTCGAGGTTCAGGTCATGATCGCGCCCGGCAAGGTCGGCATGCAGATCGTCGGCCTGCCTGACAAGGCGGTAGCCGAAAGCCGTGAGCGTGTGCAGGCTGCCCTTCACGCCTCCGGCCTGGCGCTGCCGGGCAAACGGGTGACCGTCAATCTGGCGCCCGCCGATCTGCCGAAGGAAGGTTCGCACTTCGATCTGCCAATCGCACTCGCGCTGATGGCGGCTCTCGGCGCCATTCCTGGCGACGCGCTGACCGATTATGTCGTCGTCGGCGAACTCAATCTCGACGGGACGATCGCCGCCATTGCCGGCGCGCTGCCGGCCGCGATCGGCGCCAATGCGCTCGGCAAGGGGCTGATCTGCCCGGCCGAAAGCGGCGCGGAAGCCGCCTGGGCCGGCGCCGAGGTCGATATTCTCGCCCCGCGCAGCCTGATTGCCCTTGCCAATCATTTCCGCGGCACGCAGGTACTGTCTAGGCCGGAGCCGTCGATCCGCGCCAATGCCGCCAACCTGCCGGACCTTGCCGAGATCAAGGGCCAGGAAAGCGCAAAACGCGCGCTCGAGGTGGCGGCCGCCGGCGGCCACAATCTCCTGATGGTCGGGCCTCCCGGCTCCGGCAAGTCGATGCTGGCGTCGCGCCTGCCGTCGATCCTGCCGCCGCTTTCGCCGACCGAACTGCTTGAAGTGTCGATGGTTCATTCGATCGCCGGCCAGCTCACCGGCGGCAAGCTGTCCGACCGCCGGCCTTTCCGCACCCCGCACCACTCCGCCACCATGGCAGCGCTTGTCGGCGGCGGCCTCCGCGCCCGGCCGGGCGAAGCCTCGCTTGCCCATCACGGCGTGCTCTTCCTCGACGAATTCCCCGAGTTCACGCCGCAGGCGCTCGATGCGCTGCGCCAGCCGCTCGAAGGCGGCGAATGCGTCATCGCGCGCGCCAATCACCGCGTATCCTATCCGGCGAAATTCCAGCTGATCGCGGCGATGAACCCCTGCCGCTGCGGCATGGCCGGTGAGCCCGGCCACACCTGCGCGCGCGGCCCGCGCTGCATGAGCGACTATCAGGCCCGCATCTCCGGCCCGCTGATGGACCGCATCGATATCCGCATTGACGTGCCCGCCGTTTCCGCCGCCGATCTGATCCGGCCGATGGCGGCCGAGGCCAGCGCCGACGTCGCCCGCCGCGTCGCCCAGGCCCGCGAGATCCAGCAGGAGCGGTTCGAACGCGCCGGCGCCAGGGATATCGGCACCAATGCCCGCTGCTCCACCGCGATGATCGAAAAACTCGCCGAGCCCGATGCGAGCGGCCTGCAGCTCCTGCGCGACGCCGCTGACAAGATGAAATTCTCCGCCCGCGGCTACCACCGCGTCCTCAAGGTTGCCCGCACGTTGGCCGATCTCGACGACAAACCGACCGTCGGGCGTCTGCATCTCGCCGAAGCGATTTCTTACCGCATCGCTGGTGAGAGGTTGACGGCGGCGGCGTGAGGTAGAAGTGAATAGGGAATGGCAAATAGCGAAAAGCTAGCTAATTGCTTGCTTCACGCCAATCCGTCCCACATCCTATTCGCTATTCGCTATTCGCTATTCGCTATTCGCTATTCGCTATTCGCTATTCGCTATTCGCTATTCGCTATTCGCTATTCGCTATTCGCTATTCGCTATTCGCTATTCAGCTCCCCAACCCCTCAAACAGCGCCGTCGAGAGATACCGCTCCGCAAAAGACGGGATGATGATGACGATGTTCTTGCCGGCATTTTCCGGCCGGCTGCCGACCTTGATCGCGGCGGTCAGAGCCGCGCCTGAGGAGATGCCGACGGGCACGCCTTCGAGCCGGGCGATCAGGCGGGCCTGTTCGAAGGCCTCGTCATTGGTCACGGTAACGACCTCGTCATAGATGCCGGTATCGAGGATCTTCGGCGCGAAGCCGGCGCCGATGCCCTGGATCTTGTGCGGGCCGGGATTGCCGCCTGAGAGCACCGGCGAATCGGCGGGTTCGACGGCGATGATCTGGATCTCGGGCTTATGGCTTTTCAGCACCTGGCCGACGCCGGTGATCGTGCCGCCGGTGCCGATGCCCGAGACGACGATATCGACCTTGCCCTCGGTATCGTTCCAGATTTCCTCGGCCGTCGTCTTGCGGTGGATCTCGGGGTTAGCAGGGTTTTCGAACTGCTGCGGAATGATGGCGTCGGGAAGCGACGCTGCCAGCTCCTCGGCCCTGGCGATCGCGCCCTTCATGCCCTTCGACCCTTCCGTCAGCACCAGCTCGGCGCCGAGCAGCGCCAGCATCTTGCGGCGTTCGACCGACATGGTTTCCGGCATGGTGAGGATCAGCCGATACCCCTTGGCGGCGGCGGCAAAGGCGAGTGCGATGCCTGTGTTGCCCGAGGTCGGCTCGATCAGAACCGTCTTTCCGGGGGTGATCCTGCCCTGCGATTCCAGGCTTTCGATCATTGCCACGCCGATGCGGTCCTTGACGGAGGCGATTGGATTGAAGAATTCGAGTTTGCCGATCAGGTTTGCCACCACGCCCTTTTCCCGCGCCAGTTTGTCGAAGCGCACCAGCGGCGTGTCGCCGATGGTCTCGGTGATCGAGGAATAAATGCGGCCGCGGCCGGGTTTGTGCGACATGGTGCTCTCCCTTTGGACTTCGGTCCCTGAAATCGAGGAGGAGAATAGGGTCAAAGACGGAATGAGACCAGAGCCCGTTCGTCCCGGGCTGGGGTGGCGGAGAGAAAATAAGCTTTGAAAACCGTTCCTTGACGGATGTTTATTTCACGCAGCCCGCGTGGCGATGAAGGCTGCCGTGCCGGCAAGGATGCCGGCTGCAACCCGGTTCAGCGCCTGCAGGGCGCGCGGCTGTTTCAACATGGTGCGGGCGCGCGCCGCAAGCAGCATATAGGGCACCAGCACGGTGATCAGCACCACGAAGGTGACGGCGAGCAGAAGCGCATAGTCGCGCAGGGTGATATTGCCGATATCGATCAGCGTCGGCGCCAGCGCGACATAAAACAGCATCGTCTTCGGGTTGCCCAGCGTCACCAGCAGGCCCGAAAGGAAGGACAGGCCGACATTGCCGGATTTTTTTGCGGCAATATCCTGCGGCAGCAGCCCTGCCGTCCACAGTTTCCAGGCGATGTAGCCGAGATAGAGGGCGCCGGCGATCTTGATGATGAGGAAAACTTCCGTGAAGGTCTGCGCCACGAAAGCTAGGCCCAGAATGACCGCGGTGAGATAGGTCATATCGCCGAGCACCAGGCCGAGACCCATGAAGAAGGTCTCGCGGAAATTCGAGCCGAGCGCACGCGCGACGATCGCGGTAATGCCGGGCCCCGGAATGGCCGCGGCGATGAACAACGCTCCGGCATAGGCAAGCAAGGCGGCAAGGCTCATCTGTGGCTCCTCTTCCCCGGCGTTTTACATCCCCCGGGCCTTGCCATCAATCCGCTGGCGCTGATGGGTCCATCACGAGAAGAAATGCTTGCCGCCGCGTGCCTGCGCAGACATCTCAGCCCTGAAGCGCCCACGGCCGTAGCCAGCGCGGCGTCCAGCCGAGATTCATGCCGGCGGCGGCCAGCAGGATGATTACGGCGCCCGCGACCTGCATCGGCTGGAGCGCATGGCCGAAGGCCAGCCGGTCGACGAGGATCGCGGCGATCGGATAGAGGAAGGAGAGCGCCCCGGTCAGATGCGTCGGCAGCCGCTGGATCGCGCCGTAGAGCAGCACATACATCAGCCCGGTATGGACGACTCCGATCGTCACCAGGATCGCCCAGCCGCCGGCATCGCCGGGCAGTTGCGAAAACTCCGTCATCGGCGCCAGCATCAGCATGCCGGTTGTGACCTGGATCAGCGCGATCAGATGCGGCGGCGTGCCTTTCAGCCATTTCGCGGCAAGAGCTGCCAGCGCGTAGAAGAAGGCCGCACCCAGCGCCATCAGAATGCCGAGGCCGTAGCCATCCATTCCCCCGCCGGCCTGAGGTTTTGCCTCGACGATCGCCGCCATGCCTGCAAAGGCGAGCGTCAGCCAGAACAGCTTGGCGGCGGTGATCTTTTCGCCGAGGAACAGCGCCCCGAGCACCAGCAGCATGAAGGGCTGGGTGTTGTAGACGGTCGTGGCGATCGAGATCGTCGCATGCGAATAGGAGGCGAAGAGCAGCAGCCAGTTGACGACAATGGCGACGCCGCCGAAGACGGCGATGCCGAAGGCGCGCAGCGTGATGATGCCAGGCCGCAGCAGCCCGAGGGCGCCGCAGATGACGAGCAGCGTCATCGAACCGAACAGGCAGCGCCAGAAAACCACACCGCTGACCGGCTGGCCCGACATGACGACGAACCAGCCGATCGTCCCCGAGATCAGCATCGCTGCCGTCATTTCCACCGAACCTCTTTTGATATCGCCGCTCATGGTAGCCTCCGTTTTGCTCGGACGATTTTATTGCGTTAGCAGCTGGTTCCATATAGAAACAAGAAGGATAAAAACGGCTTTTGCCTAATCATTGAAGGGAAAATAATTACCGTGCCTAATGGTGTGCTGGAGCTCGATGATATCGATCAGTCCATTCTGGAGGCGCTGGCCGGCAATGCCCGGATTTCGCTGAAGGAGCTGGCGCAGCAGGTCGGGCTTTCCTCGCCGAGCGCTGCCGAACGTCTGCGCCGGCTGGAGGAGCGCGGCGTCATCAAGGCCTTCACCATCGATCTCGACCCAGCCGCCGTCGGCTATCCCCTGCAGGCGATCGTGCGGGTGCGGCCGCTGCCGGGACAGCTGCACATTGTCGAGCGCATCATCCAGGACATTCCCGAAATCGTCGAATGCGACAAGGTGACGGGCGAGGATTGTTTTATCGCCCGCCTCGTGGTGCGCTCGATGGCGGAGCTCGACGGCATTCTGGACAAGGTCGCCGAACGGGCGGAAACCAACACCTCGATGATCAAATCGTCGCCTGTCAAACGTCGCCTGCCGCCGCTCTCACGCGGGAAACAGGATCGCTGAAACGGTCAGAAATCCGCCAGTGGCGAGAGCATGGCCGGAAAATGCGGGGTGACATCGCCGAGCCCACGCTGCATCAGTGTTGTGGTGCTTTCCAAAGGCTGTGGAGTACCCACCCAGTCCAGTTTCTCCGGACGGAAAAACACGTCAATGCCGGCGGAGGCGATGTCGAGTCCGCCGAGGATAGCGGCAAGTGATGGGATATCGCTCGCGACGACGTCGAGAAGGCTGAAGCGACCCGCCGCATCCATTTTCCAGGCGATGACTGCTTGCTGGTCTTCGAGGAAGCTGACACGGATCTCGGGATCGATCTGCGTATTGATGAGAAACATCGCCGCATTTGTAGTCACCGAGAGCGTCGTCGAAACGGGGCTGCGCGTTTTCAGCAGCGCTTGCAGCAGGGCAAGATCGTCCGCATTCGTCGGCGAAAGCGGCAGGGCCGGTGCGGCTGATGTCGACGGAGCGGGGGCGGCCCCTTCATAGCGGTGCAGCGGTATCGAGCGGAAACCGTAAGGCTCGTAGAGCGAGGGCTTGTCGGTGTAGAGGATGACGGCCTCGAAGCCCTGCTGCTCGCACCAGTCGAGCGCTTTCACCGTCAGGTCGCGATAGAGCCCGCGACCGCGCCACTGCGGCCGCACCGCGCCGGATTGAAGGCCGGCGGCATGAACGACCCTGCCATTGATGACGAAGGGCAGCGCAAAGGCGGAGATATTGGCAGCAAGCTCGCCTGTGGCATCGAACCAGCCGAAGGGCATGCTGGTAGGGTCGGGTCCGCCGAGATGCTTCAGCGGGCCGATGTCAATGCCGAAAATATCCTGAAGCAGGCGCACCAGCGCTGCCCAACCAGCGGGGTCGCCGAAATAATCTTGTCGGAAGGTTAAGCCCGTGCTGTCGAGGCGCTTTGCCATCAAACGCCGGTGGAGCCGAAGCCGCCTGCGCCGCGCGCCGTTTCGCTCGCCACTGACAGTTCCGTCACCCGCGCCTGGGTCACCGGCGCGATCACCATCTGGGCGATGCGCATGCCGCGTTCGATGACGAAGGCTTCCTCGCCGAGATTGGCGAGCAGCACTTTCACCTCGCCGCGATAGTCGCTGTCGACGGTGCCGGGCGAGTTCAGGCAAGTGATGCCGTGTTTGAAGGCAAGGCCGGAGCGCGGCCGCACCTGTCCCTCGAAACCTTCCGGGATTTCAAAGATGAACCCCGTCGGCACCAGCGCCCGCTGGCCGGGTGAGAGCGTCAGCGGTTCGCCGTCGGCGACGGCGGCGCGCAGGTCCATGCCGGCCGCCCCCTTGCTTTCATAGGCGGGCAGGTCGAGGCCTTCGCCGTTGGCCAGGCGGATGAGGTTCAGCGTCGGCCTGAGATCGTGATGAATGGTCATGACCCATTACTTTGCACCTCAACGGGTAAGGTCAATTGCATTGGCGGGCTTTAATCGCTAGGTAAGCCGCAATTCCACAGGATTCACACTATGGCCGAAAGTCTCGCCGAGGCGGTCTCCCGCCGCCGCACATTCGCTATTATCGCCCACCCGGACGCGGGCAAGACGACACTCACCGAAAAGCTGCTGCTGTTCGGCGGCGCCATCCAGCTTGCCGGCGAAGTCAAGGCGAAGAAGGACCGCATGCAGACGCGCTCCGACTGGATGAAGATCGAGCGCGAGCGCGGCATCTCGGTCGTCACCTCAGTGATGACATTCGAATATAACGACAATGTCTTCAACATCCTCGACACGCCCGGCCACGAGGATTTCGCCGATGACACCTATCGCACGCTGACGGCCGTCGACGCCGCCGTCATGGTCATCGATGCCGCCAAGGGCATCGAGCCGCGGACGCTGAAGCTCTTCGAAGTCTGCCGCATGCGCGATATCCCGATCATCACCTTCATCAACAAGATGGATAGGGAAAGCCGCGATCCCTTCGAGATCCTCGATGAGGTCGAAGAGAAGCTGGCGCTGGATACGGCGCCGATTACCTGGCCGATCGGCCGTTCGAAGACCTTCTGCGGCTCCTATCATCTCGCCAACAGCACCGCCCGCGGTTCCGACACCGAAGTCGAGACGACGCCGGTCAACGGCCCGCAGGCAGTTGCCGACAGGCTGCCGGAAAACGAACGTAAAGCCTTCATCGACGAGACGGAGCTTGCGATCGAGGCCTGCCGCCCCTTCGACCGCGATTCTTTCCTCGAAGGCCATATGACGCCTGTCTTCTTCGGCTCGGCGCTGCGCAATTACGGCGTTCGCGATCTCATCAATGCGCTCGGCGAATTTGCGCCGCCGCCGCGTGACCAGGTCGCCGATACCAGGACCGTGCACGCGACCGACGACAAGATGACGGCCTTCGTTTTCAAGATTCAGGCGAACATGGATCCGAACCACCGCGACCGCATCGCCTTTGCCCGCATCTGCTCGGGCAAGCTCGAGCGCGGCATGAAGGCAAGGCTTGCCCGCACCGGCAAGCAGCTCGGCCTGACGGCGCCGCAGTTCTTCTTCGCCTCGCAGCGCCAGCTCGCCGACACCGCCTATGCCGGCGACGTCGTCGGCATTCCCAACCACGGGACGCTGCGCATCGGCGATACGCTGACCGAAGGCGAAGCCCTGGTCTTCCAGGGCGTGCCGAATTTCTCGCCTGAAATTCTGCGCCGCGTTCGTCTCGAAGACGCAATGAAGGCGAAGAAGCTCAAGGAAGCGCTGCAGCAGATGGCCGAGGAAGGCGTCGTGCAGCTGTTCTCGCCGGAAGACGGTTCACCGGCGATCGTCGGCGTGGTCGGCGCCCTGCAGCTCGACGTCCTGAAGGAGCGGCTGATGGCCGAATACGGCCTGCCGGTCTCCTTCGAAATGTCGCGTTTCTCCGTCTGCCGCTGGATCTCGGCCGACCAGCCGGCCGATCTGGAAAAGTTCCTCACCGTCAAGCGCGGCGATATCGCCCGCGACCTCGACGGCGATCCGGTCTTCCTCGCTCAGGACGCCTTCTCGCTGCGTTACGAGGCGGAGCGCTACCCGGCGATCAAGATGGTCGCTATCAAGGAATATCACGCCGCCAAGGCGGCGTGACCGGGAGTCTTGGAAGCGTGGGCGCTGCGGCTATTTTTCCCGCATCGCCCGGCGGAAGTTCTGTGTGATCGGCTCGGCGAGGTAAGAAAGCACGGTGCGGGCACCCGTCCGGATCATCGTCTCGCTCGACATGCCGGGCAACAGCTTGCGGCCCTCCAGCTTGGCAAGCTCGCTCTGGTCGATCACAACGGTCGCGGCGAAATAAGGCGCGCCGCTGCGCTCCTCCACCATCCTGTCGGCCGATACGATCTCCACGACACCGTCGAGCGGCGGCAGGTTGTAGCGGGCAAAGGCCGGAAAACTCACGCGCGCCGGCTGTCCGGGAGCGATCGTCTCGACGTCTTCCGGTCTGACCATCGCCTCGATGACGAGCTGCTGTCCCATCGGGACGATCGTCATCAGGGTCTCGCCGGGTTTCACCACGCCCCCGGTCGTATGGACCTTCAGGTCCATGATGATGCCGTCAACCGGCGCGACGACGTTGGTGCGGGCGAGCACGTCTTTGGCGGAGCGTTCTTCCTGCCTGAGGTCAAACATTTCCGCTTCGACTTTGCTCAGCTCCTCGACGGCCTGGTTCAGCTGCAAGGTGTTGAGGTTGAGGATCTGCATGTCGATCTCGGCCATGGCGCTCCTGGCGCGAGCGATGGCTGCGACATTGGTCGCGCGCTCCCCTTCGACTTCCCGCTGTTGCCGTCTGAGCAGCAGCCAACGCTCGCGGGTGACGAGGCCGCGCTTGACAAGGCTCTCGAGATCCCTGGTTTCGCCTTCGAACACCTCGATCTGCTTATCCTCGGTAACGATGAGTTCCTGCAGTCCCGTTATCTCTTCCTCGGTCTGGCGGCGGCGCTGGCTGAGGATCTCTCGCTCGTCCTTCAGATTGTGGTGTTTCGCCGAAAACACGTCACGTTGAGCGGCCACCGCGTCCTTTGCCGATTTGGTGGGGTTTGCAAGCAGCGCCGGATCGAACTCGATCTCGGCTTTGCCGTCGCGCTCGGCCCTCAGGCGAGCGGCCAGCGCCTCGCGCGTCGCGATCCGGTTCTGGACCAGATCAAGCCTTGCCCTCGCCTGCGTGTCATCGAGTTGGAGGAGGACCTTGCCGGCCTTGACGATGTCGCCGTTGGCGGCGGTCAATCCTGCAATGATCCCGCCCTCGAGGTGCTGAATGAGCTTGCGGTCACCGGCAACCTTGACAAGGCCGGGCGCCACTGCGGCGCTGTCCAGCGGTGCAAGCGTCGCCCAGCCTCCGGCCATGCCGAAGAACAGGAACATGATCGCAAAGCCGGTGAAAGTTAGGCCCGTGAGCCGCAGCGGGACCGGTGCAACGGGCGGCGAAACGGGTAATGGAACGACCTTCAGGTCCTTTTTCATGGCGGTTTCGTTCCCTTGCTACTTCGCCACGATCGTCGGCATTTGAGCGACCTTGCGCACGCGCGCAGCGAGCTCATTGAAAACATGGTCGCGTGGGCCGAAGAGATCCTGCTGGCCACGATTGAGGACAAGGATCTTGTCGACCGTCTCCATGATGTTCGGTCGATGGGCGATCAGGATGACGGTCGTGCCCGCCGCCTTGATCGTGCCGAGCGCAGATATCAATGCCTCCTCACCGTCGCGGTCGAGATTGGAGTTGGGTTCGTCCAGGATGACGAGCGCCGGATCGCCGTAGAGGGCCCGGGCCAAGCCGATGCGCTGGCGCTGTCCTCCGGACAGCACCGCGCCGGATTCGCCGATTTCGGTGAGATAACCTTTCGGCAGTCCTTTGATCAGTTCGTGAACGCCCGCCAGCTGCGCGGCCTTGACGACCTTGTCGAAGATCACCGGGCTGAGTTTGGCGAAGCGGCAGATATTTTCGGAAACCGTCCCCGCGAAGAGTTCGATATCCTGGGGCAAGTAACCGACATGATGGCCACGGTCCTCCGCCGCCCACTGGGCGACATCCATGCCGTCGAGCAGCGCACGACCGCCGGAGGGGCGCCAGGCGCCGGCCAGTATGCGCGCCAGGCTGGTCTTGCCGGCCGCACTCTGGCCGATCAAAGCCATGGCTTCACCCGGCTCGAGATGGAAGCTGATCCCTTTCAGGATAGGTTCGCCGCCCTGCCGGGAAAGCACGATATTGTCGGCCTCGAACCTCCCGGTGGGCCGCGGCAGCGCCAGAACCGGGGTCGCCTCGGGGTGCTGGCCTGCAACGGCGGTGAGGCGCCGGTAAGCGGCCCGCGCTCCGACTGTCGCCTTCCACGTGCCGATCGCCTGTTCGACCGGCGACAATGCACGACCCATCAGGATCGAGGCTGCGACCATGATGCCGGGGGAGGCTTCGTTGCGAAGAACGAGATAGGCTCCAAGTCCCAATATGCCCATCTGCAGGGCCAGCCGGTGACAACGGGCGATGGCGGAGATGATGCCGCCGCGGTTGGCGGCAACGACCTGGCCCTTGTTCGCTTCGTCCTGCTGCAGCTTCCAGCCTTCCAGCAAGGGTTTCAACATGCCCATCGCCTGGACAACCTCGGCATTGCGGATCGCCGCCTCGGCCTGGACATAGGCGCGCGACTGCGCGCCGGCAGCCTCGGTCAACGGCTTGCGTGTCAGCCATTCATTGAGCAGGGCCAACACGAAAAGCACCCCGCCGCCGCAAAGCGCCAGCCAGCCCAGCCAGGGGTGCATGAAGAAGATGGCGGCGAAAAACAAAGGCGCCCAGGGCGCGTCGAGGATTGGGAAGATGCTTGGGCTGGTAAAAAAATTCCGCACCTGGTCGAGGTCCCGCAGCGGACGGGCATTGGCCTGGCCGGGTGCCGAGGCGGCATATTCCACCGATGCGGTCAGCAGCACCGGCGCCAGGCGTGCGTTCATCCAGGATCCGACCTTTGCCAGAAGACGCCCGCGCACCACCTCCAGCCCCGCCATTGCCACAAGCGCGCCGGCCGCCATCAACGAAAGCATCGCCAACGTCTCCAGGCTGTGGCTGGACAGCACGCGGTGGTAGACCTGGAGCATGTAAAGCGCCCCGGTCAGCATCAGCACGTTGATGCCCCCGCTGAACCAGAGAAGCGGCCGGATGGCGCGTCTGGCTTCTTTCATCACCACCTGCAGGGCAGGGGGCTGTTGCTTTGTTTTCATCATCATGTCTCTGGGTACGAGATTACATGCGAATGCAAAGACAGTGAGGGGGCAGTCTTGGCTGCCCCCGTTTGGTCAGTTGTCAGGCGACGTCGACAAGGATGTGCTGCATCGCTGTCTGATCGCCATCGGCGTCCACCACATTGAAGGCGAAGTCGAGATTGGCGTTCGGCGTCTGCGTCACGGTCGAGGTGAAGCCGATATCGGTGATCTTCAGCACGTCGTTATCGGTGGCATCGAAGTCGACCAGACTTGACGCCGCATTGCTGCCGCCATTGGCGCCGGTCACGCTGTTGAGGTCGATCGCCGCAGCGGTGCCGGTGATCCCATTGCCCGACTGCATGATTTGCGCACCCTGCAACACGTAGTCTTCGCCGGCGGCGTTGTAGTCGTTCTGCTCGACAATCACGAGGCCGTCATTATTGTCGAGCGTGAACTCGGTATTATAAGGCGCCGGAACCTGGCCGGTCTTGTAGATATCGGCGTTCGACACATACATCGCCCGGGTGATCGTCGAGTTGTCGTCCGCGTTGCCGGCGATGTTGTCGGCGCCGTTCTTGTCAATCAGGTTGAGGATCAGCATCAGATCCTCGCTGCTGCCGATGCCGTCGAACTTGATGGCCATCGCGCCGGCGGTCGCCGTCGGGGTTGTGACTTCGTTGGCGATGCCGACATTGCTGTTGAAGAACCGCAAGGTCAGCAGTTCGTCTTTCTGGATCGTGTCGCCCGCAACACCGTTGGTGCTCTGTGTTGCTGAGACCCAGGTTTCGTTGGTGTTGCTGACCATCTCGTGAGCGTCGGGGGTGAAGGTGGAGTCATTGGATGACCCCTCGCCATTGCTCGTGAGGCTGAACGGGTGGGATTTGTCGATCAGGTTGCCGGTGAACTGTACGTAGAAGTCTTCGTCCGCCGTTGTGTTCGGATCATCCGCCTGCAGTTTTTCCACCACGATCTCAGGATGGCCGGTATTGCCCGTCGGCTCCTTGGACAAGAGTTCGCTGGTGTGGAGCACGTCGAAGCTGAAGCCTTCGAGCGGATCCGTCAGCTGGATCGTGTAGGTGTCGGCGACCTTGTCGAAGACCAGGGTGCCGCCTGCCGTTCCGACCTGGTTGCCGGCCGCCGGGTCCTTGTCATAGGTGAAGGTGAAGTTGAACGTCGCGGAAGTCAGGCTCTCCGAGGCGAGCGTTACATTCGAACTGAGAAGACTGCCGCCGCCGCCGCCGGTGATCGTGCCGGTCAGTCCGATCTGGACGCCGGCTGTCTGGGTGTCCTGGTCGACGAAGTCGGAGCCGCCATTCGTATAGAACGCGGCCGGATGAATGTCCGCGCCGATATCATAGCCGAAGGCGCCGCTCGCCGATGCGTTGAGTACATTGGCCAGGGTCTCATGCTCGATAGCCAGAGTAGCCGGGTTACCGTCGAACGGCTTTGTGATCGTCGGCCCGTCATCCTCGAAGTTGAGGTTCTGGCCGATATTGCGGATGGCCGAGGCCTGATCACCGTCACGGTCGGTGATGGTGGCGGTCAGGGTGACGAGGTTGGCGTTCGCCAGGGTTCGGCTGTCATCCGGGTCGCTGGCATTGGCATGGACGATTGCCCTTTGCTGGTCCAGGGTGACGACGCCTGCAGTGCTGACGCTGACGGTGAAGACGACCGCGCCGGCGACGGATCCGGCGCGTCCGACGACATTGCCGCCTTCGAGGTAGAGCAGCACGGACTGGCCGGTTGCGGTGTCGGTGAGGCCGCTGGCACTGCCGGCCTGGCTGATGCCGAGCGCATAGGTGGTGGCCGCGGCGCCATCGGCCCCCGCATTCGAGGTGAAGGAGGTTGAGAAGTCACCGGTGGCGTTGGTCGTCAGGACGGTCTCGTCGACTGTCACCTGCGGTGGAGTGCCGCTTGCCGTAATACTAGGCCCGTCATCTTTGAAGTTGAGGTTCTGGCCGATATTGTGGGTGGCCGGGGCGTGATCGCCGTCACGATCGGTGATGGTGGCGGTCAGGGTGACGAGGTTGGCGGCCGCCAGGGTTCGGCTGTCATCCGGGTTAGTGGCGTCCGCATGAACGATTGCCCGCTGCTGATCGAGGGTGACGACGCCGGCAGCGCTGACGCTGACGGTGAAGACGATTGCGCCGGCGGCGGATCCGGCGCGTCCGACCACATTGCCGCCTTCGAGGAAGAGCAGCACGGACTGGCCGGTAGCGGTGTCGGTGAGGCCGCTGACATTGTTGCCCTGATTGATGCCAAGCGCATAAGTAATGGCGGCGCCGCCGCCATCGGCCCCGGCATTCGAGGTGAAGAAGGTCGAGAAGTCGGCGCTGGCATTATCCGCCAGCACGGTCTCGTCGACTGTCAGTTGCGGCGGGGTGCCGGTTGCCGTGATGCTCGGCCCGTCATCGTCGAAGTTGATGAAGGAGCCAACTTCTTCGTTATAGGCGTTACTGACGTCACCGCTGAAATGCACTTCCTTGACATCGAAATAGTCATGCCCGGCGTCGATATTCTTGATGGTGAAACGGTCGAAAGTTCCGCCAGCCCCGCCGGCGGTGGCGAAGTCGACCGTCACGCCCTCGCCGACATTGCGAAGGATCAGCCCGGTTCCTGAGAGATCGACAGTAATGCCGAGTGCTGCTGCTGTCGTTGCCACACCGTTCAGCTTGAAAGTTACGCCGGTGATATTGATCTCGGTATCGTTGTCGTCAGTGGGGAACGAAGCGCCCTCCACATTGTCGTTATTATTATAGGCATGGATCTCCATGTCGGCGACGCTGCTGGTCGGCGTCGACTGCGAGACCGAAAAACCGGCGCTCGAGACGTTCTCGATGTGCGAGCCATAATCGGGTGCAGTCGGCGTGTCGGTAAAGCTTTTCCCCGCACTCTGGATGCCGCCGGTGATCAGGTCGATCTGAAGTTCACGGCCCTCGCGCACGTCTTGAGAGGCGACGCCAAGGCCTTGGGTGCTGACATTGACTTCCGCCTGCACGCCATTGTCGTGTGCCGTCACCAGGATCTTCTGCGGGCTGGCGGCGTCGGCGTCGAGAATATACCAGTTGTTATGTCCTGAAGGGGCATCGCCAAGCTGGCTGAAATTCACCACCGTGGTTCCGGTGACCGAGGCGAACACCTTGTTGGTCAGATCAATGCGGTCGTCGGCGTTGTTCACATCGGGATGGAGCAACGGCACGTATTGGACGGTATAGAGGTCGGCGTTGGTGGCGCTGGTGCTGAGGAGCGCCAGCGAAAAGGCGAGCGGCCCCCCGGCGGCCGGCGCGGTGAGCGCGTCGGACGTGCCGATCACCCCGATCACGACGTTTGCATGCGTTGCATCTTGGAACAGCCAAACGTATTTGCCGTCGACGGTGCGAATGCCGCTGTTGACGCCGACCGTGGTGGAGTATGGGGTCCCGGAAGAGTTCTGGGTGAGAACCACCGAGGTGATGGTTTCCCCGGCGTTGGCCGAGGCCACGACGAAATTGCTCTGGTAGGCGACTTCCGGCGTGGTCAGCCCACCGGCAGCGTCGAGGCTCAACAGATATTGCACCGTCGCATTGTTATGTGGCGCAATCGCTGGGTTGACGTCGTCGTCCTGGAAACTGGGGGTTTCGTCGATGATGAGATCTTGAGTTGTGATATCGAGTGCCATGGAGCTTCTCCCTCGGCTAGCTCGCAGAGGGTCACAGAGTCCGGATGCCGAACTGCATCCCCGGACCCACCCTCTTGCGTATTGAACCTAGAGCTCTCGATCGACTGCGATTGTGGTCGATCGAGAGAACTAGCTCATTCACAGTTGGAGGGTATTAGGACTAAAGTCCCTATACGCGTTACGACCAAAGCCCGCATCTAAGGCTGCTATGATAGCTTCTCTGAAGCCTACGTCCAAAAAAATGCAATACAAGGATGTAAAATTCAGAAGAAATCCACTGAGTACTGAGACAGCCTTCCGCGCCGTATGCGCGATTATCCCCTCATCTTCCATATACTATAAATTGATCTTCGATGCACTTAGCCAGTTCGAGCTAAGATCAGAGCAATATTGACGGGTTCTCTCTTTGGCTGTTCGCGCAACACTGCAAATGACTCCGCCCGTTGTGGGATGCCAGTGGAAGTCATTGCCGGCGATCGAAGGGAGTGGTCTTTGGCTTGCGCTGTCGCCACAGCCGGCCCATCACCGTGCGGTCCGGCAACTCAACGCGCTGACAAAGTGGCTGATGACCGAATGCGGCCTAACCCCTCCTTTAGTCAGGTCCTAAGGACCTTGGCTCAGTTAGCCTCGCCATCGAACCGCGGCAGCGGCTCGATATTCACCACCCACGGCAGAGCCGACCGGCACCATATCTGTTTCTTTGGCGTCAGGTCCCGCCGCTGGTCGATGCTGCCGACGCGGATGCCGATCGCGCGGCCTTCGCCGCCCGTGCGGTAGAGTGGCGATCCGCAATTCGGACAGAAGAATTGCCGGCTGAGGGCGCCGCTGTCGCCATGTTTCGTATACATGTGCGGCTCGCCGGAAATGAGCGTGAAGCTTTCCGGTTGCACCGGCGCGGTGACGCGATAGGCCGAGCCCGTCAATCGCTGGCAATCGGTGCAGTGGCAGATCGAGATGCGTTCCGGATCGATCTCCGCCTGATAGCGGATTGCGCCGCAATGACATCCTCCCGTTATATGCATCGGCAACTCCTCAATCCGCCGGCTGTGCGGCCGGGCGTGCGGCATAGAAGGCCTTGGCGTCGGCCGTGAAGGCGGCCCGTTGATCGGCTTGCGTGTAGAACATATGGCCGCCATGATAGAGCTTCAGCCCGACGCGGCCATTGGCGAGCGACGGCGGCAGGTGGTCGACCACATAGCGGCTGACGCTGTAAGGCGTCACCAGATCGCTGTAGCCATGCGCGATCAGCAGATGGAAGGCCGTGTTCGAGGCGAGCAGCTGCCGGATGTCGTCGGTGGCGCTCGCCTGGAAGCGTGATCCGCCGCCGCGGCCGCCACCCCAGTCCCAGCGCCGGCTGATATCGCTGTCTAGCAGCGAATAGGTCATTTCGGTTTTGAAGCCGAGCTCGTTGCGGGCATAGTCGGCGAAGGCGCCGCCGTAGGCGCGGGCGAAGCCGTCGAGGATGGCGTCGTCGCCGCGGTCGTAATCCGACTCCGGATAGGGGTCGGGCGCTGCAAAGGACGCGTCGTAGGGGCTCCTCAGCTCGCCGCTGCCGCCGTTCGAGTGCTTGACGAAAGAGTTGCCTGGGAAGCCGCGGTTGCGGGCGACGATATCCTGCGGAATGCCGGTGAGCCCGGCGATCCTGCCATAGAAGGCTGCAGCATCGGCGCCCGTCGGCGGCGGGCCGGCGAGCGTCGTCAAATAATCGCCGAGCGCGAAACGCTCCGCTTGCCTCTGCTTCTCCTCGGTAAAGCCATTGTGCCGATCGAGTTCGGCTGCAGCCAACGACGGCAGCTCGAGTGCCGCGCCGAGCGCGAACTGGTCGGCATCGAACATCAGCTGCCCTTCGAGCAGCGGCGAGAGCATCACGGCGCCGGCGACGACAATGCCTTGGCTTTCCTGCAGGGTGGAAGCAACCTTGGCGGCGCGGAAACCGCCATAGCTTTCGCCGAGCAGATATTTCGGCGAGTTGGAACGGTTGTTATGCGCGATATAGAGCGCGATCGCCTTGGCGATGCTCTGGGCATCCGAGTTGACGTTGTAATAGTTGGAGGCGTCGTCGGCCTTCGCTGTCCGGCTCCAGCCGGTGCCGATCGGATCGATCAGCACGAGATCGGTAAAGTCGAGCCAGCTATGCTCGTTATCAATGAATTTCGCATGGGCGCCGTCGCGTGCCTGAGGCCCGAAATCGAGCACTTTTGGCCCGACCAGCCCGAGATGCAGAAAGGCGGAGGCCGCGCCCGGCCCGCCGTTGAAGACA
This sequence comes from Rhizobium sp. NXC14, assembly GCF_002117485.1. Classification (NCBI taxonomy): domain Bacteria; kingdom Pseudomonadati; phylum Pseudomonadota; class Alphaproteobacteria; order Hyphomicrobiales; family Rhizobiaceae; genus Rhizobium; species Rhizobium sp. NXC14. Next base: position 334,215 of record NZ_CP021030.1, read on the forward strand.
AAGGTCAGCGGCCGATCCGGCCCGCCACCCTTGGCGACATAGGCGGTGTAGAAGATCGCGCCGGTCTGCGCTCCGTCTTGGCCGAAGAGATCAAGAGTACCGGCGGTCGCGGTATAGGCGATCTTTCGGCCGTCGATCGTCAGCTCGTGCTCCGTGACGGAGTCGGCTGGCAGCAGCTTCAGCACGCCGTCGCGCGCACTGCGCTCGACATTTGCCTGGCGCCCGCCGCTTTCCTGCGCCAGGGAAAAGGCAGGCCCCAGCGATGCCATCAACGCGGTGAGCAGAAACAGGGTTCGTATGCGCACGATTTGTCCTCCGGCGGATGCGGGCTGAGATAGCGTAGCATCCGCGATCGGCGACCGGAATCAAGAGATGGTGATGGGCCGGGGATGGCAAAGGTGAGGCGCGGCTCAGGCTTTCTCGACCGCGTGCACATTCACCTCCAGCGCCCGGCCGGCCTTCCAGCCGTTGATCGCGGCTCCGAGCCCGAGCGCGACGAACAGAACCGCACACCAGGAAAAGCTTCCGGTCCAGCCGCGGATGAGGCCGACGATCAGCGGGCCGATTGCGGCGAGGAGGTAGCCGACGCATTGCGCCATGCTGGAGAGATGGGCGGCGACATCGGGGTCGCGCGAGCGCAGCACGATCGTCGTCATGGCGGCCGCGATCAGTCCTCCCTGGCCGATGCCTTGCAGCACCGCCCACAGCCAGACGCTCGAAAGCGGCGCAAAGAGCAGTCCAAGCAGAGCGGTGACCGCAACGCCGCAGAGGCCGGCATTGATCAATCGCTGGTCTCTGCCGCGCACGGCGATATGCGGCACGACGAGGCAGGAGGCCGCCTGCACCATCACCGAGAGCGAAACGATCGCTCCGGCCGTGACGCCGTCGAGCCCGCGTTCGCGCAAGATGGGAACCAGCCAGCCGAAGACGCAGTAGGCAAGCGCCGATTGCAGCCCCATGAACAGCGTGACCTGCCAGGCCAGCCGGTCCCGCCAGAGTCCGTCGATGCGAAAGCCGTTTCGCCTTGCTCCGGCGCCGCCGCGAAGGACCTGCGGCAGCCAGATGAGCCCGACGGCGAGCGCCGGCAGCGCCCATGCGGCGAGCGCGCCGCCGAGAGAGCCGCCGAGCGCGTGCTCGATCGGCAGGGTCAGCCCGGCCGCACTGGCAGCACCTGCACAGAGCGCCATCGTATAAAAGCCGGTCATCAGCGCGGCGCGTCTGGGGAAGTCTCGCTTCACCAGTCCCGGCAGCAGCACGTTGCCGACGGCGATGCAAGCACCGGCAAGCGCCGTGCCGATAAAGAGCAGCGGCACGGAGGAAAGCCCACGCAAAGCTGTGCCGAGCGCAAGCAGCAGGAGAACGCCGAGCAGTGTGCGTTCCGTTCCGATGCGCTGGGCAAGACGCGGCGCAAGCGGCGAGAAGATGCCGAGACAGACGACCGGAAGCGTCGTCAGCAGGCTGGCGCCGAGCGCGCCCAGCCCGAGTTCGGAGCGGATCTCCGGCAGGAGCGCCGAGGCGCTCGAAAAGACCGGGCGCAGGTTGAAAGCGATGAGCACGAGGCTCGCGCCGAGCAGCAAACTGGCCGCACCATTCCGCACCGGCGTTGCCTGCTGGGCGGGAAGAGTGCCAGCCTCGGCATCGATCAGCAATTCGTCGGCCACGTCAAGCGTGACGGCGGCAGCGTTGGAAGGTGTATTCATGACAGGATCATTCGGTCGAGTGCGGCAAGAACGGGGGTCATGAACCGGCGCACCGCCGCATCCGCCTGGTCGGGATCGCCGGTGTCGATCGCATCGACGATATCGACATGCGCCTGCATATCGGGTTCGGGAATATCCTTGCCGAGCGTGGCCGCAATGGTGTCGGCGATCGAGGCCGAGAAGAAAGCGTAGATCTCGATCATCGCCCGATTGCCGGAAGCAGCGATGACCGCCCTGTGAAAGGCGAGGTCCCGCTCGATGAAGGCGCCTTCATCGCCGCTGGCGTAACTGCCGCGTTCGTTCAGCAGCCGGCGCAGCTCGGCAATCGTCTCCGGCGTCTTGCGCATCGCCGTCAGGCGTGCCGCCTCGACATCGAGTGCGCAGCGCGCTTCGAACTGATCGCGCAGGCTGGCGCGCCGCGCCATGGTCAGCGGCCGGCCGGCGTCGCTGGTCGAACGCACATAGGTGCCCGATCCCTGCCTGGTTTCGAGATAACCCTGGGAGACGAGAACCCGCACCGCCTCGCGCACAGTGCCGCGGCTGACTGAGAGCGTGGCCGACAGCGAAGCCTCGTTCGGCAGCTTGTCGCCGACCGCCCAGCGCTTGCCGAGAATGTCGCTGCGGATTGCCTCGATCGCCTCATCGGCGAGATTGGTCTTGCTGAGCGCCTGCATCTTCTACTCATAAAGTCATCAGATGACTTTATGAGTAGAAGAATTCCGATCGTCCGTCAATGTCGGAAATACAGGCAATAAAAAAGGGCCGCCTCGGCGACCCTTTCCATGAGTTTGGCCTCGAACTGGCCTGGACTGTCAAAGCAGCCCCAGGAAGGCGGGTCTTAGAGCGAGGGCTGCCTCGCTTTCATCACCTCTTCCATGCCCGATACGAGGTCCGAAATCTCATTAGACATTGGATCACCTTCCTTTCGTTCTGTTGCTGATATGAGAAAGGTAGGATGATTCGCGCCAGATGCAAGAAGAAATTGCATTCAAGGCATCCCTCTGGGCCAGGCCCGCGTTCACAAAAGAACACAGGCTTTCGCCGAATTTGAAGTTCCACTCGGCCACCAAACCGTCATGATCGGCCTGCAAATCAGTCGCGCGTTAAGCTGTTATTAGTCATGACGTTCGACAATTTAGAGCATGCCCGCCGATGCTGCGGGTTCCGGAGCAAAGAGCCATGTGTCGCTGGGCAGCCTATCGCGGAGACCCTCTCTACCTCGAGGAGCTGGTCTCTTCGCCCGCCCATTCGCTGATCGAGCAATCCCATTGCGCCACCCGCGCCAAGACCGCGACCAATGGCGACGGCTTCGGCATCGCCTGGTATGGCGACAGGCCCGAGCCCGGCCGCTACCGCGACATCCTGCCGGCCTGGTCGGATTGCAATCTGAGGAGCCTGGCGCGGCAGATCCGCTCGCCGCTCTTCCTCGCCCATGTCCGCGCCGCCACCGGCGGTGGCACGCGCCGGGACAATTGCCATCCCTTCACGCATGAGACCTGGTCCTTCATGCACAACGGCCAGATATCGGGCTTCGAGCGCTTGCGCCGGCCGATGGAAGCGATGCTTGAAGACGAGCTGTTCAATGCCCGCAGCGGCACGACCGATTCCGAACTGATGTTCCTGCTGGCGCTGCAGTTCGGCCTGCGCGAGGCGCCGGTCGCCGCGATGGCTGAAATGATCGGCTTCGTCGAAGATCTCGCCGAAAACACCATCGGCTCGATCTTGCTGCGCTTCACCGCCGCCTTCTCCGACGGCAAGTCGCTCTATGCGATCCGCTATGCCACCGATCGCAAGGCGCCGACGCTCTACGCCTCGCCCGTCGGTGCCGGCTATTGCCTCGTCTCCGAACCCTTGAACGACGATGTCGACGCCTGGACGGAGATTCCTGATGGCAGCGCCGTCCTCGTCGGCAAAAACGGTATCGATGTCGCGGAATTTCGGCCGGAAAGACCGAGCAAAGCCAAATCGCAACGCATGGCTATCTCGGCATGATCCTTTCCGAAAAACGGGATCGATTTTCGACGAGGATCATGCGCGGAAGCGTTCGGCGATCAGCGCCGCCAGCCTTTCGGCGACCTCTTCCTTCGTCAGGTCTGGCCATTGCTCGACGCCGTCGTGGCGAATGAGTTTGACGCGGTTGCGGCTGCCGCCCATGATGCCGGTCGCCGGCGAAACGTCATTGGCGACAATCAGGTCGGCGCCCTTCCGCTCGAGTTTCGCCTTGGCATTGCTTTCCACATCCTGGGTCTCGGCGGCAAAGCCGATCACCAGCCTCGGCCGCATCGTATGATGTCCGAGAGTCTTCAATATGTCGGGGTTCTCGGTCAGCGCCAGCGTCGGAATGGATTCGCCGGGATGTTTCTTCAGTTTCTGGTCGGCGGCGGACGCCACGCGCCAGTCCGCCACCGCCGCCACCATCACGGCGATATCGGCCGGCAGCGCCGCCAGCACGGCATCGCGCATTTCCTCGGCCCGCTCGACATGGACGACATTGGCGCCGACCGGATCGGCGATCGTCACCGGCCCGGAGACGAGCGTCACCTCGGCCCCGAGCTTGGCCAGGGCTGCGGCGATCGCATGCCCCTGCCGGCCGGAGGAGCGGTTGGCGATGTAGCGCACCGGATCGATCGGCTCATGGGTCGGTCCCGAGGTGACGATCGCCTTGCGGCCCTTCAGCGGCCTTTCCCCCTCGTCGAGCATGGTTTCGGCAGCAGCGACGATCTCCAGCGGCTCCGCCATCCGGCCGAGCCCCGCCTCCCGGCTTTCGGCCATCTCGCCGGCCGTCGGCCCGACGAAACGCACGCCGTCTTCCCTGAGCCTCGCCGCATTGCGCCGTGTCGCCGGATGCGCCCACATGCGAGGGTTCATCGCCGGTGCGGCCAGCACCGGCCTGTCCGTCGCCAGGAGCACGGTCGAGGCGAGGTCATCGGCAAGCCCGTTCGCCATTTTCGCCATCAGGTCGGCCGTCGCCGGGGCGATCAGCACGAGATCGCAGTCGCGCGCCAGCCTGATATGGCCGACATCCTGTTCGTCCTGCCGCGAAAAGAGATCGACGAAGACATGGTCTGCCGCCAGCGCGCCGACCGCAAGCGGCGTAACGAACTCCTGCGCGCCTTTGGTCATGACCGGACGCACGCTTGCGCCGCGCTCCCGCAACCGGCGGATCAGATCCAGGCTCTTATAGGCGGCGATGCCGCCCGAGATGATGAGGAGGATGCGTTTGCCGCTGAGAGCCATGGCCTTCTACCCGTCGCCTTTTTCTGATTGATCTTGACCCTAAGCCTTTGGCGCAGAACATGCAATCGCGCGGGCGAGCGAGGTGACAGGCCCTGTGGGAGTCGGGGCGAAACGGAGAGGTTGCCGCAAATCTCTTCTCCCCTCGGGGGAGAAGGTGCCGGCAGGCGATGAGGCTACACGGCGTTCCCTCTCATCTTGGCCGATCCATTTCGCCCCAACCCGCAGCGAATAACCGCCCCACCATCTCAGGTGCGAGTGATCGAAATGCCGCCGTCGACCAGCGAGGCCGTACCGGTGACGAAGCTCGCATCATCGGAGGCGAGGTAGAGAACCGAGCGGGCGACTTCATCAGGTGTCGCGACGCGCTTCAGCGCATGCATAGCGGTGATGGCAGCCTGCTTGTCTGCTGTATCGTTCACATCGCGGTACATGTCGGTATCGACGGCCCCCGGCAGGATGGCGTTGACGCGCACGCCCTGCGGCCCGAACTCGGCGGCGAGAGCCTGCGTCAGGCCGATCAGGCCGGATTTGCTGGCGGCATAGGCGGCAACGCCGGGAAAGGCGAAGCTGTAGCCGACGAAGGTCGAGGTGAAGATCACCGAGCCGCCGCCATTTTCTGCCATCGCGCCGATCTGATGTTTGGCAGCGAGAAAGGATGCTGTGAGATTGACGGCCAGCGCGTCGCTGAAGCCTGCTTCCGAGACACCGGTGCTCGGACCGGCTTCGCCGATGATGCCGGCATTGTTGAAGGCGATGTCGAGCTTGCCATAATTCGTCATCGCGGCGGCCACCAGCGCTTTATGATGATCTTCCGAGCGGACGTCGCCGGCAACGGCAATAGCCTTGCCGCCCTCGGCCTCGATCTCTGCGACGAGGCTGTGGAGTTCGCGCTCGCGGCGCGCGCCGACGACGACCTTGGCACCTTCGGCGGCAAAGAGCTTTGCCGTGACGCGGCCGATGCCGGAGCTTGCGCCGGTAACGATTGCGACCTTGTCATTCAAGCGGTTCATGGTTGCATCTCCTGTGGTTGACCCGAGGCGGCCCTTGCCGTTTCGTTGATCAGAAGATGGCATTTTCTTTTCGTTCGGATTAGTCTCCAGATTGAGGAACTGGAATTCGGAAATACCGAACGATGATCAGGATAGAAGGCATCGCGGCTTTCGTTGCCGTGACGGAGGCAGGCTCGGTCAGCGAGGCGGCCAGGCGGCTGCGGCTGTCCAAATCCGTCGTCAGCGAAAGATTGGCGGAATTGGAGAAGTCCTTGGGCGGCGTCCTGCTGCACCGAACGACACGCAAGCTCACCTTGACGGAGGACGGAACTGTATTTCTGCAGCGCGCCGCGCGCATCGTGCGTGAAATTGACGAGGCCGCCGCCGATATGGCCGAGCGGCGCGGCACGCTGTCCGGTCCGATCCGCATCGCCGCCCCGGTCACGTTCGGCCGCATGCATCTCGGCCCGGCGCTCTACCCCTTTCTTGCCGACCATCCCGATATCGAGTTGACGCTCGATATCGATGACCGCCGCGTCGATGCGGCCTCGGACGGCTACGACGCCATCATCCGCAACGGCCCGATCGCCGACAGCCGGCTGGTCGCCTGGAAGCTCACCCATAGCCGCCGTCTTCTCTGCGCCTCGCCGGATTATCTGGCCCGCGAGGGAACGCCGTCGTCGCTCGCCGACCTCAACCGCCATCGCGGCGTCTTCTACACCAATCGCGGCGTTGCCGACTGGCGCTTCCAGACGCCGGAGGGGGCGGTCGTCGTCCGCGCCAAACCGGCGCTCGCCATCAATAATGGCGACATGCTGCGCGATGCCGCGATTGCCGGCCTTGGCATCGCGCTGCTGCCGGCCTTCATCGCCGGCCCGGCCATTCGCGAGGGGCGGCTTGCCGAAATCGATGTCGGTCACAGGCCGGAGGCCGAATTCATCTATATGGCCCATCCCGAGGGCCGAAATCCCTCGGCCAAGCTTCGCGCTATCGCCGATCACCTGAGAAAGAGCTTCGGGGACCCGCCCTATTGGGATCCAGCGGGCTAACGCATGCGTTCGAAGGATCACCGGGATGAAGATATGCCGCCGCCAGCGCAAACCGTAAAAACCGTGATCGCAGCAGAAAAGCATTATCTGGCGCGAGGCACCGGCGCCTATCGCCGCGCCAGCCTGGCGCTCTTTCTCTCCGGTTTTTCCACCTTCTCGCTGCTCTATTGCGTGCAGCCGCTGCTGCCGGTCTTCTCGCAGGAATTTTCCGTCAGCCCGGTCGAAAGCTCGCTGTCGCTGTCGCTCTCCACCGGCTTTCTGGCCGTCGCCATCGTCTGCGCTGCCGCGGTCTCCGAGGGTCTTGGCCGCCGCAGCCTGATGAAGATATCGCTGGTCGGCGCGGCATTGTTGACCATTGCCACGGCTTTTGCGCCGGGCTGGCATCTGCTGCTCGTCATCCGCGCCCTGCAGGGCCTGGTCCTCGGAGGCGTGCCGGCCGTCGCCATGGCCTATCTTGCCGAAGAAATCGATCCGCGCGGCCTCGGCGCCACCATGGGCCTTTATGTCGGCGGCACGGCCTTCGGCGGCATGTCCGGCCGCGTGCTCACCGGCATCTTTGCCGAATATTTCGGTTGGCGCCCGGCGCTCTTCCTCGTCGGCGCCATGGGACTTGCCGCGGCGATCGGCTTCATCGCCCTTCTGCCGCCGTCAAGGAATTTCGTCCGCCGGCCGGGCTTCGATCCCCGTTTTCACGCGAAAGCCTGGCTCGGCCATCTCAGAAATCCGGCGCTGCCCTTCCTCTTCGCCATCGCCTTCCTGGCGATGGGCTCCTTCGTGACGATCTACAATTACGCCAGCTTTCGCCTCATGGCGCCGCCTTACGGCCTCAATCAGACCGAACTCGGCTTGATCTTCACCGTCTATCTCTTCGGCATCGGCGCCGCCTCGATCGGCGGGCTGCTGGGAGACCGGATTGGTCACTTTCCGGTGCTTCTCTTCGGCCTCGCACTCACGGCTGCCGGCAGCGCATTGACGCTCTTCGCCTCGCTGCCGTTGATCATCCTTGGTATCATCGTGCTGACGACCGGCTTCTTCATGAGCCATTCCATCGCCAGCGGCCTTGTCGGCAAACTTGCCTTTGGTAACAAGGGCCACGCTTCATCAATTTACATGCTCGCCTATTACGTCGGCTCCAGCCTCATGGGCTCGGCCGGCGGCTGGTTCTGGGCGGTCGAAGGCTGGGCGGCCGTCGTTGTCTTCACCCTTGCCATGCTGGCGTTGGCCTTTATGTCAGCCAGTGTCGCGCACCACTTCGCAAGGATAAAGGCATGATCCGCATCGACCGTCTCGACCATCTCGTGCTGACCGTCGCCGATATCGCAGCCACCTGCGATTTCTATTCCCGCATCCTCGGCATGTCGGTCGAAACCTTCGCGGAAGGCCGCAAGGCGCTGAAATTCGGCCGGCAGAAGATCAACCTGCACCAGGCCGGTCGCGAATTTGAACCCAAGGCCAGACATCCGATCCCTGGCTCCGGCGATCTCTGCTTCATCGCTGAGACGCCGCTCGCCGATGTCCTCGCCCATCTGCAGGCGTCAGGCGTTGCGATCGAAGAGGGCCCGGTCGAACGCACCGGCGCGATCGGCCGCCTGCGCTCAGTCTATTTCACGGATCCCGACGGCAATCTCCTCGAAGTTTCCGAGCTGATCGATTGACGCTCCAACCGCCGCAGGCTGTTCTTCCGTCGCTGTCGCGAAGTCCGGATCGACGGCACCGGTCACGTCGGCAAGCCATTCCCAATCATTGGAAATCGGCTCGAGTATGATCGCGGGCCCCTCGCGCCTGATGGCGACGGTGTTACCATCGAAGCGGAAGGCCTTCGGCAGCCGGACCGCCTGGTAACCTCCTGACCAGAAGATCTTGGCTGTTTCCACGTCATGGCTCCTGATGGGATGACAAACAATTTATAGAAAGTTCAGGGATATTCATCCAAGCTTTATATAGGGAACGTCCTTCTTCGCCACCTCATCAAGCGCCTCGTCATATCCGGCATCGGCATATCGCATCACGCCGAGCGCGGTGTCATTGGTCAGCGCATGGTCGAGCCGTTCGTCGGCGGCGTCGGTGCCGTCGGCGATCACGGTGACGCCGCAGCTGGTCATGTAGCCGGCATAGCCGCCGCCGCCGGAATGGACGACGACGAGATCGGCCATCGAGGAGCAGAGCATCATCGCATCGATCAGCGGCCAGTCGGCGATCGCGTCGGAGCCGTCCTTCATCCGCTCGGTCATGATATTCGGATGCGCCATGGCGCCGGCATCGAGATGGTCGCGGGAAAAGGCGACAGGACCCTTGATCTCGCCGCTTGCAACCAGCGCATTGACACGCCGCGCCAGCAGCGTGCGTTCGCCGTGACCGAGCCAGGCGATGCGCGCCGGCAGCCCCTCGAAGGGCACGTGCTCGCGCGCCAGCCGGATCCAGTTGGTGATGATCTTGTTGTCGGGAAACATCTGGATGAGCAGGTCGTCAATCCTCGCGATATCGCTCTCCTCGCCCGACAGAGCCATCCAGCGGAACGGCCCGATCGCCCGGGCAAACAGCGGCCTGAGATAGGCTTCGGTGAAGATCGGAATATCGAAGGCGTTGGCGACGCCCCCCTCGCGGGCCTGCGTGCGGATGAGGTTGCCGTTGTCGAAGACTTCCGAGCCCTTCTTCTGGAAGGCGAGCATCGCGCTCACATGCTCGACGATTGAGGCGCGGCTTGCCGCCATCAATTGCCCCTGGCCATCGTCGCGCAGGCCTTGGACCTGATCGAGGCTCATGCCCTTCGGCACGTAGCCATAGACGAGGTCATGCGCCGAGGTCTGATCGGTGACGATATCTGGCACGATGCCGCGCCGGGCAATCTCGGGATAGACCTCCGCCGCATTGCCGACGAGACCGACGGACAGCGCCCGCTTCGCCTTTACGGCTGCATCGATCATCTCAAGGGCGGTATCGAGATCGGGAGCGATTTCCTGGAGATAGCCGATCTGCTGGCGCTTGCGCGCCCGCTCCGGGTCGATGTCGACGCAGAGGATCGCCGCGCCCGCCATGCGGCCGGCGAGCGGCTGTGCGCCGCCCATACCGCCGAGGCCGGCCGTCAGCACGAAGCGGCCGTGGAGGTCGCCGCCGAAGCGCCGCTCGGCAATGCGCATGAAGATTTCATAGGTGCCCTGGATGACGCCTTGGCTGCCGATATATTGCCAGGCTCCGGCCGTCAGCCCACCCCAGCAGATCAGCCCTTTGCGCTGCAGCTCGTAGAACACTTCGGCCTTTGCCCATTGCCCGACGATGTTGCAATTCGCCATGATGACGAGGGGAGCCCTGGCATGGGTCTTTACGAGCCCTATCGGCTTGCCGGACTGGATGAGCAGCGTCTGGTCCTCATCCATCTCCGTCAGCGCCTTGACAATGCCCTTGTGCGCCGCCCAGTTGCGGGCGGCCTTGCCGAGCGCGGCATAGACGATCAGATTGTCGGGATCCTCGCCGACGGCGAGCACGTTTTCGAGCAGCCGCAGCAGCGCCTCCTGCCGCCAGCCCTTGGCGCGCAACTCCGGCCCACCGGGAATCGGAAATTTCGGATGGCGTGGATTGACCTTCGGCATAGTGGGTTCCTCGTTTGGTTCTCTGCTTTTCCCTTCTCCCCAGCGGGGAGAAGGTGGCCCGAAGGGTCGGATGAGGGGGCCGCACGGCACGCCCTCTATTGCTCTTCGCTTGCGCTCAGCGCATTCGCTCCTGGCGTCGCTCACCCCCTCATCTGTCCTTCGGACATCTGACCGGGGTCGAGCCGCAGGTCTAGCCCCGTCCTTCAGACCCCCACAGGGGAGAAGGGAAATGGCATCACTTGCTCGGCAGCGATTCCACATAGGCAAGCGCCGCATCGAGCAGACGCCGTCTCAGGGCATCGTCGCCGTAAGCCTCGGCGGAGGCGCGCAGCCAGCCGTGCATGACCCGCTCGCCCATCAGCATCCGGATTACGCCCGGCAGCGCCAGTGCCCAATCATCATTGCCCTTGCCGAGACGGATCAGCATGCCGTCACTGCGCGCACCGCAGAGAAGATTGCCGTCCAACAGGAAGGCGCGGCCGCCGAACATGGATTTTTCGCTGAGGCCAGGACGATCGCCGAGTTCCTCACGCAGCAGTTCTTCAAGGCCGGGATCGCGTGCCATGGCTCAGGCCTTCGCCGCCAGTGCATAACGCGCGATCTCGATTCCCATCGCCTTTTCGACGGCGGGATAAACGGTCGGATCGAGCACGCTGGCCGACAGCGGAATGATGTCCATCGGCACATGCAGGATGAAGATTTGCATGCCCTCCCTGAGTTGGCCGACACTCAGCGGCTCGCCCTCAGGCGATAGTGTGGTGATGACGGCGGGGAAAGTCGCAAGCCGCCCGCCACCCGCATCGTCGACGGCCATATATTCGTTCATCACATGCAGCGTCACCGATCTATCACCCGAGCCGACGGCGATGGTGCCGATATCGAAGGCTTCCTTGGTATAGACGACGTCCTTGCGGACGATGACGCCTTCGGCGAGGATATATCCGCCCGTCGTCTTGCAGATCGCGTCGATGACGGCTGATCCGCCGCGCTTTTCCGCCGCGATGATTGCTTCCCCGAGCGCAAGCGCCATCGAGATGCCGCCGAGAGCCGCATGGGCCCTGATATAGGAGGCCCGGAGGGGATTGCGGCAGCTGGCGATGAAGCCGCCGGACTGATCGGCGGCGGCGCGCAGCACCGGCGAGATCTTGGCCGTCGCGCCCTTCACCACCAGCTCAATGTAACGGTTCTCGGCCCTGTTGCCGCCGACGGCGGTCTGGATCATCGGCTCGGGTGAGGCGGCCATGCCGATCGAGCCCATGTCGCCGGTCGGATGTGCGCGGATATCGCCGACGGCATCGACCACCTTGGTGCCGAGGATCGCCGATGGCAGCCAGCCGTTCAGCGTCGAGGATTTGCCGTTCTGACCTATGATCAGCCCGGAAAGCCTTTCGCCGAGCGCCTCCTGCAGCAATTGCACGGCCTTGACGTAGTCGACGCCCTGCATTTCCCAAGGCGTGGTGGAAGCCGGCGCGCCGATCGCCGCCGCCGTGGCGATCCAGGCGTCATCCTTCAATTCGTCGACAGACACCAGTTCCGGCTTGCCGATGGTGACGGCCGCAAGCCCGAGCATCCGACCGTGATCGGCCCAGCCGCCACCGCCGGCGGCATAGACGGAGCCGCCTTTGACAGCGGCTTCCACGTCCTTCTCAACCAGTATGCGTCCCATCGACCTTCTCCCGCTTCGAATCCTTGTCCATCTCGCGCACCGCTTGGAAAAGCACGGCTGCGCCGAGCGCGATATCGTCATTGTCGGCCCATTCGTCGGGGCAGTGGCTGCGACCTCCCCGGCAGGGCACGAAGATCATTGCCGCCGGCGCCACCTTGGCGATCCAGGCGGTATCGTGCCCTGCGCCGGAGGCCATGCGCCGGTATTTTGCGCCGACGCGTTCGCAGGCGGTCTCCAGCGTCGAAAGCAGCGCGGCATCGCTGGGCGTTGGCAGATTGTCGGAAACCCGGTTCGGCGTCTCGATCGTCACGCCGTAGGCGGTCGCCAGCTTTTCGACATGGCCATCGAGCCAGCGGCAGAAGGCTTCCATGTCGGCGCGGATTTCCGCGCGCCCGTCGATCAGCAGCACAACCTTCGACGGCACGACATTGGCGGCATTCGGCTCGATCCTGAACTCGCCGACCGTCGCCGCGAAATGCCCCGGCGTCTTGGCAAGCTCGGCGGCAGCATTGCGGATGTCGAGCACTAGCTGCGAAGCCGCCAGCAGCGCATCCGCCCGCCTGTCCATCGGCGTCGTGCCGGCATGGTCGGCCCGGCCCTCGATGGTGATCTCGATACGGGTGATGCCGGAGATTGCCGTGACGATGCCGATATCCTCCCTTTCGGCTTCGAGCACCGGCCCCTGCTCGATATGGAGCTCCAGGAAGCCTGCCAGATCGGGCCGCTTCTGCTGTCCCAGCACGCCGGGCTCACCGCCCACCTGGGCGATGCCGCCGGCAAGATCGAGGCCGCCGCTTGCCCGCGACAGCCAGGCTTCCGGCAACTGCCCGGTCATGCCGCGGCTGCCGATGCATGAGACGCCGAAGATACTGACCTCCTCGGCAAGGAAATCGACGATCTCCAGATCGTGGTCCAGTTCCAGGCCGTGGTCATGCAGCGCCCGCGCCACCTCGAGCGCCGCGACCACGCCGGCAACGCCGTCGAAGCGGCCGCCCTCCGGCACAGTGTCGGAATGCGAGCCGAGCATGATCGTGCCGGACCAGGGCTTCCTGCCGGTGCGCCGGCCGATCAGATTGCCGGCGGCATCGATCCGCGTTTCCAGCCCTGCCGCCTTCATCCGCGCCTCGATATGGGCCCGGCCTTCCAGAAAGAGCGGCGTGAAAGCCCGCCGTGTCCAGGGGCGCCCCGGCTCGGTGATATCGGCAAGCGCCTCGATGTCTTCAGCGATCCGGCCGGCATTGACGGGAAGATTACGGCTCATGTGGCGGCTCCCGAAATGACCTGGCGCGGCGGCGGCCGGACGAACCGGCCGGTGCCGGGCGAGGCCAGCACCTTGCCGCCCTCGGCGATCTTTTCGCCGCGCAGATAGGTGGCGGAGACGGTCCAGGGCAGGCGAATGCCATTATAGGGGCTCCAGCCGACGACGTTGTTGCCGCTCGCAGACGCATCGTAGATGCTTTCGCGCGGCTCCAGCAAGGTGATGTCGGCGTCCTTGCCTGGTGTCAGCGCTCCCTTGATATGGTCGAGCCGGAAATGCTTCGCCGGATTTTCGGCCATCAGCCGCGCGGCCCAGGTAAGGGGAATGCCGCGCTCGAGAGCGCCTTTGACGAAAAGCGGCACCATCACATCGAGACCGGGAACACCGGATGCATTGGCGAGCATGTCGGGATCGGTCTTGCGGTTCTCCGACCAGCTGACGTGATCGGTCGAGACCAACCAGACATCGCCTTTGGCCACCTTCCGCCAGAGCCTCTCCACCTCGGCGCGCCGCCGCACCGGCGGGTTGATCTTCGCCTTGCCGCCGAGGCGCCTCACATCGTTTTCCTCGTCGAGCGTCAGGTAATGGATGCAGCATTCGACTGTCGCGGCAAAACCATCACGGCGATAGGCGCGGGCGATGTCGTAGCCGCGCCCGAGCGAGCAGTGCACAACGTGTGCGGGGCAGCCGGTATTGGCCCCGGTCTCGAAGATCGTGTGCATCGCCAGCAATTCGGTAATCGCCGGCCGAGATAGGCCGTGCGCCCGCCAGTCGGTGATGCCGCTTGCCTTTACCTGCTCCATATAGCTGCGCACCGCCTCGTCATCCTCATTATGCACACCTGCCGTGAGCCCGGTCGGCGCGATCGCCGCAAAGCAGGCGTCCAACAGGGCGGGGGGAATGCGCGGAAAACGTTTGGGATCGGTGCCGAAGGTCGAAAATTTGAAGGCGGCGACGCCGGCCTCGACCATCTCCGGGATTCGCGCCGGGCCTTCTTGCGGATCGATGGTGCCGTAGAGCGCGAAATCGACGCGCGCCTGCGGCGCGGCATGGTCGATCTTCCGCTTGACCGCCGCCGCCGAGCAGACGAGATTGCCCTCGTCGTAAGGCATGTCGACGATCGTCGTCACGCCGCCGGCCGCTGCCGACCGCGTCGACCAGACGAAATCCTCCTGATCCTTCTGGGAAAGCGAATGCACCTGCGCGTCGATGGCGCCGGGCAGGATCAACGCTCTTCCGAGCAGATGCCGTTCGCGCGCCGCAGGCGGGACGCCGAGGCCGACTTCGGCGATCTTGCCGGCGTGCACGGCGACATAACCCGCTTCGACGATGCGGTCCGGCAGCACCACCGTGCCCTGCAGAACGAGATCGAAGTCCATGCCGCTTCCTCCTAGACTGACATCGGTTGCCGGCCGAAACGTGATGCCAAAGCTTGAACGTCTTTCGGACGGCATCACGCACCGACTGGTTAATGTAGGGCAGGATCGAGATTTTGGGCTCGCCCGCAATCACCCTGCTCGGCTGGCCAAGCGCCCTTCGATGGGCTCCGGCGAACCGAGTGCGAAGAAATCGTCGAAGGAGGCGATCGAAACCTGCTCGGTCAGCTTCGCGAGAAAGTCGTCCGATCCGAGCTCTTCCTCGATCGCCTCCACCTCAGCCGAAAGCGGCCGGTCGACGGTATAAAAGGCCGCATGTTTGCGCACGACGTCGTAGAGCATGCCGGCTACGCCCTTCGGTTCATCGCCGAGTATGTCGATCGCCTGCGCAGATAGCAGTGCCTCGAGTGCCGCGAGGCGCTTCAGCGCCTGCATCTGCCGCTCGAAGCGCTCGATGACCAGCGGCAGGAAGGCGGCCTCGTCCTCCAGGCCGGCCGCAACGACCAGCGACTGCGCCGAAACGGGACCGGACATCGACAGGACGCGCGAGAAGATTTCGCCGGCAAGCTTGATGATCGGCCCGAAGCCGGTGGCAATCCGTCCCGGCGGCACGAGGTTAACCGGCAGGTCGCGCCGTTGACCGTTGCCGAGAATGACGCAGCGGTTGAAGGCGTTGCGCGCCGCATGCGCCATGCAGAGTGCGGCCGATTCGAGCAGGATCGTCACATCGAGCGGAAGCGAACCGCCTGATGTCATCACCCGGCCCTCGACGACGACCGGATTGTCGTCCGAGCGTCCGGTGGCGGCAAGAATCTTGTGACCGGTCGAAAGCAGATTTTCGATGACGGCGCCGAACACCTGGGCGATCATGCGCAGGCTGAGCGGATCTTGCACATGCGTTGCAACCGGCCAGTCCCATTCGTCCGAGGCGTTGCAGAGCCAGGCGCCGATCAGCGCCTCACGCGCCGTGCCGACATGGCGGACCGCCTTCCAGGGATCGCGGGAGGCGCCGAGCGCACCTGATGCCATCATCCCGGTCGAAAGCAGGATGCGGATCGAGGCCGCGGCATTTCGCGTCGTTTCCGCCGCTGCCGCAAAACTCACCGCATTGATGCTGAGCGAGGCGAGACTGTCGCGCGGCGCCATCCGCACCGGCTGCAGACCCGCCGCCCGGAAAGCGTCGGCCGCCTGCATCCGGCTGCCGCGGTAGACCGCTTCACCGACGCCGGTCAGCACCGCGCCGATCTGCCCCATCAGGCCAATATCAGCGCAGCCGATCGAGCCGGTGCGGCGCACCACAGGAATGAGATCAGCCTCGAGCATCGTGATATAGGCCTCGATCAGTTCCGGCGTGCAGCCGACCTGGCCGGTCAGCGCCGTGTTGATGCGGATCGCCATGGCATTGCGCACGACATTGCAGGAAAACGGCGTGCCGGTGCCGAAGTGATGGGCACGCACCAGGCCGAGGTTAAAAGTGTCGAGTTCATCGGCCGACCACTCCACATCCTTCATGGCGCCGACGCCCGTGGTCGAGCCGTAAACGGGCGTGCCGGCGGCAATCGCGTCCTCGACGATCTCGCGGGCAATCGCGATGCGGGCCATGCCGGTCGGTGAAGCCGAAATCCTCGCCTTGCCGGCACCAATCGTTACCATCTCGGCAAAACCGAGCGGTCGTCCGGAAAGTTCGATACCAAGGCGTTCGTGCTGCATGTGCCGTATCTCCTAAACTGCGAGACTAAGCCAGCCCTCCGTCACACGGGATATCCTAAATGCCGAACACAGCATGTTATCGGAGCGGTCAGCTCAGCATCCAGGCAATATAGAGGAGCGTCAATGCAATCACCCAGAGCGCGATCCTGGCCGAGCGGTTGTGCCGCGCCTCGGCCTTGCCGATCGCCTCGGCCGTCTGGTCGTCGAAACGCAGGCCGTGTTCGCTCATATGCAGCAGCTGATGGTGGAATTTCTCGGTTTTCGCCGCGATCTCGGGCGCGGCTTCGGCGAGCTTGACCGCCGCCTTCAGCCCGTCCTTGAGGTCGGTGACGATCCGTTTCGGGCCGAGATTGGTGCGGATCCAGTCGCCGACGACAGGCTCGGAGGCCTTCCACATATTGAAGCGCGGGTTGAGCATGCGCGACACACCTTCGACCACGACCATGGTCTTCTGCAGCATCACCAGTTCCGGCCGTGTTGCCATGTCGAACAGTTCGGTCACTTCGAACAGCAGCGTCAGGAGCTTGCCCATCGAGATCGTCTCGGCCGGCTGCCCGTGGATCGGCTCGCCGATTGCCCGGATCGCCTGGGCGAAGCTTTCGACATTGTGGTGGCCGGGCACGTAGCCGGCCTCGAAATGCACCTCGGCGACACGGATGTAATCGCGGGTGATGAAGCCATAGAGGATCTCGGCGAGGAACCGTCGCTCCTTTTTGCCGAGCCGCCCGACAATGCCCATGTCGACGGCGACGATCATGCCGCCGGCATCGACGAAGAGATTGCCGGGATGCATGTCAGCATGGAAGAAACCGTCGCGCAGCGTGTGGCGCAGGAAGGACTGGATCAGCGTGTCGGCGAGCAGGTTGAGATCATGGCCGGCCGCGCGCAGCCCCTCGACATCGGACATTCTCGTGCCGTCGATCCACTCCATGGTGATGACGTCGCGGCCGGTGCGCTCCCAGTCGACCTTCGGCACTCGAAAGCCGGGATCGCTGTCGGTGTTTTCAGCAATCTCCGAAAGCGCTGCCGCCTCAAGGCGAAGATCCATCTCCACCTTCGTCGTCTGTTCCAGCGTCTTCGTCACCTCGACGGGCCGCAGCCGCCGGCTGGACGGCATGAAGCGCTCCTGCATATGGGCGACCAGGTACATTGCCTCGATGTCATGGACAAAACGCTGGCGAACGCCGGGCCGCACGATCTTGACGGCGACCTTCCTTCGGCCTTCTGCCGTTTCGACTTCGGCCGGATGCACCTGCGCGATGGAGGCTGCGGCGATCGGCTCGCCGAAGCTCGCATAGAGTTCGTCGACCGGCCGCCCGAGCGATCCTTCGATATTCGCCTTGGCGGCCGCCGAGGGAAAGAAGGCCATCCGGTCCTGCAGCTGCGACAGGTCGTTGGCGAATTCGACGCCGACGACGTCAGGCCGCGTCGCCAGGAACTGACCGATCTTGACATAGGAGGGGCCGAGCCGCTCGACCGCCTGTGCCAGCCGATCGCTGCGCTTCTGATACCGCGCCCTGCCGCGCTCGAAAATCGTAACGAAGGATTTAGCAAGCGCGACCGAAGGCGGCAGTCCTTCGGACGGCAGGGCCGACACGACACCCTCACGCACGAGCACCCAGCCGACGCGCCAAAGGCGAAAATAGGCTCCGAAAGTGCTCATGCTGAAGTGCCCCGCCGAGGGAGGTTCGTCTTTTTTTCCTTCATTCCCTCAGAGCTTCCAGCCGGAATGGAGCGCGGCGATGCCGCCGGTATAATTGGTATAGGTGACGCGCGAAAAGCCGGCCTGGCGGATCATCGCTGCGAAATTCTCCTGGTTCGGAAACTTGCGGATCGATTCGACCAGATACTGGTAGGGTTCGGCATCGCCGGTGATCGCCTTGCCGAATTGCGGAATGGCGTTGAACGACCAGGCATCATAGATCTTGTCGAGAAGCGGCATATCGACTTCCGAAAACTCCAGGACCAGCAGCCGTCCGCCGCGTTTCAACACGCGATAGGCCTCCGACAGCGCCTTGTCGATCCTCGGCACGTTGCGAATGCCGAAGGCGATCGTATAGGCGTCGAAGCTCGCGGCCTCGAAGGGCAGTTCCTCGGCATTCGCCTCGATGAAGGTGAGATTGTCGGAAAGCTTCTTCTTTGCCGCCCGTTCGGCGCCGACGCCGAGCATCGAGCCGTTGATATCGAGCACCGTCGCATGTGCCTGCCGACCAGAGGCCTCGATGATGCGAAAGGCGATGTCGCCCGTGCCGCCGGCAACGTCGAGCACCTTGTAGCCCGGCTCCTTGCGCGGGTTGAGCGCCGAGATCATCGCATCTTTCCAGGCCCGGTGCATGCCCAAGGACATCACATCGTTCATGATGTCGTAGCGTTTGGCGACCTTGTGAAACACCTGGTTGACCAGACCCTGCTTCTCGCCGCCCGGCACCTCGCGGAAGCCGTAGGAGGTCTCCATGCCGCCATCGGCGGAAGTGCGGCTTTCTGACATCAGGCTGCTCCGTTCCTTGAAGATCGGCGCGGCGACCGTAGCGAAAGACCGCGCGCGACGTTATCACTGGACCGCGCTCTCCGCGGCACATGGCGCTATAGCGCACATCGTCCTCGGTTGAAACACGTTCGATAGAGATGGGTTAAGATGCCGGAATTGCCAGAAGTCGAAACGGTCAAGCGCGGCCTGGCGCCGGCGATGGAAGGCGCTCTCATTGCCAGGCTGGAACTGCGGCGCAGGGATCTGCGCTTCCCCTTTCCCGATGCCTTGGCCGACAGGGTTTCCGGCCGCACCATCATCGGCCTTGGTCGCCGTGCCAAATATCTGCTGGTCGATCTCGATGATGGCAACACGCTGATTTCCCATCTCGGCATGTCCGGTTCCTTTCGCATCGAGGAGAACTCCGCCTCCGCCATGCCGGGGCAATTCCACCACGCCCGCTCGAAGGATGAGAAACACGATCACGTCGTTTTTCATCTGCAGGGACCGGGCGGCTCTTGCCGCGTCATCTACAACGACCCGCGCCGTTTCGGCTTCATGGATATGGTCGGACGCGCCGATCTCGCCGCCCATCCCTTCTTCCGCGATCTCGGCCCGGAGCCGACGGGAAACGAACTCGGCGCCGCTTATCTGGCCGAACGTTTTCGCGACAAGGCGCAGCCGCTGAAGAGCGCGCTGCTCGACCAGAAGAACATTGCCGGTCTCGGCAATATTTATGTATGCGAGGCGCTGTGGCGCGCGCATTTGTCGCCGCTGCGTGCTGCCGGCACGCTGGTGACGCCGGGCGGCCGGCCGAAGCATGAGCTCGCCCTGCTGGTCGCCTCGATCCGCGACGTCATCGCCGATGCAATCGCCGCCGGCGGATCGTCGCTGCGAGACCATATCCAGGCCGACGGATCGCTCGGCTATTTCCAGCATTCCTTCTCCGTCTATGATCGCGAAGGTGAGGCTTGCGGCACGCCCGGCTGCGGCGCTACGGTCGCCCGGATCGTGCAGGCGGGCCGCTCCACCTTCTATTGCGCCGCCTGTCAGAAGTAACAGTGAGAAACCGGGAGAACAGCATGGCTTACGAGACCTTGATCGTCGAAACCCGAGGCACTGTCGGCCTCGTCACGCTGAACCGCCCGCAGGCGCTGAACGCGCTGAACTCCACCGTGCTGAGGGAACTGAAGCAGGCCTATGCCGCTTTCCATGAAGACGATGCCGTCGGTGCGATCGTGCTCACCGGCTCCGAACGCGCCTTTGCCGCCGGCGCCGACATCAAGGAGATGCAGTCGCTTCAGTTCGCCGATATCTATAAGAGTGATTTCATCAGCGGCTGGGATGACGTCGCCAAGGCACGCAAGCCGGTGATTGCTGCCGTCAGCGGTTTTGCCCTCGGCGGTGGCTGCGAACTCGCCATGATGTGCGATTTCATTATCGCCTCGGAGACCGCGAAGTTCGGCCAGCCGGAAATCACCCTTGGCGTCATTCCCGGCATGGGCGGCTCGCAGCGGCTGACGCGCGCCGTCGGCAAGGCGAAGGCCATGGACCTGATCCTGACCGGCCGCGTGATGGATGCGGCCGAGGCGGAACGATCCGGACTCGTTTCGCGTGTGGTGGCGCCCGAGCGTCTCATCGACGAGGCTTTGGCCGCAGCCGAAAAGATCGCCTCGCTTTCACAGCCCTCGGTCATGATGGCCAAGGAGGCGGTCAACCGCGCCTTCGAGACGACGCTGGAGGAAGGGTTGCGGTTCGAACGCCGCCTGTTTCATAGTCTCTTTGCCACGGACGATCAGAAAGAAGGCATGGCCGCCTTCATCGAGAAGCGCAAACCTGCCTTCAAGCACCGTTGAATGCTTTTCGGCGCTTGCTGCCGGAAAGCTTGAAAATCCGCGTTGACGTGGGCCGGCTTTAGGGTTATATGCCCGCCCACGGTTCGGAAAGCCGCTCTGGTTTTCCGCGATTGCTCCCGTATTGCTGGACTTGGTGGCCGCAGGGCCCGCGGTAATGGCGGAGTTTGTTCGAATTCTTGAGAGAGGCATCCATGGCCAATACAACTTCGGCGAAAAAAGCGACCCGCAAGATCGCCCGCCGTACCGACGTCAATAAGGCTCGTCGCTCGCGCGTGCGTACTTTCGTTCGCCAGGTCGAAGAGGCCATCGCATCCGGTGACGCCGACAAGGCGAAGGCAGCTTTCCTGGCTGCTCAGCCGGAACTCGCCCGCGCCGCCAGCAAGGGCGTGCTGCACTCCAACACGGCATCGCGCAAGGTCTCTCGCTTGGCCGCTCGTGTGAAGGCTCTGTCGGTCTCCACGACCGCGTAATAATCCATTAACGACCTCCTCGTTATGATTAGCCCGGTAATTTTACCGGGCTTTTTCGATTCCGCCGAACAACCTCTGCATGGTAAATCTCACGACTGTTTCGTGTCAGTGCCATGACATGAAAAATACTTTAAAAACAAGTACTTGCGCAAGGATGCTTTCCCGTTGCGCGACTCTGGCCGAACCTTTGCGGATCACGGACGAGTCAAGAAGATTTTTATTTTTTTTCTTTCTTTGCGTGTCAAAATAGCCCGAATGGGGAATCTCTTTGATTCAACTGCGATTCTTTTTTGACGCTGGCGTGACGCCCGAAAAGGGCGGCCGGAGTCAATGGCCGCATCTTAATTTTGCGTAAAATTCATCGTTGATCTTGCCATTTGATCCTGCCTAAATGGCGTCCAACAGAGGGCGCGGACATCACCTGCAGAGTTCGGTCTTAACTGCCACGTCGGCAGGGCGATGAATTTGTGCCATCTGTTACGGAGCCTTGCGCTTCCGTTTTTTCAAGCACTTGACGGATTTGGGCCGTAACGTGGCTGTTACGGGGCAGGGATGTTTTGTGCCTATGGCAAGCACACGTTTAACGTGAGGCTGCCGGATAGGGATAGTAATATTGCGTTCGGGCTGGTCGGCCGAAAACGAGGATTGACCGACAGCCTGGCACGGAAAGCCGATGAAGGCGCCGCATGAATGCGGTACCTGCAACGGGCTTCTGTGTCGTGTTTGAGTGAACCGGCAGGCGAGTGGCTTCATGAGGATGCCGCCAGCCCGTCAAAGCGGGGAATGATCGGGCGGCTGTTTTAGCGGAGGCCGCCCGGTGGAATTGAAAGGCGGCATTATGCAGATGAATACGATGATGGCAGGCGGGCTCGACAATGGAGATGCGGCACCGCAAGCGTTCGGCTCCATGCGCCAGGAAGTGGGGGAAGCTAAGGCGGAAATGAAGCAGAGCATTTTGTTTGAGCGCGTCAGCGCGCGCTTGAAGGCCCAGGTCGGTCCTGACGTCTATGCCAGCTGGTTTGCCAGGTTGAAGCTGCATTCGGTCTCGAAGAGCGTTGTTCGCCTTTCGGTTCCCACGACCTTCCTGAAGTCGTGGATCAACAATCGTTATCTCGATCTCATCACCGGTCTGTTCCAGGCCGAAGACCCGGAAATCCTGAAAGTCGAAATCCTGGTGCGCACCGCAACGCGCAGCGGCATGAAGGCCGTCGACGAGGTGGTTCAGCCCGAGCCGGCTGCTCCCGCGCAGATGCGTCGTCCGCCGAGCGCCCAGCCGGCCGGTCAGGCTGTCCAGCAGGCAGTTTCGGCCGTTGCCGCCGCAAGGCCAGCAAGCCTCGGTACCCCGCTGTTCGGCTCGCCGCTCGACAGCCGTTTCACCTTCGATACCTTCGTGGAAGGCAGCTCGAACCGCGTCGCGCTTGCGGCTGCCAAGACGATCGCGGAAGTCGGCTCCGGCGCCGTACGGTTCAATCCGCTCTTTGTCCATTCGACGGTCGGGCTCGGCAAGACTCATCTCTTGCAGGCGATCGCCAATGCGGCGGTCCAGAACCCGCGGGCCCTGCGTGTCGTCTATCTGACGGCCGAATATTTCATGTGGCGCTTCGCCACGGCAATCCGCGACAATGATGCGCTGACGCTGAAAGACTCGTTGCGCAACATCGACCTCTTGATCATCGACGACATGCAGTTCCTGCAGGGCAAGATGATCCAGCATGAATTCTGCCATCTTCTGAATATGCTGCTCGACAGCGCCAAGCAGGTCGTCGTCGCCGCCGACCGCGCTCCATGGGAGCTGGAGTCGCTCGATCCGCGCGTCCGCTCGCGCCTGCAGGGCGGCGTTGCCATCGAACTCGACGCGCCGGATTATGAAATGCGGCTCGAAATCCTCAAGCGGCGCCTGGCCGCGGCCCGGCTCGAGGACCCCTCTCTCGAAATTCCCGCAGACCTCCTGCAGCATGTCGCCCGCAATATCACGGCCAGCGGCCGGGAACTCGAAGGCGCCTTCAACCAGCTGATCTTCCGCCGCTCCTTCGAGCCGAACCTGTCGATCGAGCGCGTCGACGAATTGCTCGCCCATCTCGTCGGTTCGGGCGAACCGCGCCGTGTACGCATCGAGGATATCCAGCGCATCGTCGCCAGGCATTACAACGTCTCGCGCCAGGAACTGGTCTCCAATCGGCGCACCCGCGTCATTGTCAAGCCGCGCCAGATCGCCATGTATCTGTCGAAGACGCTGACGCCGCGCTCCTTTCCGGAAATCGGCCGCCGCTTCGGCGGGCGCGATCACACGACCGTGCTGCATGCTGTGCGCAAGATCGAGGAGCTGATATCAGGTGACACCAAGCTTTCGCATGAAATCGAGCTGCTGAAGCGGCTGATCAACGAGTAGTCGGCGGACCTGTCGGGAAATTTGACGGCTGGAAGCGATTCCAGCCGTTTTCCTTTATAAGCTTTTTATTCTATATCTCCCCGCGTCCAAGAAGAGCGCCGAACGGCGCATGGGAGGGAATGAATGAGTTTCGAAAAGATCGCCGTTCTCGGCCTCGGCAAGGTCGGGCGGCTGGCGGCAACGCTGTTGCATGAAGGCGGCTTCAAGGTCATTGGTGTCGACGCGCAGCTGCCCCTGGGCGAGCTGCCCTTTACATGCCGCGCAGGCGACATATCCGATCCGCAGGTGATCGGCGAACTGCTCTCGAACGTTGAGGCGGTGCTGTCTTGCCTGCCCTATCACCTGAACATCGAGCTGGCTCGCGCTGCCCATCTTGCCGGCATTCATTACTTCGATCTTACGGAAGACGTCCCAACCACCAATTTCATCATCGAACTGTCGAAGACCGCCCGCGGACTGATGGCGCCGCAATGCGGCCTGGCGCCCGGTTTCGTCGGCATCGTCGGCGCAAGCCTGGCCGACGGCTTCGATCGCTGCCGATCGATCCGCATGCGCGTCGGCGCCCTGCCGCAGCATCCCACGGGTCTTCTCGGCTATGCCTTCAACTGGTCGCCGGAAGGCGTCGTCAACGAATATCTGAATGATTGCGAGGTCATCGAAGCCGGCGTGCGCAAGCTCGTCTCGCCGATGGAGTGGCACGAGACCATCTATGTCGGTGGTGTCAAGCTCGAAGCCTTCACGACATCGGGCGGCCTCGGCACCATGTGCGACACCATGCTCGGCACGGTTGACAATCTCGACTACAAGACCATGCGTTATCCCGGCCATATGGAGCTGATGAACTTCTTCTTCCATGAGCTCTTGATGCGCGACAAGCGCAAGCTCGCCGGCGAGATCCTGACCAATGCCAAGCCGCCTGTCGAAGACGATGTCGTCTACGTGCACGTGGCCGCGGAAGGCACGGAGAACGGCAGCCTGCGTCGCAAGGAATTCGTGCGCGCTTATTACCCGATCGAGATCGCCGGCGCCCGCCGCACAGCGATCGCCTGGACGACGTCGGCCTCGGTCGTCGCCGTCATCGAGATGGTCCGCGATGGTCTCTTGCCGGCGGCCGGTTTCCTGCACCAGGAACACATTCCGCTGGAGATGTTCCTGAAGACGCCGACCGGCAGCCTCTTCAAGGCAGGCGCCACCAGCCACGGCTGAGAAGATTTTTCGGCGCGGGCAGCGATATCGTTACCGCGCCGGAACTCTTATGGGTGTCAGCAGGCGAGATCGGCGACGACGGAATCGAGGATCAGCATGCCCGATGGCGTGCAGCGCAGCCGCGAATTGCCGATCCGCTCGACGAATTTATGTTCGAGCAGGAATTCCTCGCGTTTCGGGTCGAGCTCACGGCCCGAAAGCTGCTGCCAGCGGGCGAGATCGACGCCTTCCCTGAGCCGCAGTCCCATCAGCAGCAGTTCGTCCGACTGTTCCTCGAAACCGAGCCGCTCCTCATCGAGAATGCCGTGGCCGTCGCGCTCGACCATCTCGAGCCAGGCTTCCGGCTTGCGCTCGGTCGCCGTCGCGAGCTTCTCATGCCCACGCGTCAGGCGGCCGTGCGCGCCCGGACCGATGCCGGCATAGTCGCCGTAACGCCAATAGGTCAGGTTATGGCGGCTTTCGGCACCCGGCCGGGCATGATTGGAAACCTCGTAGGCGGGCATGCCCTCACGCGCCGTGATCTCCTGCGTCGCCTCGTAGAGCAGGGCCGATTGCTCGCCGTCCGGCACGATCAGCTTGCCTGATTTGTGCAGGCCGAAGAAGGGCGTGCCTTCCTCGATGGTCAGCTGATAGAGCGACAGATGGTCGACCGCATAGGAGATCGCTTCCTTCAGTTCCTTCTCCCATTCCTCGACCGTCTGGTCCGGCCGGGCATAGATGAGGTCGAAGGACATGCGCGGGAAGATCTCGCGCGCCAGCCGGATCGCCTTCAGCGCGTCGGCGACGTCATGCAGCCGGCCGAGGAATTTCAGATCGCGGTCGTTCAGCGCCTGTACGCCGAGCGAGACACGGTTGACGCCGGCCGCGCGGTAGCCGCGGAACCGTTCGGCCTCGACGCTCGACGGATTGGCTTCCATGGTGATTTCGATGCCGGCGGGCACATGCCAGTGCCGCGCGATGCCGTCGAGAATGGCATCGACCGTTTTCGGCTTCATCAGCGATGGCGTGCCGCCGCCGAGGAAGATGCTCGTCACCGTCTTCGGCCCGCTCATTGCCCGAACTGCCGCCATCTCCTTCAGAAAGGCCGATGCAAAGCGCTCCTGGTCCACCGGCTGATGGCGTACATGGCTGTTGAAGTCGCAATAGGGACACTTCGCCGCGCAGAAGGGCCAATGCACATAGACGCCGAAGCCGGGCTCGCCGGTATCGGGCAGCAGCGCGGCGTCGCGCGAGAGGCTTGGCGTATCGAAATTGCCCACGAACAGACCTTATGCCTCCAGGCAGGTTTCGACGAAAAGTTTGAAGGCACGGGCCCGGTGCGACAGCGCCTGCGGCTTGCCGAGGTTCCAGCCGTGTTTCTCCTCGCCGCTCATTTCGCCGAAGGTGACGTCATAACCCTCGGGCTGAAAGACCGGATCGTAGCCGAAGCCTTGCGTGCCGCGCGGCGGCCAGACGACATGGCCTTCGACCTCGCCGCGGAAAAGCTCGGTATGCCCGTCCGGCCAGGCAAGGCAGAGCACGCTGACGAAACGCGCCCCGCGCTGTTCAGGCGTCGTTGCGCCGGCATCCTGCAGCGCCTTTTCCACCTTGGCCATCGCCATGTCGAAATCGCGCGTGCCGTCTGCGGTCTCCGCCCAGTTGGCGGTGTAGACGCCGGGATCGCCACCGAGCGCGTCGACCACCAGCCCGGAATCATCCGAAAGCGCCGGCATGCCGGCGGCATTGGCCGAGGCCACCGCCTTGATCGTCGCATTCTCCTCGAAGCTCGTGCCGGTCTCGTCAGGTTCGACGAAATTCAGTTCGGCCGCGGATTTGGCGGTGAAGCCAAGCGGCCCGATCAATTCCTGGATCTCGCGGATCTTGCCGGCATTGTGGCTGGCGACGACGATTGTTTTGGTTTCGAGCTTGCGCAATTCAGATATCCTGTTCGAGGCCCCAGATTTTTGCCTCCGCGCATTCCAGGCTGTTGCCGGCAGGGTCGCGGAAATAGATCGAGCGGCCGCCATTTGGCCAGTGCACCTCGGATTCGATCGCGACATCAGCCGCCTTCAGCCGTTCGGCCATGGCATCGATATTGCGGCCGGACACACGAAAACAGGCATGGCCCTGGCCGGTCGCGCCATGCGGCGGCACCTGCAGCGCGTCGGCTGCCGGCGGCTTTATCGTTTCTTCGGGGTTGAAGATGAGGAGAACGCCTGGCCCACAGCGGAAGAAGACATGCCGGTTGCCGGCGCGGGAGATCTTTTCAAGCCCGAGAACGCCCTCGTAGAACGTCTCGGCCTGATCGAGATCGCGCGCATAAAGCGCCGTTTCCAACATGCCTTCCAGCATGGCATTCATCCCGCAATCGCCTCTTTCTGCAGGGTGACGAGTTCGCTGATGCCGTTCTTGGCAAGCCGCATCAGAGAGCTGAATTCCTCTTCGCTGAACGGCGTGCCTTCGGCCGTGCCCTGGATTTCGACGATGCCGCCGGCGCCGGTCATGACGAAGTTCGCATCGGTCTCGGCAGAGGAATCCTCGAGATAATCGAGGTCGATCACCGGCTGGTTGGCGAAAACGCCGCAGGAGATGGCGGCGACATGATCCTTCAGGACCCGGTCGACCTTGATCATGTTGCGGCTTTCCATCCATTTCAGGCAATCGTAAAGCGCGATCCAGCCGCCGGTGATCGAGGCCGTCCGTGTGCCGCCATCGGCCTGGATGACGTCGCAATCGAGCGTGATCTGCTTTTCGCCGAGCGCCTGCAGATCGACGACGGCGCGCAGCGACCGGCCGATCAGCCGTTGGATTTCCTGCGTGCGGCCGCCCTGCTTGCCGGCGGCGGCCTCGCGTTTCATGCGCTCGCCGGTCGCCCGCGGCAGCATGCCGTATTCGGCCGTGACCCAGCCCTTGCCGGTGTTGCGCAGCCATGGCGGCGTCTTTTCCTCGAGGCTTGCGGTGCAAAGCACATGAGTATCGCCGAATTTCACCAGGCAGGAGCCTTCCGCATGCTTGGAAAAATTGCGCTCGAACGAGACCTTGCGCATCTGGTCGGTTTTTCTGCCTGAAGGCCGCATTCTTATCTCCTGGAGTTGCTGACCGCTTCTACGATTGGCGGCGCTCATTTGCAAATTCCCTTTTGCCACGCGTGCGAGTTTGACTATATTTTCGGGAGCATCATCAGCGTGGGTTCGAGAGGTTCATGGGCATCAGGTCGACGTCGGTTTCGGATGCCGTTGCTGCGCTGGACGAGCGCTCCAGAGAAATTTTTCGCCGCATCGTCGAGGGTTATCTCGAAAGCGGCGAGCCGCTCGGCTCGCGCAATCTGTCGCGCCTGTTGCCGATGTCACTCTCGCCGGCGTCGGTGCGAAATGTCATGAGCGATCTCGAGGAACTCGGTCTCATCTATTCCCCCCATGTCAGCGCCGGCCGGCTGCCGACCCAGATCGGGCTGCGCTTCTTCGTCGATGCCTTCATGCAGATCGGCGATCTCTCCGCCGAGGACCGCGCCAGTATCGACCGCCAAGTGCGGGCCGAAAGCGGCGGCAATCCGGTGGAATCGATGATGAACGAGGCGAGCCGCATGCTTTCCGGCATCTCGCGCGGGGCCGGCCTCGTCATCACCTCGAAAAGCGATCCGGTGCTGAAACATGTCGAGTTCATCCGGCTTGAACCGACAAAGGCGCTCGCCGTGCTCGTCGGCGATCACGACCAGGTGGAAAACCGCATCATCGAACTGCCTGCAGGCATCACCTCCTCGCAGTTGACGGAGGCGGCGAATTTCCTCAACGCGCACATGTCTGGCCAGACGCTGCCGGAGCTGCGCAAACAATTAAGCCGTTTGAAGGATGATGTCCGCCACGAGCTCGATGCGCTCTCGCGCGATCTTGTAGAGCGCGGCATCGCCGTCTGGGCCGGCAGCCCGGAGGAGGGAAAGCCCGCCCAGCTGATCATCCGCGGCCGCGCCAACCTGCTCGAGGGCCTTGCCGGCGCCGAAGATCTCGACCGGCTTCGCATGCTGTTCGACGATCTCGAAAAAAAGGACAGCCTGATCGAGCTTCTCAACCTGGCCGAAAGCGGTTCGGGCGTGCGCATCTTCATCGGTTCGGAAAACAAGCTCTTCTCGCTGTCCGGCTCGTCGCTCATCGTCGCGCCCTATCGCGACGATGATGACCGGATTGTCGGCGCTGTCGGCGTCATCGGCCCGACGCGGCTCAATTATTCCCGCATCGTGCCGATGGTGGATTACACCGCTCAGCTCGTCTCCCGCCTGTCGCGCAATCCGCTTTGACATCATCACTGAGGAAGCGCGGAATTTTCGCTTCTTCGTCACGCAGACTTGATTTTTTTCGGCCAAACCTCGATATCGGGCGCATCTGAAAATACCAACCGGAGACCGTCATGACCGATGAAACGACGAAAAACGGACCTGACGCAACTGCGGCCGATGCCGCAGCCGACGCTGCCGTCAACGTCGAGACTGCCACTGTCGAGCAGGAGGAGGCCAAGCAGCCGGATCCGCTCGAGCTTCTGAAGGCCGAGAATGCCGAGCTGCGTGACCGCTATCTGCGACTTGCCGCCGAGATGGATAATCTGCGCCGTCGCACCGAGCGCGAGGTGAAGGATGCAAAATCCTATTCCGTCGCCGGTTTCGCACGCGACATGCTCGCCGTCTCGGACAATTTGCGCCGGGCGCTGGACGCCATCTCTCCCGAGGCCAAAGCCACGGCCGACGCCGGCCTCACCACGCTGATCGAAGGTGTGGAAATGACCGAGCGCTCGATGCTCTCGGCGTTGGAGCGACACGGCGTTCGCAAGCTGGAGCCGGTCGGCCAGAAATTCGATCCGAATTTCCATCAGGCAATGTTCGAGGTGCCGAACTCCGAAGTGCCGAACAACACCGTCGTCCAGGTCGTGCAGGCCGGCTTCACCATCGGCGAGCGCGTCCTGCGCCCGGCCATGGTCGGCGTCGCCAAGGGCGGCCCGAAACCGGTCGAGGCCGAAGCCAATTCCGTCTTCGACGAGAAGGACGCCTGAGGTCGTTTCGCTCTTCGGAGAAGCAAAGAATAATCAGATGCGGGCGAAGCGCTCGATCAGGAGATCGAAGAAACCGTCCGCATCGACGTAACGCATCACCTTGGCGTTGCGCTTGCGGTCGGTCACATGCCACCAGTCGACGACGGTCATGCCGGCGGTAAGTTCGGACCGGACCTCGATCTCGACATTGCAGTCCCGGCCCTGGAAAAGTTCCGGCTTCAGCAGATAGGCGACGACCGTCGGGTCGTGCAACGGCCCGCCGTCTGAGCCGTATTTCTCGATATCGAAGCGTTCGAAGAATTCCAGCATTTCGACCATCGCCTTTGCCGGAGCCGTGCCGATCTCGTCTATGCGTTTGACCCGGTCCTTGCGGGTCAGCAGCTGGTGCGTCACGTCGAGCGGCATCATCACGATCGGAACGCCCGAGCGGAAAACGATATCGGCCGCCTCGGGATCGACATAGATGTTGAATTCGGCGGCCGGCGTAATATTGCCGCCCTCGAAGAAGCCGCCGCCCATCATCACCAGCTCGCGAATGCGGGCAACGATGTCGGGCGCCTTCTGGAAGGCCATACCGATATTGGTGAGCGGCCCGAGCGTGCAGAGCGTCACCGTGCCTTCAGGCTCGCGGCGCAGCGTCTCGATGATGAAATCGACGGAATGGCCGGGTTGCAGCGCCATCGTCGGTTCGGGCAGAACAGGGCCGTCGAGGCCGGTCTTGCCGTGCACATGTTCTGCCGTCACCAGCTTGCGGGCGATCGGCTTGTCGGCGCCAGCGAAAACCTTCACATCCGTGCGGCCGCAGAGTTCGCAGACGATGCGCGCGTTGCGGCTGGTGAGAGACAGCGGCACGTTGCCGGCGACCGTCGTGATCCCCAGCACCTCGAGCTCATCCGGGCTGCCGAAAGCCAGCATGATGGCGGCCGCGTCGTCCTGGCCGGGATCGGTGTCGATGATGATCTTTCTCGCGCTTGCCATTCCAATCGTCCCGTTCTCGCCACGCCGCTTATCCCCGCGGGCACCATTTCTTCATTTCCCGTCACAAATCGGCACATTCCGCGCGGGCATGTTTTGATGCGAGGCAGCAGGTCCTTTGTCAAGCAAGGAGGCAGACGCCGCCATTCGAAAAGTGACAGATGTTTAAATCGGGGAGGGCGCGCGCGCCTTGCAGCGCCGTGATCATGCCCCCATATTAGCGGCATCCGGATGCTGCACTTTTAGGTCCGGGATGGTCGCTTGCATCAAGGACTTGAAAAGAGATGAGCCGCATTACCCCTTTCGCCAGCCCTCTGCTTCTGGGCTTTGACGCCATGGAAAAGACGCTGGAGCGCATTTCCAAGG
This sequence comes from Rhizobium sp. NXC14, assembly GCF_002117485.1. Taxonomy (NCBI): domain Bacteria; kingdom Pseudomonadati; phylum Pseudomonadota; class Alphaproteobacteria; order Hyphomicrobiales; family Rhizobiaceae; genus Rhizobium; species Rhizobium sp. NXC14. The sequence goes on from NZ_CP021030.1 coordinate 365,532, forward strand.
CGAGCGACGGATACCCGCCTTACAATATCGAACGTATCGCCGCCGACAGCGGCGCGCCCGAGCGTCTGCGCATCACCCTTGCCGTTGCCGGTTTCAGCGAGGAGGAGCTTGATGTCTCCACCGAGGAGAACCAGCTTGTCATCCGCGGCCGTCAGGTGGAGCAGGGCGAGCGGGATTATCTCTATCGCGGCATCGCCGCCCGCCAGTTCCAGCGCACCTTCGTGCTGGCCGACGGCATGCAGGTCTTGGGCGCCGGCCTAAAGAACGGTCTGCTCTCCGTCGATCTAATTCGACCCGAACCCGCCCGCATGGTCAAGAAAATTAACATTTCGGTTTCACAGTAGAACAACGGTTTGTCGAACCGTTGGTCCCTTCTTCCGGAGGAACAGGAATGTTGATGAAAGAAGCCACGTCTCACTTGACCAAATCCGAGCTTGCCCACATCGGCAACGGCGAGGTCGCCTACATCAGAAAGATGCGCACCGAAGAGGTCGCCAAGTGCTTTCCAGAGGCGCCGGATATCGATCCGAATGTCGATCTCTGGGCGCTCTTCGGCGCCGACGGCACGCCGATTCTGCTGACGGACAACCGTTCCAGCACCTTTTTCAAAGCGGCCGAGGACGAATTGAAGACGGTCAGCCTGCACTGACCGTCAACACCGTCTGCTACGTTTCACTGCTTGCGGTGCACGGTCGCTCTATTCGATTTCGCTGCCGTCGGGACGGATGTCGCGACATTATCGCCAATCGAACCACGGCGTCAGCAAGCCCGTCTTGCGCCGATAGGCTTCATATTCGGATGCCAGCGGTGATAGGGCGAATTTCCTCTCCTCGCTGCGGGCTGCAATCACGTAGACAACCGTAAAAAATAAGACCGGCAGGATCGACCATATCGACCAAGATGCCAGCGCCCACCCCGACCAGAAGAGCAGGTAGGACGTGTAAAAAGGGTGCCGCAGGTAGCGATAGGGACCGTCGGTGACAAGACTATCTGGGTGATCGAGGGTGAACACAAAGCGCAACCTGGCCTCTCGCGACGCCGACACCGCCCACCAGAACAAGCCCGCCGACCCGATTTCAAATCCCAGTCCGACGACCTGTACCCATAGCGTCTGCGTCCCGGACCAAACCAGGTACAGGAAAAACGCCGTCGTCGCGATGACGACGACGGTGATCAGCTTTGCTCCGGCTTCCATCTTCGGCGAGTTGAAGTGGCCTCGCAACGACCACGCGTAGAACCCGACGACACTCAGGCTGGTGATCGAAATAACAATGTCCAGAAGAAATTGCATCGTGATGCTCATCGCGAAAGGTTGGTTGCAATTGCTGCTGCGACAGACCTAACCCGTATACAACGCCAAGGCAAATGATTGTGCATTGATGCGTAACCGCCCCGAAACGTGTCGTGATTGCACGACCTGGTTCAGATCTGGTTTACGATGATCATGCACCTGGCATAGATATTTTCGTGCAAGACTTTGGCTGCGCGTTAGGGGTCGCAGTTTATGGACATATTTCACTGTACAATCGACACCAGCCACGGCGCTGTGCGCATCAGTGACACTATTGATGGCGCTGCTGCACTGGTTATGATACACGGTTCGGGCAGCTCACGGACGGTCTTTTCACAGCAATTACACAGCCATTTGTCCCGGAATTGGCGTCTGATTGCGCTCGATCTTCCGGGACATGGCGAATCGAGCGACGCTCGAGATCCGCAGTCAACTTACACCGTCACCGGTCTTGCCGACTGCATAGGAGAGGTGGCAGCCCGCCTGGGGCTCCGTCGCTTTCCCGTGCTGGGATGGTCGCTTGGCGGTCACGTCGCGATTGAGATGGCGGGCAGCAGCAACGGCATTTCGGGCCTGATGTTGTGCGGCACACCACCGATCCACAGCGGTCTCCTCGGAATGTTGCGGGGATTCCATCCATCATTTGATATTCTTCTGGCATCAAAAGAGAACTTTACATCGCGTGATGTGGAGCGGTTTCAGTCTCTTTGCTTTGGAGACACGAGCAACCCCTCCTTTCGCGATGCCATAGCGCGCGCGGACGGGAGACTAAGGAGCGTTTTTTCTCGCGCAATGTTGCGGGGGCAGGGCGTGGATCAGCGCCGCACCGTCGAACAGGCTGATATACCCATTGCTTTTGTGAATGGATCTTATGACCCCTTTGTCAAACTCAGCTATTTTTCGGGCCTGAACATCCAGTTGCTCTTCGAAGGCAAAGCGCATGTAATAGAAGGGGCTGGACACGCGCCCTTCTGGGAAAAGCCGGAGAGCTTCAACTCGATGCTCGACCGGTTCCTGAACACAGTCGCCGCTCATGAAGCCAATACCGACCTGAAAAATCAACACTGTCGCCGCAGTGGAAGCCAGATATAGGATCATCATTTCGGCACATGATATGCTCCCGGTCATTTTCTCCCTTCCATTTGAGCGGAGGGTGGCCAGCACGGAAATAGTCGCGTCAGCGGCAATTGCAACCGTTCCACGGCGGAACTCTACGCGCCACAAGTGAGAGCGTAGCGCGTTCAGTTCGGTTTGTTTTCGTCGTCGGTTTTAGAGCAGGATGCCGGAAATTGCCGACAGCCTCAGATCTTCCTGAAGGTCAGATAGGCCGAAGAGCGGCCCTCGCGGCGTGCCTTGGCCTCGTAGCGCGTGCTCGGCCAGCCCTCATAGGGGGTCAGCCAATCCGCCGCATTGTCGGCCAGCCAGTCGAAGCCGCCATGGTCGCGGCATTTGATCAGCGTCCAGTTCACATAGGTGTCGATGTCGGAGGCGAAGCAGAACAGGCCGCCGGGCTTCAGCACCCGGTGGAAGCGGTCGAGATTGGTCTTGGAGACGAAGCGGCGTTTCCAGTGCTTCCGCTTCGGCCAGGGATCGGGATAGAGCAGATCGATGTGGTCGAGCGAAGCGTCCGGCAGCCAGTCGAGCAGTTGCGTCGCATCGTCATTATAGACGCGAATGTTCTGCGCGCCCGTCTGGCCGACGCGTGACAAAAGCTTCTGCATCGAATTGACGAAGGGCTCGACGCCGATGAAGCCGGTGGACGGGGTCTCCAGCGCGCGATGCATCAGATGCTCGCCGCCGCCGAAACCGATTTCCAGCCGCAATGTCTTGACCGGAACCGGGAAGAGGGAGGTCAGCGGCTCCGGGGGAGCCGCCGAGAGATCGATGAGGAATGCCGGGAGCAGGCTATTCAGCGTTTCCGCCTGCTGTTCGCGCAGGGCCTTTCCCTTGCGGCGACCGAAAAAGGCTTCGGTCGCCCGTCCCCGGCGCTCCATATCCGTCATGCAGCGACCTTGGTCTTGACGGCTTCCTTGAGCGCCTTGACGAGGTCGGTGCGCTCCCAGGAGAACGAGCCGTCGCGGCCAGCCTTGCGGCCGAAATGACCATAGGCCGAGGTCTTGGCGTAGATCGGCTTGTTGAGGTCGAGGTGACGGCGGATGCCCGACGGCGACAGGTCCATATTCTGGCGGATCGCCGCTTCAACCTGGTCTTCCGACACACCCTTGCCGGTGCCGTGCAGGTCGACATAGATCGACAGCGGCTGAGCGACGCCGATAGCGTAGGAGAGCTGGATCGTGCAGCGGTCGGCGAGGCCGGCGGCGACGACGTTCTTGGCGAGGTAGCGGGCGGCATAGGCAGCCGAACGGTCGACCTTGGTCGTGTCCTTGCCGGAAAATGCGCCGCCGCCATGTGGAGCCGCACCGCCATAGGTGTCGACGATGATCTTGCGGCCGGTCAGGCCCGCATCGCCGTCCGGTCCGCCGATGACGAACTTGCCGGTCGGATTGATGTACCACTTGCAATCCTCGGCGATCTTCAGTTCACCGAGCGCCTCGCGAATATAGGGCTCGACGACGGCCCGGACCTTCTTGGAATCCCAGCTCTCGTCGAGATGCTGGGTCGAAAGCACGATCGAGGTCACTTCCGACGGCTTGCCGTCGACGTAACGCACGGTCACCTGGCTCTTGGCGTCGGGGCCGAGCTTGGCGACTTCACCGTCGCCCTTCTTGCGGGCCGCAGCAAGCAGCTGCAGAATCCTGTGGGAATAATAGATCGGAGCCGGCATCAGGTCCGGCGTTTCCTTGCAGGCGTAACCAAACATGATGCCCTGGTCGCCGGCGCCCTCGTCGCCCTGCTGGTCGGCGGCGCTGTCGACGCCCTGGGCGATATCGGCCGACTGCGAGTGCAGCAGCACGTCGATCTTTGCCTTCTTCCAGTGGAAGCCGTCCTGTTCGTAGCCGATATCCTTGATGGCGCGGCGAGCAGCGGCCTTGAACTTCGAGGGATTGATGACGTCCTTGCCGTCCTTGTCCTTCTTCATCAGGCTCGGCGGCAGGCGGACCTCGCCGGCGATGACGACGCGATTGGTCGTTGCCAGCGTTTCGCAGGCAATGCGCACGCCCCACGGATTGACGCCGGTCTTGGCCGCTTCGCGGTAGACCAGATCGACGATCTCGTCGGAGATGCGGTCACACACTTTGTCCGGATGACCTTCGGCAACAGATTCGCTGGTAAAGAGATAATTCGCGCGCATTCCGGGATTCCCCTCAAAGAATAAAAGCAAGCTAGTAGGTACTCAGTTCGAGCGCTGATGACAAGCGCACAAGGACATAAATATATCTTTATATCTGCGGCGATGTGACAAATTTTGCCCGAAAAACGCAAAAAAGCGGCCTTTCGACCGCCTTTCCTATTTTGCGATGAGAGCTGGATCAGTCAGCGTCGGCTTCGGCAGCGAGCGCCTTGACCAGTTCCACGACCTTGCGGCGTACCTTGGGATCGGAAATCTTGACGAAGGCACGGTTGAGCTGCAGACCCTCCGAGGAGGAGAGGAAATCGACGACGTAATTCGAGCTGGAGGCTTCGGCCATGCCGCCGACGGCGCCGGCATGTTCGCCGGGCGCATCTTCGAAGAAGAAGGAGACCGGAACATTGAGGATGCTCGAGATGTTCTGCAGACGGCTTGCGCCGACACGGTTGGTGCCCTTCTCATATTTCTGGATCTGCTGGAAGGTGATGCCGAGGCTTTCGCCAAGCTTTTCCTGGCTCATGCCCAACATCGTCCGGCGAAGGCGAATGCGGCTGCCAACATGGATGTCGATCGGATTCGGCTTCTTCTTATTTTCAATCATGGTCGTGCCCTAGCTACGAATTTCTGTTTCCAACCGGCATGCCCCTGATCCATCCCAAAACGCCACGTTGTAAGCGGCGGGAACCCGCCGATAAACATACGTTAAGAACGCCGATTGACACCACTATGCAATTTTAGGGGTTTTTGGTCAATTCAACCCTAAAATAAAACCTCCGCGTGAAATTAGCGCAATCAAAATCAGCAGTGCTTCGATCAACCAGAAGTATGTCTGAAGGGGGTATGTGGTTCCGAACCCATTGCCGAACCCATCAACAGTTGCATCAATAAAGCCGGTCTCACCAAGACCGAGGCCTGCGATGATTTCCCCATGCGCGTTCACGAGTGCCGATATGCCGTTGTTGGCGTCGCGAATCAGCGGCAGGCCGGTCTCGATTGCCCGCACCCGCGCCTGCTGAAAATGCTGGTAGGGTCCGGGCGTGATGCCGAACCAGGCATCGTTGGTGAGGTTGAGGAGCGCGTTGGCATCCACGATGTCGCCAGTCATTTCGCCCGGAAAGATGATCTCATAGCAGATCAGCGGGTAGAGATTGAGGCCGCCGGGCAGCGCCAACAGGTGCCGGGTTGCGGCGGCCGAAAAGCCGCCCGGTATCTCGACGACGTTCTGGATGCCGAGTTCGGTGAGGATGTCCTCAAAGGGCAGATATTCGCCGAAAGGCACGAGATGCACCTTGTCGGAGGCGGCGATGATCTGGCCGCGGCCGTCGATCACATAGATGGAATTGTAGTAGCGCACCGGTGTGCCGGGCCCTATCTCCTCGGCGCGCACTGCGCCGGCGATCAGGATCTGGTCGTCGTCGAGCGTATCGGCGATCCGCGTCAGCGCATCCTGGTTGTCGGTGAGGATGAAGGGGATCGAGGTTTCCGGCCAGACGATGATGTTGGGTTTGCGTCCGCCATTCCTCGGCGCTTCGGCCGAAAGCTTCAGATGGGTCTCGAAGATCGCATTGCGGTCGGCGTCGTTGTCCATCTTCGCCGCCTGATCGATGGCCGGCTGCACCAGCCGCACCACGGGCCGCTTGTCCTCGGGCAAGGGCTGCGGCCGCGGCGCCAGATGGAGGGCATAGGCGCCGTAACCGAGATGGGCGGCAAACAGCAGGGCGGCGAGCGCAATTCCAGGCTTCGCGCCCTGTCGCGTCCCGATCAGCGCCGGGGCGGAAAAGACGAAGACGGCAAGTGTCGCCACCCCCGTCACGCCGATCACATGCGCCGACTGCATCATCAGCGGAACGGGCATCAGGCCGTAACCGATGGCATTCCAGGGAAAGCCGGTGAGAATCACGCTTCGAAGCCATTCCATCAGGCCGAAACCGGCCGCAAGTGCGGCGATCCGTCCCATGCCGTCCGACCAGACGATCCGGGCAAGTGCAGTCGCCAGCCCATAGAAGACCGCAAGGCCGGCCGGCAGTCCGAGGACTGCCAGGGGCAGTGCCCAGGCAAATTCCTCCGAATCGACCAGCAAGGCATGGCCGATCCACCAGAGGCCGGCGACGAAATAGCCGAAGCCGAACAGCCAGCCGACGGCAAAGGCCGGCCATAGCCTGCCGATCATGCCGCTTTCAGGAGAAGCCGCCGCCCCGTCGAGCAGCCAGACGAGCAGCGTGAAGGAGAGAAACATCGCAGCGAAAAAACCGAAAGGCGGCAGCGCCAGAGCGGCGAATGCTCCAGCGGCGACGGCCACCAACGACCGTTTTAACCCCCAGACGAGGATAACCCTGTCCGCAAGCCGCTCCATGCGCACTCCCATCAAACCGCGAATCAACCCATGCGCAGTCTTTCAAAAAAGCGGCTCTTTGTCCTGTTTCCGCAACGGCCCTGAAAGGCGACCCGATTTTCGTACTGATGCCTAGTTCGTGGTCGATTCGGCCGGCCGGTCGTCGCCGGTCTCGGATCCGGGCGTGATGTCGCCAGCCTCCTTGGCGCGGCGGCGGATCGCGTGGCGCTTGCGGGTGATGCGCAGCCGCTTGATGCGGCGCGGATCTGCGTCAAGAATATGGAATTCGAAGTTCGGCAGGGCCTGGACGACTTCGCCGCGAACGGGGATGCGGCCGAGCGCGGAGAAGATCAGCCCTCCCAGCGTGTCAACCTCGTCGACCTGTTCGCTGATGTCGAAATCCGGTCCGATCGCTTCAGCGATCTCTTCCAGCTCAACACGGGCGTCGGCGACGAAGACGTCTTCGGCGACGCGCTTGAACATCACCTCTTCGTCGTCATGTTCGTCGTCGATGTCGCCGACCACCATTTCGACGATGTCCTCGTGCGAGGCGAGACCGTCGGTGCCGCCATACTCGTCGATGACGAGCGCCATCTGCGTACGGTTCACCTGCATTCTGCGCAAGAGGTCGGAGGCCAGCATCGACGGCGGCACGAACAGGATCTTGCGGATGATGCCGGCCTCGGCGAGCGTCTTCTGCAGGTCGACCCGGGCAAGATCGAAATTCGGCTTGCTCGAGCGCGGCGGCTTCTGGATGTTCTCCGGCGCGACTTCGATCGCCGGGGCTGCAGCGGCCGGCTTTGCCGGGCCACGGCGCTTGTTGCGCGCCTGCTTGGCGACGTAGGAGAGCAGGTCGCGGATATGCACCATGCCGCGTGGGTCATCGAGCGTATCGGCATAAACAGGCATGCGCGAGCGGCCGGATTCCTCGAAAAGGATCATCAGCTCGCCGATGGTGATATTTTGGTCCACCGCCTCGATATCGGCGCGCGGCACCATCACGTCGGCGACGCGCACCTCGCGAAAGCGCAGGATATTGTGCAGCATCGCCCGTTCGTCGGGCGAAAAAGCGTCGTCGCCGGCCGCATCGGTCATCAGCGCATCGGCAAGATCCTCGCGCAGTCGCGAGCCCTGCTGCGGGCGGAGAATGCGGGCGGCGCGCGACCAGAAGGATTGGGATCGGCCGGATGGCCGACTACTACTGCCGACCTCATCCGAAGAAGAGGATGGCTCGGAGTCCTTGGCGTCTGCCGCCGGCTTCGTCGTAAAGTCGCTCATGGTTCCATTTTAAGGTCTTGACCCTCGTAGGGATCAGATAGGCCGAGCTGCGCCAAAATGCGAGTCTCCAGCCCCTCCATAATTTCGGCTTCGGCATTATTCATATGGTCGTAGCCGAGAAGATGCAAGAAACCGTGCACCAGAAGATGGGTCAGGTGGTCGTCGAAGCTCTTTTCGAGTTCCTGGGCTTCCCGCTCCACCGTCTCCCGGGCGATGATGATGTCGCCAAGCATCGGCCCGGGCAGCTTGCCGCGCTGAACCGGAAAGGCCGGGAAGGAGAGGACATTGGTCGGCTTGTCCTTGCCGCGCCATTCGGCATTGATGTCCTGGATCGAGGCATCGTCGGTAAAGACCAGCGAAACCTCCGGCGGCATCTTCGGGAAGGGCTGCTTCTCATTGTCGCGAAGATAGACCGCGGCGGCCCCAAGCACACGCTCGCAAAAAACCAGTAGCGTTTCCTCGCCGGGCCAGCCGATGTTCTCGATGCTGATCTGGATGTCGAGTTCAGCCATCAGTCCTGCCGACCGACGTCTTCGGCTTCGACAAGATAGGTGGCGTCATAGGCTCTGACGATGCGCCCGACCAGCGGATGGCGTACGACGTCGGTGTCCTTGAAACGCACGATCGAGATGCCCTCAACGCCGTTCAGCAGCTCCAGGGCCTCGACGAGGCCGGATTTGACGCCCCGCGGCAGGTCGATCTGGCTCGGGTCGCCGGTGACGATCATGCGGGCATTTTCGCCGAGACGCGTCAGGAACATCTTCATCTGCATCGACGTCGTATTTTGCGCTTCGTCGAGGATGATGGCGGCGTTGGCGAGCGTGCGGCCGCGCATGAAGGCGAGCGGCGCAATTTCAATGACGCCGGCGGTGATGGCCCGATCGACCTTGTCGGCCGGGATCATATCGTAGAGCGCGTCATAGAGCGGGCGAAGATAAGGGTCGACCTTTTCCTTCATGTCACCGGGCAGGAAGCCGAGGCGCTCGCCGGCCTCGACGGCCGGGCGCGACAGTATGATTTTTTCGACTGCGCCGCGCTCCAGCATCTGGGCGGCATGGGCGACGGCGAGATAGGTCTTGCCGGTGCCGGCCGGGCCGACGCCGAAGACGAGCTCGGCGCGCTCCAGCGCCCTGATATAGGCGTCTTGCGTCGGCGTGCGGGCGATAATCGTCTTCTTGCGCGTCGAAATCTGCGCCATTGTCAGCTTGGCCTTGCGCTCCATGGTGGGAAGGCTGAGCTGATCGTCGGCGGCGACCGCCATGCGGATTGCGCCCTCGACGTCGGATCGTTCCACGCTGCCGCCTTTCTGAAGCTTTTCATAGAGATAATCGAGCGTGCGCCGCGCCTGATTGGTGGTCACGACATCGCCCGATATGACGACGGAATTGCCGCGTGCCCGCGCATCGATATTCAGCCGCTCCTCGAGCAGCTTTAGATGCTGGTCGAACTGGCCGAAGAGTTCGCTGGCGAACCGATTGTTCTCGAACGTCAGGACGAAGTGATTGGTGTCGCTCGGCGTGCGGGGGTGGCGCGGTGAAGAAGAAACCAATTCTTGTCCGTTCAAGCGGTCGGGCTCCTTGGGTTAGACCGTAGCCTCTGCGCGTTCGGCAAACAGGCTGTTCGTTCCGGTTCCGGTGATTCGCACTTTGATAATGTCACCGATTTGCGATGCTTTTGCATCAACATTCACGGATTGAAGCCAGGGAGAACGTCCGATCAGCTGACCCGGCATGCGGCCGGGCTTTTCGAGCAGCAGATCGATCTCCTTGCCGATGCAGGATTCGGCAAATTCCTGCTGCTGCTTCAAAAGAAGCACTTGCAGGCGTTCCAGCCGTTCTGCCTTGATCTCTTCCGGCACCTGGTCCTTCAGTTCCGCGCCGGGCGTGCCCGGCCGAGTCGAGTATTTGAACGAGAAGGCCTGCGCATAGCGCACCTCCTCCACAAGTCTGAGTGTATCCTCAAAATCCTTGTCTGTCTCCCCCGGAAAACCGGTGATGAAATCGCCCGATAGCGCGATGTCCTGACGCACGGCGCGGATGCGCTCGATCAGACTGAGATATTCGGCCGCCGTATGACGGCGGTTCATCGCCTTCAGGATTCGGTCGGAGCCCGATTGCACCGGCAGGTGCAGGTAGGGCATCAGCGCCCGGAGGTCGCGATGCGCCTCGATCAGCCGGTCGTCCATGTCGCGGGGATGGCTTGTGGTATAACGCAGCCGCGCCAGGCCGGGGATCTCGGCAAGCCGGTAGAGCAGGTCGCCGAGGCTCCATGCCTCGCCACGCGGTCCGGCGCCATGCCAGGCATTGACGTTCTGGCCGAGCAGGGTGATTTCGCGCACTCCGGCTTCGACGAGCTTTTCGGCCTCCTCGACGATCTGCGAGACCGGCCGCGACACTTCCGAGCCGCGCGTATAAGGCACGACGCAGAATGTGCAGAACTTGTCGCAGCCCTCCTGCACCGTCAGGAAGGCGGTGACGCCGCGGGCGCGGATCTTGCGGCTCTCGGCAATCGGCAGATGCTCGAACTTGTCCTCGATCGCATATTCCGTATCGACGACGCGCTGGCCCTCTTTGGCCCGGCGCAGCGCCTCCGGCAGGCGGTGATAAGTCTGCGGCCCAATGACGACGTCGACAGCCGGCGCCCGGCGCAGGATCTCCTCACCTTCGGCCTGGGCGACGCAGCCGGTTACGCCGATCATCATATCGCGGCCGTCGGCTGCCTTCTTCTTTTTCATCTCGCGCAGCCGTCCGAGCGCCGAATAGACCTTCTCGGCCGCCTTCTCCCTGATATGACAGGTGTTGAGCAGAACGAGATCCGCCTGTTCCATGTCTTCGGTCGGTTCGTAGCCGTCGCGGGCAAGCGCATCGCTCATGCGCATGGAATCATAGACGTTCATCTGGCAGCCATAGGTCTTGATGAAGACCTTGCGGCTGTTGCTGCCGTCACGGAGAGAAACCTCCGGGGCCTGAAGAAGGGCGTTATCCTGTGTCATGGCGCGCTATTTAGTGGTTTTTGACGTCCGAGAAAAGAGACTCTCGGCTCACCCGACATTGTGCCCGCGCAGGCTTGTGTTGAGAAGGCTGCGGATGCGCGAGGCGATCGTCGCGCTCACCTCTTTGCGATTGCTCTCGGCGCGGTATTCCACCGCCTCGCCGAAGGAAACTTCCGCGTCGATGGCGCCGCATCTGAGGATGTCGATCAGATGCGGCAGGAGCTCGATATCCCCCGGCCAGGCGGCGAGCGGCCGGTGGTAGCGCCCCATCGGAATGCCATGCACCCTGGTATAGGCGACGGCCACCGGCTGCACCACGACGGTTCCCGTCGGCGAATAAGGCACCGCCATCGCGGCAGCGCCGAACAGCGACGACTTGACCTCAAGCAACCGGTTGCCGTCCGAGGTCGTGCCCTCCGGAAAGAGCACGACGATTTCCCCATCGGCCATGCGCCCGGCGATCTCATTTGCCTGATGGCCGGTCTTGCGCCTTTCCTCGCGCACGACGAACACGCTCTTCTGCAGCTTGGCGAGCGTGCCGAAGATCGGCCAGTCTCTGACCTCGATCTTGGCGATGAAAGCGACGTCGGCGACGGACGACATCACCATGATGTCAAGCCAGGACGAATGGTTGGAGCAGAGCATCAGCGGTCGGCGGTCTTCCAGCCTGCCCGTCACCCGGACGCGGATGCCGAGACAATAACAGATGATACGGTGCCAGACGCGCGGAAGTCTGCGGCGCAGCCGCCAGTCGAAACGCAGGGCCAACAGCTGCAGCGGCATGAGCACGATGCTGACGGCAAGGATGACGACCGCAGCGAAGGCAATGCGCAGCCAGGCGATCAAATGCGGCACTCCCGGGCGGCCATCGCTTCAGAGATCTTCCTTCTTCAACGGAATGCCGTAGAGCTCCAGGCGGTGGTCGACCAGCTGGAAGCCGTGCTCGCGGGCGATGCGCTCCTGCAGCGCCTCGATCTCAGGTGAACGGAATTCGATGACCGTGCCGGTCTTCAGGTCGATGAGATGGTCATGATGCTCTTCCGGCACCGTTTCGTAGCGCGAGCGCCCGTCGCGGAAATCGTGGCGGGCGATGATGCCGGCATCCTCGAACAGCTTGACGGTGCGATAGACCGTGGAGATCGAGATTTTCGCGTCGACCTTCACAGAACGGCGGTAAAGCTCTTCGACGTCGGGATGGTCTTCGGATTCTTCGAGGATGCGCGCGATCACGCGGCGCTGCTCGGTCATGCGCATGCCGCGTTCGGCGCAAAGCTCCTCGAGGGTCTTGGCTACGTCGGTCATGGCCCGCCTTCAAAAGTAATCGCGTTTCCACAATGCCTGCACGGCGTTTGCGCCGGTCCGCATGTCCTGCTCTGCCAGGGAACTATCGAAGAACGCGCTTCATGACAAGCGCCGTGGAAGGGGCGCCATTTTCCTGCTTGTAGTAGCCCTGGCGCTCGCCGACCTTTTCAAAACCGAGCTTGCGGTAGAGGCCGAGTGCTGCCGTATTGCCGCTGTCGACCTCAAGAAACATGCTCTCGCCGCCACGCGCCCGCGCCTCGCGCATCGCCGCCTGCATCAGCCGCCAGCCCAGTCCGGCACGGGCGGCTTTCGCCTGCACGGCAATCGTCAGGATCTCGGCTTCGCCGGCGACTTGGCGGGCAAGGATAAAGCCGGGAAGCGGCTTTTTCAGGATGGCGTTGGTCTGGCGCGCGACGAAGCCGAAAACAGTCTCCTGCGACAGCAGGCTGTGGAATTCGCCGTCGCCCCAGGGCTGGGCGAAACGCTCGCCATGCAGGACGGCGACGTCGCGGCAATCCTCGCGCTCCATGGCGATGATTTCGAATTCCGGCTTCAGCGTCAGATAGGCTTCCAGCATGTCACACTCGTCGCGCAATCGCATATCCGGCCTGCGGCTTGGCATCCGGTCCGCGCAGATAAAGGGGCTTGGGCTTTCCGGCGTCGGCAGGGGCCGCAGCCCCCAGACGCGCGACAATCGAAATCGGAAAAACGTTGGGGTGGTCGCCACCGGCGCCGGCCTTCAGGAGCGGCGTTGCCGAACCGGTGATTTCACCATCGAAGCCGGCGGCGAAAGCCTGAGCCTCGGCAACGCTTGCCGCCCGCGGCTGATCCAGCGGGGAACCATCGGCGGCGAAGGACTGGAGATAGATTTCGTCCCGCTTGGCGTCCATCGCCGCCAGCACGGCACGGCCCGGCGTCCTCGCACGCTGGGCTGATGCCATCACCTCGAGCGTGGTGACGCCGACGACGGGCACATTGAGGGAAAGCGCAAAACCCCGGGCTGCGGCAACGCCGACGCGGATGCCGGTAAACGAGCCGGGGCCGATGGTGACGGCAAGGCGGTCGACGTCAGAAAGCGTGACACCCGCCTGATCCAGCGCGCGATCGACGATCCCGATCAGATGTTCAGCATGCCCCTTGCCGATCATGTCCGATGCCTCCCCCAGCACCGTATTCCTGCCGCTGTCATAAACGGCGGCAGCGCAATCCACACCTGCCGTGTCGAGCGCCAGAACGATCATGCCATCAATTTCCGAATAAACCGTTTGTCGCCTAACCATAGACCCTCCGGCCGAACCTGAGATGAACGGCCGGAGCGAATTTGAAATTCCTAAGCGGCAATCACTTCCTGCACTTCGGGAACGAAATGGCGCAGCAGGTTCTGGACGCCGTGCTTCAGCGTCGCCGTCGAAGACGGGCAGCCGGAGCAGGAGCCTTTCATGTTCAGATAGACCTTGCCGTCCTTGAAGCCGCGGAAGGTGATGTCGCCGCCGTCCTGGGCGACGGCCGGACGCACGCGGGTCTCCAAAAGCTCCTTGATGGTCAGCACGATCGACTCGTCGCCTTCATCAAAGAACTCGTCGCCGGCATCGGCATCTTCGGAAAGGATGGAAGCATCACTCATGACCGGCTTGCCGGACATGAAATGCTCCATGATCGAGCCAAGGATAGCCGGCTTAAGATGCTGCCATTCGGCGTTGTCCTTGGAGACGGAAATGAAATCATAGCCGAAATAGACTCCCGTGACGCCAGGAATTTCGAACAGGCGGGCGGCGAGCGGCGAGGCTTCAGCCTCTTCGGCGCTGCGGAATTCGGCGGTGCCGTTTTCCATGACAACCTTGCCCGGCAGGAACTTCTGTGTGGCGGGGTTCGGCGTGGCTTCGGTCTGAATGAACATCTGGCTCTCCATGTGACAGGCTCGAGACCTCGGCCGTCTTTAGAATTCTTCCAAAGAAGATAAGCCCATTGCCTGACCTAATCAAGAGACTTGTACTCAAGAAATAGGCTCAGCAGAGGGCGTCGATTTCCTCATTGGTCAGCGTATCCGGCAGGACAGTGACCGGGATCGGAAACGCCGCCGCGCGTCCAGCGACCGACGAAACCAGTGGTCCGGGACCTTCCTTTGCCGAACCGGCGGCAAGAACGAGGATCGCCACATCGCGGTCTTCTTCGATCACGGCGTTGATCTGCTCGGCGGCACTGCCTTCCCGGATGACGACCTCAGGCTCAATGCCGATCGTCTCGCGCACGATCTGGGCGATCTTGGCAACCGTTGCCTCGGCTTCCTCGCGCGCCTCGGCCCGCATGATCTCCTCGACGCCGAGCCATTGCTGGAAATCGCCGTTGGGGATCACATAGAGCAGCACCAGGCCGCCATTGGAATTCTTCGCGCGCCGGCCGGCATAATGAACGGCGCGCTGGCATTCGGGTGTCCCGTCGATCACCGCCATGAATTTGCGGCGGTGACCTTCGAGCCGTGAGAGTCGCTTCGATACCATGGGGCGGACTCTGACACCCGAAGCGGAAAAATTGCAAGCGCAGTTTTTAGCACCTCTGCCTCTGGGGATTCCCTTGTTCCCCGAAGGACAGGGGCGTTGTCTCAGTACAGGAAGCCGATAACGTCGCGCACCTGCTTCATCGTCACTTCGGCACGCTCCCTGGCGCGTTCGCCGCCCTTGCGCAGGATCGCGTCGATATGGCTGGTATCGTCCATCAGCCGGCGCATCTCGCCGGTGATCGGCGCCAGCACATGGATGGCGAGATCGACCAGCGCCGGCTTGAAGACCGAGAATTGCTGGCCGCCGAATTCGGTAAGCACCTCGGCCTTCGATTTGTCGGCCAGCGCGGCATAGATCGCCACCAGATTGTCGGCTTCCGGACGGCCCTGGAGCCCGTCGACCTCGCTCGGCAAACCGTCCGGATCGGTCTTGGCCTTGCGGATCTTCTTCGAGATCGCCTCTTCGTCGTCCATCAGATTGATGCGCGAGAGGTCGGAAGGATCGGATTTCGACATTTTCTTGGTGCCGTCGCGAAGCGACATGACGCGCGGCGCCGGTCCGCCGATCAAGGGTTCGACCATCGGAAAATAGGCATGCACTGGCTCGTCGCCGACGGTGATGTCGACGCCGTAGCCGCTCTTGCGTATATGCTCGGCATAATCGAGGTTGAACTTCATCGCGATGTCGCGGGCAAGCTCCAGATGCTGCTTCTGGTCCTCGCCGACTGGCACATGGGTGGCGCGGTAGACGAGAATGTCGGCGGCCATCAGGCTTGGATAGGCGTAGAGGCCGAGCGAAGCCTGCTCGCGGTCCTTGCCGGCCTTGTCCTTGAACTGCGTCATGCGGTTCATCCAGCCGATGCGCGCGACACAGTTGAAGATCCAGGCAAGTTCCGCATGCTGCGGCACGGCTGACTGATTGAAGACGATGTGCTTTTCCGGATCGATGCCGGCGGCGATGAAGGCAGCGGCGATCGAGCGCGTCTGGCTCGGCATGTCCTCGTGCACCAGCTGGGCGGTGAGTGCATGCATGTCGACGACGCAGTAGATGCAGTCATTGCCTTCCTGCAGCGCCACGAAGCGGCGGATCGCACCGAGATAGTTGCCGAGATGCAGATTGCCGGTCGGCTGCACGCCGGAGAATACGAGTTTTTGGAATTCGCTCATGTCGTCCTCAATAGGCTGGTGGAGGGCCCCAGGGCTGTTCGCCCATGTTGCTAACGCCGCGGCTTATGCACGGGCAACCCGTCCCAATCAAGTGGTTCGGGCTGCGGCATGCTGGATCAGGTCGAAGGTGTTGCCGTAAGGATCCGTAAAGACGGCGACCGTGCCGTAGACCTCATGCCTGGGCTCCTCCAGAAAGCGCACTCCGGCGCCGAGCATCGCGGCATAATCGCGGGCGAAATCGTCGGTCTTCAGGAAGAAGCCGACGCGGCCACCCGTCTGGTTGCCGATCGCCGCGCGCTGCGTCTGGTTTGCCGCCTGCGCCAGCAGAAAGGCTGCGCCATCCCCGCCTTTCGGCTTCACGACCACCCAGCGTTTGCCCTCCGGCTGGGGCTCGTCCTGAAGGCAATCGAAACCGAGGGTGCCGCAATAGAAGCCTTTGGCGCGGTCGTAATCGTCAACGACGAGCGTGACGAGAAAAAGAGACTGGACAGTCATGTGATCTCCCATGTTTGGATGTTTATTCCATCTAGAACGCGAAGGATGCTCATTTTTAAGCCGAATTGATCAGCGTCCTTAGTTCAAATTGAGTATAAAATTTCACAGAAAAGCTTTTATTGAACTGAAAATCCTCTCCGCACACTGGCGGCCCGTCAGTCGCCAGGCCAACCGCCCGGAGGGGACCATGCAGAACACCCGTTTGCTCGTCATGGCAGGCCTTTTCGCCCTACAATCCGCAACCGACGCCGTCGGTCAAGACAGCAAGAGACCGGCCGTTCATCTTCCCAAGCATGAGACGCGACTCGCCTATGCGGTTCAGACCGTCAGCGTGCGCGCCGGCTGTTTTCCAGAGCGCCTGCGAGCGATCCTCTCGCATATCGCCGCAAAGACCGGACGTCGCCCGATCGTTACCTCCGGCCTCCGGCCACATCCCCGCCGTCATGGCTCCCTGCATGGAAAATGCCTGGCGGCCGATATCCGGGTGCCGGGCCTCTCGGAACGAACCATCATTGCTGCCGCCAAGACAGCTCCAGGCATCGGCGGCATCGGCAGCTATTGCAACGGCATCATTCATGTCGATGTCGGCCCGCAGAGACGATGGGTCGATTGTTAGGCGAGCGAGAAAAGTGTGCAGGGGTTTTGTGCCACGGCGGTCAGGTTTGCGCCGGCTACTTTTGCCCCTCACCCTAACCCTCCCCGTAAACGGGGCGAGGGGACGTGCCTACGAGAGGCCTGAGAGAGGCGCGGCGGCGCGGCAAGTCCCTTCTCCCGTCAGAACGGGGAGAAGGTGGCGGCAGCCGGATGAGGGGCTTTCTCGGCAATCAACTAGCTTTGTGCATCCTTCGCCGGCACCGGCTTGCGGTTCAGGTTGCGCCGAATCATGCCGAGGTCGGCTCCGCCGATCAGGAAGGCGGCGGCGAAATAGATGAGCATTGCGATTGCGATCAGCAGCCCCAGCGTACCGACCTTGGTCAGAAGCGGCGCGCCGGAGGCGAGCCACGGCGCCCAATATTGCTTGAGGAAGACGATTGCCGCGCCCATGACGGCCGAGGCGACGATCAGCAGGGCGGCGCGTTTTGCCAGCGCCCATTCCCAGGTCAGATGGCCGCGGCGCAAAAGCGTGGTGAACAGCAAAAGCGTGCTGATCCAGCCGGCGGTGGCTTCGGCGACGGCGATGCCGGGCGCGCCCATAAAGGGGAACAGGGTCAGCGCCGTCGCGCAGTTGGTCCCCACTGCGATCGCCGAGAAGCGCATCGGCGTCTTGGTGTCCTCGCGGGCGTAAAAGCCCGGCTGCAGCGCCTTGATGAGCACAAACGCGGGCAGGCCAATGCCGTAGATCGCCAGGATCGAGCCGACGACGGCGGTGTTTTCCTGATGAAAGGCGCCGCGTTCGTAGAGCACGCGGATGATTTCGTCGGAGAGGATCCAGAGCGCGAAAGCGGCGGGGATGGTCAGGAACAGCACGAATTCGATCGAGCGGTTCTGCAGGTTTGCCGCTTCGCGCAGCGCCCCGCCCTTCAGCGCCCGGGCAAGCTCCGGCAGCAGCACCACGCCGACGGCGACGCCGACGACGCCGAGCGGCAGCTGATAGATGCGGTCGGCATACTGTAGCGCCGCAATCGCGCCGTCGCGGGAGGAGGCGATCGCCTGGCCGATCAGCTGGTTGATCTGAGTGATGCCGCCTGTCACGGCGGCGGGCACCGCAAGGATCAGCAGCCGCTTGACATTCGCAGTCATCTTCGGGAAGCGCAGGCCGATGCTCATGCCGGCTGTCAGCACGCCGACATAGACGACGGCGAGTTGCAGCACGCCGGCGGCAAGAACGCCCCAGGAGAGATACCAGGCCGTCGCGAGCGGATCGGCGCCGGTATAGAGCGAATAAAACAGCGCTCCGATCATCACCACGTTGAGGAAGACGGGGGCGATGGCGGCGGCGAAGAAATGATGCAGCGAATTCAGCATGCCGCTCATCATCGCCGTCAGCGACATGCACATCAGATAGGGAAACATCACGGCCGCCATGCGGATCGTGATCGAGAATTTCTCGGCATCGTCGGCAAAGCCCGGCGCGATGATGAAGCGCACCAAGAGCGGCATGGCAAGCTCCATCACGATGGTGATGAGGAGCAGCACCGAAAACAACACGCCGAAGACTTCTTCCGAAAAGCGCTTGGCGCCATCCGTGCCGTTCGCCTCAATCTCCTTGGCAAAGAGCGGCACGAAGGCGGCGTTGAAGGCGCCTTCGGCAAACAGCCGGCGGAAGAGGTTCGGAAAACGGAAGGCGGCGTAGAAGACGTCGGCCATCGGCCCGGTGCCGAGCGCCGCTGCCATCAGCGTTTCACGGGCGAAGCCGAAGATGCGGCTGCCGAGAGTGGCGCCGCCGACGGTCGCGAATTTCTTGACGAGGCTCATGCTTTGGGGCTCATGCGGGGGAATCGGCTTTCTTTTCGGCTGCGGGCGATGTTCGGGTGGCGGCGGGCGCGATGATGCCGGAGGGCATGCGCTCGCGCAGCTCGTCCTGCTCCTCCGCCATCACGGCCTTCATGCGGGCGGTGATATTGGCGCGCTTGCTGTCGCCCGATATCTTCTGACCCACGAGGTCGGTGACGTAGAAGGTGTCGATTACCTTCTCGCCGAAGGTGGTGATGCGCGCCGACTGGATATCGAGCGACAGATCGGAGAGCACGGCAGTGATCTCCGACAGCAGGCCCGGCCGGTCGAGGCATTCGACCTCGATGACCGTGAACTTGTTCGACAGGCTGTTGGTAATGTTGACCGAAGGCGGAATGTCGAAGGCCTTGCTTTTCTTGCGGTTACGCGTGCGCGTGGCGATAACCTCGGGCAGGCGCTTGCGGCCGGACAGCACGTTCTCGATCATCCGCCCGATTGTGCCGGCGCGGCGCAGTTCGTCGGCATCATCGGCAAATTCGCGGCTGACATGGATCGTATCGAGCGCCCGTCCGTCCGAGGTCGTGAAGATCTGCGCGTCGACGATGTTGGCGCCGGCCGCAGCACAGGCGCCGGCAATGACGGCGAGCAGCCGGGGGTGGTCGGGCGACAGCACGGTGATCTCAGTGATGGCGTGGAAACTGTCGGTGCGCACCATCGTGGCTAGCGCTTGGCCCGCCTTGTCGGCCTGGCGGATGAAATCGGCGTGGCGGAGCTGGTCTTCCAACGGCACCGAGAGCAGATATGGCTGGTAATGCAGCTTGGTATAGGTGTTGCGGTCCTTCTGGCTCCAGTCGGATAGGGCGCCGCGCAACGCCTCGGCGGCGGCATGGGCCCGCTCCTTGCGGGACACCTCCGAAAAGCCGCCGGCCAGCAGCAGCTCGGTCTCGTAATAGAGCGTGCGCAGAAGCTGGCCCTTCCAGCCGTTCCAGACGCCCGGGCCCACGGCGCGAATGTCGCAGATCGTCAGGATCAGAAGCATCTTCAGCCGGTCGAGCGACTGTACGCGGTCGGCAAAATCGATAATGGTCTTGCGATCGGTGAGGTCGCGGGTCTGCGCCACCATCGACATCGTCAGATGTTCCTCGATCAGCCAGACCACGAGTTCCGTCTGCTTCTGCGAGAGGCCGAAGCGGGCGCAGAGCTTGCGGGCGACGCGGGCGCCGGCAATTGAATGATCCTCCTGGCGGCCCTTAGCGATGTCATGGAGGAGAACGGCGAGATAGAGCGCCTCGCGGTCCTCGATTCCCGAGATCAGCTTGTTGGCGAGCGGATGCAGGTCCTCCGCTCGTGAATTGTCGATCTCCGAGAGAACTTCGACGGTGCGGATCAGATGCTCATCGACCGTATAATGATGATACATATTGAACTGCATCATCGCGACGATCTTGCCGAAATCGGGGATGAAACGGCCAAGCACGCCGGCCTCGTTCATCCGGCGCAGGATCAGCGCAGGGTCACGTTTCGACGTCAGGATCGACATGAAGAGACGGTTCGCCTCGTCGTTTTCCCTTAAGCTGTTGTCGATCAGGGCGAGTGAGCGGGTGACGCGTTTCAGCGCATCCGGATGGAATTCCAGCCCGGTGATGTCGGCGACGTGGAAGAGCCTGAGGATGCTGACCGGATCGCGCTTGAAGACATCGGCGTCGGCAAGAGCGATGCGGCCGCGGTCTTCGACGAATTCGACGCTGCCGGCAATCTTGCGGGTGCGATGGGTAAAGCGACTGATGACGCCGGTGAGACCCGGGATCGACTTCGCCTGCTGGTCTTCGAGTGCGGCGCACAGAATGCGCGTGAGATCGCCGACATCCTTGGCCACGAGGAAATAGTGTTTCATGAAGCGCTCGACCGCCGAAAGGCCGGGGCGGGTGTGATAGCCGAATGCCTCGGCGATCTCGCGCTGGATGTCGAAGGACAGACGTTCCTCGGCCTTGCCCGTCAGGAAGTGCATATGGCAGCGCACGGCCCAGAGAAAATCATCCGCCTTCTGCAGAAGGCGATATTCGTGTTTCGACAGAACGCCGAGCTTGATCAGCTCCGCCTGGTCGCGCACGTGGTAGTAATATTTCGAGATCCAGAACAGCGTGTGCAGGTCGCGAAGCCCGCCCTTGCCTTCCTTGACGTTCGGCTCGACGAGGTAACGCGTGTCGCCCGCCTTGCGGTGGCGCTCGTCGCGTTCTGCTAGTTTGGCGGCGATGAATTCAGGCCCGGTTCCAGTGACGATCTCCTTGTCGAAACGGGCTTCGAGCTCGGTTTCCAGCCGCTGCAGGCCGCAAATATAACGCATCTCGAGGATCGCGGTGCGGATCGTCATGTCCGACCTGGAAAGCGCGATGCATTCCTCCACCGTGCGGGTGGCGTGGCCGACCTTGAAGCCCATGTCCCAGAGCACGTAGAGCATGAATTCGACTGCCTTGTGCGTCTCCTCCGCCGGCCGCGGCGGGAAGAGGAAGAGCAGGTCGATATCGGAGCCCGGCGCCAGCGTGTCGCGGCCATAGCCGCCGACGGCGGTGACCGCGAATTTGTCCTTCTGCAGCGGGAAGATATGGGTGGTGGCGAAATTATAGAGGACGGTGATGATCTGGTCCTGCAGCCAGGAAATCCGATAGGCGCAATTGAGACCGCTTCCGTCGGCGGCAAGGGCCGCGCGCGCCTTCTGCCGGCCGTCCGTGCTCGCCCTTTTCAGCGCCGCGAGAAGATCGGCGCGCATGATGTCGGGCCGGTTTCGATTGGCTTCGGCAACGGCTTCACACTGCTTCTGCAGGAGTTCGGCGTCGAGGATCTCCGAGAAATCGAGGTTGCGCGTCGCGCTCGCAGGGGCGGTTTCCTGTTCATGCCGGGCTGCCTGATTGGGGCTCGCCTCACGTTTCGTCTGCATGCGCTATAACCTCTTTGCCCGGCGATTGACACGGGCCTTCATACTGCAAGAACCTTTAAATTTGGCGAAATGGTGTTGCCAATGCCGCGATGCGGGACGCTCTGCCGCAAACCTTCCGTAAAGTCTCAGTCTGCGGCCTGCGCATGCAGCGAATACAGCACCTGCCGGGTCTCGCGCTGGATCTCCTCGAGCGTCGCCCTGTCGCACTCGCGGTAGCCCGCCTTGGCAATCGACGTTCCGAGTTCGGATATCATAGCGCAGGAGCGGGTGATTTTCAGCAGGCCGATCGGCGATGTCCAGCCGCGCGCGTTGCGATCTTTGTCGGCGCGCCGCATCGTGTCGAGCATGGAGCAGATGAGCGAGAGGCGCTCGGTTTCGCGAACCAGCTTCTCCATGAACATGGACTGCGCTCCTATTTCAGCTTTTTCTTGAGATCGTAAAGCGCATCCAGCGCCTCGCGCGGCGTCATGTCGTCGAGGCTCATCGCCTTCAGCGCCTCCTCGACCTTCGATGGGCCGCGAGAAGTGTCTTCTCGCCTCACCGCCACCTGGAAGAGCGGCAGATCGTCGATCAACTGGCTCGCCGGGTTCTTGCGGTCGGCATCTTCGAGGCGGGTGAGCACGTCGCGGGACCGTGCCACGACCGAGGCCGGAAGCCCGGCGAGGCGGGCGACCTGGATGCCGTAGGAACGGTCGGCCGCACCCGGCCCGACCTCGTGCAGGAAGATCACGTCGCCGTCCCATTCCTTGACGCGCATCGTGGCGTTCGATAACCGGCCAAGCTTTTCCGACAACACGGTCAACTCATGAAAATGCGTAGCGAAGAGGCCGCGGCAGCGATTGGCCTCATGCAGGTGCTCGACGGCGGCCCAGGCAATCGACAGACCGTCGAAGGTGGCGGTGCCGCGGCCGATTTCGTCGAGGATGACGAGGGAGCGGTCGCTCGCCTGGTTGAGAATGGCAGCCGTTTCCACCATCTCGACCATGAAGGTGGAGCGTCCGCGCGCCAGATCGTCGGAGGCGCCGACGCGCGAGAACAGACGGTCGACGACGCCGATATGGGCCGATGTCGCCGGCACGAAGGAGCCCATCTGCGCCAGGATCGCGATCAAGGCGTTCTGGCGCAGGAAGGTCGATTTGCCGCCCATATTCGGGCCGGTCAGCAGCCAGATCGCCCCATCCTTGTCGCCGGTCTTCGGCGACAGATCGCAATTGTTGGCGACGAAGGGGCCGCCCGCCTGCCGGCGCAGCGCCTGTTCGACGACCGGATGGCGCCCGCCTTCGATCGCAAACATTTTCGAGCCGTCGACCTGCGGTCGGCAATAGGCCTGCTCTTCGGCAAGCAGCGCCAGGCCTGCGGCGACGTCGATCACGGCAAGCGCCCGCGCACCGGATTTGATCGCTTCGGCTTCAGCGACCACGGCCGTCGTCATCCTGTCGAAGGCGTCGAGTTCGATCGTCAGCGCTCGGTCTGCGGCGTTGGCGATACGGCTTTCGAGATCGGCAAGCTCGGTGGTGGTGAAGCGCATGGCGCTCGCCATCGTCTGGCGATGGATGAAGCGGGCCTTCGCCTCCGCCGTCTCCGTCATCGGGGCGGCATTGCCGGCGGTCACCTCGATGAAATAGCCGAGGATATTGTTGTGCTTGATCTTCAGCGACCGGATGCCGGTTTCCTCGGCATATTGCAGTTGCAGTCCGGCGATGACGCGGCGTGACTGGTCGCGCAGCGCCCGAACCTCGTCAAGCTCGGCGCTCGCGCCATCGCGCAGGAAACCGCCGTCTCGTTTCAACAGCGGCAATTCATCGGCGAGCGTATCGGCGAGCAGTTCGTACAGCGGCGCGGGAAGCGCTTTCAGGCCGGACAGCGCCTCGCCGAGCTCATCAGGCAGCATGGCGGTTGCGAGCATCTCCGCAACACCCTTGGCGGATTGCAGCCCCTGGCGGATCGCAGCGAGATCGCGTGGCCCGCCGCGGTCGAGCGCCAGGCGGGAGAGCGCGCGCGGCATATCGGGCACATGTTTCAGCGTGTCGCGCAGCCTGCCGCAGAGCGAGGGCTCCTCGATCAGGAAGCCGATCGAATCGAGTCGCGCATTGATGCGGGCAGGATCGGTGAGCGGCGACATCAGCCGCTCGGCCAGAAGCCGTGCGCCGCCGCCGGTGACGGTGCGGTCGATCGCCTTCAGGAGCGAACCGTTGCGATCTCCCGACAGCGTGCGGGCAAGCTCCAGATTGGCGCGGGTGGCCGGGTCGATGAACAGCGTTGAAGCGGCGCTTTCCCGTTCCGGCTTGCCAAGTGGCGGCCGCTCGGCGATCTGCGTCTTCTCGACATAGGCGACGGCGGCTGCGGCCGCCGCCAGCTCGGCGCGCGAGAAGCTGCCGAAGCCGTCAAGCGTCGAGACGCCGAAATAGCGTGCGATCCGGCCTTCGGCGCTGGCGCTGTCGAAGAGGACGGAAGGCTGTGGCACCGCCGTGCGGCCAAGCACATCGAAGACCGGCTTGAGCTCGGCATCGTGGAAGATCGTGTCGGGCAGGATCAATTCGCGCGGATCGATGCGCAGGATATCGGCAAGCAGCCGCGAGGCTTCCGTCTCGGCAAGCCGGAAGACGCCTGTGGAAATATCGATCCAGGCGAGCGCCAGCTGCGGCTCGGCGCCGCCGCGGATGCGGGCAAGCGCCATCAGATAGTTGGATTCCGAGGGTGAAAGCAGCTTCTCCTCGGTGATCGTGCCGGGCGTGACGAGGCGGATCACGTCACGCTTGACGACCGATTTGCCACCGCGTTTTTTCGCTTCGGCCGGATCCTCGATCTGTTCGCAGACGGCCACACGGAAGCCGAGCGAAATCAGCTTCTGCAGATAGTCGTCGGCCGCATGCACGGGCACGCCGCACATCGGGATATCCTGGCCCATGTGCTGGCCGCGCTTCGTCAGCGTGATGCCGAGCGCGCGGGAGGCTTCCAGCGCATCCTCGAAGAAGAGCTCGTAGAAGTCGCCCATGCGATAGAACAGCAGCGAACCCGCATTGTTCGCCTTGATCTCGATATATTGCTCCATCATCGGCGTCGCGGAGGCGCGGCTTTCCGCCGTGGCGAGCTCGGCAGCCGAAAAGGCTTCATTCCCAATGTCTATTCGTGCGTTCACGGAGGTGCAGTTTTTCCCAAAAAAACAGGTGCCAACCCTATCCGCGCGCCGCTATAGATGACAACTGCATTTGAGGAAGAGCGAAGCGTCGCCCACAGGACGTTGGAGGATTTATGCCCGATATTAATAAGAAGGACCGGCCGGTGACCTCGGTGACCGATCAGGAGGCGCTCGATTTTCACGCCATGGGCCGCCCCGGCAAGCTGGAGATCAACCCGACCAAGCCGATGGCGACGCAGCGCGACCTCTCGCTTGCCTATTCCCCGGGTGTCGCCGTTCCGGTCAAGGCGATCGCCGCCGATCCGCAGACCGCCTACGACTATACGGCGCGCGGCAACATGGTCGCCGTCATATCAAACGGCACGGCGATCCTCGGTCTCGGCAATCTCGGTGCGCTTGCCTCCAAGCCGGTCATGGAGGGCAAGTCGGTGCTCTTCAAGCGCTTCGCCGACGTCGATTCCATCGACCTCGAAATCGACACGGAAAACGTCGACGAGTTCATCAACTGCGTCCGCTTCCTCGGCCCCTCCTTCGGCGGCATCAATCTCGAAGATATCAAGGCGCCGGACTGCTTTGTGATCGAGAGCCGGCTACGTGAGCTGATGGACATTCCCGTCTTCCATGACGACCAGCACGGCACGGCGATCATCGCCGCCGCCGGCCTGATCAACGCGCTGGAACTGACCGGCCGCGACCTGAAGACGACGAAGCTTGTCTGCAATGGCGCCGGCGCTGCGGCGATTGCCTGCGTCGAACTCATCAAGGCGATGGGCTTTGCGCCCGAAAACATCATCCTCTGCGATACCAAGGGCGTCATCTACCAGGGCCGCACCGAGGGCATGAATCAGTGGAAATCTGCGCATGCGGCAAAGACCGATGCGCGCACGCTGGAAGATGCGATGAACGGCGCCGATGTGATTTTCGGCCTGTCGCAGAAAGGCGCCTTCTCGGCCGAGATGATCCGTTCGATGGCCGACCGGCCGATCATCTTCGCCATGGCCAATCCCGATCCCGAGATAACCCCCGAGGAGGTCGCCCGCATCCGCGACGACGCCATCATGGCAACGGGCCGCTCGGACTACCCCAACCAGGTCAACAACGTTCTCGGCTTTCCCTATATCTTCCGCGGCGCCCTCGATGTGCGCGCCTCCACGATCAACGACGCGATGAAGATCGCCGCCGTCAAGGCGCTGGCAAACCTTGCCCGTGAGGACGTGCCGGATGACGTGGTCGCCGCCTACCAGGGCAACCGGCCGCGTTTCGGGCCGCAATATATTATTCCCGTTCCCTTCGATCCGCGGCTGATCTCGGCCATCCCGGTGGCTGTCGCAGAAGCCGCGATCGAAAGCGGCGTCGCCCGCAAGGTCATTACCGACATGGCCGGGTACGCACGCGAGCTTTCGGCGCGCCGCGATCCCATCGCTTCGACGCTTGCCAGCCTCTACGAACGTGTCCGCCGCCGCCCGAAGCGGATCGTCTTTGCCGAGGCCGAGGAAGAACAGGTGCTGCGCGCCGCCATGTCCTACGCCAACCAGCAGCTCGGCACCGCCATCCTGCTCGGCCGCGAGGATCTGATCCGGGCGACGGCGGAGCGCGCCGGCATCGACCTCAACCGGCCCGGCTTCGATATCGTCAATGCCCGCATCTCCACCCGGGTCGAAGCCTATATCGATTACCTCTATGCCAGATTGCAGCGGCGCGGTTACCTCCACCGCGATGCCCAGCGCCTGATCCACAATGACCGTAACCACTTCGCTGCCACCATGGTGGCGCTCGGCGACGCCGACGGCATGGTGACGGGCATCACACGCAACTATTCCACCGCACTCGAGGATGTGCGCCGCTGCATCGACGAGAAGCCCGGCCACCGCGTCATCGGCGTGTCGCTGGCGCTCTGCCGCGGCCGCACGGTCTTCGTCGCCGATACGGCAGTGCATGACATGCCGACGGCCGAAGAACTTGCCGATATCGCCGAAGAAGCGGCCGGTCTCGCACGGCGCATGGGGTATCAGCCGCGCGTCGCCATGCTTGCCTATTCCACCTTCGGCCATCCCTCCGGCGAACGCTCCGAGCGGGTGCGCGAAGCGGTCAAGATCCTCGACCGGCGCCGCGTCGATTTCGAATATGACGGCGAGATGGCTGCCGATGTGGCGCTGAACCGCAAGGTGATGGAGCAATATCCCTTCTGCCGGCTCTCCGGCCCCGCCAACGTCCTCGTCATGCCGGCCTTCCACTCGGCCTCTATCTCGACCAAGATGCTGCAGGAACTCGGCGGCTCCACGGTCATCGGCCCGATCCTCGTCGGCCTCGACAAGCCGGTGCAGATCACCTCGATGGGCGCCAAGGACAGCGATATCGTCAACATGGCGGCGATCGCCGCCTATGGCGGGTCATAAGGCCATCTGCCCGCACAGCGAGATATTCAGTGACCAGGGAGATCGGCGAGATCAGCCCCTCATCCGCCTGTCGGCACCTTCTCCCCGTTTGCGGGGCGAAGGGGATATGCCGCGATCTCTCCGCCCCATCCACGGCTCGTGCGGCAAGTCCCCTCTCCCCGTCAGAACGGGGAGAGGGTTAGGGTGAGGGGCAGCACTGGCAATCTCTGCTTCGCCTGACTGCAATCAGCTTGCGAAGCGACCGGCGTCGGCGCCGTAGTAGTTCAGGTAGCGGTCGGAAATGCTGGAGATCGGCAGCACGATCAGCACGTCGGTCGTGTTGAAGGCATGATCGATGACGGCGCTGGAGCCGACCATTGCGCCGAGTCTGAGGTAGCCCTTGATCAGCGGCGGCAGGGCCATCAGCGCCCGCTTCGGGTTGACGGCCTCGGCCGGCATCAGATCCATGTTGCGGGCGAGATGCGGCAGTGCGCCGATGGCCCATTCGTCTTTCGCCAGCACATTGTGGTAGAGGAAGGACAGCGCCAGTGCGTGGCTTTCGAGATAGACGCCGGGGAACGAGGCGCAGCCGAACATGGCGCTCACGCCGTGCTTCAATGCATAAGCCCAGTTGCCCTGCCAGAGAAGCTCAACGGTGCGTTTGGTGCGGTATTCCGGCAGCACGCAGGAACGCCCGAGCTCCATGAAGCGCTTGTCCGGGTGCCTGGCGAGGAGGCTCTCGATTTCGAATTCGGAAGCCGAATAAAAACCGCCATTGGCGATCGCGACATCCTGGCGCAGCAGCCGGTAGGTGCCGACGATCTGATCTTCCGGATCACCTTCGAGCGAGCGGTCGAGAACGAGAAGATGGTCGCAGACAGCGTCATAGGCATCGAAATCGCGTTCGCGCCGCATGGCTTCCGGCGGCAGCTGCGCCTTCATTTCTTTGACGAAGACGCGGTAGCGCACGGCCTGGGCCGCATCGATCTCGCGTGCCGTGCGGGCAAGGCGGGTTTCGAGATTGCCGATCCGGCCGAGGATGTCGCCGTCTTGCTGCGCAGCCGTCGACGGCCGCGCGGCCTCCGCGGTAACGTCACAATTCAGGATGTCGATGGAGGACATGGCGATTCTCCCGTTGCCGGCTTATCGACGCCATAAAACACTTCTGTGCGACAGGAAAGTGACATATTGAATTTCCCGGCGCAAGCAGCCTGCGCAGTCAATTCAGCGACCTACCGCGCTTCTGCCCGTCGGGCGGAAAGGGCGGCGACCGCCTGAACTTCCGTCAGCAGCCGCACCGGATCGACCGGCTTTACCATGACGCGGTTGGCGCCATTGAGCAAGACCTGGCGGCGCGACTCGTCGCTCTTGTCGGCGGTGAGCACGATCACCGGCACCGGGTCAAGATCGAGCCGCCTTTCGTGGCCGCGCAGCCGCCCCAGCATGTCGATGCCGTTGCCGCCCGGCATCGACAGATCGCTGATGATGATGTCTGGCCGCGCGCTCGCCTCGCCGAGCGCGCAATCGAGGAGTGTGTCGAAATCCTCGACATGGTGCACCTTGTGTCCGCCCTTTTCCAGGACGACGCGCACCAGCATCGCATTGATCGGATCGTCCTCGCCGAGCAGGATGCGCAGGCCGTGTGCGGCCACCATGGTTTCGGCCATCGGCGGGCCGAAACCCGGCTGGTTGTCGTTCAGCGCGTCGCGCTTCTCCATGCCGCGCATGCGCCCGCGCAGCACATCGATCAGCGACTGTTCGCGCAGAGGCCGGATGAGCCAGGCATCGAACAGGTCGAGCGGATGGGCGCTGCGCTCTTCGGGATTGACGAGCAGGACCTTGCGCAGGCCAAGGGCAGCGATTTCGGCGCGATCGGCGAGATGCGCTGAAAATTCCGCCGACATGCGATGATCGACGATAATATCGGTTGGCCGGCGGCTGCCGCTTGCCATTCCGAGCAGCTTCGCGCGCGCAGCCTCGCCGCTGTCGACAAGATGGCAGGTGCCGCCGAGCGCGGTGATCGTTTCGGCAATGGCGGAGCGGGCCGCCCCTGCCGGCGCCAGCAGCACGACGCTGTTGCCGGCAAGCAGCGTGTTTCGCCGTTCGGAGCGCTCGCTGTCGAGTTCAATGGGGAAGCGTATGGTGAATGTGCTGCCTTTGCCCTTTTCGCTGGTGACCGTCAAGGCGCCGTCGAATTCGCGCATGATGCGGGCGGAGATGGCAAGGCCGAGCCCGGTGCCGCCGCTCTTGTCGGCAACGTTTCCACCTTGTTCGAACTCGCCGAAGACGCGCGCCAGCTCCTCCGCCGTCATGCCCGGACCCGTGTCGGTGACGGTAATCAGCAGGTTGCCGGCATCGAGCGATACGCGGATGAACACGCCGCCGGCCTGCGTGAATTTGACAGCATTGCCGATGACGTTGAACAGAACCTGGCGCAGCCGCGCCGCATCGAAGCTCATTTTCTCCGGAACGTCTGACGACACGGTGGCGCCGATCTCGATCCCCTTTTCATGCGCCCGGTGGGCGAGCATTTCGACGACGCTTTCCAGAAGCTTCCGCAGCGATTCCGAGCGCGGGTGAAGCTCGAAACGGCCGACTTCGATGGTGGAAAAATCGAGCAGATCCTCGACAAGCTGCGTCAAGGCGTGGCCGGATTGGCGGATGTTGGCGAGATAATTCTGCTGTTCCTGCGTCAGCCGCGTTTCCGCGAGCAGGTGCGTCATGCCGAGAATGCCCGAAAGCGGCGTGCGCACCTCGTGGCTGACGGTTGCAAGCAGTCGGGATTTCGCGGCGCTGTTATACTCGGCTTTCTGGCGGGCCGACTCGCGGCTCTGCGCGACGAGCCGCTCCTCCGTCACATCACGGGCAACACTCTGCAGCAGCAGGTGGCCGCTGCCCGGATCGCGGGTGACCACGTCGCGCCACAGGAAAATACGCTGGCCTTCCGGCGTCGATATCTCGACGTCGTAGCAGTGCGGGATCGGGCCGGGACGGAAGGCAATCCCGATCTCTTCGCAGGTCCGCCCTTCCGGGCGCAGCCGGCCGGTCAGACGGCGAAAGGTGTCGTTGGCCGAGATGATGCGACGGTCCATGGCACGGGTGAGGGTGATATCGCCGAGCACGTCATGCACCTCGGCGAAGAGCTTCGCGCCATCATCGCCGTTCGGAGCGGATCGACCGGCGGGCTGCCTGCTTCTCTGCCGGCGTACCATCAGCACGGCGTAACAGGCGATGACGGCAAGGCCGAGAGCGACGAGACCGCCCGAAAGGAGCAACGGCTCGCCGGCATGGGCGAGCAGCGTCAGGACCATCGCGGCCAGAAAGCCGGCGCCGCTCAGCCAGTAGAACAGCAGGCGCCGCGTCGCTGCAGGCCCTGATAGGGCAGCAGCCCCCGTGCGCGCTGTCGATGCTCCGGGACGCGAAGAGGTTTCCTCCGTCCGCTCCTGATGCGGCTTGACGGCGGTTCCGCCGAAGGCGGCGGACAATCTTTCCTGCAACTGTCCCAGACTCTGCATGGTATCTGGATAACATGAGGCTTATTCCGAATGCCTTCAGGAATTCGATAAGATTTTAGCGGCCGGCCTTTTTCGGCAGCAGCAGCTCCTCGAGGATGACGCAGCCGGCGCCGATGGTGATGAAACTGTCGGCGAGATTGAACACGGCGAAAGACCAGCTTTCGGTGTAGAAGAGGATGTAGTCGATCACATGTCCGTAGGCGAAGCGATCGACAAGATTGCCGATCGCACCGGCAATGATCAGCGCATAGCCGAGATGCGCGAGCCAGCGGTCTTTTGCCGTGCGGTACCACAGCCAGATGACGAAGGCGACGATGACGAGCCGCATGCCGACGATGATCCAGCCGTCCATGCCCTCCAGCATCGAAAAGGCGACGCCGAGATTATAGGTGCGGTAGAGCGCCAGCATCGGGATGACGGGAACGGCTTCCTGCAGCGGCAGGGTATGATCGACGGCGATCTTGACGACCTGGTCGATGAGAACGGCGAGAAGGATGAAAATCAGGATCGGCGCCGGGCGCGAAAACAGCGCGGGGCGTGCATGCGTCGGTTCGGTCATTTGCCCTCGGCAAGTGAAAGGAGATGGCGGCGCGCCTCGAAAAGCATGACGGCAGTGGCGACGGCGAGGTTCAGGGAGTCGGCGCGGCCCTGCTGTGGGATCCGCGCGAGCGCATCGGCCTCCCTGGCGAGCTGGTCCGGCAGGCCGGATTGTTCGTTGCCCATCAGGAGGACCGTGGGCTTCTTGCGGTAGTCGATCGTGCGATAGTCGACCGCGCCGGCCAGATGGGTGGCGACGATGGAAACGCCGGCCGATTTCCGCCAGGCCAGGAACTCCTCCGGCGTCGCCCGCGCGACTGGAACGGCGAAGACCGAGCCCATGGTTGCCCGCACGGTCTCCAGCGAGAAGGGATCGGTCGTCTCGCCGATGAGAATGATGCCGGCCGCGCCGGCCGCATCGGCCGTCCGGATGATGGTGCCGAGATTGCCCGGATCGCGCACGCGGTCGAGCGCCACCCACGTCTCACCCTCCTGCGGCCGGATGCCCTTGAGCGGCGTCCAGCGCTGCTCGAAGATGCCGACGACCATTTGCGGGTTGTCGCGCCGGGTGATCGCGGCAATCACCTTTTCGCTGACTTCGAGCACCAGCCCGCCCGAGGCGACGGTCCTTGCCGCCATCTGCTCGACCAGCGGCTTACCCTTGGCGGCCTTGGCATAGACCATCGTGCGGATCGTCCAGCCGAGCTCGATTGCATCGATGACGAGCTTCAGCCCTTCGGCGAGGAAAGTCCCGCTTTCCTCCCGCGACTTCTTGTTGGTCAGCGCCTTGATGTCCTTGATGATCGGATTGGCGAGCGAGGTGACTTCCTTCACCTGCCCGACCCTGCGTGGCCCGTGATCGTGGAAGTCCTTGCTCATTGCGGCACCCAGCGCGAAAAGAGGGAGGTGGAAAGCGCCCGGCCCGCAGTCCGGCCATCCGTGCCGGCCTCGCGAATGACCAGTTCGCCGGATTCGACCGCACCGCCGGCGCCGCGCATCGTCTCGCGCATCAACTCGTGGATCGAATAGAAGCTGGCGCGGATCGAATAGGCCGTCAGCACCAGGCCGACTGCCCTCGGGGAGAGGATTTCGCGGCAGACATCGAGCATCAGCGGCAGATGCTCGAAGAGATGCCAGATTTCGCCGTTGGGGCCGCGGCCGAATTTCGGCGGATCGGTGAGGATGATGTCGTATTGGCTGCCGCGGCGTTCCTCGCGCAGGATGAATTTCATCGCATCCTCGCAGATCCAGCGGATCGGCAGCTTCTCCATGCGCCCGAGCGCCTGGTTCTCGCGCGCCCAGCCGATCGCCTTCTTCGACGCGTCGACATGGGTGACCTCGGCGCCGGCAGCGGCGGCGACCAGCGACGCGACACCGGTATAACCGAAGAGGTTCAGCACTTTCAGCGGTCGGCCGGCCTTTTCGACAGCCTCCTTCATCCAGCTCCAATGGACGATCTGCTCGGGAAAGACACCGACGTGACGGAACGAGGTGAAGCGGCCGAGGAAATCGACGCCGAGCAGGTTGAGCGGCCAGGTCTCGCCGAGCGCCTCCCTCGGGAAGCGCCAGCGGCCGGTGCCTTCCTCGTCGGTATCGCCGGTGAACACGGCATCCACCTTCTCCCAGATCTGCGGCGCCAGCGAAGGCCGCCACAGCGCCTGAGCTTCCGGGCGGATGATGCGGTAGGGGCCATATTGCTCCAGCTTCTGGCCATCGCCGCTGTCGATCAGGTGGAAATCGCCGGCGCCGAGCGATTCGAGAATGACCGGCACGCGCTCCGCCGGCCGATCGCCGCTGCGCGTCATGAGCGGGCGCAAAACCGCAGCCGGCGTCGCACTCTCGCGAACCGTATCGCGTGTGGCCGCGGGACGTGCCACGGGCTTTGGTGCTCGGCCGGCCCGATCGTCCCTGCGGCTTTCACCGGCGGGACCTGATGTCTTCTTCTGGCCCGGCCGGCGTTCTCTTTGTTTCACGTGCTCTTCCGCGTCTCTGTCGGTTTTTTCGTCCTCTAGCCTAGAAGACTGCAGCGGATCAACTGGGCGCCGACCACGCCTGGACAGGTTCTCTTGTGGCGGCGTTCATTTCAAGCCCTCGGATGCGTGCGTGCGAAGCCAGCTTTCCGCCGCATAGAGGGCCGCGACATGCATCGATTGCATGATAACGGCGCCGGACCGCAGGTCGGCAAGGATATCGCCAAGATCTGCAAACAACATGTCGACTTTCTCACCAGGGTCGAAAGAGGGTTCGCCCGATCTGTTCAAGCCAAACGCCAGCCAGCTCGTGACTATATTGCTGTGGTTGGCGGCATTCGGATAGGAGGTGAGCAGCTTGACGAAGGTCGAGGCGTCATAGCCGGTCTCTTCCCGCAGTTCGCGCCGCGCTGCCGCCATCGCCGCATCGCCGGCTTCGATGTCAGCGGGTTCGACGCCGCCGGCGACTAGACCGAGGACGATTTCGGCCCGGCCATGCCGGTACTCCCGCGTCAACAGCACGCGTCCGTCGGGCATCAGCGGGATGACGTTGATCCAATCGGGATAATCGAGCACATGGAACGGAGCGACGACGATCCCCTCGGCGGTAACGCAATCGTCGCTGCGAAGCCGGATCCAGCGATCCTCGTAGGTGATCCGGCTCGCCGTCACGCTCCAGGGTTTCAATTCGTCGCTCATCGTAATTCTTTCCGATAGAAGCCACCAGATAACATTCCCATCCGCCGTGGCAAAGGGCTTTGCTGCTGGGATAAGATGGGGCGAATCGCAGATGGGGCTGTCGAATGGATTTCACCGGCGAAGAACGCATCGCCGCGCCGCGGGACATGGTCTGGGCAGCGCTCAACGATCCGGAGATCATGCGCGGCTGCATTCCGGGGTGTCAGAACATCGAGCGGCTGTCGCCAAGCGCTTTCGAGGCGACGATCAAGGTGAAGTTCAGCCTGTTCTCCGCCACCTTCCATGGGTTGCTGACGCTTTCCAATGTCGATGCGCCGAGAAGCTATACGTTGACGGCCGAAGGCAAGGGCGGCCTTGCCGGCTTCGCCAGGGGCAGCGCCGATGTCGTGCTCGAGGCGACGGGCGAGGAGACGATCCTGCACTACCGGGCGAGAGCCGAACTCGGCGGCAGGCTCGCCCAGCTCGGCGCACGCCTGCTCGATTCGACCTCGCAGCGGCTGGCCGAAGGTTTCTTCTCGGATTTCAATGCTGCGATCGTTGCAAAAATGACTGCGGATTGAGCGCCGAAGTTTTCGCTGCCGCTTGGCGCGGACCTGCGCCTGAGCTATTGCGACATGATGACATGGACCATCAGGCCGCCACGGGCGGAAGACCAGGAATTACTTGCGGACATCTATCTTTCCGTGCGCCGCCAGACATTCGTCTGGGTCGATCCCGGCAAGTTTCACCGCGAGGATTTCTCCGCCCATACCAATGGCGAGACGATCTTCGTCTGCGAGCATGCCGACCGGAGCGTCGCCGGCTTCCTGTCGCTCTGGCCGGAGGACGATTTCATTCACATGCTTTATATAAGGCCCGAGTTCCAGGGGCTCGGCGCCGGCACGGCGCTGCTCAGGGCGCTACCGGAATGGCCGCGACATAAGTACCGGCTGAAATGCCTGGTGAACAACCGGCGGGCGAAGGCCTTCTACCTTTCCCACGGTTTCGCGGTGACCGGCAACGGCGCGTCGCCGGAAGGCGACTACGAGGAGCTGAGCTTTTCTCCGGTTTGACTCGGGGCGAGAGCCGATCTTATCGCGACGGCAGCTGGCCGGCGATCTCCTCCGCGCGGGACCTGTGACGATCGGCCTCGCCCTGCCAGCGAATGGCTTCCTTGGCCTCGGTGCGGGCGCGCTTGCGGTGTTTGCCCTGGCTGAACCAGGTGGCGGCCGATCCGATCAGCATGCCTGCTATCAATGCGATGAACAGGAAGACGAAGAAAGGTGCGGAAACCGCAAGCACCTGGTCTTCGGGCCTGAAGGGATTGAAGGCCAGCGTGACGCTCTGCCGGTTGGCGACGCAGAAGACGATGAGGATGACTCCGAGCGGCAGCAGAATCAACAGGTTGACGATCTTCTTGGCCATTTGAGCTCTCCATCCGTCTTATATGCATCGGCCCGAAAATCGATTCCGACTTTCGGGCCGATGCTCTAGCAGAATAGGAAAACGGTGTTCAAGTTCAAGTGCGGTTTCGCCGCAGGCGGCTCGCGCCGCTCAATCCTCTTCGTCGGCCTGGCCGGGATTGAGCCGCTCGCGCAGTTCCTTGCCCGTCTTGAAGAAGGGAACCCACTTCTCCTCGACGAAGACGGTATCGCCGGTGCGCGGGTTACGGCCGGAGCGGGAAGGGCGGTTCTTGACCGAAAACGCGCCGAAGCCGCGCAATTCGACGCGGTTGCCCGCAGCCAGTGCATCGGTGATCTCGTCGAGAACCGCGTTGACGATATTTTCGACGTCGCGATGATAGAGATGCGGGTTGCGTGCCGCAACAATCTGCACCAATTCGGACTTGATCACAGTCGCCCCCTTAAATTATTGATTTCTTATCAGTCCCGGCCAACCTGCCAAACTGAAAGCAGCCCGTCAAGAAGCAACTTTGGGGGCAGGATTCCATTGATATCCTGGCCTTTGACCAGATCATCATAACCCAAGATAGTAATCAGCCGCGAAACAGCTCCTGCGAGCAGAAAAGGCGTGTTGCTCTTCTTGTCCCAATCCACCATCGGCAGATCGGTGTCGACGCCGCGCGACTTGAGATAGGCGCGGATTTCCGCCTCGCCGCCGATCGTATCGACGAGCTTCGCCTTCAGCGCCTGCCGGCCGGTATAGATCGTGCCGTCGGCGAGTTTCAACACCTCGTCGCGCGGCAGCTTGCGCCGGTCGGCGACCAGGTCGACGAACCAGTTATAGCTGTCGACCACCATGTTGCGGATCATCGCCTTGGCTTCCTCGCTCGCCTCGTGGAAGGGCGAGGGCTCGGCCTTCAGGGGCGAGGATTTGATCTCCTGCAGCGATACGCCGATCTTGTCGAGCAGCGGCTGGATCTGCGGATACTGGAAGATGACGCCGATCGAGCCGGTGATCGAGCTGTCGCCGGCAATGATCGTGTCGCCCGCGGTGGCGATCATATAGCCCGCGGAGGCGGCCAGCGTGCGCACGTCCGAGACAACAGGCTTCTTGGCTGATATCGCCCGGATCGCATTGAAGATTTTTTCGCCGCCATAGGTCGTGCCGCCGGGCGAGGAGATCGAAATCACCGCAGCCTTCACCTGATCGCTGGTCTCGACCTTCTTCAGCCGCTCCAGCAGCTCGTCGTCATCGACGATCAGCCCCGATATCGTCACATGGGCGATATGCGGGCTTGCCGTGCCGGCTCCGCCGAGGGCGAAGCGGTAAAAGGCAAAACCAAGCGCCACGATGAGGGCGACCGCGACGATGCGCCAGAAGCCGAGTTTGCGGCGCAGCCGCCGGCGATCCGCGATGATCGAACTGTCCATAGAAACCTCCAGCGCTGGCCCGGGGTCGGCACGGCGCCGATGGGTCCGGTGAAATTGATCGCAGCGGCGCGTACGAATGCCACTTTTGTATGTTTTTCCGTTTTGTTGCTTGTTGCAGAAAAAATTCCATATTGGCAAGCCAATGTAATAATGCGAAACGAACTGTGATTGCCGGCCGCTTTGTTACGCAGGCGGGGCAATCATCGCACATGGAACGAGACCTATGCTCGATACCCTGAAGAACAACGGAAATGCCGCTTATGCGGGCTCCGGTCGGAGCCCCTATGGCGATGCGTTGTTCCATTCCGCCCGCGTGCGGCGGCTGAAGATCTTGCTGCCGTTGGCCGCCCTCGTCATCGCGGCCAGCCTCACGGCGGTTGCGCTGGTCAAGATATATCTGCCCGAGAATATCAAGATGGAAGGCGCCAAGATCGAGAACGGCAAGGTCGTGATGGAAAAGCCGGCAATTGCCGGACGCAACTCCGACGGCGTCAATTATTCCATGCTTGCGGAAAGGGCGCTGCAGGATATCCGCAATCCTGATCTCATCACCCTCGAGACCATCAAGGCCGCCGTGCCGATGAATGACGGGCTGATTGCCCGCGTCATCGCTTCGACTGCCGATTATAATCGCGCCACCGACAACCTGCATATGACAGCTCCCTTCACCCTGGTGCTGAGCAGCGGCCTCAACGCGCAATTCCAGTCCGCCCGGCTCGACATCAAGGGCGGCAACATGCGCAGCGACGATCCCGTCACCATCACAAAGGACAATGCTTCCATTGTTGCGAAGACGCTGGAGATAACCGATAAGGGGCGCGTGATCACATTCGAGGGGAATGTTCGCATGAATGTCGATCCATCCACCATTCATAAACAGGGCACTTAACCAGCCGGGTCACTCATGACAAAAGATTGTCGCATTTCAGCTTGCAAGACAGGCATCGCATTCGTTGCCGGCGCATTTGCCCTTATTCTGACGGTCTCGGGCGCGGGGGCGCAGTCGACCACCATGTCGGGCATGAAGCTTTCAAACGATCAGCCGATCCAGATCGAAAGCGACAAGCTGGAGATCCATGATCAGGAGCACACGGCGCTCTTCACCGGCAACGTCAAGGTCGTCCAGGGCACGACGACGATGCAGTCCGGCAAGATGACCGTCTATTACAAGGACAAGGCGGCAAAGCCGGGCGCCGGCGCGCCGGCTCAACCGGAGGCGAAGCCCGAGCAGTCGGCCTCGCTGGCATCGGGAAGTGCGGATATCGACAAGATCCTGGTGACGGACAAGGTCTACCTGGTTTCAGGCACGCAGACGGCGACTGCCGACGACGGCAATTTCGACATGGCCTCGCAGACATTCATCCTGACCGCGGATCAGGGAAACAAGGTCATTCTGTCGGACGGACCGAACGTCTTCACCGGCTGCAAGCTGACCGTTCACATGCAAACCGGCCAGGCGGAGCTTGAAAGCTGCGGCGGTCGTGTCCAGATTCAGCTCGATCCGAAATCGCAGCCGAACGCGCAGAAGCAGAACTGAACCGGCCTCCCCTGTGAAATTATCATCGCTATCCACCATGTTCGGCCGGCCTGAGCCGCAAGCTGCAGGTGCCGCCGACAAGA
The DNA here is from genome assembly GCF_002117485.1 of Rhizobium sp. NXC14. Classification (NCBI taxonomy): domain Bacteria; kingdom Pseudomonadati; phylum Pseudomonadota; class Alphaproteobacteria; order Hyphomicrobiales; family Rhizobiaceae; genus Rhizobium; species Rhizobium sp. NXC14. Next base: position 404,133 of record NZ_CP021030.1, read on the forward strand.
GCCGCTATCAGGGAACGCTGATCGCCCGTGGTCTGACGAAGACCTATGCGACGCGGCGTGTCGTCAACGGCGTCTCCCTTGTGGTGCGTCGCGGCGAAGCCGTCGGCTTGCTCGGCCCGAACGGCGCCGGCAAGACGACCTGCTTTTACATGATCACCGGTCTGGTGCCGGTCGATGAAGGCACGATCGAGATCGATGGAAACGATGTCACCACCATGCCGATGTACCGCCGCTCGCGCCTCGGCGTCGGTTACCTGCCGCAGGAAGCCTCGATCTTTCGCGGACTGACGGTGGAAGAAAATATCCGTGCCGTCCTCGAAGTGCATGTGAAGGACAAGGCCGAGCGCGAGCAGAAGCTGAACGAGCTGCTGGAGGAATTTCATATCCAGAAGCTGCGTAAGAGTGCCGCCGTCGCCCTTTCCGGCGGCGAACGCCGCCGTCTCGAAATCGCCCGAGCGCTTGCAACCGACCCGACCTTCATGCTGCTCGACGAGCCCTTCGCCGGTGTCGACCCGATTTCGGTCGCCGACATCCAGAACCTCGTCCACCATCTGACGGCCCGCGGCATCGGCGTTCTCATTACCGACCACAATGTGCGTGAGACGCTCGGCCTCATCGACCGCGCCTATATCATCCATGCCGGCGAAGTGCTGACCCACGGCCGTGCGAATGACATTGTCAACAATCCGGAAGTACGCCGGCTCTATCTCGGCGACAATTTCAGCCTTTGATCCCACGCTGATTCACCTTGCCGCGTAGTTCCGCTTGACCAAATGAGATAAAAAAGCAATTTTTGGGCCAACTCGGATTTCCGTGGCCTGAAGCGTGGATCGGCCGTGGTTTCCCGGAGGAGTTGAGGGAGTTTCGCGTCCGTCATGGCACTGTCCGCCAATCTATTTCTGCGCCAGAGCCAGTCCCTGGTCATGACGCCGCAACTGATGCAATCCATCCAGTTGCTGCAGATGACCCATTTTGAGCTCGCCCAGTTCATCGCTCAGGAAGTGGAGAAGAACCCGCTGCTCGAATTTCCGTCGAATGATGGCGAGGCGGGCGACGAACGGGCGGCAGGCGAGGACGAGCAGTTCGCTCATTCGCCGGAGGACGCCGGCGCGGACGACGGCGCCGACAATCGCGCCGAGGCGCTTTCCAGTGACTGGTACGACAACGGCGGCAGCGAAAGCACCGGCCGGCTGAACGACGAGCTCGACGCCAATTACACCAATGTCTTTCCCGATGATGGTGGTCCGCAGCGCCTCGACGCACCGGAACTCGTCGGTCAGTGGAAGTCGATGCCGGGCAGCGCCGACGCCGCCGATTACGATCTTGACGATTTTGTCGCCGGTCAGGTGTCCCTGCGCGATCATCTCGCGCAGCAGATCCCCTTCGTCCTGCCTGATATGAGCGATCGGCTGATCGCGCAGAATTTCATCGATCAACTCGACGATGCCGGTTACATTCAGGTCGATCTCGTCGAAACCGGCGAGCGGCTCGGCACGAACCTCACGCAGGTCGAACACGTGCTCGCCGCCCTACAGACGCTCGATCCTCCGGGTGTTTTCGCCCGCAGCCTCGCCGAATGCCTGGCGATCCAGCTCCGGCATAAAGACCGTTACGACCCTGCCATGCAGGCGCTGGTTGAAAATCTCGAACTCCTGGCGCGGCGCGACTTCGCCACGCTGAAGCGGCTCTGCGGCGTCGATGAGGAAGATCTTCTCGACATGCTCGGCGAGATCCGCCAGCTCAATCCGAAACCCGGCAGCGGTTTCGAGACGGGCGTTTCCGAAGCGATCATGCCCGATGTCGTCGTCAGGCCCTCCGCTGAGGGTGGATGGCTGGTCGAGCTCAACCCGGATACGCTGCCGCGCGTGCTCGTCAATCAGTCCTATTTTTCCCGCGTGACCCGGAATGGCGAAGATCATGCCTTCCTTTCCGAGTGCCTGCAGAGCGCCAACTGGCTGACCCGCAGCCTCGACCAGCGGGCAAAGACCATCATGAAGGTGGCAAGCGAGATCGTTCGCCAGCAGGATGCCTTCCTGCTGCACGGTGTCGACCACTTGCGGCCGCTGAACCTGAAGACGGTGGCCGAGGCGATCAAGATGCATGAATCCACCGTCAGCCGCGTCACCTCGAACAAATATATGCTGACGCCGCGCGGCCTCTTCGAACTCAAATATTTCTTCACCGTGTCGATCGGCGCGGTCGAGGGCGGCGACAGCCATTCGGCCGAGGCCGTGCGTCACAAAATCCGCGCGCTGATCATGCAGGAGAGTCCCGACGCGGTGCTCTCCGATGACGATATCGTCGACATGCTGAAGAAGGGCGGTGTCGATCTCGCCCGCCGCACGGTCGCGAAATACCGGGAAGCGATGAACATCGCTTCCTCGGTGCAGCGCCGCCGCGAGAAGCGGGCGCTCGCCAAAGTCGCGGGCTTCTGACGCAGCAGCACGCTTCGATCTGGATCGAAGCATCCACCTTCCAAATTGGCCTATTTCTCCCGCGTCTTGAACGAAGATCGATGTGCCTATGACGCCGCAAAAGCCGAACCTTACCAGAGAACTTGTCCTGCTTTTGGTGCTTGCGACCCTCTGGGGTTCTTCGTACACCTTTATCAAGATCGGGGTCGAAACGATCCCGCCGGTGACCTTGATCGCGGTGCGCACACTGATCGCCGGCGCCATTCTGCTGGCCGTGCTTCGCCATCGGCATGTCCGCCTGCCGCGCGATCGCGCGACATGGCGCCTGTTCGTCGTTCAGGCCTGCCTGAACAGCGTCTTTCCTTTCACGCTGATCGCCTGGGCGGAGCAGTCCGTCGATGCCGGACTGGCGGTGATCCTGAATTCGGCGACGCCTATTTTCACCTTCCTGCTGACAGTGTCGATAACCCGCCATGAGCCGGCGACGGCGCGAAAGCTTTTCGGCGTCGTCTCCGGGCTTGCCGGCATCTGCCTCGTCATCGGCGTCGAAGCGCTCGGCGGTCTAGGCGAAAGCCTGATGGCGCAACTCGCCATCATCCTGGCAACCATCTGTTACGCAGGGGCCGCGATTTTCAGCAAGAACTTTAGAGGCCTCCACCCTGCCGTGCCGGCGGCCGGTTCGCTGATCTCGGGCGCGGTCATTCTGATGCCTGTAAGCCTGCTCGTCGACCGGCCCTGGGGGCTCGATCCCTCGGCCGCATCGGTGCTGGCGCTGCTTGCCCTTTCTGCCTTTTCGACGGCACTTGCCTTTACGATCTATTTCCGCCTCGTTCAGACGCTGGGTTCGGTCGGAACCACGTCGCAAGCCTATCTCCGTGTGCCGATCGGTGTGGCGATCGGTATCGTCTTTCTCGGCGAGAGGCTGAGCCCGACGGCGTGGATCGGACTGGTCTGCGTCATTCTCGGTGTCATCGCCATGACGATGCCGCGCGCAACGCAGGCACGAAGCGCGGGAGCTGATGAAGGGAAAGTCGCCGGAAGGCTCCTTCCGTAGGAGATTTGCTACACCTTCTGCGAGCACGCCCGGAGCTGATTCGGCGCCCTATTGACTTTCCGGCAACCTCTGGCTAGAAGCCCGCCGCAATCGTCGCCGTGAACGGCGTTTGAAGTTATCCCCATCATCCCAAGGGCACCGAGGACCGCAGGCCTACGCCGATCTTGCTTGAGATTGCGCGAAGTGCTTGGATGAACCCGAGGCTTGGCGTAAACTGATACCCGCAAACGACCATAAGAAGGGAAACTCCATGAGTGTGCGTGTATCCGGGAAACATATGGAAATTGGTGAATCCTTCCGCCAAAAGATCGAGGACCAAATTGGAACGGCCATCACGAAATACTTCGATGGGGGGTATTCCGGCCAGGTGACCGTCGAAAAGGCGAGTTCTCGTTTCTCGGCAGACTGCAAGCTTCATCTCGACAGCGGGGTGGTGCTTCATGCCGCCGGCGAAGCGACGGATCCGCAGCTTGCTTTCGACGCCGCTTCCGAACGCATCGAGAAACGCCTGCGTCGCTACAAGCGCAAGCTGAAGGACCACCATGCCGGAAACCACCTGAATGGCTTTGCAGAAGTCTCCTATACGGTCATGGACTCCGTTCCTGATCACGAGGATGAAATTCCCGACGATTTCGCCCCGGCAATCGTCGCTGAAAGCACGAAGCAGTTGAAGACCATGTCCGTCGCCACCGCCGTGATGGCGCTCGACATGACCGACGAGCCGCTTCTCCTGTTCCGCAGTCCCGGCAAGGAACATCTGAACATCGTTTATCGTCGGCACGACGGAAATATTGGCTGGATCGATTCGGCCAATATCAAAGGCTGAGATCAGAGTGGTGAGCGGCGGTATCGCCGCCGCTCCTCGCATCAACTGATCCCGGCGACAGAAGGAAAAAGAAATGGCATTGGCAGATTTGCTCCATCAGGATGCGATCATTCCCGCCCTCAGAGTAAATTCCAAGAAACAGTTGCTTCAGGAATTGGCGGCAAGAGCCGCGAGGATCACCGGGCTCTCCGAACGGGAGATCTTCGACGTCATCCTGCAGCGCGAACGCCTGGGTTCGACCGGCGTCGGCAACGGTATCGCCATTCCCCACGGCAAGCTGGTGAACATTCATTCCATCGTCGGCATCTTTGCCCGGCTGGAGCAGCCTGTCGATTTTGAAGCGCTGGACGACCAGCCCGTCGACCTCGTTTTCCTGCTGCTTGCGCCGGAGGGCGCCGGCGCCGACCATCTCAAAGCCCTGTCGCGCATCGCCCGCGTCCTGCGCGATCAAGACCTGGTTGCAAAGCTGCGGGCCACCGATTCCGCCTCGGCGATCTACGCCTTCCTCAACGAAGAGCAGACGTCGAACGCTGCTTGAGCTGCATAATCCCTAAATGAAAAAAGGCGCCTGATTTCGCAGGCGCATTTTTTATTTACCCAGGGCTGAACGGTCAGAACTCTTCCCAGTTATCCCGAGCCACGGCGGCCGAGCCATGCGATTGAGGTGTGGTGCGGTGGGTCGCCGGCGCGTGGCGGACCACAGGAGCGGTTGCCAAGTGCGAGGGGGCCGCAGCCGGCGCACGCATCTGCCTCGCCACGGAGGCGAGCGCGGTCGCGTTGGCGGAGCCGGACACCCTGAAGCGCGTGGCGAGCGTCTTCAGCGTCTGCGCCTCGTCGTTGAGCGCCACGCTGGCGGCGGTCGCTTCCTCCACCATCGCCGCATTTTGCTGCGTCACCTGATCCATCTGGTTCATGGCCTGGTTGATTTCCTTCAGCCCCACCGCCTGTTCGCTGGCCGATGCCGAGATCTGCCGGATGAGGCTGTTGATGCCCATCACCTGTTCTGCGATCTTGTGCAGCGTCCCGCCGGCGCGCCCGACGAGATCGACGCCTTCCTTGACCTGGACGGCCGAGGTGTTGATCAGAGTCTTGATCTCCTTGGCGGCAGTGGCCGAACGCTGCGCGAGTTCACGCACTTCCTGGGCGACGACGGCAAAACCCTTGCCGGCTTCGCCGGCGCGAGCCGCTTCGACGCCGGCGTTCAGCGCCAGCAGGTTCGTCTGGAAGGCGATCTCATCGATGACGCCGATGATCCGCGATACCTCCGTCGAAGACTGCTCGATCCCTTGCATGGAGGCGATGGCCTTCTGCACCACTTCGCCTGATTTCTCGGCATCCTGGCAGGCGAGATTGACGTTGTCGGCAGCCGTGCGGGCATTCTCGGCACTGGAATCGACCTGGGCGGTGAGCTCGTTGAGCGCTGCCGCTGTCTCTTCCAGGCTTGCTGCCTGCTGCTCGGTACGTTTGGCGAGATCGGAAGCGCTGTTGCTGATCTCGCCGGTGCCGGCGCCGATATTGACGACGCTGAGATTCATCGTGTTGATGGTCTCTTCGAGGCTTGCAAGCGCGGCATTGAAATCCTGCTTCAGTTTGCCGTATTCGCCGGGGAAATCTTCGGTGATGCGGTAACCCAGATTGCCCTGAGACAATTCCGAGAGGCCGGCGCCGACGACCGAGACGATGCGACGCTGCAGCGACACCGATTGCTGCCGTTCCGATTCCGAACGGCCGCGCTCGGCCTCTGCGGCCTGTCGCTGGTGGGTGGCCTCGTCTTCGAGGCGCCTGGAGTCGGCGAGCTTGAAGCGGAACCCTTCGAGTGCCTTTGCGACCGAACCGACTTCGTCGGTACGGTCCTGGGCCGCGACGGGTTCGGCATATTCGCCGTCGCTGAGCGTTTTGACGCTGGCGACAAGGCTGCCGAGCGGCCTCTGCACGAGCGAGCGGACGGCGAAATAGAGCGCCAGCATCACCGCGCCGAGCACGATCAGGCCGGTGGCGATCATCATGTAGGTCTGATCCTGCACCGGCGCGTTGATCGCGGTGTGCGGGACGTCGACAAGCACGACCCAGATGGCGTTGACGCCGGGGACGTCGAATGGATAGACGACGCGGTCGAAAGGATCGAGGCCGTCATAGGTGAGGTTTCGGACGAGGCCGGGCTGCTTGTTCGACAGCGCCGCCTTGACGACGTCGGCGCCTTCGCCGTCATATTGCTTGGTCATCAGGTCGGGGACCGGCGCGACGATCCAGTTGCCGGCCTGCGAGAGCAGCGTCACGCGGCCGGAGCCGAAGGGGTGCAGCGCCTGAAGCTTATCGGTCAGCGACTTCAGCGAGATGTCGACGCCGCCGACGCCGATCATCTTGCCGCCCGACATGACAGGATAGGCAATGGAAGTCAGCAGCGTCGGTACGTCGGTTCCCTCGGCCATGTAAGGCGTGGTGATCGCGCCCTTGCCGCTGTCGGCAGCAAGCTTCCACCACTCAGCGGTATAATCATTGTCGAAGGTCGAATACTGGATGCCGCCATCCTTGGTTTTCGACCAATAGGGCGTGAAGGCGCCGTTCTTGTTGGTGCCTTCGTCATTGTTGTTGGCAATCTCGGTCGTCTTTCCGTCCAGCGCACCAAGCTGCTCGCAGAACCAGCTGCCGAAGGCGAAGGCATTCTGTTCCAGATTGGCTTTCAGCACGTTGATCATGCCCTTGCGATCGAGCGACTTTCCATCATGGGCTCGGCCGATGACGCCTGACATGCTGCGGGCAGCGCTGGCGAGTTCGCCGACATTGGCGGCGATCTCATTGGCGATCGACTTTGCCTCGAGATTGGCTTGATCCATCGTCAGCATCTGAACGCGATCCCTGGTCTGGCCGATGAGGAAAAAGTTCGAAGCGATGAGAACAAGCGCGATGGCAATGCCGGTGATGGCGATAAGTTTCGCCGCAAGCGATTTCATGCGAAAAATGAACATGGGTTCCTCAGGCAAGGATGCGCCGAACGGGCATTCTTCGGCGCAGGAGCGAAGGCATGGCTCCGTCATGGAGCAGCCGCATCAGCCGCGGATCCGCATATGCGACGATCCGGCGATCGCTGGGAAGATCGCCGGAGACCTGTTAAATTTAAATGAAACTTAAGTGGTTATATGAGCAAAACCGCAGAAATCTCCTTTAAAATTGAAGGACATCTGCCGACGTTTCGCAGGCAGGCCAGGCTATATTCTGTCTGCGACTTCCCCACTCAAAGGAATCGACGGTTGCGCGCCTGATTTGAGGCATGCGAGCGAACCGGCGACCGCCGCGCGGCGCAGCGCTGTCGGAAAATCAAGCCCGTCATCGAGGCTGGCGGCGAAATAGCCGCAGAAGGTGTCTCCCGCTCCGACCGTGTCGACAGGATCGATCGCCAGCCCCTGCGCTCTTGAGAGGACCCCGTCACGAATGGCGATGACGCCATCGCCGCCGAGCGTCACGATCAGGGTCTGGCCGGTTTCATGATGCAGGCGGACAAGCGCTGCCTCGCGCGCTCCTGCGTCCATGCCGTCCTGTCCGGCAAGTCGCTCGAACTCAGTCTCATTGGCAATGACGATATCGGCGAGGCGTCCGAGACGCGGCGCATCGGGAATCAGTGGGGCGAGGTTGAGGATGCTGGTGATGCCCTTGGCGCGTGCGGCCGAGAGCGCGCGTTCGACGGCCGCGACCGGCACCTCAAGCTGCAACATCAGTATGTCGCCTTCGTGCATGCGGCCGATCGCGGTTTCCGCATCGGCGGGCGCGACCAGCCCGTTGGCGCCCGGCACCACGGCAATCATGTTCTCGCCGTCGCCGCCGACCAGAATCAGCGCCGTTCCTGTGGGACCGTCGATATGCTTGACGAGGGAGAGATCGGTTCCTGCCTCATCGAGCAGAGAAAGAGCATCGGCAGCAAAAGCATCCTTGCCGACGGCGCCGGCCATATGCACATAGCGACCGGCGCGGCGGGCTGCCAGCGCCTGGTTGGCGCCCTTGCCGCCGGCGGCCGTGGCAAAACCGTTGCCGGCCACTGTTTCGCCGGGCTTCGGCAGGCGCTCGGTCGTGGCGATGAGATCCATGTTGATGGATCCGAAAACTGTGATCATCAGGCTGTCCCGTCTTTTGGAGCATGCCAATGACATCATGCTCCTGCTATTTCATGGGGCGAGACACTGCCGAAGCGATCACTCCTCGTCAACCACCCGAAGCTTGAGAAGGCCGGTACGGCTTTCCACGGATTTGGCCGGGACCTCGCCGTCGCGGGCAGGCTTTGCGTCGCCGCCTGCCTCGAATTCCAGCGCCTCGATCTTGGCGCCGCGTTTGGTGAGCTTGTCGGCTGACGTGACCACCATGTCGATATCTTTCTGCGCCATGGCGAAATGGCCCTGCAGCTTGCGCACCCGCTCGTCGAGGCGGCCGAGATCGTCCATCAGGAGCGCCACCTCGCCCTGGATCAGATGCGCCTGCGCCCGCATGCGCTGGTCTTTCAGCACCGCCTGGATGACCTGGATCGACAGCATCAGCAGCGATGGCGAGACGATAACGATGCGCGCGCGGTGTGCCTTCTGCACCAGGGCCTCGAAGTTCTCATGGATCTCCGCGAAGATCGATTCCGACGGCACGAAGAGAAAAGCCGTCTCCTGGGTTTCCCCCTGAATCAGATATTTCTCTGAAATATCCCGGATATGAATCTCCATGTCGCGGCGGAACTGCTGGCTGGCGATCTTGCCGGCCTCGGGGCTGGCTGCGTCGCGGATGGCGTTCCAGGCTTCGAGCGGGAACTTCGCATCGATAACGAGCGGCGGCGCGCCGTTTGGCATGCGGATCGTGCAGTCCGGCCGCGAACCGTTCGAGAGCGTCTGCTGGAATGCATAGGCGCCCATCGGCAGGCCGTCCGCGACGATCGTCTCCATCCGTGACTGGCCGAAGGCGCCGCGCGTCTGCTTGTTCGAGAGAATCGCCTGCAGTCCGACCACGTCCTTGGCGAGCGTCTGGATATTGTTCTGCGCGGCATCGATGACCGCCAGCCGCTCCTGCAGGCGCTGCAGGTTCTCATGCGTCGATTTCGTCTGCTCGGTGATCGTCGAGCTGACGCGCTGCGACATGCCGTCGAGACGCTGGCTGATTGCCTGGTTGAGCTCGCTCTGACGCGCGCCAAAAACCTCGGCCATGGCCGTGATGCGGCCCTGCATCTCCGCCTGGATCTTCAAAAGCTCGGCCATGCGCGCCTCGCTTTCGCCAGCCCGGAGGCTCGCCTCCTCCGCCTGCTCGCGGCGGAGGCTGGCGCTGCGCAAGAGAAGGATGATCACCATAAGCACGAAGGCGACAAAAACGCCGCCGGCAAGCGCCAGCATGGCCGGGCTCAGCGAGGCGTTGGAGAGGGCAAGCGATTCGGAATGAACGGTCATGCCGCAACCATAACAGAAGCTGCGGCAATACATAGATCAAAACGTGAACGAAATCCTCTGTCGCCTTTTTCCTCACCGATGCAGAAAATCGCCGCCGATTTAACCATTGCTCAACCATATTCGCCAAAATCTGTGCCGCAGAATTCCCTCCAGCGCCGTTGCGCCAAGTACAGAGATTTCCATGACATCCCAGCAGACCGACAGTGCACTCAGGCAGCGCCTCGATTTCATCGAACTGGACGAGGCGGCGCGCCGGTCGATACGGGATCTCAGCCCCGTCATATCAGAGCTAATCGGCGGCGCCCTCGACAAGTTCTATGCCAAGATCGCCAAGACCCCCGCCGTCTCAGGCTTTTTCGCCGACAAGAACCATGTCGCCCATGCCAAGAAGCGGCAGCAGGATCATTGGGGCAAGCTTGCAGGCGGCGCCTTCGACGAAACCTACGTCGACGGCGTGACCGCGGTCGGGCGCACGCCCGCCCGCATCGGGCTGGAGCCGCGCTGGTATGTGGGCGGCTATGCCCTGGTTCTGTCCGAGCTCGTCAAGGGCATCATGGAGAAGCAGTGGCCGTCGGTCTTTGCGCGCCAGCAGGGCAAATTGCTCGCCGAGAAGCTGTCGGCGGTCATCAAGGCCGGCATGCTCGACATGGATTATTCGATCTCGGTCTACCTCGAGACGCTTGAAGCCAAGCGCCAGGCTCTGGAACAGCAGCGTGCCCAGGCCGAGGCCGATCAGGCGATGGCGCTGGAGCAGCTGCGCCGCGGTCTGGAGGCGCTGTCGAGCGGCGATCTCGAGGCCACTCTGCCATCCGACCTGCCCGGTAATTTTCGGCAGATGGCCGAGGATTACAACCGTGCCGTCAAGGCGCTGCGCCATTCCTTCGCATCGGTGCGCGACACGTCGGGCCATATCATGAATGGCGCCGACGTCATCTCCAATGCGACCAACGATCTCGCATTGCGCACTGCCCAGCAGGCGGCCGGCGTCGAGGAGAGTTCGGCTGCCCTGCAGCAGCTTTCCGTCAGCGTCGGCCAGACCGCCGCCAATGCCGAGAAGGCTTCGGACGCCGTACGCGAGACGCAGCAGAAGGCGAAGAATTCGGGCGAACTCGTCACCAGCGCCGTGTCGGCGATGGCCGGTATCGAGAAATCCTCGACGGAGATTTCCAAAATTATCGGCGTCATCGACGAAATCGCCTTCCAGACCAATCTTCTGGCGCTGAACGCCGGCGTTGAGGCGGCGCGCGCCGGTGATGCCGGCAAGGGTTTTGCGGTCGTCGCGCAGGAAGTCCGCCAGCTCGCCCAGCGCACGGCCGATGCGGCCAAGGAGATCAAGAACCTGATCTCGCAGAGTTCGAGTCAGGTTAACGAGGGTGTCGGCATCGTCTCGAGCACCGGCGAGGCGCTGAACGATATGATCAGCCGCATCGATATCATCAACCGCTTCGTCGCCGATATCGCCGCCGCCGCCCGCGATCAGGCGATTGGCGTCAACGAGGTCAGCGTGGCGATCCGCAGCATGGGCGAAATCACCCAGCAGAATTCCGGCATGGTCGAGCGCACGTCGGCGGAAACCCGCCGCCTCAAGGACGAGGTGGACCAGCTGATCGAGCTGTTGCGCCGCTTCCGCGTCCGTTCGGAAGGCCACGCCGTCGTCGGTGCCCGCCGGGCGGCCTGACTCAAATATGGCGAAATTCCGGGCGGGTATGCAAAAAAGCGTCTTCCCCGCCCGCCGGATAATTCCATAGCGGGAAAAGATGGGTTATGGGAACGCCATGACCATCAAGCCACTTATCATTCTTCCCGACCCCGTTCTCCGTCAGCTCTCCAAGCCGATCGAGCGTGTGGATGCCGACCTGCAGCGCCTTGCCGACGACATGCTGGAAACCATGTACGACGCGCCGGGCATCGGCCTCGCCGCAATCCAGATCGGCGTGCCACGCCGCATGCTGGTCATTGACGTCTCCCGCGAGGGCGAGGAAAAGCAGCCGCAGGTCTTCATCAATCCGGAGATCGTCAAATCGTCCGACGAGCGCTCGGTCTATGAGGAAGGCTGCTTGTCGATTCCGGACTATTATGCCGAGGTCGAGCGCCCGGCTGTCGTCTCGGTCAAATACCTCGACCGCGACGGCAGGGAACAGATGGTGGAAGCCGACGGGCTGCTTGCCACCTGCCTGCAGCACGAGATCGATCACTTGAACGGCGTGCTCTTCATCGACCATATCTCACGGCTGAAGCGGGAGATGGTGATCAAGAAGTTCACCAAGGCGGCAAAGTCCAAGGCCCTCTGACGACGATTGAAAATGGGCTTCAACGGCATTATGATATCATTGATATCATAATGGAGGCTTTTGAGTGGGCGACCTTCTGATCCGAAATATTTCCGACGCAATGAAGCGAGACATCGCGGAAGCGGCCCAACGGAGTGGGAACAGCCTTTCTGATGAGGCCAAGGAGCTTTTGCGGGAAGCGCTTCAAAGAAAAGCCGAGGCCAAGCCTGAGCCTATGTCGGCATATGAAGCGATACGCGCCGCGTTCGTAAGCGAAAACGCGGTGGACGACGAATTTGTCGCGGTCATGAAAGAAGTCGAGGCCGCGCGGAAAAAGGATTTCGGTCGGCCGTTCGAGGATATCGAATGATCGTTCTGGATACGAATGTAGTATCAGAATTCGCAAAGTTATTGCCAGATGAAAAAGTGAAGACCTGGTTGCAGCGGCAGGATGGTTCGCGGATCTGGCTTTGCGCCGTCGGGTTGATGGAGCAGATTTATGGCGCTGAAAGGGTTCTGTTGAAGACAGGATCGGACCGCTTCTTCCGTGCCATAGAGAATTTGGTGAAGGGCCAATTTCGTGACCGTATCGTCGGTTGGGATTTGGAAGCGGCAATGGCAACGGGCCGTCTGCGCGCAAGACGCGAAAGCGTGGGACGGCCACTTTCGGTTCAGGATGCCATGATTGCCGCCATTTGCCTTGTAAACGGTGCGACGCTTGCCACCCGCAACACCAGAGATTTCGAGGGGCTTGATCTCAAGCTCATAAACCCGTTTGAAGACGGCTGATCCTCAACTGGCGAGATAAAATGTCTCTTCGCATCATCTTTATGGGAACGCCTGAGTTCTCGGTTCCGACCTTGCGCTTGCTCGTCGACGCCGGCCACAAAATCGTCGCCGTCTACACACAGCCGCCGCGGCCGGGCGGACGCCGCGGGCTCGATCTGCAGAAATCGCCGGTGCATCAGGCGGCCGAACTGCTCGGTCTTCCCGTCTTCACGCCGGTCAATTTCAAAGATGCCGAGGAGCGCGAGCGGTTTGCCGCCTTCAAGGCCGATGTCGGCGTCGTCGTCGCCTACGGACTGCTGTTGCCGGAGGCCGTTTTGAACGGCACCCGCGAGGGCTGTTACAACGGTCATGCTTCGCTGCTGCCGCGCTGGCGCGGTGCTGCGCCAATCCAGCGGGCGATCATGGCCGGCGACGACAAGACCGGCATGATGGTGATGAAGATGGACAAGGGGCTCGACACCGGCGCGGTCGCAATGACCCGCGAAGTCGAGATTGGTCCGGACATGACGGCGGGCGAATTGCACGACCGGCTGATGCTCGTTGGCGCCAAGGCTATAGCGGAAGCCATGGTGAAGCTGGAGATGAACGACCTGCCGCTGACGCCGCAGCGGGAGGAGGGCGTGCTGTACGCCGCCAAGATCGACAAGGCTGAGACGCGCATCGATTTTGCAAGAAACGCCCGTGATGTGCACAACCATATCCGCGGCCTGGCGCCGTTTCCCGGCGCCTGGTTCGAGCTAGAGATCGGCGGCAGGCCGGAGCGGGTCAAGGTGCTGGGATCCGAACTGGCCGACGGGCAGGGCGCTGCCGGAGAGCTGCTGACCGACGATCTCGTCGTCGCCTGCGCTTCCGGCGCCGTGCGGTTGACACGGCTGCAGAAGGCCGGCGGCAAGCCGATGGCCGCGGCGGATTTCCTCCGAGGCACGCCGCTTGCGGCCGGCACGAGGCTTTCCTGATGCCGCGTTTCCGCATGACTGTCGAATATGACGGCGGCCCCTATGTCGGCTGGCAGCGGCAGGAGAACGGACCCTCGGTGCAGGGCGCGATCGAGGCGGCGGTATTGTCGCTGACCGGCGAGACCCTGTCGATCCGCGGCGCCGGCCGCACCGATTCCGGCGTCCACGCCATGGGACAGGTGATCCATGCCGATCTTTCCAAGAGTTGGTCGCCCTACAAGCTGCAAAATGCCTTGAACGCGCATCTGCGGCTTGCCGGCGAGCGTGTCTCCATTCTCGACGTCGAGGCTGCTCCCGACTTCTTCGACGCCCGCTTTTCGGCACTGCGGCGCCATTACCTCTACCGCATCGTCAGCCGCCGGGCGCCGCTGGCGCTAGAAGCCGGCAAGGCCTGGTGGGTGCCGAAGGCACTTGATCACGAGGTCATGCACGCCGCCGCTCAGCGGCTGGTCGGCAGGCACGATTTCTCCACTTTTCGCTCCGCCCATTGTCAGGCGAACAGCCCTGTGCGCACGCTCGACCGGCTTGACGTGACGCGAAATGGCGAATTGATCGAGATCCGCGCCACGGCGCAGAGCTTCCTCCACAACCAGATCCGTTCCTTCGCCGGCACGCTGAAGCTCGCCGGTGAAGGCAAATGGACGCCTGAAGATGTGCAGGCTGCGCTGGAGGCGCAGGATCGCAAGGCTTGCGGCCCGGTGGCGCCGCCGGAAGGCCTCTATTTCATGCAGGTGGATTATCCCGAGGTGATCACCGACCGGCGAAGGCCGCGCGACGAAAACGACGATCCGTCGTAAAGCCGCCGCCGCGGTGGCTGGTCAGGCGGGGTAGATGCCGAGAAAGTGCTGCAGATATTCCGAAAGGATCATCGATGGCACCAGCAGCACCAGCGTCAGCGCCCCGACCATCAGCGCGTGATCGTGGCAGATCATTCTGAGAATGCGCGCCAAAGCGAAGACCTGCGCCAGCATGAAGGCGAGCAGTAGCAGCGAGACGAGGCCGACCGTGCCGGGCAGGAAGAACACCAGCGCCAGCAGCAGACCGTTGATATAGGAGAGCGGCACGCCGAGCCAGTTGACGCTGACGACGACGGGAGCGAAGCGCTCGCCCATGCGGAAGGCAAGCAGCAGCAGCCCGGCAAAGACCAGCGGCACGAACCAGTTGGCGACCTCGACAAGGCCGAGCCTGATGTAGAAGGCAAGATCGACATCGGCCTCCGGCGGCATCGACCGCAGGAAGGCCTGTCGCCACCAGAGCCAGGAAATGCCCATCGGCGGCAGGCACCAGGCCATCGCCCAAAACGACCGGTTGACGCCGCGCTCCGACAGATCGAGGAAGCGGAAGCCGCGCGGATCCATCCGGATCAGCAGCCAGAGGCCGGCCAGGTAATACTGGACTTCCCTAAGACCCGGCATGGGCGAACCAGCGGTCGATGAAGGTCTCGTAGATCGCCGTCAGCGTCTCCAGATCGGCAAGAGTAACGCGCTCGTCGACCATATGCATCGTCTGGCCGACCAGGCCGAACTCGACGACCGGGCAATAGTCCTTGATGAAGCGCGCATCCGACGTGCCGCCGGTCGTCGAAAGCGCCGGAGACCGGCCGGCCACGCTTTCGATGGCAGACGATAGCGAAGCAATCAGGGCGTTGTTGCGGGTCAGGAAGACATGGCTCGGCCGGTCCGCCCAGACGATATCGTATTTGACTGGCTCGCCGCCCGGACGCAGCTGGCCATTGCCGGCGGCGGCTTCGAGCCGGCGCAGGATTTCGGCGCGCAGCGTTTCCACGGTCCAGCTGTCGTTGAAGCGGATGTTGAAGCTTGCCGATGCCTTGGCCGGAATGACGTTCGTCGCAGGATTGCCGACATCAACCGTCGTCACCTCGAGGTTCGACGGCTGGAAATCGTCGGTGCCGCCGTCGAAAGGCGGATCCATCAGCGCCTGCGTCAGCTGCAGTATACCACGCACCGGATTGTCGGCGAGGTGCGGGTAAGCGGCATGGCCCTGAACGCCGTGTACGATGATCCTGCCCGACAGCGAGCCGCGCCGGCCGATCTTGATCATGTCACCGAGCCGGTCAGGATTGGTCGGTTCTCCCACAAGGCAGGCGTCCCAGCGTTCGCCGCGCTCCGCCGCCCATTGCAGCAGTTTGATGGTGCCGTTGATCGCCGGGCCCTCTTCGTCGCCGGTAATCAGGAAAGAGAGTGAGCCGGCAGGCGGCCCGTTCTTTTCGATGTGGCGGGCAACGGCGGCGACGAAACAGGCGATGCCGCCCTTCATGTCGACGGCGCCGCGGCCGAAGAGTTCGCCCTTTGATATCTCCGCGGCAAAAGGCGGGTGCGTCCAGGCGGCTTCATCGCCAACGGGCACGACATCGGTATGGCCGGCAAACATCAAGTGCGGGCCGCCGCTGCCGAGGCGGGCATAAAGGTTCTCGATATCGGGCGTTCCCTCTTCGCTCGCTCTCACTTTGTCGACTTTGAAGCCAAGCGGCGCAAGCATCGCCGCGAGGGCCGTCAGCGCGCCGCCTTCGGATGGTGTGACGGAGGGGCAGCGAATCAGCGTCTGCAGATTGGCGACGGGATCGGTAACGGTCATGGCGGTCGAATTATCCAGCGGCAATGGCAAAGACATGGCAAGGCGGGGCCGCCTCGCGCAAAAAGACGCCGTCTGTTTACCGGATCAATCTCCTGATGTCATCAATCGCGAAGCAGCTCGTTGATACCAGTCTTGGAGCGGGTCTGTTCGTCGACGCGCTTGACGATGACGGCGCAGTAAAGATGCGGCGCCGGCTGGCCGTTTGCCATCGTCGCGTTGGCTGAGGCCATCGAGCCGGCGACGACGACGGAATACGGCGGCACTTCGCCGTACATCACCTCGCCGGTGGCGCGGTCGACAATTTTGGTCGACTTGCCGATATAGACGCCCATGCCGAGCACCGAGCCTTCGCGGATGATGCAGCCTTCGACCACTTCGGAACGGGCGCCGATGAAGCAATTGTCTTCGATGATGGTCGGGCCGGCCTGCATCGGTTCGAGCACGCCGCCGATGCCGACGCCGCCGGAGAGATGCACATGTTTGCCGATCTGCGCGCAGGAGCCGACTGTTGCCCAGGTGTCGACCATCGTGCCTTCGCCGACATAGGCGCCGAGATTGACGAAGGAGGGCATCAGGATCGCATTCGGGGCGATATAAGCCGAGCGGCGCACGACGCAGTTCGGAACGGCGCGGAAGCCCGCGGCGCGAAACTGATTTTCGCCCCAGTTCTCGAACTTCGAGGGGACCTTGTCCCACCAGGTGGAATTGCCCGAGCCGCCCTTGACCACTTCCATGTCGTTGAGGCGGAAGGACAAGAGCACCGCCTTCTTCAGCCACTGATTGACCGTCCAGGCGCCGTCGGCGCCGCGGGTCGCCACGCGGGCCTTGCCGGAATCGAGCAGATCGAGCGCCGCTTCGACCGCATCACGGACCTCGCCCTTCGTCGACACGTTCACATTATCGCGATTGTCGAAGGCGGCTTCGATGGTCTTTTCCAGGGATGCGAGGTCGGTGGCGCTCATGAGAATTCCTTAAACTTCGATCTTTATCGTGGAGACGGCGGAGTCTCCGGACATGCGATCGGCGTGGGTTTGTCCTGCTCTACAGCATGAACGCGTAGAACGGAATGATTTTTCGAACAAGATCATACCTGGATTCAAGGCGTTATAGCGACATATCCGGTTTCACGGCCGGCAATACTGAAAGGCATTTCGACATGGCAAAGGGACGAAACGGCGGTTCTAGGCGCAAGGACGGCGTATGGGACCCGTTGAAGAGCAGCTCGACCGACAGGCAGCGCGCCGAGGCCGTGCCGAAGACGCCGCAGACGCTGTCGCCGGCCTATCGCCTAGCCTATGTCGACGAGGATTTCCTCTGCCGTGAGGAGTTGCGGCCGATCCGCCTGCAATTGGAACTGCTGAAGACGGAGATGATGCTGACTGAGCGCGGCATCCGGTCGACCGTCGTCATGTTCGGCGGCGCCCGCATTCCCGCCCCCGGCCAGAGTGCCTGGGCGGCGCGCAACGAGATCCAGCGCGCCAATCTGGAGGCGGCCTCCGTCTATTATGACGAGGCGCGCAAATTTGCCCGTCTCTGCTCGAAATATTCGGCTGGCTTCGACTTTCAGGAATATGTCATCGTGACCGGCGGCGGCCCCGGCGTCATGGAGGCCGGCAATCGCGGTGCGGCCGACGAAGGCGCGCCGTCAATCGGTCTCAACATCGTGCTGCCGCACGAGCAGGCCCCGAATGTCTATGTCACGCCGGAGCTCAGCTTCAACTTCCACTATTTCGCCATTCGCAAGATGCATTTCATGGTGCGCGCCAAGGCGATCGCGGTCTTCCCCGGCGGCTTCGGAACGCTCGATGAATTCTTCGAATGCCTGACGTTGATCCAGACCGGCCGCATGGAACGTCTACCGCTGATCCTGTTCGGCGAGGCTTTCTGGCGCCGCATCATCAATTTCGAAGCCCTGGCCGAATTCGGCACGATCGCACCCGATGACGTCAAGCTGATCAGCTTCGTCGACACGGCCGACGCCGCGTGGAAGATCGTCCAGGATTTCTACGAACACCGCGAACCGGGCCAGAGTCTCTGAGATATGCTCTTTCCCCGTCGGACGGGGAAAGAGCGGGGGCAACGGTAAGTCCGCGCTTACAGCAGCGGCCGATCCGGCATGTCGTCGATCGAGATGACGCCATCCTTGTTGCGGTCCATGCGCGTGAACAGCTTGTCGAACGCGGCCACGGCCTCCTGTTTGGAAATCTGCCCGTTCTCGTCGGTGTCGATCCGATGCATGATCATCGAAGCGCGCATGATGTTGCCGCCATGGCGCATCCAGCGATGACCGTCATGGCCGTCGCGCGGCGGCTGCCCGGAGTCGCTGTCCGGCATGTCGGGCGCGGCATTCGCGTCCTTCTCGTCGCCGGCGTCCTGTTTGTGCTGATCTCTCATCGCCTGCAGCTGCGTCTGCCGGTACTGCCGGATTTCGCCGGGCGTCAGCGACCCGTCATTGTTGGTGTCGATCGCCGCGAAAATCTTGTCGAGGCCGCTCGTCGCCTCCTCCTTGGAGACCTTTCCATCCTTGTTTGCGTCGAACTGCTTGAGCATGCGGACATAGGTGATTTCGAGGAAGGCGTCGCGGCCCGGGCGGTCCATGCCGGTATGATGCGGGCGCGGCCCGTCGCCCGGCGCGGCAAAGCTTGCCCCGGCTGCAGCGCCGAAGATTAGGACGGAGGAGAGCGCTGCCAGTATCAGCTTGTTGCGGTACATCGTATTTCCCTTTCGTAAGGTGTCCCCTCACGAAAGAAGCTATGGCAGCGGGCCTGAAAGACCCAGTTAAACATCGGTAAGCTGGGTGAAACTTTCGTAACCTGGCGGTCAGCCGCCGGATCTGGTCACCTTGCCGAGAAACGCGACGAGGTCGTCGGTGACGAAATCGATGTGATCCTCGTCGCCGCTGGTCTTTTCCCACCATTCGACGACGGTCTCTTCCAGGTTGCGCGGCACAAGCAACACGGTTTGCATGCCGAGCGCCTTCGGTACCGTCAGATTGCGCGGCAGATCCTCGAACATCGCCGCCTTGTTCGTTTCGACCCGCTTCAGCGCCGCAAACTTGTCATAGGTCGCCTGCGCCGGCTTCGGCACGTACTCGGCGGCGACGATGTCGAAAATATCGTCGAAATGCTCGAGGATACCGAGCGCTCCGGCGGTCATCTCTGCATGTTTGACGCTGCCGTTGGTAAAGATGAACTTGCGCCCCGGCAGCGCCTTGATCGCTTCGCCGAGTTCCGGCTGCGGCGTCAGCGCCGAATAATCGATCGCATGCGCCTTTTCGAGGAAGTCGTTCGGATCGATGCCGTGATGGATCATCAGGCCCTGCAGCGTCGTGCCGTGGTCGAGATAATACTGCTTCTGCAGCTTGCGCGCTTCTTCCCGCTCCATCTGCAACAGCGCCGCGACATAGGCGGTCATGTTCTTGTCGATCTGCGCGAAGAGATTGATGTGATGGGGATAGAGCGTGTTGTCGAGATCGAACACCCAGTCTGTCACGTGTTCGAAATCGGCTTTTTCAGGCGTACGGTCGATCTTGGTCATGGCCGCCCTTATGGCACGGCTGGTCGCCCAAGGAAATCGACAGAGAAAAAATAGACGCCCGATTTTCGGCGGACGCGGCAGGCCTGGGATGTTAGAAAGAGGTCATGCTTTTCGAACGCCCCGACGACGACACGCTCTATGATGCCCTGATCGCGCGCAGCGCCGAGTATGAGGGCCAGGCCTATGTCTGCGTCAAGACGACAGGCATCTTCTGCCGTCTGACCTGTCCGGCGCGCAAGCCGAAGCGGGAAAATACGCTGTTCTTCGAGACGATCGCCGCCTGCGTGCATTCCGGCTTCCGCCCCTGCCGGCGCTGCAGGCCGCTGGAGCAGCCGGGCAGGGAGCCGGTCGTCGATCTGTTGCTTGCCGCGCTCGACGACGAGCCGGAGGTTCGCTGGAGCGAGGATGAGCTCGTGCGCCGCGGCCATGATCCCTCGACCGTGCGGCGCGCCTTCAAGCGGGCGCTCGGCATGACCTTCCATGACATCGTCCGTCATATCAGGCTCGGAGAAGCGGCCCGGCAGCTCGCCGACGGGGCGCGCGTCATCGATGCCCAGCTCGACGCCGGGTACGAATCTCCGAGCGGTTTCCGGGCGGCGTTCCAGCGGCTCGTCGGCAAGGCGCCGGCACTCTCGCAGAATCGCGAACTGCTTTTTGCCGACTGGTTCGATACGCCGCTCGGGCCGATGATCGCGGTCGCCGACAAGACGCGTCTGCATCTTCTCGAATTTCACGATCGCAAGGCGCTGCTGAGCGAACTCGAAGCGCTGCAGAAGCGCGTTCGCTCCTCCGTCGCAATCGGCCGCACCCCCGCGATAGATCAGATCGAGGCGGAAATCCGCGATTATTTCGAAGGCCGGCTGACCGTCTTCAGGACCCCTCTGGCGCTGGGTGGCACGCCCTTCGAAAAGCATGTCTGGGCAAAGCTGATGGAGATCCCGGTCGGGCAGACGCGCGCCTATGGCGATCTCGCCAGGGAGATGGAAAGGCCGGAGGTCGTGCGTGCGGTCGGCCGCGCCAATGGCGCCAACCAGCTTGCCATCATCGTGCCCTGTCATCGCATCCTCGGCGCCGATGGTTCTCTGACCGGTTATGGCGGCGGCCTCTGGCGCAAGCAATGGCTGCTGCGCCACGAAGAGAAGATCAGCATAGAGACAAGGATGGAGGAGACAGCATGAACCGGACTGAAAAGGCCAAGGCATTCGGCGCGCTTCATAAGAAGGGCGACCCGATCGTCCTCTACAATATCTGGGATGCGGGGACGGCGAAGGCCGTCGCCGATGCCGGCGCCAAGGCGCTTGCCACCGGAAGCTGGTCGGTTGCCGCAGCTCATGGCTTTGCCGACGGCGAGAAACTGCCGATGTCGGTGCTTGTGGAGACGGCGAAATCCATCACCGATGCCGTCGACCTGCCGCTTTCGGTCGATTTCGAAGGGGCTTATTCGGCAGACCCTCAGGGTGCGGCCGCCAATGTCGCCAAGCTGATGGAGGTCGGCGTCATCGGCATCAATTTCGAGGATCGGGTGGTTGCGGGCGAGGGGCTTTATCCCATCGAAAGCCAGGCGGCCCGCATCCGCGCCATTCGCGCCATGGCCGACAGCAAAGGCATGCCTTTCTTCATCAACGCCCGCACCGACCTGTTCCTGGCCGAGAGGGACCTTTCGAAACATGCCGGTCTCGTCGACGAGGCGATCGAGCGGGGCAGGGCCTATGCCGCGGCTGGCGGCAGTGGCTTCTTCGTTCCCGGCCTGATCGATCCCGCCTTGATCGAAAAGATCTGCGCAGCCTCGTCGCTGCCGGTCAACATCATGATGCGGACGGGCGCGCCTGACGTGAAAACATTGGCAAAGCTCGGCGTCGGCCGCATCAGCTACGGCCCGGGACCATACCGGTCGATGATGGAAAAGCTGAAGCAGGAGGCCGCGGCGATCTACAGCCTACTCTGAGCGGGCTGCTGCGGGGGCCGCATCCGCATGAAAGGCTGCGGCCCGCAATCACATGCTGCGCCGCTCAGGAACGGAAGCGCAGATTGCGCCGCGTCAGCTGGTCGACCGAGGTGCAGCCCATCAGCTTCATGTCACGCTCGAGCTCGGTGCGCATCGTCTCCAGCGCCCGCTCCACGCCCGGCTGGCCGGCGGCAGCAAGCGGGAAGAGGTAGTAACGGCCGAGCCCGACGGCCTTGGCCCCCAGCGACAGCGCCTTCAGAACATGCGTACCCCGCTGCACGCCGCCATCCATCATGACGTCGATCCGGTCGCCGACCGCGTCGACGATCTCGGCCAGCTGGTCGAAGGCGCTGCGCGAGCCGTCGAGCTGGCGGCCGCCATGGTTGGACAGCACGATGCCGGTGCAGCCGATCTCGACCGCGCGCTTGGCGTCCTCCACCGACATAATGCCCTTCAGGCAGAATTGCCCACCCCAGGCCTGTACCATGTCGGCCACGTCGTTCCACGACATGGAGGGATCGAGCATTTCGGTGAAATAGCGACTGATCGACAGCGCGCCGCCATCCATCTTGACATGGTTTTCGAGCTGCGGCAGCCGGAAACCCTCATGCGTCAGCCAGCCGATCGCCCAGGAGGGCTTGATTGCAAACTGCATCATGCCGGCGAGATTGAGCTTGAAGGGAATGGAAAAACCCGTGCGCTTGTCGCGCTCGCGGTTGCCGCCGGTGATGCTGTCGACCGTCAGCATCATCGCCTGCACGCCCGCCGTTTTCGCCCGCGCCATCATTTCGTGGTTCAGCCCGCGGTCCTTATGGAAATAGAACTGGTAGACCTGAGGTCCGTCGCTGATCTGCCTGGCCTCCTCCAGGCTGATCGTGCCGAGTGAGGAGACGCCGAACATCGTGCCGTATTTCGCCGCTGCCGCCGCGACCGCCCGTTCCCCCTGGTGGTGAAACAGCCGCTGCAACGCCGTCGGCGAGCAATAGACCGGCATGGCGAGCTTCTGCCCCATGACCGTCACCGACATATCGACATCGGCCACCCCTTTGAGAACATCGGGCACCAGATCACAATTGTCGAAGGCTGCGGTATTGCGCCGATACGTCACCTCGTCATCGGCGGCGCCGTCGATATAGTCGAAGATCGGCCCTGGAAGACGCCGCTTGGCCATGCGCCGGAAATCGTGGAAGTTATAGCAGTCTGTAAGGCGCATCTTTTTGCTCGAGCCGTTTGATTTTCGGGGCGCAACCTAAAGCACGATTCGAAATCTTGCCAAGGCTTCATTGTACGATTTGCGATCTCTCGGCGCGAAGATTGGCCGCTCACCCACCCGCCATGGCGGATCGACGCGGTTGGATCCGGCGAAATAGAGAACGACGCGGTTGCCGCCGGGATCGAACAGCTCCGCCTCACGCCACAGCCAGCTCTTGTCCTCCGGCCCGCTTGCCAAGCGAAGTCCGGCTGCGCTAAGCTTGGCGACCGTTTCGTCCAGATCCTCGCGCTCGAAATAGACCGTCGTCCCGCCGCCGCCTTTCTCGCCCTGGTGAAGCGAAAAAGTGCTGTCCCCATCGGGGCAGACAAAACGCGCATACCGGGGACGCGCATCGACAACGGGGCGAAGACCGAGGACGCAGTAGAAATGCCAGCCCGCATCGAGGTCAGGCATCGTAACGGTCACCCGATTGAGGCGCATGATCCATATCCTCTGCTGAGGGCGCACCCGCATTGGCTCTGCCTTGCCGCGCTTCAATGCCAGTTATTGCATGGGATGCGATCCTTCAACACCTCTTTGCTTCGGCGCGGGCATCCTTCAACGGTCCTCTGAGGCGCGCAGTGCCGAAGGCCGGAGCCCTCGAAGGACATGCGCCAGCGCTGCTCCTGCATTCATCGATTGGCAGCGCACCCGCCCCGCCCTTCGAGGCCCCTGCGGGGCACCTGAGGGTGAGGCTCTCTTGGGGTTTTGCGCTTATCCTTTGAGGCGGCTCATGCTGTGCCACCGCGCTCCTCTATGCTTCGGCGCGGCATCCACCGACGTCCCTCATCCTGCTGAGGCGCGCAGCCCACAGGGCGGAGCCTCGAAGGACACGCCGCAGCGCTACTCCCTGTGCTCATCAAGAACAATCTGGTCAATACGCTCAACGGCTTCGTTCAGGAGGTCTGCCCGGTCGGTCGGCCGATTAAAAGGGAAAGCCAGGCGCTCGCCCGCGCGAAAGAGTCGCCTTGATAGGCGGGGATCCCATGCCGGTCTGATCGCCGGATAAAAGCGCGACAGGAGGGACCAGCTCGGCAGGCGCTTTGCCCGTGTAGAAAGATGCGCCTCTCGTGCGGCAAGGGGCGCAGCCTCGATCAGGGAACCATCAGCGTCCCGATGCCGTGCGCGGTGAAGATCTCGAGCAGGACGGAATGGGCGGTCTTGCCGTTCAGGATGAAGACGCCCTGCACGCCGGCCTTGACTGACCTTCGGATCGTGCGGCCTGAGGTCGTTGACGGCGGCGAACTTGCGCCGCAGCTGGCTTTTGCTAGGCGAAGCTCCGCTGCATGCTGATGGCTTGTGCGACGAAATTTCGAACGACGGGCGAGCGCTCGTCACGCCGGGTCGAGAGGGCCAATCGTGCCTTTGGCGCGTCGCCGGCGATCGCAATGTAACGAACGCCGGGGACATTGATCTTGGTCATCTCCGCCGGTACGATCGAGATGCCGAGGCCGACGGCGATCAAGCTGGGAATCGCCGTGATTTGTGGTGCCGGCTGGCCAAGAACCGGTTCAAATCCCGCTCGTCGGCAGGCGGCGAGAATGTCGTCGAAAAAACCGGCGCCTGCCTCGCGCGGAAAGAGGACGAAGCTTTCTTCCGCAAGTTCGTCGAGCCGCAATGCCTGCGCTTTTGACTTGGCATGTCCGGACGGCAGGGCGATGACCATCGGCTCTTCGGCCAGAAGCTGAGACCGGGCTTGCGCCGGGTCGCCACTGCCCGGACGGATGAAGACGGCGTCGAGTTCGGCCGCATTCAGCCGTTCCAGCAATCGCGCAGTGGGCGCTTCCTCCAGGCTGAACCCGACCGCTGCATATTTCGCGCGAAAGACGTTGATCGCGGCAGGCACGATCGGATTGAAAACCGCTGAACTGGTAAACCCCACCCGCAGCCGACCCTGCTGGCCGTGCGCTGCCCGCAGAGCGCTTTGCTTTGCTTGTTCCGCCTGCAACAGGATGGCGCGAACTTCAGGCAGAAAAGCCTTACCCGCCTCAGTCAGTTCGGCGCCGCTCGGAAGGCGCCGGAAAAGCGACGTGCCAACCTCATTTTCAAGATCGCGAATCTGGTTGCTCAGTGGGGGCTGTCCGATGCCAACCCTGCGCGCCGCCCGCGTAAAGTTCAGTTCTTCAGCGACGGCAATGAAATAACGAAGGTGACGCAGCTCCATGTCATACCTTTAAGATATCAACATCGCCTGTGCAATATATTGGAAATACTCCTTTCGCCTGTCCACATAACCGCAGCGCACTCGCCTTGCCGGTGCGCGATTATAGCGATTCAGGAGTTCAACATGCGTGCAATTGGAAAGCAGTGGCTGATTACCGGTGTTAGCTCGGGCCTTGGCCGAGCCTTCGCGGAAGCCGCAATCGCAAAGGGGTACAGAGTCGTTGGCACGGTGCGCAACATCGAAGCCGCGAGACGGTTCGAAAATCTGGCGCCCGGTCGTGCCATCGCCGTTCAGCTCGACGTCGCCGATGTCGAGGCGATTGAACCGGTTGTTATGCATATCGAGAAATCACTCGGTCCCGTGGACGTTCTCATCAACAATGCCGGCTACGGACATGAGGGAACATTGGAGGAATCGCCCATCGAGGAGATGCGCCGGCAATTCGAAGTTAATGTCTTCGGGGCTGTCGGAATGATGAAGGCCGTCCTGCCGTTTATGCGCCGGCGACGGGCAGGCCATATCATCAACATCACCTCCATGGGCGGTTTCATCACCATGCCGGGCATCGCATATTATTGCGGCAGCAAATTTGCGCTGGAAGGCGTGAGCGAGGTTCTTGCAAAAGAAGTGAAAGACTTCGGCATCTCGGTCACAGCGGTGGCTCCTGGCTCGTTCCGAACCGATTGGGCGGGCCGCTCCATGGTGCGCAGCGGCAGGAACATTGCCGATTACGATGCGCTATTCGATCCGATCCGCAGGGCACGTGAGGAAAAGAACGGCAAACAGCCGGGCGATCCTCGTAAGGCAGCCGCAGCCGTGATGGCGCTGGTCGAGGCAGAAAAACCACCTGTCCATTTGGTGCTTGGAGCCGATGCCCTTTCGCTCATCCGCGACAAGCTGAAAAGCTTGAGCGCGGAAATCGACGCCTGGGAAAACCTCACGCTTTCGACGGATTTTGCCGAAGCATGAGAAAGGGGCGCCTGCAGGCGCCCTGTTCGATTAGGGCACGATCAGCGTTCCGATGCCGTGCTCGGTGAAGATCTCGAGCAGGACGGAATGGGCGGTCTTGCCGTTCAGGATGACGACGCCCTGCACGCCGGCCTTGATCGCATCGATGCAGGTCTCGACCTTGGGGATCATGCCGCCCGAGATCGTGCCGTCGGCGATCAGCGCATGCGCTTCGGCGACGGAAAGTTCCTTGATGAGCTGACCCTTCTTGTCGAGCACGCCGGGGACGTCGGTCAAAAACAGCAGGCGGGTGGCGTTGAGCGCGCCGGCTATGGCGCCGGCGAAAGTGTCGGCGTTGATATTGTAGGTCGCGCCGTCACGGCCCGGCGCCACCGGCGCGATGACCGGGATCATCTCGGAGCGGGCGAGCAGATCGAGCAGCGTGCGATCGACTTCGACCACTTCGCCGACGAAGCCGAGATCGAGCACCCGCTCGATGTTGGAATCCGGGTCCTTGATGGTCTTGCGCGCCTTTTCGGCGAACACCATGTTGCCGTCCTTGCCGCAAAGGCCGATCGCCCATTCGCCGGTCTGATTGATCAGAGCGACGATCTCCTTGTTGATCGAGCCGGCGAGCACCATCTCGACGATCTCGACCGTCTTCTGGTCGGTGACGCGAAGCCCGCCTTCGAATTTCGATTCGATGCCCATCTTGGTCAGCATCGCGCCGATCTGCGGGCCGCCGCCGTGGACGACGATCGGGTTGACGCCCGACTGCTTCAGAAGCGCGATATCGCTGGCAAAGGCCTTGCCGAGCTCGGGATTGCCCATCGCATGGCCGCCGTACTTCACCACGATCGTCTTGTTTTCATAACGCTGCATGAAAGGCAGCGCCTGGGCGAGAAGACGTGCCTGGATTTCGCTTTCGGACTCGTTCATGGGGACCCCGCAGGAGTTGATCGCGGGCCTTTTATCGCAAGTTTCTGACAGAGGGAATAATCCAGACCGCAATAGTTTTTCGTATGTGGCACGGAGCCAAAGGAGTTGGACCCGCCGGCTGAGCGAGGCACGATATGGGGAACTCATGCAAGGCGATGAGATCAAGGACCTGATCGGCCGCATCGCGCTCGATCGCCTGGCATTCGCTGCCCTCCACAACCAGACTGCACCGAAACTTTTCGCAATCTGCCTGCGCATCTTGAAGGACCGCACGGAGGCCGAGGATGCCTGCAGGAAGCCTATATCAGCATCTGGCAACGCGTTCGAAGCTTCCAGGCAGCCGCGGGATCGCCCTCGGCGTGGCTGGCCGCAATTGCCCGCAACCGGTCGATCGATCTGCGGCGTGCGCGCAAGCCCGTCACCGACGAACTCGAGAGCGTTTACGATCTTGCCGCTTCCGAGCCCGACCCGGAAAGACAGATGGTGACGAAGGATGAAGGAAGGCGGATTGACACCTGCATGGAAGAGTTGGAAGCTGATCGTGCGGTCGCCATGAAACGGGCTTATGTCGAAGGGCTGGAGCTATCAGGAACTGGCGGATCAGTTCGGCGTTCCGCTGAACACGATGCGGACCTGGCTCAGGCGCAGCCTCTTGAAACTGAGAGAGTGCATGGAACGATGACATCGCCCGACAAAAGCAAGGGAAACCGCTCCCGCGACGAGGTCCTCGCCGGTGAATATGTCTTGGGCGTCCTATCGCAGCAGGATCGCCGGGTGGTGGAAGAGCGCATGCGCCGCGATCGGATATTTGCGGCGATCGTCAGCCGTTGGGAAACCAACCTTTCCGCCTTCAACGACGAATATGACGGCGTCGCGCCGAGCCGGGAAACCTTCAAGCAGATCGAGTCCCGGCTGTTCGGCGAGGCCGGAAAACCCGCATCCTTTTCGCAGGGGCTGTGGAATTCGGCGATCTTCTGGCGCTCATTGGCGTTCGCCTGCATCGTCGTCGCCGTCAGTGCCGTCATCTTCGCCTCCGGCCTTGTGCCGCAGCCGCAGGGGCCGGCACCGCTGGCAGCCGAACTTTCGGGCCAAAACAACGCGATCAATCTCCGCGCCTCCTATGAGATCCACAGCGGCCGGCTGAAGATCGTGCCTGTCGCCGGCGGCAAGCCGGAGGAGAAATCGCTCGAACTCTGGCTGGTGCCGGGCAGCGGCGCGTCGAAATCGCTCGGCATCTTCCAGCCCGGCGAAAGCGGCGAACTCGTCATTCCCGCCGATCTGCGCAATAATGTCGCCGATGGCGCAACCCTTGCCGTCAGCCTAGAGCCTTTCGGCGGCTCCCCCAGCGGACAGGTGACCGGTCCGGTCATTGCGAGCGGCAAGGTGCACCGGCCATAACGATGCCTCGCGCGATGCGGTGGCCAGGACGGTCGCCAAGATAATCAGGGACAAGGAAGGACAAGGACAAAGACGAGGGCGTCGTCCACGTCGATAAGGTGCTGTTGCCGACGATGTAAAACTATCCGTACCGGCAGAGGCATCGGGGGCTCTGCGCAGCGCCGCTTTTATTTCCAACCTGCAATGCCGACGGTTTCGGCGATCGCCTGGCGCAGGTCATCGAGCCCGTCGCCTTTTTCGGACGAGGTGGACAGCACGTAGGGATAGGCGGCCGGGCGCTTGCGGATCTTTTCCGCCGTGTCGGCCAGAAGCTTCGGCACGGCCGGCGCCTTGATCTTGTCGGTCTTGGTCAGCACCACCTGGTACGAGACGGCCGCCTTGTCGAGCAGGGTCAGAACCTCCTCGTCGTTCTTCTTGATGCCATGGCGGCTGTCGATCAGCACGTAGACGCGCTTCAGCGTCGCGCGGCCGCGCAGGTAATCGAAGACGAGCTTCGTCCACTTGTCGACCTGTTCCTTCGGCGCCTGCGCATAGCCATAACCCGGCATGTCGACGATCGCCGTCGGCGGCAGGTCGCCCGCTTCGCCGGAATATCCGTCCGGTACGAAGTAGTTGAGTTCCTGCGTGCGCCCCGGTGTGTTCGAGGTGCGCGCCAGACCTTTCTGACCGACCAGCGCATTGATGAGGGACGATTTTCCGACGTTCGAACGCCCGGCGAAGGCCACTTCCGGCGGTCCTTCCGGCGGCAGGAAGTTGAGCGACGGGACGCCGCGGATAAAAATCCATGGGTGGCCGAAGAGTGGCTTTTCGTGTTCGGGCATGCGGGCTCGGCAATCTCCGGGTTCAGTCTTCTGTCGGCTTCGTGGTTTTGGCGGCGGATGTCAAGCTTTCAGACGGGCAGCGTCTTGCTTCACAAGCTGGCCGGAAATGAAAAGCCCCGCCGAAGCGGGGCTTGAAAGCATCATTTCGACGGTGCCGTCTTTCGTCGGAACAGGCCCTTCAGATTGTCGAAGAGTTCGACCTTGACGCCGTGGCGCTTCATGATCACCGACTGCTGGATCACCGAGAGCGTGTTGTTCCAGGCCCAGTAGATGACGAGGCCTGCCGGGAAGCTCGCCAGCATGAACATGAACACCAGCGGCATCCAGTTGAAGATCATCGCCTGCGTCGGGTCGGGCGGCGTCGGGTTCATGCGCATCTGCAGGAACATGGTGACGCCCATGATCAGCGGCCAGACGCCGAGATGCAGGAAGGTCGGCGCCTCGAAGGGCAGCAGGCCGAACAGGTTGACGATCGTCGTCGGATCGGGCGCCGAAAGGTCCTTGATCCAGCCGAAGAACGGCGCGTGCCGCATCTCGATGGTGATGTAGATCACCTTGTAGAGCGAGAAGAAGATCGGGATCTGCAGCGCCACTGGCCAGCAGCCGGCGATCGGGTTGATCTTCTCGTCCTTGTAGAGCTGCATCGTCGCCTGCTGCAGCGCCATGCGGTCATCGCCGAATTTCGCCTTCAGCTCCTCCATCTTCGGCTGCATGCGCTTCATGTTCGCCATGGAGGCGTACTGCTTGCTGGCGAGCGGAAAGAACAGCGCCTTGACGACGATCGTGGTGCAGAGGATCGCCACGCCGAAATTGCCGAAGAAGCGATAGAAGAAGTCCATCAGCTTGAACATCGGCTTGGTGATGAAATAGAACCAGCCCCAGTCGATGAGCCGGTCGAACTTCGGGATCGAATAGGAGGCCTCGTAGCCGTCGATGACGGGCACTTCCTTGGCGCCGGCAAAGACGAGGTTCTTGAGCTCGACCGACTGGCCCGGCGCAACGGTGAAGGCATCGTCCTTATAGTCGGCCTGATAGCGCGGCTGACCGTCGGAAAAATACGAGAAGTGTGCCTCATAGGCTGACGTCTGCGGCGGTACGATCGTCGCCGCCCAGTATTTGTCGGTAATGCCGAGCCAGCCGCCGGTGGATTTCGCCGGGGCCACGGCTTCCTTCTCCACCGCGCTATATTTGCTTTCGATCAGGCCGTCGTCGCCGATGACGCCGATAAACCCTTCGTGCAGCACGTAGACGGAGGGGGTCGTCGGCTTGTTGTAACGCGTCACGCGGCCGTAGGAGGAAAGCGAGGCAGGAGCCTGGCTCGAATTCTGAACCTTGTCGGCGACGGTGAACATGTAGCGCTCGTCGACGGAAATCGTGCGAGTGAAGGTCAGGCCCTTGTCATTGGTATAGGAGAGCGTCACCGGTGTCTTCTCGGTGAGCTTGGCGCCTTCAGGCGCCGTCCACAGCGTCGAGGGACCGGGGACCGCACCCGTTGCGTCGCTGCCGATATAGCCGAGCTCGGTGAAGTAACCATCCTTGGTTTCGGCCGGGCTGAACAGCGTGATGGTCGGGCTCGAGTCGTCGACGGTCTCGTGATAGCCCTTGAGCTTCAGGTCGTCTAGCCGGGCGCCGGCAAGGTTGATCGAGCCGGAAAGGGCAGGGGTGTCG
The DNA here is from genome assembly GCF_002117485.1 of Rhizobium sp. NXC14. Lineage (NCBI taxonomy): Bacteria > Pseudomonadati > Pseudomonadota > Alphaproteobacteria > Hyphomicrobiales > Rhizobiaceae > Rhizobium > Rhizobium sp. NXC14. The sequence goes on from NZ_CP021030.1 coordinate 435,117, forward strand.
ATGACGATGCGCGGGGTCTTTTCGAGCGCCTGCTCGCGCGTCGCCGTCGCGGCTGCCTGGCCGGTCGGGGCCGCGCCGGTCGTTTGTGCCGGTCCTCCGCCGGCAGCAGCCGGCTGCTGCGTCTGCTCGGTCTGCTGTTGCGCCTTCTGGGCTTCCTGCGTCTTGCGCTGGGCCTCGATGCGCGGATTCATATAGAGAAACTGCCAGCCGAGGACGATCAGCACCGAGAGAGCGATCGCAATGAAATAATTGCGGTTGTTTTCCATCATAGGTTCCTGGGGCGTCCGTCTCCGGGGCGCCGGTGTTTCGGCCTGGTTTCCACGCGGGATTTCAATTCCGCGGCCAATTCCTGGAAGGACGCGTCGAGCACGTCCCTGCGCGCGACAACCACATAGTCGTGTCCGGGCTTCATTGCAAACCCCGCATGAAGCCGCACCGCCTCTTTCAGGCGGCGGCGCATGCGGTTTCGCTCTACGGCATTGCCATGTTTTTTGGTGACTGTAAAACCGACACGCGCCTGGCTGTCGGGTTCCTTCCGGTCGAGCACTTCGAGAAGGAAGAGTCCTCCCCGGCGTTTTTCGCCCTCGCGCACGGCAAGAAACTGCGGGCGGCTCTTCAGCCGCCCGACAGCGTGTTTTTTCTCACTGGTCGTCAATTCGCCCGCCATCTCTTATCGGGCAACCCGGCCTTAAGCCGAGAGACGCTTGCGGCCCTGCGCGCGGCGGGCAGCGATGACCTTGCGGCCACCCTTCGTGGACATGCGCGCACGGAAGCCGTGGCGACGCTTGCGAACAAGCTTGGATGGTTGGTAAGTACGCTTCATTTATTTAAACACCGCGGAGTGCGGCCCTTCTTGAATTTGCATGATGCAAGGAGCGTTGTTTTTCGAACGGGCGAGCCATGAAGGCCTTAGGTGACCGGACGTGCGGCGGCTTATACGGATGAAGCCTGCCAAAGTCAATTATAACTGATCATTTCACCGCTAATGCTGGCCTGCGCGTGGTTTTCGCATGTAAGTGTTAATAAGTTTGTTTTACTCCAGAAGGTTGTGCTTGGTCGCCGCCGCGACGGAAAGTCATGCTTTTCAGCGACTTGCGCCTGGGGCGGACGCCAGTATGGCTAATATTCAGGGGCCATAATCGTAAACATTAGAAATGTAACTTTAAGGAATTTCGCGGATATTCGCACCATCAGCCGGGAACTAGCTTTCCAGGCAGTGATGGGAGCTAGGAGGCATTGCATTGAAGATCCGCGGCAAGATTAATCTGCTGGTTTGCGTAATGGGCGCCGTCGCCCTTCTGATCGGCGCAACGGCATTGTCCGCCATGCGCGAATACAGCCGCAACCTCACTGCTTACGAGCAGGCCGCCGCCCGCGCCTATGCCGGCGAGCGCCTCAACCGTTTCGTCACCGCTGTCGTCATGGAGTCGCGCGGCATCTATGCGGCGAAGACGATCCAGGATACGCCGAACTTCGCCAAGGGCATCACGGCCGCTCTCGATGAGATCGACAAGGTCATCGCCGGCTGGGCGCCGCTCGTTCCCGAAAGCGAGAAGGCCAACTTCGCCAAGCTCGTCTCTCGCGCCGCCGAATTCCGCACCTTCCGCACGGAAACGGCCCGCCTCGGCACCGAAGTCGGGCCCGAGGCCGCCAGCCAGCAGGGCAACAACGAGGCCAATCGCGCCAATCGCAAGGCCTTCCAGGCTGAAATCGACGCGGTCGTCGCTACCGACAAGGCAGCTCTCGACGCCGTCAACGCCGATATCGAAAGTTTCCGCTCCTGGGTCCTGATGCTCGTGCTCAGCATTACCGGCATCGGCATCGCGGTCGGCATCGGCATGGGCTTTTATATCGGCACCAGCCATCTGAGCCGCCCGATCAAGCGTGTCACCCACGCGATCAAGGAGGTCGCCAACGGCAATTTCGACGCCGAGGTTCCCTTTGCCGGCCGCAAGGACGAAATCGGCGAGATGGCCGCCGCTGTCGCGGTCTTCAAGGAGAACGGCCTTGCCGTCAAGCGCCTGAACGCTCAGGAGGCGGCGATGCGCGCCAAGAGCGACGATCTGCAGTCGAGCATGTCGGTCGTCGTGGCCGCGGCTGCGGCCGGCGATTTCAGCCATCGCATCGACAAGGACTATCAGGACGAGAACCTCAACCGGTTCGCCGGCAATATCAACATGCTGCTGTCGAGCGTCGATGCCGGGATCGGCGAGACCCGCCGCGTCATCGCAAGCCTTGCCGAAGGCGATCTGACCCAGACGATGAACGGCAATTTCCAGGGCGCCTTCGCCGAGCTGCAGCAGAACGTCAACAACAGCTTCGTAACGCTGCAGGCGACGATGCGCGAAGTGCGCGAGACGACCGAAGCGATGAACGGCAACACATCCGAGCTGCGCAATGCCAGCGACGACCTGTCGAAGCGCACTGAGCAGCAGGCGGCGGCCCTCGAACAGACCTCCGCGGCGCTCGACGAGATCACAGCCGTCGTCCAGAACTCCACCGAGCGGGCGCATGAAGCGACCGTCATGGTCTCAGAAGCCAAAGAAAATGCCGGCCGCTCCGGCGTCGTCGTCCGCAACGCCGTCGAGGCCATGGGCCGCATCGAGCAGGCCTCGCGCGAAATCAGCCAGATTATCAACGTTATCGATGAGATCGCCTTCCAGACCAACCTCCTGGCGCTGAACGCCGGGGTCGAGGCGGCCCGCGCCGGCGAGGCCGGCAAGGGCTTCGCGGTGGTCGCGCAGGAAGTGCGTGAACTCGCCCAGCGTTCGGCGACCGCCGCCAAGGACATCAAGGCACTGATCACCAAATCGGGCGATGAGGTGCAGGTCGGCGTCAAACTCGTCCAGGCGACCGGCGAGGCGCTGTCCGAGATCGGCACCCGCATCATAGCGATCAACGACCATATCCATTCGATCGCGACAGCCGCGGTCGAACAGTCGACCGGCCTCAAGGAGGTCAACACCGCCGTCAACCAGATGGATCAGGTGACCCAGCAGAATGCTGCAATGGTGGAAGAAACCTCTGCCGCCACGCACCGGCTTTCAGCCGAAGCCAACGGGCTGGTGCACCTCATTGCCCGCTTCAAGCTTTCGGATGCGGTGGAGCCCGTGGCGCTTGTGCGCAACGAGCCGCACAGGCAGCCGGTCGCCTCACCCGCCCGCCGCGCGATCGCCAAAGTCGCCCGCGCCTTCGGCGGCAGTGCGGCTGCAGCCGAGCAGAGCTGGGAAGAGTTCTGAGACTCTTCCAACGCCCAGTAGCTGCCCCTCATCCTAACCCTCGCCCCGTAAATCGGGGCGAGGGGACGTGCCAGGCGCGACGTTGAGATGGAGGAGGCCGGTGCGGCATGTCCCTTCGCCCCGTTTACGGGGAAAAGGTGCCGGCAGGCGGATGAGGGGCCGCCCCGTCACGCCAACCAGAGAGCAATTGCGCCAACCTAACGAATCACGACGCCGCCTCCGGCAGCATTTCTTTGTGGCGACGTGACGCTGCTCGCAAAGATTTGAAAGCGGAACCTATTGGTCTAATATAAAGCTCCAACGGTAAGGGTGGCCAAAGCGCTGCCGATCGGGCGAGACAAGAATGCCGGTGCGAAACCAGGGCGACAATCCTTCGGCAGAACCCCCAGCAGCCACCGAGGCTGCCAAGGGGCGGTGCCCGTCCGGCTTCTTCGGCGGGCTTTCGGGCAAGCTGCTCTGGCTCACCGTCGTCTTCATCATGCTCGCCGAGATCCTGATTTTCTTTCCCTCTGTCGCCAGCATGCGGATGCGCTGGCTGCAGGACAGGCTGAACACGGCCGCCGCCGCCGCCATCGTCATCGACGGGCTGCAGCCGATCGAGCTGCCGCGCGCTCTGCAGAAGGAAACGCTGGAGGCGACCGGCACCAAGGCGATCGTACTGCGCAAGGAAGGCACTTCGCGGCTGCTGGCAACGACTGACATGCCGACCTCCGTCGACGAATCCTACGACCTCACCGACGTGCCGCCGCTGACGGCGATCCGCGACGCGCTCGATACCCTGGTTTTCGGCGGCAGCAGGATGATCCGCGTCTATGGCCCGGTTGGTGAAAACAAGATCGGCGTCGAGGTTGTCATGAAGGATCGGCCGCTGCGCACGGCGATGTTCGCCTATTCCCGCAACGTGCTGCTGCTGTCGGTGCTGATCTCGCTTTTCACCGCGACGCTGATCTTCTTTGCGATCAACCGCATTCTGATCGGCCCGATTCGCCGGCTGACCGGCAGCATGCAGCAATTCTCCTCCGATCCCGAGAATCCGGCCCATATCTATATCGGCGACGGCGGCCGGGACGAGCTGGCGGTGGCCGGCCGCAATCTCACTTCGATGCAGATGGAGCTGCAGAAGACGCTGAAGCAGCAGAAGAACCTTGCCGCTCTTGGCCTCGCCGTTTCAAAGATCAATCACGATATGCGCAATATCCTGGCTTCCGCGCAGCTGATGTCGGACCGGCTCGTCGATGTCGATGATCCGATGGTCAAGAGCTTCGCGCCGAAGCTGCTGCGCACCATCGACCGTGCGGTCGGTTATACGACGGAGGTGCTGTCCTACGGCAAGGCGAGCGAATCGGCGCCGCGCCGCCGCCATGTTCGGCTGCTGGGACTGACACAGGACGTCAAGGATATGCTGGCGATCGATCCGCAAAGCGGCATCGAGTTTGTCGAACAGTTCGCTGCCGATCTCGAGGTCGATGCCGACGGCGAGCAACTGTTCCGGGTCATTCACAATCTCTGCCGCAACGCCCTGCAGGCGCTGACTTCGCCGGGCGAGGGTGGCCCTGGGACCGTCCGGCGCATCACCGTCTCCGCCCAGCGCGTCGGCAGCGTCGTCAGCATCACGGTGGACGATACCGGACCCGGCATGCCGCTGAAGGCGCGCCAGAACCTGTTTGCCGCCTTCCGCGGCTCGGCCCGCTCCGGCGGCACCGGCCTCGGCCTGACCATCGCCCGCGAACTGGTGCTCGCCCATGGCGGCACGATCGCGCTGGTGGAAAAGCCGACGGTCGGCACTCAGTTCCGCATCGAGATTCCCGATCGCCCGGTTTCGCTGGACGATTACCGCAATCGGACCCAGGGTGAGAAGTGACGGCATTTCGCCGGAGCGCGGCCGTTGCAGACAAACGCGCGATTTTTTCAGAAATGCTCTTGCAATGTCCGAAAGGACCCTTTAGAGGATCGCCCACGCAAGCGGCGCCGCCGCTTCTGCCACGCACCCGTAGCTCAGCTGGATAGAGCACCAGACTACGAATCTGGGGGTCAGGAGTTCGAATCTCTTCGGGTGCGCCATTCTTTCACTTCATTTGATACCTCCTGTTTTGGAAAATCGGTTCCGAATATCAAAGGCGTTTCCCGCCTCAGGCAGGCCTAAATCATTTCCAGCCTATCGCACCTGCGAGCTTTTCACGACCCGGCCAAGCCGAGGAATTGCTCTGCTGGCCTGATCCCGTCACAGTTCATTGGCGCGCTGCAGCTAGTGGACATTGGCCATTTGTCGCGCGGGCGCTTCGGCGGTTTTTCCGGGAATGCACTCGAAGCGGCGGGACGGTTGGCCGCCGGAATATTTGACGACGGTGCGCTGGAACGGGGCACGTCGCCTCATTCCTTGATGGCGATCCCGGCTTCGATCGCCGCCTCGACGAACGCCTGCCGCGCCTCTTCCCGGCTCCGTTTCCCGGATATGACATCGGCGCAAACCGCACACGCTCTGTCGAGCGCAGGCCCCTCTTCGGTCGGCCAGTCTTCAATCAGCGCCCATGTGGCTGCTTGGGTCGTCTGGATGACGACCCATTGATCCGGCCCCTCAAGCGCAAGCGTCACCGGCTTCTTCCATAGGGTTTGCATAATGCAGGATCTCCGCTGCGTCTTCTCAGTCACCTGCTCGCCTAGGGCAATTGTTCCGGCGTGTCGAGATGCCGTCTGAACGAGACGTTTTCTGAAGCGGTGAGCTGCTTTACTGAAAGGCCGGCATATTTATTTCCGGCCGCCGCTTCTCGTCGGCCGCTGCCGTCTTTGCCGCAAAGCAGCAAGGCAAAAGCTATTGAGCGTTCGGATGCTCTCTCTCATAGTCTTCCCTTTCTTTCTTCCCGAACACGGCGGAGTAAAAGCCGCTGCAAACCAGATATGAGCACTCATCCGGGTTGCCCGTTTGCCATCCCGGCTGGCAGAGGACGACGCGATGGAATTTGGCATTGCAAAGCCCGTGGTTTGCCAGAAGCCGCGGATCGTTTCCGAAATACGCGCTTATGGCTTTCTCGCGAGTCCATGCAGGAACGACTTTCCAATCAGCGGCGCCGCCCTCAGCGCTCACATTGCCGGTCGCACAGAACGACCAATTCGATATGGTGATCGGTTGATCACAGGGGAAAGCTTGGACGGCGCTTCCCAGCGAGAGCGAAATCAATGCCAGCAATCGCTTGCTGTAACCCACCATGCTCTTTTCCCTCATGCAGATCATTCGCATCCTGTCCTCCACGCCCAGCAACTGCCTGTCTCCATGACGGGGATCAGGTCTAACACCAAATTCCTAAGATTATTTTCCTAGTTCCCGAAACGTTCTTACGCTAGATTGCTCGCCGTTGCAACCATGGAATGTTGAATGTCAAAGAATTTTGTAGTGATTGGCGCTGTGGGCGCTTGGCCCAGTGTTTCCCTCTGCATGCGGGAAAAAACGAGTTCTTCTGTTGGTCGCCTGAAGGACGTGCTCGGAGCTGAGGCGAGGGGCTGATGGCGGAATTCAACTCTCGTGACAAGAGCCGCACCAGTTCCGGCAAGACGCGAGCGCTGGTGCGCAAGCACACCGCGCCGCCGAGCGCCAGCGATGACGGCAGCCTGCGGTGGCAATGGTTGACGATCCAGCTCCTGGAATCGGCGGCCTTTACCACCTTGAGTGCGAATGCCTGCCGCGCCTTCTTCCGCATCGTCATCGAGCACGTCTCGCATGCCGGGTTGCAAAATGGCAGGCTTGTCGTGACGCATCCCCAGTTCGTCTCCTACGGCGTTACCGGTGAATATGTGGCCGATGCGCTCGACGAACTGGAATATAAGGGGCTGGTTAAGGTCCGCCGCGGTCGGGCGGGAAGCGGGGTCGCGCATCCCAACCTGTTCACGCTCACCTTTGTCGGCGACCATGAGGGCGCGCCGCCGACCGACGAGTGGAAGCGGTGCACGGCGGAAAGAGGTCGGAAATGGTCCGAGACCGACCGCAAGATCGCTGCCGAAAAACGCGGTCGCCTCGGCCGGAAGAAAAAAACCTCGCTTCGGGATCCCGAAATCCGCCCGCTTCGGGATTCCGAAATTCGCCGCGCTTCGTGAGCTTTTCGGCTGAGTGGAAACGCAATGATTTCAATGCCGCAGCCTATTTCGGGATTCCGAAGTGCTATATAGATTTTGGTGGGGGTTCCCGGCATGGCGCGTGATGACCGTCCTCGGTCGGAAGCGGCATTGGTTTTCCCGCATGCCTAGCTTCGCGCAACCTTCCTGATGTATCCGCATGCCTGATGATCTCGGAGGAACGCATGACGGTGGGAATTTTTCGGGCTCTGGCGGTTCTCGCGACGATGGCCGCCCTTGCCGGCTGCGTCGATCATGCGAACGCGCCGGTGCTTTTGCCCATCGGCGTGCCGGTCAATCCGCCTGCCGTCGCCCAAGGCATCTGCGTGACCGACGGCAATGCGATGTATCACGAGGCGAAGAAGCAGTATCATCTGCGCGCCCAACTGACCGGCTATGCTGAGGCCGATGCGCTGGAAGAGGAAACGACGGCGCGCGCCGCTGCCCATCGCCAATATGTCGCCTGCCTGTCCGCCCAGGGTTACAGGGCTTTGTACGCGAATTGAGAACAGAGAATTCGCATTCTTAGCCAGCGCCCCTCGCGCCATTCTTGCTGTCGCGACTTTCACGTTTTCTCGCGAAAAACTCACGCGGGATCGCCTGCAATCACGAGTTTTGGAAACTGTGCGTGCGCGCGGAACTGCGCACTTCGGACAGGCATTTTCCGGGGATAAATCCACGAAGGAGGGTTTATCATGAAGATGTGCAATCTTGTCCGTTCCGCCGTCGCGCTCAGCGTGCCTCTCGTCCTCGCGCCGATCGGCCAAGCTGAAGCCGCTCCCGTTCAAACGGTGCGGCCGCCCGATATTTCGTACGTAAAAACCGTGCAACATAAGTCGCATCCCGGTCTTTGGCATGGCTATCGCGGCTTCCGAACGGAGCGCCCCGGCACCCGCCGTCACTCCGATGGCTACTGGTATCCGCTTGCCGCTTTCGGTGTCGAGGCCGGCGCTACCGGCTCCATCATCCGCCAGCCGGTGAACAGACCGGCGGCTCCGACGATGTGCAACCCTACGTTCTCAGGATCGATCGGTCCCGGCAGCATGCCCTGCGATAACGGCTATTGAGCCGGCAAATGAAAGCGGCAGCGCGAGCCGCCTTTTTCCTGTTTCGGGCGCCGCTCACATGTTCGTGACCTCTATTGCGTTGCGGTAGATTGTGACAGATCCGCTTCCTACCTCCTCGGCGCAAATTCAGCTGATCCTCCCAAGGAGATGACAATGATCACGACGTTCAAGAGCGGCCTGGCGGCCGCAGCCCTCGGTGCGATGCTCGGCCTTTCCTGCGTGGCGGCGCAAGCGGCTCCTCTCCAGTCGAGCGCGACGCAGCAGGGCCCGGCCAAGCAGCAGGTTGTCCAGGATGAGACCCGCGTGCAGCACGACAGGAGCACGACTGGTTCGATTGGTGAAGGCAGCCCGAAGGGCATGGCCTCGCCCTACATGATGAACCCGAAGAAGCCGCTGAACATGGATTGCAAGCTCGGCTTCAACCCGACGAGCAGCTCCGGCTGCAACTATTAACCGGGCGCTTTGGGCGGTGGCGACCAGGCCGCCGCGGTGAGGGGCGGCTTCCCGGCCGCCCTTTTTCACCACAGACGACGGCGCTCGCTATGTCAAAGCCGCCGCAGATGCAAAAATGCCGGACGCCGGTAGGAAAAGAGGTGGGAAATGCCGGCTCACAAGGGCGATTGACGTCACTGCCTTGGAATTGCCATGCTGGCCGCGATGGTCACATTCATAATCAATTGAATTTCAGACAGGTGGGACAGTCATGACCGCAAAGGCTGCATGCTCGGATTTCCTGCATTTTTTCCGCTCCTGGATCAGTAATCCGCTTCGGGTGGCCGCCATCGCGCCATCGGGGGATTCATTGGCCAGGATCATGACCAGCGAAATTGCGGAGCTCGACGGTCCGATCATCGAGCTCGGCCCGGGCACGGGCGTCTTCACCCGGGCGTTGCTCGCCCGCGGCATCAGCGAGGCGGATCTGACGCTGATCGAATACGGCCCGGAATTCATCGATGCGCTGCAGACGCGGTTCCCGGCGGCGCGGATATTGCAAATGGACGCAGCCCACCTTGCCCAGGCCGATATTTTCGAGGGCGAACCGGTCGGCGCCGTCATTAGCGGCCTGCCGCTTCTGTCCATGTCGCCGCGCAAGATCGCCTCGATCCTTGCCGGCGTCTTCACCTATATGCGCCCGGGCGGGGCGGTCTATCAATTTACCTATGGTCCGCGCTGTCCGGTGCCGCGGCCGATCCTCGACCGCCTCGGCCTGAAGGCGGTGCGCATCGGCGGCACGGTTCGCAACCTGCCGCCTGCGTCCGTCTACCGGATCTCACGCCGCAAGCCATTGGAACTCTCGCGCGAGCGCCTGAGATACCGTGAGGCGGACATCGAAGTCGCCGCGTTTTCCGGCGAATCGGCCGGCTGAACGCGGCACCGGCTGAGCGGAAGCGACAGGCTTCGACGCAGCCCGGCCGATATATCCCCGCATGCTGCAGCCGGTCGAGGGACGATGTTTCGGCCTCTCCCTCTTATCCCCGCGGACCCGTCCTATATCTGCAAGCGTCGCAGCGGCCGCATGTCCGATATCGCCGCGGCGGCCGGGTCATCACCATGCCGGGCATCACCAGACACCGCAGGCATTCAGAACCGAATCCATCCTCGCCAACCCGGCATCCCCGCGCCGGTGAAACGAGCGGCTTCGGCCAACTCAACGACATTGAACGATTTTATTGACCAAGAGAGGAAAGATCATGTCCAGTCACAACGCAGCCAAGTCAGGCACCTTCAGGATCGGCGGCGAGATCGAGGTCAATCGTCTCGGTTTCGGCGCCATGCGCGTTACCGGCAAAGGAATCTGGGGTGAGCCCGACGACCACGCCGAGTCCATCCGGACGCTGAAGCGCCTGCCGGAGCTTGGCGTCAATTTCATCGATACGGCCGATTCCTACGGCCCTGATGTCTCCGAATGGCTGATCAAGGAGGCGCTGCATCCCTATGGCGCCGGATCCGTCATCGCCACCAAGGGCGGCCTGACCCGCCACGGTCCCGACATCTGGCTGCCCGTCGGCCGCCCGGAATATCTCATCCAGCAGGCGCATAAGAGCCTGCGCAATCTCGGCGTCGAGCAGATCGACCTGTGGCAGCTTCATCGCATCGATCCGAAGGTGCCGGCCAAGGAGCAGTTCGACGCGATCAGATCGCTACTCGATGCCGGCCTGATCCGCCATGCGGGTCTGAGCGAAGTCTCCGTCGCCGAGATCGAGGCGGCCTCGAAGCACTTCAAGGTCGCCACCGTCCAGAACCGCTACAACCTTGTCGATCGCACCAGCGAAGACGTGCTCGATTATTGCACCAAGCACAATATGGGCTTCATCCCTTGGTATCCGCTCGCCGCCGGCGATCTCGCCCAATCAGGCTCGCTGCTTGATACGATCGCCAGGAAGCACAATGCCGCCCCCAGCCAGATCGCACTCGCCTGGGTGCTGAAGCGCAGCCCGGTGATGCTGCCGATCCCCGGCACGTCAAAGGTCAAGCACCTGGAAGAAAACGTCGCGGCGGTGGAGATCACGCTGTCGGATGAGGAGTTCGCGGCGCTGGACGCCGAGGGCCGGAAGGTCTTCAAGGCCGCTTGAGGGGCAATGCAAGCTTGCGGCGGCGGGTGCGTTTGCGCCGCATGGCCGCCCCTCACCCTAACCCTTACCTGGGTCGAGCCACTGGTCTCGGCCCGTCCTGCGGACCCCGTAAACGGGGCGAGGGGACGTGCCCTGCAAGAGGTTGGCGACGGACGGAGAGGTTGCGGCCTATTCCCTTTGCCTGCGGGGAGAATGTGGCGGCAGCCGGATGAGGGGCTGCCGCCGCTGACGGATCTTTAGTCAAAAGTTTGACCAGCCGGTCAAACATGCTGCAAAATGAGGCGTCCGCCTGTCATTTTCTGGGCAAGCATTGCGCCCAATGCATTGCTGCATTGCGGTAATTTCGCTATTCCCGATCAAATGAATGGGGTATCACTATCTTCGTAAGCAGCGCACTCCTCCTCCCAAGCGCTCTTACATCGGACCGACAGCACTCCTCCTCCCAGTTGTCGGTCAGGATCAAGAGCCTGGCGCACCTCCTCCCGCGCCAGGCTCTTTTCTTTTTCCCCAATACCATTTCGGACGGGCCTGCTTTCCGCGTGCGGTTTGACTCGACAGGCTTCGCCGGACTATTTGAACATGTGCCGTCCGTCCGGCGCGTGAACCGGTTGGAGTTTGGTCATGATCGGCAAATGGCGCGGCTCGCGTGCGGCTCTGGCAGGGCTTCTGATTGCAACGATGGTGCTCGCCGGCTGCGGTGGCAGGCCGGTCGGGGTGATGCAGGCGGCCGGCACCGTGCCGCCGGGCACGTCGAAAGTCGATCTCCTGGTGGCGACGACGCGCGCTGCCGACGACAATCCGGCCGTGCTTTTCTCCGGCGAACGCGGCACCGGGCTTGCCGTCAACGCTGTCGATGTCTCGATCCCGCCGGAAGCCAATCGCAAGGTCGGCCAGGTGCAATGGCCGAAGCGGCTGCCGGCCGATCCGCTCCGTGACTTCGTCACCGTTTCCGTCGATCCGCTCGAGGGCGAGCGGGCAGGCGAGAGCTGGTTGAAGAGCCATATGCCGAAGAGCCGCCGCGTGCTCGTCTTCGTGCACGGCTTCAACAACCGTTACGAAGACGCGGTCTATCGTTTCGCGCAGATTGTCCACGATTCGCGTGCCGACGTCGCCCCCGTCGTCTTCACCTGGCCGTCGCGCGCCAGCATCTTCGATTACAATTACGACAAGGAAAGCACCAACTATTCCCGCGATGCGCTGGAGGAGTTGCTGACCCGTACCGCCGCCAATCCGGCCGTTGGCGACGTCACCGTCATGGCTCACTCGATGGGCACCTGGCTGACGGTCGAAGCGCTCCGGCAGATGGCGATCCGCAACGGTAAGGTCGCGTCGAAGATCAACAATGTCATCCTTGCCTCGCCGGATCTCGATGTCGACGTCTTCGGCCGTCAGTTCATGAGCCTCGGCAAGGACAAGCCGCATTTCACCATCTTCGTCTCCAGGGATGATCGTGCGCTGGCGCTGTCGCGGCGCATCTCCGGCAATGTCGATCGCCTCGGCCAGATCGATCCTTCCGCCGAGCCCTATCGCAGCAAGCTGGAGGCGGCCGGCATCACCGTGCTCGACCTCACCAAGCTCAAGGGCGGCGACAGGCTGAACCACGGCAAATTCGCCGAAAGCCCCGAGGTGGTGAAGCTGATCGGCGACCGCCTGATTGCCGGCCAGACGATCACCGATTCCAATGTCGGCCTCGGCGAGGCGGTCGGCGCAGTGGCGATGGGGGCGGCCCAGACCGCCGGAAGTGCGGTCAGCGTCGCCGTCAGCACGCCGATCGCGATCTTCGATCCGCGCACCCGGCGCAACTACGATGCGCAACTGAAGCGGCTCGGCCAGTCGATGGACAACACCGTCGGTTCGGTCGGCGACAGCGTCGGCGCCGGCCTGCCCGAAAGCCCGTAAAAATTCCGCGGAGCAATTCCAGCAAAAAGTGCACGGCGGTTTTGCGTTTCGGAATTGCGTAAATCCAAAAGCTTAGAGCGGTTCCGCGTTTTCCGTGAAAAGCTGAACCGCTCTAGGCAGCACCGCCGATCTGATATATCAGGTTGGCGAACGGCAATGCTGTCTGCCGTGCAGGTGGGTTGATCGCATGACGGATGAGACGAAGAAGAAGGTGGTCGTCGCGGGCGCGGGCGTGATCGGCGCCTCGATCGCTTTCGATTTGCAGCGGCGCGGATTTCAGGTCACGCTGATCGATAAGGGTGAGCCCGGGCGCGGCACCTCTTTCGGCAATATGGCGAGCATCGCGCTCGATTTCGCCGCCGGCTCCGGCCCGTCGACCTGGAAGAAGATTCCCGGCTGGCTGCTCGATCCCGAAGGCCCGGTCTGGCTGCGGCCGTCCTATGCCGCGCGGATGCTGCCCTGGTTCCTGCGCTTCCTCGCGGCCGGCCGGCCTTCGCGGCTCCGGGAAATCGAGGATGCCGGCATGAGCCTGTCGCTGCGGGCGCTCGGCGATTTCAGGGAGATGCTGCAGGCGATCGGCGCGTCCGAGCTGATGACGGAGGAGGGCTGTCTCGCCATTTACGAGACCGAGGCGGAATTTGCCGCTGACCGTGGCCATCTTGCCATGATGCAGCGCTACGGCCTCGAATTCGAGGTCTTGAGCAATGGCGCCATCCAATATCATGAGCCGGCCCTTTCGCCTGTCATCGCCAAGGCCGTGCTGCTCCCCGACAACAAGTCGGTCCGCGATCCCTATAGGCTGGTCGTCAGGCTGACTGACGCAGCCATCGCCGCGGGCGCAGCCTTCGCCCCCGGCGCTGTGAGCAACATCGAGCGCAAGGGCGATGGCACGGTCGTCGTCGTCCTCGATGACGGACGTCGGATCGAGGCCGCTTTCGTGGTGCTCGCCGCCGGCGTCCACACCCGTTTCCTCGCCGCAAAACTCGGCGAACCGATTCCGCTCGAGACCGAGCGCGGCTATCACACGCAGATCATGAAACCGGGCATTTCAATGCGCTATTCAGTGATCTGGCCTCATCGCGCCTTCATGGTGACCCCGACGGCCGGCGGCATCCGCGTCGGCGGCAATGTCGAACTCGCCGGCCTCGACGCCGCGCCCGATTTCCGCCGTCCGCGCGTGCTGGTGCGGCACGCCCAGCGGGCGCTGCCGGGTCTGAAGGTCGAGGAGGCGACGGAGTGGATGGGCCATCGCCCGGCCTTGCCCGATACGATCCCCATCATTTCGCCGTCCTCGAAAATGCCGGGGGTTTTCTATGCGACCGGTCATGGCCATCTCGGCTTGACATATGCCGCAACGACAGCGCGGTTGATCGGCGATATGGTGAGCCGAGCAAAACCGTCGGTCGATATAACCCCGTTCCGCATAGACCGATACTGATTGAGAGCAATTCCAGGAAAAGTGTGAAGCGGTTTCCCCAGGCAAAGCGCGACGCGATTTTGCCGGGAATTGCGTTAAAACAAAAGTTGAAACCGCGTCGGCGGCGTCAGCCGTGACGTCCGAACTGGAGTTTCGAGATGAGATGGAAGCGCACGATACAGCTGCTGGACGTTCATGCCGAGGGCGAGATCGGCCGCGTCGCGATCGGCGGCGTTCCGAAGATTCCCGGCGAAACCATCGCTGCGCAGCTGCACTGGCTGAACACCGATCCGAAAGGCGACGAGCTCCGCCGCTTTCTCTGCCTGGAGCCGCGCGGTGCCCCGATCGGCTCGGTCAACCTGCTGCTGCCGGCAAGGCACCCCGACGCCGCCGCCGCCTTCATCATCCTGCAGCCCGATCAGGCACATGCTAGCTCCGGTTCGAATTCGATCTGCGTGACGACGGCGCTTCTCGAATCCGGCATCGTCGAGATGAAGGAGCCTGAGACGATCGTGACGCTGGAGACCGCCGCCGGCCTCGTCAAGGCGACGGCGACCTGCCATGACGGGCGCTGCGAGAAGGTGAAGCTCACCATGGTGCCCTCCTTCGTGCATGAGCTCGACGTCGAAATTGACACGCCGCATTGGGGAAAGATCAAAGCCGATCTTTGCTATGGCGGCATCTTCTATGCCCTCGTCGATGTCGGCCAGATCAATCTTACGATCGAGAAGGCCAATGCCGCCGGCCTCGTTCAGGCCGGCATGATCCTGAAAGAGCTGATCAATCGCGACATCAAGGTCGTCCACCCCGAAATTCCGGCAATCTCGGGCGTCGCCTATGTGATGTTCCGCCACACCGAGGCCGATGGCACGGTTCGCACCTGCACCACCATGTGGCCGGGCCGCGCCGACCGCTCGCCCTGCGGCACCGGCAATTCCGCCAATCTCGCCACCCTTCATGCCCGCGGCAAGGCCAAGGTCGGTGACACCTTCACCTCGAAGTCGATCATCGGCTCGGAATTCGAAGTCGGCCTGCAGGCAGTTACCGAAGTCGCCGGCCGCCCGGCGGTCATCCCCACCATCACCGGCCGCGGCTTCACCTTCGGCCTCACCCAGGTCGCGCTCGATCCCTTCGACCCCCATCCCGGCGGCTTCGCCCTGACGGACGTCTGGGGGCCGTCGGCAGGGGAGATTTGACCGTTCGAGCGGTGCCGAATGTGCGGTGGCTCCAAACGGTTTGCGCCAGGGTCTAGCCCGTACCAGCGATACGGAGCGGGTCTGGCGGAGCCGCATGCCACCCTCCATCACCGATGTCCCGAAGGAGCCGTTGGCAAGCGAGAACTTCTTGTCTCAACTTGCCACCGGAAGAGAACCCTCTTTGCCGCCCATCAGCGACGTTGGGCTATCCTGGCGCTGATCTGGTCTGCGGCAAGGCTCTCGGCCGGTGCCGGCCTGCCAAGCAGGTAGCCTTGGCCGATGTCGCAGCCGAGATCCTGGAGCCGTTGAAGTTGGCTTTCCTCTTCGATGCCTTCTGCCGTTATCGTCACGCCGAGGCCCGCGCCGAGCGCGATAATAGCCTTGATCACCTTGTCCTGCTTGTCGTTGGTTTCGAACGAAGCGACGAAACTCCGGTCGATCTTGATCTTGTCGAACCGGTAGTTGGAGAGCTGTGAGAGGCTGGAATAGCCCGTACCGAAGTCGTCGAGAGCAATCCGGACGCCGGCGTTCACCAGATCGTCTAGGACGATCCGGGCGGTGGCGGCATCCTGGATAATGGCGCTCTCCGTCACCTCCAGCTCGATCCTATGCGCGGGCAGACCGACATCGCCCAATATCTTCAGAATCCTGAGGCCCAGCAATCGGTCGCTCAGCTGGATCGGAGACAGGTTGAACGACAGGACCAGATGATTTGGCCAGGAAAGCGCATCGCCACAGGCGTGGCGCAGCAGTTGGTCCGTCAGGTCGACGATCAGACCGGCCTCTTCCGCCACGGGGATGAACTCGTTCGGCGGGATGAATTCGCCGGATGCCGTCTTCCAGCGCGCCAGTGCTTCGAAACCGATAATCTCCTTCGTCTTCAGGTCGACGAGAGGTTGGTAATACGGGACGATCTCAGCATTCTTGATGGCGGCTCGCAGATCCGCTTCCACCCGGATCCGCTTCGCCAGCTCCTCCTGCATCGAAGGGACAAAGGACTTCACCAGATTGCGCCCCTGCTTTTTCGCCACATACATCGCACAGTCCGAATGGCGAATGACCTGGCTTAGATCGTCGCCGTTTTCAGGGTGGAGCGCGAGGCCGACACTGGCGCCAAGATCGACGGCGACGCCATTGAATGTGAAGGGCTTGCTGATCGCGCTCACGATGCGGTTTCCCAAAGCGACGAGATCGGCATTTCCGGTGCGCCGCGCCAGAACGACGAACTCGTCGCCGCCAAGGCGGAAAATGTGATCACGCGGAAAGAGGGAAGAAAGCCGCTGAGCGACGGCCTTCAACACCGCATCGCCGTGATCGTGCCCGAGGAGGTCGTTGATCTTCTTGAAGCCGTCGAGATCGATGCTGAACACGGCATAGCTTTCCTGCGCCCGTTGATCGATCATCGACTTCGCGCAGACGGATTCCAGAAATCTGCGGTTAGGCAGTTCGGTTAGCGTGTCGTGACAGGCAATCCAGTCCACGTTGTTTTCGGCCTGCAGCCTGCGGTCAACCTCTATCGAGAGATCCCGGATTCTCAGCACCGAGTAGATCAGCCCGAGAAAGCCGGACATATTGAGGGCAAGCAGCGCGTGGTCCAGTGGAAAGTCATGATGCTTTTCGATGAACTCATCCAGCCCCTCATGCCATTGGAAGCGCCAGGACAGGCAGAAGAGAAGCAGGAAGCACGAGAGCCAGGCCAGGATCTCCATCTGCGGTCTGGTGGGTCGGACGCGAGGCATAAGAACAGGCTCCTGGTGTGTGAAGAGCCATCATGGCCAGCTCGGAAGACCGCATCGTCCCCGACCTTATTCCGATCGACGACCTGTCGCCGAATGCCGGCATCGACGGCGCCGAAGACTGCCACGACTCATAGGGTGGAGCCAAGGGCATCGGCAATTCGATCACTGGCCAGACTGCGAGCATTCGTAAATCCGAATTTCAATTTGATCTTCGAAGATTAATGGTGCGTTTCCGCGGCGAAGGTTTGGGCGTTTCGCTGCGCGCAACGGATATCTTCGTCGCAAATTGGATTCAGCTCAGTGCGCTCGACGCCGAGATCGACGTGCTACATCTTGACTCTCAAAGGCCGCCGGGAAGTGGAGGTGACCCGGCTCGCCGAATTCAGGCGGCATCCCGAATGTCGAAGCGGACCACCTTGCCGTCCCGAAAACGGAACACGTGCCCGATCGTCTTCTCTCCTTCGAGCGGTTGGCCTTGCAGGTCACGGACCGACTGCCGGACCTCGGCAATGATTGCGCCGTCCGCTGTCCGGTGAAAACCGACCGGCTGGACGTGGGGATCGATCATCGACCACTGACGCGTCCAATATTCCCGCACTGCCTCGCGCCCATGGACGTGGCCGCCATCCATGCCGTTGGCCCAGACGACATCTTCAGCAAGCGCTGCCAGCACTGCGTCTATGTCGCGTTCGTTGAAGCGCTCGTAGATGTGTTGGAGAATTTTCACATCGTCCATTGCTCTCTCCTTGCCGACGTGCAGGGTTGAGTTTCGAGCCTCGCTCGACAAACCATCTCCGTCATTTTGCTTTGGGCGGGTCAACCGGTTTCAAAGCTCCGCCTCGCGCAGCAGCTCGTTCAGGCGGACTGCCCATTCCCTGTTGCCATCTCTGAACGGACCGAGTGCATCGCCGGCTGGTTCGGGAAGATCGCTTGCCGCGGCGGCAAAGCGGTGCGCCCGCTGGTGATCGCCCGCAGCCCGGTGGCAGCACGCCTGAATGCGCAGCAGCGCCGGCCAGTCGGGCCGTGCCTTCAGCGCCGTGCGCCCGGTCTCGAGCGCGCCTTCGACGTCGCCGGAACCGTGCGAGCATCAGCAGGCTGAACCAGACGCCGTTCTGCGGATCGTGCGGGTTGAGTTCGAGGCCGTGCGCCAGGGGCTTCAGTGCGCCGGCCGCATCGCCGCAAAACAGTCGGGCCATGCCGAGGACGAGATGCCCCAGGGCGAAGCTCGAACCGAGTTCGATCGCCCGTTCCGCCGCCAGGATCGCCTGCTCGGGGCGAGCCGTGTAAGCAGAGACGATCGCCAGCGCATAGTGCGAGTATGGATTTCGCGCGTCGAGATAGATGGCCCTTAGCGCCGCATCCAATCCTTCTTTGGCATCTTCCGCGGGGTTATCAGTCCAGCCGTAGGCGATCAGGCCGGCATTCACCCGCGCCCGCCAGATCTGCGCTTCTGGAAGCATCGGGTCGAGCCCCGCCGCGTCGCGGAAGAAACGGCGTGCGAGAAGGTGGGTGGGCTGCGTAACCTTGTGAAAATAAAACGTGCCTTGCCGCACCAGATCCCAGGCCGTGATGTTGCCGGTGTGGGGCGCAACCGGAAGCCCATGGCGCAGCAGCAGCTCGGGTTCGATCGCCGCTGCAATCCGCTCGGCGATGGCGTCCTGCACCGCAAAGAGTTCGGCCAGCTGAAGATCGTAATGTTCGGACCAGATCGTGGCGCCTTTCGCGGTCTCGGCGAGGTGCACCGATATCCGGATCCGATTGCCGCTCTGGCGGATGGCCCCATCGACCAGGAAATCGACGCCGAGGTCGCGCGCGATAGCCTGCGGATCCTTCGAGTCATTCCTCCTGCTGAAACTCGCCCCCCGTGAAGCGACGCGGAACCATCTGAACCGGGCAAGCGCCATGATCAGGTCGTCGGCGACCCCGTCGGCGAGATATTGTCTTTCGGCATCGCCGCCGAGATTTTCGAACGGCAGCACGGCAATCCCCGGGATCGGGCTGCTCTCGGCATGCCGGCCGCTATCGGCTTCGTCGGTGCGGCTCTCCACCTCACCGGAAAATCTGTAGCCGACCCGTGGGACCGTGACGATCCATTCGCTGCCGTCCGATGCGGGTCCGAGCAGCTTGCGAAGGGCGGCAATCTGAACGGAAAGATTGCTTTCCTCGACGGCCAATCCCGGCCAAACGGCGTCCATCAGGGCGGATTTCGAGACCACACCTCCCTGTGCCGAAAGCAGTGCCGCGAGCAGCGAAGCGCCGCGGGCGCCGATGGCGACAGGCCTGTTGTCGCGGAGCAGACATCCGTTCTCGGCAATGAACCTGAGGTGGCCGAATGCAAGGGGCTGCGTCTTCATGGCCGCAATAATACGCCGATTTCGCAGTTTTTCGGAATTTTTCGGCCCCGCTTCAGGACTTGCGCCGGCTCGGCGCGCAGAGTGGTTCCATTGCAGCGGTAAAAATGGTGAGAGCGATGACGAACCAGGCAACGCAACCGAAGAAATTCGAACCATTCCTTGCGAGCGTCGTCCGCGCCGGCGGCAGCCATGTCGCCAGGCAGGGATCGGTCTATCGCTCCGGTGTCTCGGCCGAAAGCGCCGGATCAACCATGCTGTGGCTCGGGACGATTTCGCTGCCCGCGGGGCGGCGAACCGGCGCCCACCGCCATGAGGGACACGAGACGGCGCTTTTGATGATCGCCGGTCGGGAGATCGAGATCTGGTCGGGAGCAGCGCTAGAACGGTGCGAAACGGTTCGCCCCGGCGATTACCTGTTCATCCCGGCCGGCGTTCCGCATGTCGCCGTCAACCGCAGCAGCGAGGATGCCGAATTCCTCGGCGCTCGCAACGACCCCGCAGCCAATGAGAGCGTCGTTCTCATGCCGGAGCTCGACGCGATCGTACCCTGATGCATGTCGCCCGGAACCGTGCAACGACTCCGGGGCGCAACACCAGCGCAGGCTTTTTGCGCGGCATGCTCCAACCACACCGGGAGGTGCATTATGGCTATCATCGAACAACGTCTGGCCGAAATGGGTCTGGAATTGCCCGAGCCTTTGAGGGTTCGCGAGGGGCTGCGCTTGCCCTTCGCCTGGGTTCGCCTGCGCGGCAACCGTGCTTATATTTCCGGTCACGTCGCCTGCAACCGCGATGGAACACTGGCAAATCCCCTTGGCAAGGTGGGTGGCGAGGTTTCGCCGGAGGAGGGTTACGCGTCGGCGCGGCTCGTTGCGCTTGCCCATCTCGCCAGCCTCAAGCGGGCCGTCGGAGACCTCGATCGGGTCACGGCATGGCTGCGGGTCTTCGCCATGGTGAACGTTGCGCCGGGCTTCAATGAGACGCCGCTGGTCACCAACGGTTATTCCGATCTGATCCTGGCGCTGTACGGGCCTGATGTCGGCGCCCATGCCCGCTCGTCCATCGGTATGGCCATCCCCTTGAATGCGCCGGTGAACTGCGAAGCCGAAGTCGAAATCGACGGGTAACCGGAACGCACCGACCCTTTAGTAGACGAACGGATCGACGTCGCCCGGCTGCGCACCCGCCTCCTTCGGATAGATCACGCCCTTGCGCAGGATGATATTGGCATAGAGCCTGGGCTCGCTGGTCTGAATCAGCGCATGGGCGGCCCGCACCCGGCCGTAGAAATCCTGCCCGACCAGCGGCACCACCTGGCGATGCGGCTCGTGGCGGGCGCAGCAGTCGATCATCTCCTCATGCACCGGATCGAGCTTGTCGCGCTCGGCCTTGACGGTCGAGCGGAAGATTGCTTCCGGCACGAAATCGTCGATCGGCATCACGCTGAGCACGGCGTTGAGCACCGGGATGAGATGGTGGCCGTCGAGCCTGATCAGCCGGCGCGCATCTTCGACGCCGGGATAATTGCCGTCGACGATGGCGATTTCGTCGCCATGGCCCATGGCCCGGAGTGTTGCGAGCAATTCCGGGCTCAAGAGCGGATCAAGTCCCTTCAGCATGGTCTACCTCCTTGAAGAGTACGTTCTGGTCGGTGAGATAGCGCGCAAAGATCGGTAGGCTGGCGCCGCCGATGGCGCGTGCCTGCGCGCCGACCGCGCCCTCGATGATTTCGGGCATGACAACGCCCTGCAGGTCGAGCTTGGCGGCTTCGTCGATCGTCGCCTGCACGATGCGGCTGCGCACCCAATGGGGAAAGCCGCCGTCGATGACGGCCGCGCTGAAATCGACGATCGAGGCGGCGGCGACGATCGCCTGGGCGAGCGCCTTGGCGCTGTCCTGGATCCACGCCTCCATCGGCTCGCCGAAATCCACCCAGTCGTCGGCGGAATACCACAGCGGTTCGGGATCGATGCCGCGCTCGCGCAGCATATTTTCCAAGACGAAGATCGAGGCGATTTCGAGCAGCTGCTTGGTCTCGCCGTTCCGGTCGCGCACGGGCAGCGGCCCGATGGCGCCCGCCGTGCCGGTACGGCCGGAAAAGATCGACGAATTCAGGACGATGCCGCCGCCGATGAAGGAACCGATGAAGAAATAGACGAAATCAGGATAGGAGGGGCCGACGCCGAAGACGAGTTCGGCGCCGCAGGCGCTGGTCGCATCGTTCTGCAGGAAAACGGGATGGGAGACGCGCGCGGCGATGTCGGACTGCAGGTCGACATCCCGCCAGACCTCCATGGCGCCCGGCGGCGCTCCCACCTCATCGGCCCAGTTCCAGAGTTCGAAAGGCGCGGCGATGCCGAGGCCGGCGACGCGGCCGCGCTGCCTTTCGTCGAGCTTGTCTTCGATCTCGCGGATGCCCGAGGTGACGAAGGCAAGGATTTCATGCGGCAGCGGATAGGCATAGGTCCGGTGCAGCTGCATCCGGATGCGGCCGACGAAATCCATCAGCACCAGATCGGCGCTGCGCCGGCCGATCTTCAGGCCGAAGGAATAGACGGCGTCGGGATTGAGATGCATCGGGATCGATGGCTGGCCGACCCGGCCGCGCACAGGCGCGCCGCGCGACAGCAGCCCTTCCTTTTCCAGCACCCGCATGATGACCGAGACGGTCTGGGCCGAAAGCCCGCTGCGGCGCGCGATATCGGCCTTCGACAACGCACCGTAGAGGCGCACCAGCGACAGCACGAGCCGCTCGTTATAGGCTCGCACCCTGACCTGGTTCGCACCGCCGGCCGGATTTAGAATTGGCGGCGGGACCGGCGTGTGTTCCGGTCCTTCCAAAGACGACATGGCCGCTCCTCCCGAGCGTTCGCCTCCTGCATTTTCCCCATCAGAGACGATTTCAGAAACCTGCAGCGGCTCAAAGCGGTAGGGCGTTCCCCTGCGCGCCGGAGACACGGCGCTGGACACCCTAATTCCATCGAGCATGCCACATCGAATTAATAATTCAATTGGATTTATTTATTGACAAGGGGATTTCTTTCGCTCTTAATTGCCATCGTCAAGGACACCGACGGCTTTGGAGCGACAGCAACTGAGCGAAGTGTCATATTTTGAAAATTCCGGCCCGCAGGGGCGGCGCCGGCAAACTCTGGGAGGAGTTCATGAAGAAATCAGTTCTCGCTTTTGGCGCGCTCGCGCTCGGTGTCGCTTTTTCTGCTCCGGCGATGGCGGCTGACGTTTCCGCCTGCCTCATCACCAAGACCGACACCAACCCCTTCTTCGTCAAGATGAAGGAAGGTGCGACGGCCAAGGCCAAGGAACTCGGCGTCTCGCTGAAGTCCTATGCCGGCAAGATCGACGGTGACAGCGAAAGCCAGGTCGCAGCGATCGAAAGCTGCATCGCCGACGGCGCAAAGGGTATTCTGCTGACGGCCTCCGATACCAAGGGCATCGTGCCGGCTGTCAAGAAGGCCCGCGACGCCGGCCTGCTGGTGATCGCGCTCGACACGCCGCTCGAGCCAGCCGATGCAGCCGACGCCACCTTCGCCACCGACAACCTGCTCGCCGGCAAACTGATCGGTCAGTGGGCCAAGGAAACGCTCGGCGACAAGGCCAAGGACGCCAAGGTCGGTTTCCTCGACCTGACGCCGTCGCAGCCGACGGTCGACGTTCTGCGCGACCAGGGCTTCATGATGGGCTTCGGCATCGACCCGAAGAACCCGGACAAGATCGGCGACGAAGACGACAAGCGCATTGTCGGCCATGACGTGACGAACGGCAATGAAGAAGGCGGCCGCAAGGCCATGGAAAACCTTCTGCAGAAGGATCCGAGCATCAACGTCATCCACACGATCAACGAGCCGGCCGCTGTCGGCGCCTATCAGGCGCTGAAGGCCGTCGGCATGGAAAAGAACGTGCTGATCGTCTCGGTCGACGGCGGCTGCCCGGGCGTCAAGTCGGTCAAGGAAGGCGTCATCGGCGCCACCTCGCAGCAATATCCGCTGCTGATGGCGTCGCTCGGCATCGAGGCGATCAAGAAGTTCGCCGACTCGGGTGAAAAGCCGAAGCCGACCGAAGGCAAGTCCTTCTTCGATACCGGCGTCTCGCTCGTCACCGACAAGCCGGTTCCCGGCCTCAAGTCGATCGACACCAAAGAAGGCACGGACAAGTGCTGGGGCTGAGCCCCGCTTGATTGAAAGCGCACCGGCCGGGGCTTGATCCCCGGCCGTTTTAGACGGACGATGTGCCGTCGCCCACCGGCTAAGCAACGAACGGATCAACAGGGGTGACGGCCTCCGCGCGGGTTCGGCGCGCGGATGCGGAGGAGGAACCATGACCGGAGCACAGGAATTCGAACGCGTCCTCGACGGCAGCGACAAGAACGTCGCCTCCTTCGAGCACCAGGGCGTCCCGCTGATCAAGCGCGCCCAGCACTTTCTGCACTCGACACCGGCCGCCGTGCCGCTGATCGTACTCGTACTGGCGATCATCATCTTCGGAATAGCGCTCGGCGGGCGTTTCTTCTCGTCATACACATTGACGCTGATCCTGCAGCAGATCGCCATCGTCGGCATTCTCGGCGCCGCCCAGACGCTGGTCATCCTGACCGCCGGCATCGATCTGTCGATCGGCGTCATCATGGTGATCTCGGCCGTCATCATGGGCAATGTGGCCATCACCTACGGCATCCCGACGCCGATCGCGGTGATTGGAGGCCTGCTGGTCGGCGGCCTGTGCGGACTGCTGAACGGCTTCCTCGTCGCCTTCATGAAGCTGCCGCCCTTTATCGTCACGCTCGGCACCTGGAATATCGTCATGGCGACGAATTTCATCTATTCCGCCAATGAGACGATCCGCGACACCGATGTCGACGAACAGGCGCCGCTGCTGCATCTTTTCGCCGCGAGCTTCAAGGTCGGCAGCGCCGTGCTCACCCTTGGCGTTATCGCCATGGTGCTGCTCGTCCTCCTGTTCTGGTACATCCTCAATCACACCGCCTGGGGCCGGCATGTCTATGCGGTCGGCGACGATCCGGAAGCGGCGAAGCTCTCCGGTATCCAGACGAAGAGGGTGCTGCTCACCGTCTATACGCTGTCGGGCGTCATCGCCGCCTTCGCCGCCTGGGTGTCGATCGGCCGCAACGGCTCAATCTCCCCGTCCTCGGCGGTGACCGACTATAACCTGCAGGCGATCACCGCGACCGTGATCGGCGGCATCTCGCTCTTCGGCGGCCGCGGTTCCATTCTCGGCACGCTGTTCGGGGCGATGATCGTCGGCGTTGTGTCGATGGGCCTGAACATGCTCGGCGCCGATCCGCAATGGAAAGTCCTCCTGACCGGCGTGCTGATCATTGCCGCCGTCGCCATCGATCAGTGGATCAGAAAGGTTTCGGTATGACCATGGCTGTCGAACCCATTCTCACCGCCCGCGGCCTCGTCAAGCGTTACGGACGCGTGACCGCGCTCGACAATGCCGATTTCGACCTCTACCCGGGTGAAATCCTTGCCGTCATCGGCGATAACGGCGCCGGCAAGTCGTCGCTGATCAAGGCGATTTCAGGCGCGGTCACCCCCGACGAGGGCGTGATCACGCTCGAAGGGCGGCAGGTGCATTTCCGCTCGCCGATGGAGGCGCGCGAAGCCGGCATCGAAACCGTCTACCAGAACCTTGCTCTGTCGCCGGCGCTATCGATCGCCGACAACATGTTCCTCGGCCGCGAGATCCGCAAAAAAGGCCCGCTCGGCTCGCTCTTCCGCATGCTCGACCGTCCGGCCATGGAAAAGCTGGCGCGCAACAAGCTGTCGGAACTCGGGCTGATGACCATCCAGAACATCAACCAGGCGGTGGAAACGCTGTCCGGCGGCCAGCGCCAGGGTGTCGCCGTCGCCCGCGCCGCAGCCTTCGGCTCGAAGGTCATCATCATGGACGAACCGACGGCCGCCCTCGGCGTCAAGGAAAGCCGGCGCGTGCTGGAACTGATCCTCGACGTGCGCGCCCGCGGCCTGCCGATTGTGCTGATCTCGCACAACATGCCGCATGTCTTCGAGGTCGCCGACCGGATCCATATCCACCGTCTCGGCCGTCGGCTGACGGTGATCAATCCGAAGGAATACACCATGTCCGACGCCGTCGCCTTCATGACCGGCGCCAAGGCGGTGCCGACGGAGCCCGTTGCGGCATGAGCCTGCGCATCGACGACATCGCCGGCGAGGTGCTTTCCCGCGCCGGCGATGCCAAACGTTTCCTGATTGCCGTCGCCGGGCCGCCGGGAGCGGGCAAGTCGACCATGGCCGACAATCTGGCGGCGGCGCTGAAAGCCAAAGGCGAAAGCGCCGCAGTCCTGCCGATGGACGGCTTCCACATGGACAATGCCATCCTGATCGAACGCGGCCTCTTGGCGCGCAAGGGCATTCCGGAAACTTTCGATGTCAGAGGCTTCCTCGATATCATCCGCGCCGTGCGCCTGGCCGACCAGGAGGTTCTGGCGCCGGTCTTCGACCGCTCCCGCGAACTCGCCATCGCTTCCGCCAGACCAATCGATCCCGAGGACCGCTTCATCATCGTAGAGGGCAATTATCTGCTCTTCACACAGGGTAAATGGGCCGAACTCGACGGCATCTTCGATTTTTCGATCATGCTGGCGCCGCCGATCGAGGTTCTCGAAGAGCGGCTCTGGGCGCGCTGGCGCGGTTACAATCTCAGCGAAGAAGCCGCCAGCGCCAAAGTCTACGGCAACGACCTGCCGAACGGCCGGCTGATCCTCGAAAACCGTCGCCCAGCCGACGTGACGCTGGAGATTGCGCTGGCGTGACGCCGACGCGATTGTTCATTTGATGTATGATGCATGCCGCCCGGACGTATTGAACGGCTCCGGGATCAGGATTTGCATAAAGGGCGAAACGGCGTCGCATGAAGCCGGTTTGACCCGCCGCGCTTTAGTGCTATCGAGGCGGCAGACGCATCGCTTCGGAGGCCTGCCATGCAATCGATCACCATCCGCCGTCCCGACGACTGGCACCTGCATCTGCGCGACGGCGCCATGCTGGAAGGCGTGATCGCCGATACGAGCCGCACCTTCGCCCGCGCCATCATCATGCCCAATCTGGTGCCGCCGGTCGTCACGCCAGCGGATGCGAAGGCCTATCGCGAGCGCATCCTCAAGGCGCTGCCGGACGGCCACCGTTTCCAGCCGCTGATGACGCTTTATCTCACCGAACATACCAGCCCCGACGATGTGGCGGAGGGTGCAAAGAACGGCCTCATCACCGCCGTCAAGCTTTATCCTGCCGGCGCCACCACCAATTCGCATGGCGGTGTGCGCGACATGGAGAAGGCGATGCCGGTACTCGAGCGCATGGCTGAGATCGGTCTGCCGCTCTGCGTCCATGGCGAGGTGACGACGCCCGACGTCGATATTTTCGATCGCGAGGCCGCCTTCATCGACACCGTGCTCGATCCGCTGCGCCGGCGCCTGCCGGAGCTGAAGGTGACGATGGAGCATGTGACGACATCGGATGGCATCGATTACATCAAGGCGGCCAAATCAAATCTCGCCGGCTCGATCACCACCCACCACCTGATCATCAACCGCAACGCCATCCTAGTCGGCGGCATCCGCCCGCATTATTACTGCCTGCCGGTCGCCAAGCGCGAGAACCACCGACTGGCGCTGCGCGCAGCCGCCGTAAGCGGCGATGCCCGCTTCTTCCTCGGCACCGATTCTGCCCCGCATGTCGATCCGCTGAAGGAATGCGCCTGCGGCTGCGCCGGCATCTACACCTCGATCAATACGATGAGCTGCCTTGCGCATGTCTTCGAGGAGGAAGGCGCTCTCGACAGGCTTGAAGCTTTCGCCTCGCTGAACGGACCGGCATGGTATGGGCTGTCGCCGAACGAGGAACGCATCACGCTTTCCAAGCAGGCAGAGCCGGTTCTATTTCCCGCTAAGATAGAAACCGGCGCCGGTCCGGTGACGGTTTTCGATCCTATGTTTCCTCTTCATTGGCAGGTGTTGGTCTAGGGACTCGCCTGCTGCGTTTTCTATTTTAAATAGAATATTCATTTTAAGTGCTACGGTGACGTTAGGCGCGTAACATTTTCATTGTGCGGTGCATCATTTGTTAACGGATGCATAAGACATTCCTCTTCGCGGACCCCATAGCTGCCGATCGTCCGGCGCGACACCGCTGCGGAGAGAAGCATGATGCTTGACTACAACTCCCTTCTGTTGGCGCTCGGCGTCTCCGCGGCCTGCCTGGCCGTAACCCTGATGGGCAGTTGGCTTGTGCGCCGGACCGAAACCGTGCTGCTCACCGCCACCATCGGTCTCGTCCTCGTTGTCAGCGGCATTTTTATCTACAGCGCCTATGTGAACAGGCCTGATATAGGCTTCGCCCTTGGCAGTTTCGTGCTGTTCCATGCCGGCTTTGCCACCATCTGGGGCGCGGGCAAACAGTTCCTGTCAGGTCGCCTTTCGATCCTTGCCATTGCCAGCCGGGCGCTGGCGGCGATGGCCTTCTCGATCGTCCCGATGGTTGCCGGCTATGACGGCCTCGCCTTCATCGCCGACAATCTCGCCATCGCCCTGCTGCTGTTTACCACCGCTCGGCAATATTGGCTCGCCCGCGCCGAAGCGCCGGCGCCGCTCCTCGGCATTGCGGCACTCTATACGCTGACGGCAATCTCCTTCGTTCTCTGCGCCGCCGTGTTGATCGCCGATGGAAAGCTGGTGCTCGGCAAGGCGCCGAGCAACTGGGCGGAGGATCTGAGCCTCGCCGTCTGCATCGCCGGCATGACCGGGATCGGCGCGCTGTCGCTGGCGCTGCATCAATGGCGGCTCGCGGCCCGCCATCGTCTCGAGGCGATCACCGATCCGCTGACAGGCCTACTCAACCGCCGCGCTGTCTTCGATCAGTATGGCACGCGCCCGATGGGCACCACCGCCGCCGTCATCGTCTTCGATATCGATCATTTCAAATCGGTCAACGACCGCTATGGCCATGCGAGCGGCGACCGCGTGATCACCGTCTTCGCCGAGGAACTGACCGCCCATTGCCGCTCAGGCGATACCGCCGCGAGGCTCGGCGGTGAGGAATTCGCGCTAGTGCTGAAGGAGATCATGCCCGGCCGGGCAGAGCTGACGGCTGAGCGGATCCGCAGGGCCTTCGAGGCGCGAGAGATTCCAATCGACGGTGAGGTGTTGAGATGCACAGTGAGCGTCGGCGTTGCGCCCGGCCGGTCGACGCCGCTCGATTTCGACGCCATGCTGAGCGCCGCCGACAAGGCGCTCTACGCCGCCAAGCGCGGCGGCCGCAATCGGGTCGAGCTTGCCGGCTATCTCACTGCAGTTCCGGCCGAGGTGTCGCGCACCGCGTCTTGATTCCCAACTGCTCGGCAGACGCCGGCATGCCGCCTCGTCCTTCGATGCCCCTGCGGGGCACCTCAGGGGCTCTCTTGGACGTTGCGCGCTTGTCGCTCAAGGCGCCGAACGACGCGGATCAAGGCGGAAGCTGGAGACGGAACCCGAGCCACAACACTCTCCCGCGGCCCTCATCCCAAGCCGCGGCATCCTCCAACGCTCCTCATCCTTGTACGTTGCCGTTTATACACCAACGGCAACGTACGAGGATGAGGCTCTCTTGAGTGTGGGCGCCTGCTGCTCAAACCATCATCAGCGCCCGCACGAAAGCGGCCGAGGCGAGCAGCGAGGCCACGGTTCGCACATGATTCCACCACGTCCAATCCCTGACATAGGAGGTCCAGAGCGCCACCGCCTCCGCCCCGCTGCCGCTGACCTTTTCCAGCGCGTCGTTCATCGGCACGTTGAAGATGATCGTCGAGAGGAAGGAGGCAAACACATAAATGGCTGCACCCGCCAGCATCAGCGCGGACGCGCCGCCGCGCCAGTCGATCACCGCGAGGACGGCGATGACGAGGCAGAGGATCGCCGTCGGCACGAAGAGACCCATGAAGGGCGAGCGGACGATCGTCACATTGATCGAGTTCATCGCCGCAATGCCCTGTTCGGCCGGGATGCGTGAGAAGGCGCTCATGATGAAGGTCGAGAAGGCGAAGAAGATGCCGGCGACGAGGCCGCTGCCGATGGCCGCGGCGACGAGGGAAAGGATGAGGACGATCTGCATGTCGAAACTCCTTTCGGGATAAATAAGAGAAACTCTCTTATTTGTAAAATCAGATAAACTCTCTTATTTTAATTGTCAACGTGAAGGAGAGCCGATGTCGGAGCAGAAACGCGCAACGCGCAGACGCCAGCAGGACCGTGGCGGCCAGCCGCGCCGCATCCCGCGCCAGCAGCGCGGCCGCGAGCGTTTCGAAAAAATCCTCGCCGTCGCCGCCGAACTGATCGAAAGCCATGGCAGCGACGGCCTGAAGATGAGCGAGATCGTTGAAAAGGCAGGACTTTCCTTCGGCGCCCTCTACCAGTATTTCCCCGACAAGAGCGCGATCATCCGTACGTTGGCCGAGCGCTTCAACGAAGAGGGCAGGCGCTGTGTCGAGGCGGAACTGGCGAAGGTCGTTGACGCCGCCGCCCTGCCGGGGGCGCTCGCCAACATCGTCGACGAATATTATGCCTTCTTCCGCCGCGAGCCCGTGATGCGCGATATCTGGCATGCGACCTACACCGACAAGCAGCTGCAGCAGGTCGATGCCGAAGACATGGAATTCCAGACCCAGGCATTTCTCGCCGTGCTCGTGCGCCTCTGGCCGGATCGGGAC
This sequence comes from Rhizobium sp. NXC14, assembly GCF_002117485.1. NCBI lineage: Bacteria > Pseudomonadati > Pseudomonadota > Alphaproteobacteria > Hyphomicrobiales > Rhizobiaceae > Rhizobium > Rhizobium sp. NXC14. The sequence goes on from NZ_CP021030.1 coordinate 465,445, forward strand.
CGCAGCGAACTTCTGGCGATCGCCCGGCTGACGATGCAGCTGCTTGCCGCCGCCGTGCGGTATGCCGTCTCGCTGGATGCAGAGGAGGGCGACCGGACGATCGCCTTGTTCAAGAAGATGCAGGGACCCGATATCGGCCGTCTCTTGCTGGAATAGATCGCCTGCGTCTGGAAACGGTGGGCGCTTGCTGCTATTGCCGGAGACGCAAAACCGAAGGAGAGCCCGATGATCCAGACCGCATTTCCCGACCGCGCCCTGATGGCCGAACTGGTGGCCAAGATGCTCTGGGAGATCAAAGCGGTGCATTTCAATGCGGCTCAGCCTTACAAGCTCTCCTCCGGCATGGCGAGCCCGGTCTATATCGATTGCCGTAAGCTCCTGTCCTATCCGCGCATCCGTTCGACGGTGATGGATTTTGCCGCCAGCACTCTGCTGCGCGATGCCGGTTTCGAGCAGTTCGATTGCATCGCCGGCGGCGAGACCGCCGGCATTCCCTTCGCTGCCCTGCTCGCAGATCGCCTCGGCCTGCCGATGATCTACGTCCGCAAGCAGCCGAAGGGCCACGGCCGCAACGCCCAGATCGAAGGCAATATGCCCGAAGGTTCGCGCGTGCTCGTTATCGAGGACCTGACGACGGCCGGCGGCAGCATGTTCAAGTTCATCGACGCCATCCGCGCCGCCGGCGGCATCGTCGATCACGGTATCGCGCTGTTCTTCTACGGCATTTTCGGTGACCAGCGTTTTGCCGATGGCAAGGTCAGGCTGCATCACATCGCCACCTGGCGCAGCGTCCTTGCGGTTGCCAGGGCAGAGAAGCTTTTCGACGACAAGACGCTTGCAGAGGTCGAGGCCTTTCTCGATGCGCCATTGGCGTGGTCGGCGAGGAATGGTGGAGTGAGTGAGCTTTCGCTCTAATCGGTTGACAAAAGCTCACTTAAGCGCTTGATGAAGATAGAAATGCTGTTGGGAGGAATCCGATGATTTTGTGCTGCGGCGAAGCCCTGATCGACATGCTGCCGAGGGACACCACCCTTGGTGAAAAGGGCTTTGCGCCCTATGCCGGCGGCGCGATCTTCAATACCGCCATCGCGCTCGGCCGCCTCGGCATTCCCACCGCCTTCTTCACCGGCATTGCCGAAGACATGATGGGCGAAATCCTGCTGGCGACGCTGAAGGCGAGCAATGTGGATTACAGCCCATGCGCCATCACCCCGCGCCCTTCGACGATCGCATTCGTCAAGCTCGTCAGCGGCCAGGCGACCTATGCCTTCTACGATGAGGGCACAGCCGGCCGGATGATCACCGAGGCCGACCTGCCTGTTCTCGGCGATGATTGCGAAGCCTTGCATTTCGGCGCGATCAGCCTGATCCCGAGCCCTTGCGGCGAAACCTACGAAGCACTGCTCGACCGCGAAGCGGCCCGCCGCGTCATTTCGCTCGACCCCAACATCCGCCCGGGCTTCATCAAGGACAAGCAGGCTCATATGGCCCGCATCCGGCGCATGGCGGCAAAGTCCGACATCGTCAAATTCTCAGACGAGGACCTCGACTGGTTCGGGCTCGAAGGCGACCATGATACGCTCGCCGCCCATTGGCTCGCGGCGGGTGCTAAACTCATCGTCATCACCAAGGGCGCGGAAGGCGCCTCCGGTTACACCAGGGAGCGTAAGGTGACGGTGCCGAGCGAGCGCGTTGCAGTCGTGGACACGGTCGGCGCCGGTGATACCTTCGACGCCGGCGTGCTTGCCTCGCTGAAGATGGATAATCTGCTGACCAAAGAGCAGGTCGCCTCGCTCGATGAACAGGCGGTGCGCAACGCCCTGACGCTCGGCGCCAAGGCCGCCGCCGTCACCGTCTCCCGCGCCGGCGCCAATCCGCCATGGGCGCATGAGATCGGGCTTTAAGGCTTAAGCGAGCATCAGCCCCTCATCCGCCTGCCGGCACCGACCGAGGTCGAGCCACGGGTCTCGACCCGTCCTTCGGACCCCCGCTTGCGGGGCGAAGGGGGATAGTCGCGACCTCTCCGTTCCGCCGCCGACATTGCGTGTGGCACGTCCCCTCGCCCCGTTTACGGGGAGAGGGTTAGGGTGAGGGGCATTTTTAACGCTTCGCCAGCGCCGCAGCCAGCCCTTGCGTCGAGGCCTTCATGCGGATGCGGATCGATCAGGAGGCTGCCTGGGGAGCCACGCTACGGCCGAGCTCTGGAGCAGTCACCAGGTCCCGCAGGAAGGTTTCGCACCAGAGCGAGACGTCGTGAGAGAGCAGATGTTCCATCATCATGCTCCAGCGGTCGCGGCGCTCCTCGAGCGACATGGCAAGGCCCCTGGCAAGCGCATTGGCCGTGCCCTCGACATCGTAGGGATTGACCAGCAGCGCCCCCTTCAGCTCCCGTGCCGCGCCGGCAAAGCGCGATAACACCAGGACGCCCGGGCGATCCGGATCCTGGGCGGCGACATATTCCTTGGCGACGAGGTTCATGCCGTCGCGCAACGGCGTGACGAGCCCGATCGTCGCCAGGCGGTAGAGACCGGCGAGCACGGTGCGGCTAATCGATCGGTTGACATAGCGGATCGGCACCCAGTCGACCGTTCCGATGGCGCCGTTCACGCGGCCCGCCTGTTCGGCGACCATCTTCTGCATATGCTCGTATTCGGGCACTTCCGATCGCGATTTCGGCGTGACCTGCAGATAGGTGACCTTGTTCTGATAGGCCGGATTGCTGGTGAGGAAGCGTTCGTACGCTTCCAGACGCTGAATGATGCCCTTCGAATAATCGAGGCGATCGACCCCGATGATCATGTCGCGGCCTTCGATGCTGCGCCGGGTCTTCTGCACCATGACATTGTCTGCGGCTCGCTCTGCGAATTCGGCGAAGGCTGCGGTCTCGATGCCGATCGGATAGGCGCCGGCCTTGAAGATCCGCCCGTGAGAATCGAACAATCCGTTTCCGAGGTCGTCGCCGATGCCCTCCCGTCTCAGGTAGCCGGCGAAGTTCTGCAGGTCGTAGTCGGTCTGGAAGCCGACGAGGTCGTAATGGGAAAGGCCGCGCATGATTTCTTCATGGACCGGCATGGTGACGAGAATGTCGGCGGGCGGCCAGGGAATGTGCAGGAAGAAGCCGATCCGGTTCTTCAGCCCCATTTGCCGCAGTTCGGCCGCCAGCGGGATGAGGTGGTAATCATGAACCCAGATGATGTCGTCCGGCTGGATCATCGGCGCCAGCCGACGCGCGAAAAAGCGGTTGACGCGGAAATAGCCGGCCATTTCCTTTCGGCCATATTCGGCGAGGTCGAGGCGGTAATGACAGATCGGCCAGAGAACGCGGTTTGCAAAGCCGCGGTAATATTCCTCCACGTCGGTGTCAGTGAGATCGGTCAGCGCATAGGTAATGTTGCCCTTCTGCAGCAGCGACAGCGCGCTGGGCTCCCTGTCTCCGCTCGACTCTCCCGACCATCCCATCCAGATGCCGCCGCGCGCCTGCAGGGCTGCCTGCAGCGCGACGGCGAGGCCACCGGCCGCAGCACTTCCATCCTTGGCCGGCATGGGAACACGATTGGAAACGACGATAAGACGGCTCATGAGCTTCCTTTAGCGAAAATGGATCGGGAAAACGCTCTGTGCCAGGGTGCCGGGGAGCCTCCGGGGCGGGGCAAGGGTAATGCAGGGCATGCGCCGCCATCAAAAGAGCAGATCCGGATGCGAATTGCCCGGTATATAGACCAGCGGAAACAGTGGAACGGGGTATCGTCCCCGGTTTGATAGGTCATGTCGTCGGAAGTACCATGCGCACAGATTTTGCTTGAATCTAGGGCGATGGCGGCGAATTGAAAGAATTCTTTCTACAATTTTCTATTAGTAGAACGTTCAATCCGGTTTTGCAGGGCAGCGGCGCAAGCCCGCCGAAATCAACCTAATCATTTGCGGCCATTATGACGATCTGGCGGCCGCCCCTTATCCGCCTGCCGGCACCTTCTGCCCGCCCGCGGGGAGAAGGGAACATGCCGCGAGCTCTCCGTCCTCTCCGACCTCTCAAAAGGGCACGTCCCCTCGCCCCGCGAGCGGGGAGAGGGTTAGGGTGAGGGGCCGGGCTTGGGTACAGCCCGGGCTGATACCTGACAGAATGAACCGGGTTGATGGTCGACAAGTCATAGTGTGTCGGAGGGAGGGCTTCCGATGCCATTTGTGGAGACTTGTCGCATGGAAGAACGTGTTCGGATGCTGTCGGACTATGCTTTGGGGCACTGGAGTGTGAGAGATCTTTGCCGACGCTACGGTGTGAGCCGGGATACATTTTACGCCTGGCGCAAACGGCAGATGAGCGGAGCGCCGGATTGGTTTGTCGATCGGTCGCATGGCACGGTTTCGTGCCCGCATCGCACGCCGTCAGCCCTTGCCGATGAGGTGATTGCGCTACGCCGGCGGTTTCCGCATATGGGGCCGCGCAAGCTGCTGGCGCTGTTGCAGCGCCAGTCTGCGCAGACCGCTTGGCCGGCGGCCTCGACGATCGGCGACATCCTCAAACGGGCAGGCCTTGTGGACACTGCCAAGCGGCGACGCAGGGCACTGGACCAAAGCCGGCCGTTCACCGAGGCAACAAAAGCCAATGACGAATGGAGCGTGGACTTTAAGGGCTGGTTCCGCACCCGCGACCAACAACGCATCGATCCACTGACGATCAGCGACAGCTATAGCCGTTTTCTGATCGATGTCCAAATTGCTCCACAGACCATCGACGGCGTGCGGCCTGTCTTCGAACGAGCCTTTCGCACCCATGGGCTACCGTTTGCGATCCGCTGCGACAATGGTTCGCCTTTCGGCAGCCATGGGGCCGGCGGCCTGACCCGATTATCGACTTGGTGGATCAAGCTCGGCATCGAGGCGCACTTCATCTCGCCGGCATCGCCCCAGGAGAACGGCAGGCACGAGCGCATGCATCGTACTCTCAAGGCCCAGACATCCAAGCCACCGGCCGATAATGCCGGCCAACAGCAGGCCCGTTTCGATGCCTTTCGCCGGCACTACAATGAGGAGCGCCCGCATGAAGCGCTGGGTCAACGACCACCGGCCGATCTCTATCGACCCTGCCAGCCGCGTGTGATGCCCGAGCGTCTCGACGATCCCTGGTATGATGCCGATCATCAAGTGCGTCGCGTGCGAGACAACGGTGAGATCAAATGGAAGGGAGGCCGACTCTTTGTCAGCGAAGCCCTTGCCGGCGAACTCGTCGGCCTGAGCGAGCTCGAAAACGGTGACCACGTCGTGCGCTTCTGCAACCGCGACATAGGCCTCATCGGCCCGGACGGACGCTTTCGTCGCTTCGCTCCGCCGCGACCGCCCGGGCCGATGAGGCCTAAAGCAGCACATACGACAGAATGAAAACTGTCAGGTATCATCCCGGTCCAAAATGTCGATCATCAACCCGGTCGTTCAGGGCAAAAACCTCTCCATATTTACTTCGCAAGCTTCGCCAGCGCCGCGACCAGGCCCTGGGTGGAGGAATCATGGCTCGCCGCGCTCTGCTTGCCCTCGACGACGGGCAGCAGGCCCGTCGCCAGTTCCTTGCCGAGCTCGACGCCCCACTGGTCGAAGGAGTTGATGCGGAAGAGCACGCCTTCGACGAAGACGCGATGTTCGTAGAGCGCGATCAGGCGGCCGAGGGCGTAAGGGGTCAGCTTGTCGTAGACGAAGGTGATCGACGGCCGGTTGCCGGCAAATACGCGGTGCGGCGCGATGAAATCGGCCTTCTTGTCGTCCATGCCTTTGTCGGTCAGCTGCTTCTTGGCTTCCGCGAAGGTGCGACCCTTCATCAGCGCCTCGGACTGGGCAAGCACGTTGGAGATCAACAGCTGGTGCTGGTGGCGCAGTTCCGGCTCGAAGGCATTGGCGGCGATCATGAACTCGGCCGGGATGATGCTCGTGCCCTGGTGAATGAGCTGATAGAAGGCGTGCTGGCCATTGGTGCCGGGTTCGCCCCAGACGACCGGGCCGGAATTGCCCTCGACCGGCGTACCGTCGACGGTCACGCCCTTGCCGTTGGATTCCATGTCGAGCTGTTGCAGATAGGCCGGGAAACGCGACAGGCGCTGGTCGTAGGGCAGGATGGCGCGGGTCGGGTAGCCGAGCACATTGCGATGGTAGAATCCGATCAGGCCGAGCAGCATCGGCAGGTTCTCGGTAACCGGCGCCTTACGGAAATGATTGTCGACCGCGTGCGCGCCGTCGAGAAACTTGCCGAAATTCTCCGGGCCGATGGCGATCATCAGCGGCAAGCCGATCGCCGACCAGATCGAATAGCGGCCGCCGACCCAGTCCCAGAAACCGAAGACGCGGGCGCTGTCGATGCCGAAGGCGGCGACCTTGTCGAGCGCCGTCGAGACGGCGGCGAAATGGTGCTGCACGGCTGCTTCGCCGAGCGCCTTGGCAATAAAATTGCGCGCCGTCTGCGCATTGGTCATCGTCTCGACTGTCGTGAATGTCTTAGAGGCGACGATGAAGAGCGTCGTCTCCGGCTGCACCAGCTTCAGGATATCGGCGATATGAGCGCCGTCGATATTGGAGACGAAATGGGCGCGCGGGCCGTCATGGAAGGGGGCAAGCGCCAGAGTCGCCATAACGGGGCCGAGATCCGAGCCGCCGATGCCGATATTGATGACATCGGTGATCGCCTTGCCGGTGGCACCCTTCAGCGTGCCGGAGCGGATCTCGTCGGCAAACTTGCCCATGGCGGCAAGCACGGCGTTGACGTCGGGCATGACGTCCTTGCCGTCGATGAGGACAGGCGTGTTGGACCGGTTGCGCAGCGCGGTATGCAGGACGGCGCGGTCTTCGGTGAAGTTGATGGCCTTGCCGGAGAACATCTCCTCGCGCTTCTTTTCGACGCCGCCCTCTTCGGCAAGCTTGACCAAGAGCTTGAGGATCTCGTCATTCACCGCCGTCTTGGAATAGTCCATCAGCAGATCGTCGAGCGAGACGGAAAAGCGCGAAAAGCGCTGCGGATCGGCGGCGAAGGCGGCGCGGAGATCGGTCGCCTTGGTGGCATCAGCAGTGCTCTTCAGCTGTTCGACGATGGCGTTCATGGGAGGCTCCTTTTGAGGCGGAAAGGTTGCGGAAACTATTCGCTTTCTCAGGCGCAAATCAAGTTCAGCCGTCGCTCCAATATGAAAAAAGCCACCCGCGGGAAGCGGATGGCTGCTAATTTCACCCGCTTGTCAAATTCAGCCGCGCAAGTCCTTGCGCAGGATCTTGCCGACAGGCGATTTCGGCAGTTCGGTGCGGAATTCGATGAAGCGCGGGCGCTTGTAATTGGTGAGGTTGGCGATGCAATGGGCCTTTACCTCCGCTTCCGTCAGGTTCGGATCCTTTCTGACCACGAAGAGCTTGACCGCCTCGCCGGAGTGCCCGTCCGGCACGCCGATCGCCGCGGCTTCGAGGATGCCGGCATGCATGGCGGCGACTTCCTCGATCTCGTTCGGATAGACGTTGAAGCCGGAGACGAGGATCATGTCCTTCTTGCGGTCGACGATCTTGGCGTAACCGCGCTCGTCCATGAAGCCCATGTCGCCCGAGCGGAAATAGCCGTCTGATGTCATCACCCGCGCCGTTTCCTCCGGCTTCTGCCAGTAGCCGGCCATCACCTGCGGCCCGCGGATGCAGATCTCGCCGATTTCGCCTGCTGGCAGCGAACGGCCGTCCTCGTCGCGAATGTCGAGTTCGGTGGAGGGCAGCGGCAGGCCGATCGAGCCGGTGAACTCGACCGAATCGAAGCGGTTGGCGGTGGCAACGGGCGAGGTCTCGGAAAGACCGTAGCCTTCCGTTATCGAAGTGCCGGTCATAGCAAGCCAGCGCTCGGCGACCGGGCGCTGGACGGCCATGCCGCCGCCAAGCGACATGACAAGCGAGGAGAAATCGAGCTTGGCGAATTCGGCATTGTTCATCAGCGCGTTGAACAGCGTGTTGAGACCGGGGAAGATGTGAATGTTGGACTTTCCGAACTCCTTGACGAGGCCGGGAATGTCGCGCGGATTGGCGATCAGGATATTGTGGGCGCCGAGCGACATGCCCATCAACGAATTCACCGTCAGCGCGAAGATGTGGTAGAGCGGCAGCGCGCAGAGGAAATTCAGCACCTCCGGCTGCTTCTTGCGCTGGAAAGCCGACCGCAGCCACAGCGACAGCTGCAGCTTGTTGGCAAGCAGGTTCTGATGTGTCAGCACCGCGCCCTTGGCAACGCCCGTTGTGCCGCCGGTATATTGCAGGAAGGCGATGTCTCCACCCGTCAGCGCGACCGGCTGGAGACTTTTCCTTGCGCCTTCGCTGAGCACCTGACTGAAGCTCTTATGCTGCGGGATCGACCAGGAGGGAACAAGCTTTTTGACCTTGCGCACGACGAAATTGACCATCAGCCCCTTCGGCCCCAGCATTTCGCCGAGCGAGGTGACGACGACATGGCGCAGGTCGGTCTTGTTGAGGACCTGCTCGACGGTGCGGGCGAAATTCTCCAGCACGAAGATCGCCTTGGCGCCGGAATCACGCAACTGGTGTTCGAGTTCGCGCGGCGTATAGAGCGGATTGACATTGACGACCACCAGGCCGGCCCGCAGGATCGCATAGGTGGCGACGGGGTTCTGCAGCACATTCGGCATCATCACCGCGACGCGGTCGCCTTTCTCGAGGCCGATGCTCTGCAGCCAGGCGGCGACCTTGCGCGTCTGGCTTTCGAGCTCGCGATAGCTCATCGCCTTGCCCATGCTGGAAAAAACCGTCCGGTCGGCGTAACGGGCGCAGGATTTTTCCAGAAGTTCGGCGAGCGAGGCATGTTCCAGCGGCGGCAGTTCGGCCGGAACCATATCGGGATAGGTGGCAAGCCAGGGCTTGTCCGCTTTTGCTCCGTTCGGATGGACGGAAATGCTGCTCATCGTGTCTCTCTCTCCCTTGCGGCCGCCGCGCCGATCGAATCGTGGTCGACCGGTCCGCAATTGACCGGAAGCATCCTCCATCTTCCAGTCCCGCAGCTTATGCCATTGCCTGTATGGTTCAAGCCGTATGAAGCTATACTAACCTTGACGTAAACGTCAACAATAGCCCATCGCGTCGTCGAAAGGGTGGGAACTTTGAGTCGGCAATGGCGTTGACCCTTACCAACCATGAGGAAACACCCAAAGGAGGTTCAAATGTTGAATCAGGACACCGACGCCAGCCGCCGTGACCCGAACACCAAGGAAACGCATTCGCTGATCGCCAGCGACCGCGTCGAAGGCACCCGAGTCTATGGCCCTGATGGCCGGCATATCGGCTCGATCGAACGCCTGATCATCGGCAAGCGTGATGGCCGCGTCGCCTATGCCGTGCTGAGCTTCGGCGGCTTCCTGGGCATCGGTCACGACCACTATCCGCTGCCCTGGGAAAAGCTGAACTACGACACCCAGCTGGACGGTTATCGAATCGACCTGACCAAGGAGCAGATCGAAGGCGCACCCAGCTATTCGGACGATGACGACACCTGGTACAACGATAATGGCCGCCGGGTGTATGATTATTACGGCGTGCCGCCCTACTGGATGTAATCTCGTCCGATGGACCGAGCTGGAAGGGCCCCGTTAGCAGCGGGGCCTTTTGGTGTTGGTGATGTCGTGAGCTTGGCGGTCCCTCAACCGGCTGCCGCCACGTTCTCCCCGTAAACGGGGCGAAGGGACCATGCCGCAAGCTCTCCGTTCCCACCAAACTCTCGCAGGGCACGTCCCCTCTCCCCGCAAGCGGGGGAGAGGGCTAGGGTAAGGGGCAGTCACTGGCGCGAACCGGCAACAAGATCATTGGCCGATCGCAGCACGGTGCCGACGGTCATCTCTTCTGCCTTGATCGCCTTTACCGTCTTCACCGCAAACACATGGCTCTCGCCCGGCAACAACGTCACCAGCATGGAATCCACAACCGCCTCCGGATCCAGCCGATCCGCCATCAGGCAGAGGTCCTTGAGAAAATTCTCCGCCGTCACCGTGATGGCGAAGCCCCCGTCGATCCCGGTGACATCGACGCTCAGCCGCGGCGCTGGCAGGGCGAGGTCGATATCCTCGACGAAATAGTGAAACGCCCGCCGGTCCAGCATCTCGACGACAACGACTTCGTCCTTCGGTAAGTTCGGAGTGACGATATTGCTCGGCAGCGGAAACTCTTTCGCTTCGAAACGGTCGCAGAGCAGCCGCCAGAATTCGAATTCGGCGAGCACGGTTCCATCGAGCGTCAAACGCTTGCCGGCAATCTTCGCCCGCCAGAACAGCGTTCTCTCGTTGACGGCGACCGCAGCCAGTCCGCCCTCGCGTGGCTGGATCGTCAGCAGGCGCGGATCATAGGCTGATTTCAGCGCATACCAGAGCGGCTTGCGGCGTCCAGCCGAATCGAGCGCGGCCCAGGAGGTCACCGGCCAGCAGTCGTTGAACTGCCAGACCACCGCGCCCTTGCAGATGGCCCGATGCGAGCGCATGTGCTCGATGCCGAAACGGATGGCGCGCGCCTGGTTGAGCTGGGTGGCGAAGTGCCAGTCCTCCACCGTCTTTGGTTCCGGCAGATGGCCGGCAAGACCGCGGATCAGCTTGTCATTGCCCTGCGTCGCCTTCTGATGATGGAAAACGCCGTTCGACTGCGGCGTCAGCGGCTGATCGTGCACGCTCTGTTCGATCGTCGCCCAATTTGCTGGCGCCTGCCAGCCGAATTCGGAGCAGAAGCGCGGGATATAGTTGCGGTAGATCTCGTAGCCGACATCGTTCCACACGTCCCAGATATGTTTGCAGCCATGTCCGTCGGCATTGGGTTCGATCTCCATCGAGCCGGAATAGGGGCTGCCGGGATAATAGGGCCGGTCGGGATCGAGCTCGCGGCAGAGCTTCGGCAGCAGGTCGAGATAATAGCCGAGCCCCCAGCTCTCGCCGGCCTTGATGACCGGCCGCCAGCCCCATTCGTCGAAGCCCCAGATATTTTCGTTGTTGCCGTTCCAGAGGATCAATGAGGCATGCGGCATCAGCCGCGCGACATTGTCGCGCACCTCCGCCTCGACCTCGCTTCGAAGCGGCTCCTCCTCCGGATAGGCGGCGCAGGCAAAGAGGAAATCCTGCCAGACCAGCATGCCGGCCCGGTCGCAGGCAGCGTAGAACTCATCACGCTCGAAGATGCCGCCGCCCCAGACGCGCAGCATATGGATATTGGCGGCCTTCGCCTCCTCGATCCGGTCGGCGTAACGGTCGGCCGTCACCCGCGAGGGGAAACAATCGTCGGGAATCCAGTTGGCGCCGGCGATGAAGAGCGGCACGTCGTTGATGACGAAGGTGAAGGCCGAGCCGTGCTCGTCGGCCGAGGTATCGAGCCTGAGCGAACGGAAGCCGAGCTCGCGCTCGAAGCTGTCGAGCAGATCGCCGCTGGCCTCGTCGATCAGCGTGAGCATCAGCGGATAGAGCGGCTGCGCACCGAGATGGTGCGGCCACCAGAGCTGCGGCGAGGGGAGGCGGAGTTCGAAGGAAACCGCGTCTTCGCCGGGGCCAATTGCTACTGTCTTGGTCACGCCGCCGATTTCGGCGGCCAGCCTGCACGGCCCGTGATCGCCATGCCGCGCCAGTCTCGCATGCACCATCACCAGTCCGTCGCCGCCGGCAAGGCTTGCAGACACCCGCGTCTCGGCAAGCCGCGCCCGGTCCCAGCTTTCCAGACGCACCGGCTTCCAGACGCCCGCCGTCACCAGCGTTGGCCCCCAGTCCCAGCCGAAATTGCAGGCCATCTTGCGCATCAGATTGCCCGGCCCCGGATAGTTGTTGGGGCGGTAGCCGTAATGTTTCTCCATCTCCGCGCCATAAGCATAGGCGGAGCGGAAGGTGACGGAGAGTTCGTTGACGCCGGCCTTCAGCAGCCCGGAAACATCGAAACGGTAGGTGCGGTGCATGTTGAAAGTGCGGCCGATCTCTTCGCCGTTGAGGCGGATGACGGCGATCGTATCAAGCCCGTCGAAGACGAGCTCATGCACTCTGCCCTCATCCGGCGCGGCCTCGAACCGGCAGCGATAGGTCCAGTCGGTCTTGCCGATCCAGTCATTGGTGATCTCGTTGACGTCGATATAGGGATCGGCGATCAGCCGGTTGGCGAGAAGGTCGGTATGGACGCAGCCCGGCACCGTCGCCGGTATCGCATCCGGCAGTCCCGGCCTTCCTGTATCGTTGCAGTGAAGCGTCCAGCCGGAATCGAGCGCAGTTTTCGCAATCATCTTATGTCCTAGAGAAACCGCCCGTGGCGCTGCAGCACCTCGATCTTGTAGCCGTCGGGATCGCTGACGAAGAAGAACAGGCCGAACAACTTGCCGTCGCGGTTGAGCTCCACCAGCTCGCCGGGTTTAAGCCCCAGTTTCACCATGCGTTCGCGCTCAATGGCAACTTCTTCGACCGAAACGGCGAGATGGCCATAGCCTTTGCCGAGATCATAGGGTTCGGTGCGGCCCTTGTTGACGGTCAGCTCCAGCTCGAATCCGGTCTCGGCAATGCTCAGATAGATCAGCGTGAAGGTGTCGAAGTCGACGCGGTCGGCGACCGTAAGACCGAACGCCTTGCTGTAGAAGTCGACCGAGCGCGCCTCGTCGAGAACACGGATCATGGAGTGGATCATCTTCGCCAATTCTGCCTCCCATTGCGTCGATCACGGCAGCCTTGGTAGCGGTCATCTTAAGCCGCGCGCAAGCCGATTCTTTGCGTGATCGCGGCTTCGACGAGGCCCATGGCGTCATAGATCAACACTGCCATCAGGCCGACGATCAGCCCGCCCTGCAGGATGAAGGCGGTATTGTCCGATATCAGCCCGGCGATGATCACCTCGCCGAGGCCCTTGGCCGCAACCGTCGAGCCGATCGTTGCCGTGCCGATATTGATCACCGTCGCGACCTTCAGCCCTTCGAGGATCAGCGGCAGGGCAAGCGGCAGCTCGACGCGGAATAGACGTTGCGTGCCGTTCATGCCCATGCCGTCCGCGGCGTCGAGCACCTGCGGCGACACCTGTTTCAGGCCGGCGACGGTGTTTTCGAAGATCGGCAGCAGGCCGTAGAGGAAGAGCGCAATCAGCGTCGGCATGGCGCCGAAGCCGGTGGCGGGCACGGCGAGCGCCAGCACCGCGACAGGGGGGAAGGTCTGCCCGGCATTGGCGATGGCGCGCGACAGCGGCAGGAAATCGGCGCCGCTTTGCCGCGTCACGAAGATGCCGCCGAGAACGGCAAGCACGGCGCTGCAGGCGATCGAGCCGACGACGAGCTGCAGATGTCCGAGCGCGAGCGAGGCAAGGCTGTTCTGCGTATAGACGGCTGGCGCATTATTGTTTGTCAGCGGGACGAGCAGGAAGGAAAGCCACTCCGTTCTGAACAGAAGGATGAGCAGCAGGGCGAGCGCCACCAAGCGGAAGAGATTGGCGACGATGAGCTTCATGCCTTGCGGCCCAGTTCGAGCAGCCGCGCCATCGAGATTGATCCCACAGGCGCCTTTTCACCGTCCTGCACGGCCGCCTCGTCGACCCCCTGCCAGATCATTTCGGCCAGCGCATCGCGCAGGCTCAAGGATTGCGGCAGGGCATAGGCGAGGCCGCTCTTGGCCGGCGCCATGCTCTCCTTCAGCGGCAGCAGAGACATCAGCTTCAGCGCGCGGTCGGAGGTTCCGGTCAGCTGCTGCACGAAGGGATCGGCGGGTTCGGTGAGGATCTTTTCCGGCGTCGAGCATTGCAGCAATCGGCCCTTGCTCATCACCGCGATCTGGTTGCCGAGATGGAAGGCCTCGTCCATATCGTGGGTGACGAGGATGATGGTTGTGCCGAACTGCTTCTGGATCGCCAGCAGGTCGTCCTGCGCCTTGCCGCGGATGACGGGATCGAGCGCGCCGAAGGGCTCGTCCATCAACAGCAGTTCCGGCTCGGCGGCCAGCGCCCGCGCGACGCCGACACGCTGCTGCTGGCCACCGGAAAGCTGATGTGGATATTTGTCGGCGAACTCAGCCGGATCGAGGTTGAAAAGCCCGAGCAGCTCCTCGACGCGGGCGGCGATGCGTTTGGAATCCCATTCGAGCAGCTGCGGCACGGTGGCGATATTCTGCGCCACGGTCCGATGCGGAAACAGGCCGTGGCCTTGGATGGCATAACCGATCTTGCGGCGAAGTTCGGTGACCTCGACGTCCATCACATTCTGACCACCGACGAAGATCTCGCCTTCGGTGATCGGCACCAGCCGGTTGATCATCCGCATCAGCGTCGATTTGCCGGAGCCGGACGTGCCGACGATGACGGTGATCTCGCCCTTCTCGACACGCATCGAGACCTTGTCGACGACGGTCGCCGGACCATAGCGCTTGGTGACGTTGCTGATCTCGATCATGCTCATGCGGCAGGCCCCCGGATGCTGTCGATGGCCGCATCAAGGATGACGGCCGATGAGAAGGCGAAGAAGACGGTCGGCACGGCGCCGAGCAGGACGAGGTCCATCGCGGTCTGGCCGAGCCCCTGAAAGATGAAGATGCCGAAACCGCCGCCGCCGATCAGCGCGGCGATCGTCACCATGCCGATCGCCTGCACCAGCACGATGCGGATGCCGGTGAGGATGACCGGAAAGGCGAGCGGCATGTCGATGCCGGTAAGGATCTGCCGGCGGGTCAGCCCCATGCCGGCCGCCGCATCGCGCACCGAGGGATCGACGCCCTGCAGGCCGACGACGGTATTGGCGACGATCGGCAGCAGCGAATAGAGCACCAGCGCGATCAACGCCGGCGCCGTACCGATGCCGCGGATGCCGACAGCGGCCGCCAGCGGCACATGGGTGGCGAGATAGCCGAGCGGCAGCATCAGCAGGCCGAAGAGCGCCAGGCTGGGGATCGTCTGGATGAGGCTCAGGCCCTGCAGCACGACGGCCCTCAGCTTCGGCACCCAGAAGCAGAGGATCCCGAGCGGCAGGCCGAGAACGATGGCGATAACGAGCGAGCCCAGCGCCAGCAGCAGATGCGAAAATGCCTCCGTCCGGAACTGCGCCGCCCTCGTGGAAAATTCCTTCATGATCGACAGGCTGTCGAGCAGGCCGGAGGCGAGGAAGGTGAAGAGCAGCGCCGTGTAAGCTGCCAGCGCTGCCACCCGCATCCAGGGTGCCAGCCGGATTTTGACCAGCGCGTCCGAGATGATCAGCCCGATCACCGCAAACAGCAGCCAGAAACCGCCGCCGGGCGTCATGCGCGCCACCGTGCTGCCGGGCGGCGTCGCCGCGGTCGAGACGAGGCCGATCGCCGCGACCAGCGCCGCCAGGCAAAACGTGGCGACCACAAGCCGCGCCACTGCGTTGGCGAGGAACAAGGTGGCGAAGGCGGTCAGGACGAGAAGGGCGACAAGGACAATGACGGAGGTCTGGGGAAGAAGCTGCGTCAGCAGCATCGGCTTGCCGGCGGCGATGCGGTTCGCCTTGACATAGATGAAGGGCATCAGCGCCGTCGCCGCAATGCCGCCGGCCACCAGAACCACGCCAAGCCGGTCCAGCCTGCGGACCGCTGAGGTTTCTTCCATCAATCCAACCCTGTCTGGCCTGTCGGCAAAGGGAGGCTCCGCCCGCGAGGGGCGGAGCGGGCGATGATTACTTCAGGAAGCCTTTTTCCTTCAGATAGGCTTCGGCGACGGACTTTGCCGGCTCGCCGTCGACCTGGATCTTGGCGTTCAGCTTGCGCAATTCGTCGGCGCTCAGGCTCTTGAAGATCGGCGAGAGGATTTCCTCGATCTTCGGATTGGCCTTCAGCACCTCCTCGCGGATGATCGGAGTCGGCGCATAGACCTGCTGCACGCCCTTGTCGTCTTCGAGAACGGTGAGCTCGGCCGCCTCGATCGCGCCGTCGGTGCCATAGACCATGGCGGTGTTGACGCCGTTCGTCTGGTCGGCGGCCGCCTTGATCGTCGCCGCGGTATCGCCGCCCGAGAGCACGACCGTCTGGTCGGGCTTCAGCTGGAAGCCGTAGGTCGTCTGGAAGGCGGGCAGCGCGCCGGCGGAATTGACGAACTCGGCCGAAGCCGCAAGTTTGACGGCGCCGCCGCCGGCGACCCATTTGCCGAAGTCCGACATGGTCTTCAGCTTGTTCGGCTCGGCGACGTCGTTGCGCACGGCAAGCGCCCAGGTGTTGTTGGCCGGCGACGGCGTCAGCCAGACGATCTTGTTGGCGTCGTAATCGAGCCTCTTCGCCAGCTCGTAACCCTGCTCGTTGTTCTTCCAGGCGGCGTCGTCGGCCTTGTTGAAGAAGAAGCCGGCATTGCCGGTATATTCGGGATAGATATCGATTTCACCTGCGGTGATCGCCTTGCGCACCACGGGTGTGGCGCCAAGCGCGATACGGTCCTGCGTCTTGATGCCGTTCGCTTCGAGTGCCAGCGCGATGACATTGCCGAGCAGCGTGCCCTCGGTATCGATCTTCGACGAGACGACGACGTCTGCGGCCTGAACCGCACCCGCCGCGAAGGCGGAGAGTGAAACGGCAAGTGCGAGTTTCTTCAGCATGGAATATCCCCTTTTAAACACCGTTGATAAGGCTCAAGCCCGGGAGCTTGCGCGCAGGAAATCCGTCGGCGAGGGCGGCGAGGCCGCCATCATCCGAATTGCGTGCGTCATGGAAATAGCGTGCCCACCCGAAAAATCGATGCAAGCCCCCTCCAGTATTTGCGGTCGCGCTGACGATTATGGCGGCGAACGCATCTCCCTGCGCGGAAACGCATTCCCTTTTCCAGGGCCGGCGCGATTTGTTTTTGTCCCCTTGCGTGTTTCCACGGTGTTCCGGTGCTCTTCTTGCGAAAACATCGCCGCCCGGATTTTTATGCGCAGACGATAGAACGCCGATCCTCAGGCGGGGATATCTTTTTTGCCGAACACATCATATCGTCCGGTTTTTCCAGCGCTTTCGGAGCGAGATCTTTGCATCTGGGTGCCCTTTTCATTGCCGGCCATGTCCTGAGTTCCGGCTCGGTCCGCGAGACCGCGCGCCGCTTCCAGCTGTCGCCCTCCACCGCCTCGACTGCGATCCGCCAGCTTGAAACCGAATTGGCGATGAAGTTGACGGAACGTTCGTCGGGCGAGCTGGCGACGCTGCTCGCAAGCGACAGGGTGCAGGAAGGGCTGGAGCCGATCACTGCTGCGATCGGACAGCTTCATCAACTCGTGGGCCATGAGTGCGCGAGCGCCGGGGCTTACGAATCCTGGGCGTCGCGTATTCCCGTCAAGGTCGTCGCGATCGAGCGTTTTCTCGAGGTGGCTGACCAGGGCAGCATCAACCGCGCCGCCCGCCGCCTTCGCTTGGGGCAACCGCAGCTTTCGCTGCAGCTTGCCAATCTCGAGAAGTTCCTTGGTCGCCGCCTGTTCGAGCGGCAGGCACAGGGTTCGGTGCTGACGGAGGAGGGCCGGCACGCCTACCAGATCTTCATGGCGATCAGCCAGGCGTGGAACGATCTGAAACAGGCTGCAGACGAGCGCTACCGGCGCACCGCCCGATCGCTGCGCATCGGCTCGATCATCCCGACCGGATCGGAAAGCTGGGTGGCGCGCTGCTTGGGCTTGCTCGTTTCCGAGTGGAATGCGCACCGCAGCAACAATGCGATCTCGCTGGTCTCGATGACCGCCGACGACCTGCGCGAGGCGCTGAAAAGCGGCCGCATCGATGTCGCCATCCTGGATTCGGTCTTCGGCCTCGAGCACTTCCGGCATCGCGAACTGCTGCAGACCGACATGGTGGTGATCGCGCCGCCGCAAAGCACGCAAACCTCGGTCGCCGAACTCGTCGCCGCGCATGCGATCTGCACGCCGAGCCCGCGCACCGGCCTCGGCCACGCGGCCATGGCCTTCAGCGACGAGCGCGCACCCGACCGGCGCTTGCGCAGCCGGGATATCACCGCGGCGGATTCGCTGCCTGTCATCGTCGACCTCGTCGCCAATCACGGCTACGTCTCCTTCCTCGGCCGCGTCAGCGCCATGCCGATCGCCGACAAGGTGCGCATCGTCGATCTCGACGAGCGTCTGCCGATGTCCTATCACGTCGCCTTCAACCATCGAAAAGCCGCTGCCGATGCCTGCGAGATGATCATCGCTGCGGCTGCCAGAATGACGTCGGAAACGGCCGCGCACATCACAAGACAGGTCGACGGAGCCAGGGAGACTGCATGACGATTTTGCTCGAAGTATGCGTCGACAGCGCCGCGGGTCTCGCTGCCGCGATCGAAGGCGGCGCCGGCCGCATCGAGCTCTGCTCGGCGCTGGAGCTCGGCGGCCTGACGCCACTGCCGAGCCTGATGCGGATCGCTGCCCGGGCGCCCGTTCCGATCTATGCCATGATCCGCCCGCATGCCGGCCCCTTCTTTTTCGACAGCGTCGATGAGGAGGCGATGATGCTCGACATCGAGGCGGTGCGCGCCGCCGGCCTCGCCGGCGTCGTCATCGGCGCCAACCGCCCGGACGGCACGCTCGACCTGCCGCTGATCCGCCGGCTGAAAGCGCATGCCGTCGGCCTCGGTTCGACGCTGCACCGCGCTTTCGACCTGGTGCCGGACGCCGATCAGGCGCTGGAACAGGCAATCGAACTCGGCTGCGAACGCATCCTCACCTCCGGCTGCGCGGTCAAGGCCGCCGATGGGATCGACACGCTGAAGCGTCTTTCAGAGAAAGCGGCCGGCCGCATCTCGATCATGCCCGGCAGCGGCATCCGCCCCGCCAATGTCGGAGAAATTCTCCGTGCGACCGGCGCCCGAGAGGTGCATGGATCCTGCAGCTCGCCGGTCGAAAGCGCCGATCCGCGCGCGGTGACGTTTGGTTTCGAGGCGAAGAGTACGAACCGGACGGATGTCGCTGCGGTCAGGCAGATGTGTAGGGCGATCGAGGGAGCGGGCTAAGTTCGCCCTTGATCCCGTAAACGCGCGAAGGACAAGCCGCATCCTCTCGATTCCCTCTTCTCCCCAGCGGGGAGAAGGTGCCCGTAGGGCGGATGAGGGGGCCGCCAACGCCGGTTTTTCCGATAAGGTTACCGGCCTCCGACGGCGACGGCGTCCTTCGATCGTGTGCCCTGCGTGCGGGATAGTTTTGAACGTGGGGGTGTTCCGTGTGGCCCCCTCATCCGACCCTTCGGGTCACCTTCTCCCCGCTGGGGAGAAGAGGATATGCCGCACCGTCTCCGTTCCCCAAGTCCCCTTGTAAAAACGGTCACGCCCCGGCGGGAATTACCTACCCCCCAACCCGAACCACCGCCTTGATCAGCCCGCTCTTCTCATGCGCCCAGCGGGCGAGATCGCGCGGCGCATTATCGAGCGTCGTGCGATGGGTGATGAGCTTGTCCACCGGCACAAGCCCCTTGGCGATCGAATCCGCCACATGCTCGAAGTCGGCACGCGTGGCATTGCGGCTGCCGATCAGCATCATTTCGCGCTTGTGAAATTCGGGGTCGGAGAAGCGGATATCGTCCTTGACGACGCTGACCAGCACCAGCGCGCCGCCATGGGCGACGAAGGAGAAGGCTTTTTCCATCGACGGGCCGTAACCTGTGGCATCGAAGACCACATCGAAACCGTCGCCATTGGTTTTTTCCCGCACGGCATTCGCGGTTCCTTCATCGGCGACGATGCCGGAGGTGAAGCCGAAGCGCTCGGCGGCCATCTGCAGCCGCTCGGCGCTGGTATCGAGCAGCGTTACCTCATGGCCGGCGATGCGCGAGAAGATCGCCGCGCCGAGCCCGATCGGCCCGGCGCCGATGACGAGCGAGCGCGCGCCGTCGCCGGCCAGCGAGCGGCGCACCGCATGAGCGCCGATCGCCAGAAACTCTGTCGTCGCCGCCGCCTCGAGGCTCAGGCCCTTGGCGGGATAGAGATTATCGGCGGGAACGGAGATCTCCTCGCAGAAGGCGCCGTCGGTATGAACGCCGAGCACCTTGATGTTGGTGCAGCAATTCGGCTTGCCCTTGATGCAGGCGACACATTGGCCGCAGGAGAGATAGGGGTTGACGATGACCGATGTGCCGGCCGCAAGCGCGACACCGTCGCCCGCCTCGATCACCGTTGCCGAGATCTCGTGCCCCATGACCCGGGGATATTCGAGGAAAGGGTGCTTGCCCTCGAAGATATGATAATCGGTGCCGCAGATGCCGACATGGCTGACGGCCAGCCGCACCCAACCGGGCGCCGGCGCGGCGGGTGATGGGCGGTCGATGATGTCGAGCACGCCGGGTTCCCGGCAAACAACTGCTTTCATGACAGGTCTCGCATTCTTCGTTCTTTACTCTGTGTCGGCCACTGCTGTTCGGTTCGTGCGGAAAACTTGCCCCTCACCCCCACCTTATCGGGGTCGAGCCACTCGTCTCGACCCGTCCTGCGGACCCCCGTAAACGGGGCGAGGGGACGTGCCAAACGAGGCGTTGGCGGGACCGAGAGGTTTCGGCTATCCCCCTTCGCCCCGTTTACGGGGAGAAGGTGCTGGCAGGCGGATGAGGGGCGGCAGGCGGACGATTTCCTGCCCGCCGCTCAGCTGCTCTTGCGGCGGCGCAGCTGGTCAAAGAAGACGATCACGATGATCAGCAGACCGGTGATGATGCGCTGCCAGAAGGAGTTGACGTTCAGAAGGTTCGCGCCGTTGTTGATGGTGGCGAGAATGAAGGCGCCGATCAGCGGGCCGTGCACGGAACCGACGGCGCCGAACAGGCTGGTGCCGCCGATGACCGACGAGGCGATTGCCTGCAGTTCCCAGCCGTCGGCCTGTGTCGCATTGCCGATCGCGATGCGCGAGGCGAGCAGCACGCCGACGAAGGCCGCAAAGCCGGCCGAGAGGATATAGGCGAGATAGATCATGCCCTTGACGTTGACGCCGGAAAGCCGCGCGGCTTCCGCATTCGAACCGACCGCGAAGAGATAGCGGCCCCAGCGGCTCAGATGCAGGAAGACGAAGGAGGGCACCGCCACCAGGATGACCATCCAGAACAGACTGGGAATGCCGAGAAAATCGGCGCGGGCGAAATTGCTGAAGCTCTCGTCGGTGATGCTGATCGTCGAACCGTTGGTGATCAGGAGGCCGATGCCGCGCAGCGAGGTCAGCGTCGCCAGCGTGATGATGAAGGGCGGTAGGCCCATATGCACGATGCCGAAGCCATGGAAGGCGCCGATCGCAACACCGATGGCGAGCGTCAGCGCGATCGCTCCCCAGAGCGGCACGCCCGCCTGCAGCAGCCAGGCGATGATGACGGTGCAGAAGCCGACGATTGCGCCAACCGACAGGTCGATGCCGGCGGTGATGATGACGAAGGTCTGGCCGAGCGCCAGGATCGCCGTCATTGCGCCTTGGCGCAGCAGGTTGGAGATATTGAGCGGCGTCCAGAAGCTGGCGGTGACGAAGCCGAGCACGATCCAGAGGAAGACCAGCAGGCCGATCAGTGTGAGGCCGAACAGGATGTTCATTTTCCGGCGCGGCGGCGGCGCGACGATTTCGGTGGGGGTGACAGTCATGAATTTTCTCCCTCTTAGAGCACTTCCGTTTTCTCCGAACCGCAGAAATGCTCTATCAATGTGTTTTTACGCAATTCCGGACGCAAAACCGCTTCACACTTTTTGTTGGAATTGCTCCAGTCTTCTGGCTCAGACGCCGATCGCTTCGCTGAGCACTTGTTCATGCGTCGCCGCGTGAAAATCATGGCTCGCGACCAGCCTGCCGCCGCGGAAGACGTGCAGCCGGTCGGCCAGCTCGTAGACCTCCGGCAGATAGGAGGAGATCAGGATGATGCCCGCTCCTTCCTTCAGAAGCTTGGCGAACAGCCGGTAGATCTCAGCCTTGGTGCCGACGTCGACGCCGACGGTCGGCTCGTCAAAGATGAACAGCCGCGCGCCATGGCTCAGCCATTTGCCGATGACGATCTTCTGCTGGTTGCCGCCCGACATGCTGGAGGCGGGAACCCGCCGGCTCGGCGTCTTGATGCTGAGATCGCGGATCTGCTTGTCGGCATTGGCCGATTCGCGTGCGTGATTGATCACAGGCCCGTGGCTCAACCGCCCGAACACCGGCAGGTTGATGTTGAGGCCGATCGGCAGGTTGAGGCAGAGCCCCTGGTCACGCCGGCTTTCGGGCGCCAGAGCAATGCCGAGCTCCATCGCCGTGCGTTCATTGCGGATATCGACAGGCTTGCCCATCCACTGGATATCACCGGCGCTGATCGGCTGGCGCCCGTAGAGGCCGAGCGCAAATTCGCTGCGTCCGGCACCGATCAGACCGTAGAGTCCGACGATCTGCCCGGCTTTGACGCTGAGCGACACGTCTTCGAAGCCCGGGCCGGAGAGGCCGCGGACCTCGACGATCGTCTCGCCGATGGCAATCTCTTCCTTGTGATAGATCTGTTCGATCGAACGATTGATCATCAACGCGATCAGCTCGGCATCGTTGGTCTCGCCGATCAGGCGGGTGCCGACATGCGTGCCGTCGCGCAGCACCGAGACACGGTCGGCGAGCTCAAAGACTTCCTCCATGCGGTGGCTGATATAGACGATGGTGACGCCTTCGCCCTGCAGGCGGCGGATCAGCTTGAACAGCTGCGCCGATTCCTGCCGGGTGAGATAGGCGGTCGGTTCGTCGAAGATCAGGAACTGCGTGCCGCGCATCGCCGCGCGTGCCGTTGCCACCAGCTGCTGCTGGCCGATCGTCAGCGAGCTTAGAAGCGCGCCGGCCGGCAGGCCGAAGCCGAGATCGTCGAGCACGGCCTGCGCCATCTTCTCCATCTGCTTCTTGCGCATCAGGCCGTAGCGGTTGACCTCGTCGCCGAGGAAGAGGTTGGCGGCGACCGTCAGGTGCCGGCAGAGCACCACTTCCTGGTGGACGGCGTTGATGCCGCGGGCGATCGCCTCGTTCGGCGTCGACAGCCCCACCGGATGGCCGCACCACAGTACCTCGCCGGCCGTGCGGGTGATGACGCCGGTGAGCAATTTGATCAGGGTTGATTTGCCGGCGCCGTTTTCGCCGACGATGGCGTGGATTTCGCCGGCCAGGAAGGTCAGCGTCGCCGGCTTCAGCGCCTGCACGTGACCGTAATTCTTCTGCAGGCCTTTGAGTTCGAGGATGGGCGATCCGGCGGCGATGCGATTGGCTTCTTTCAGCGTGGCGCTATCATCATGGCGATGACTGACCTCTTCCAGTCCGATCATGGACCTTTCCTCCTCTTGTCGCGTCTGCTCCAACCCTGGTGAACCATACCATGGATGGAAAAGGCCGCGCCGGTTTTTGGAAGCCGGCGCGGCCGTCTGTCGTCTTACTTGATCTTCGGGTTCAAGAGCGCGTCGATCTTCGGGTCGGACATGTTCGCCTTGGTGACGAGATTGGCGCCGGTGTCGACATTTTCCGGAACCTTCTCGCCCTTGGAGACGGCAAGCGCGGTCTTGATGCCGTCATAACCCATGCGATAGGGGTCCTGAACGACGAGGCCGGCAATGGCGCCGTCCTTGAGGAAGCCGACCGTCTTGTCGTCGCTGTCGAAGCCGATGACCTTGATTTTGTCGCCGAGCTTGTTTTCGGCGATCGCCTGGCCGACGCCCTGCGCCAGGATCAGGTTCGAGGCGAAGACGCCGACGAGCTTCGGGTTTGCCGTGATCAGGTCGGTCATCATGTTGAGGCCGGTGGTTGCCTGGCCATCGCCGTACTTGTCGGCAATGACTTTGAGACCGGGATGCTTGGTCTTGATCTGATCGAGGAAGCCTTCGCGGCGCTGTTCGAGCGAGCCGACGCCGGGAAGATTGGTGAGGATGACGATGTCGCCTTCTTCCTTGCCTGTCATTTCCTTGATCGCGGCGGCAAGACCGTCGGCGGCGATGCGGCCGCCCTGGACGTTGTCGGTCGTCAGGAACGACTTGAATGCCTTGGAGTCGGCACCGGAGTCGATGCCGATAATCGGAACCGACTTGGCGGCTTCGTCGATCGGCTTACCGAGCGCCTTGAACTCGGTCGGCGAGATGACGATGGCGGCGGGTTTGCCGGCGACGGCGTTTTCCAGAATGCTGATCTGGCCGTTGATGTCGGATTCGGCCTGGGCACCGAGTTCCGGCACGTTGACGCCGAGATCCTTGCCGGCCTTGCGGGCGCCGGCCAGAACGATCTGCCAGTAGAAGGACGTCGTGTCCTTGACGATGATCGGGATCGTCACGTCTGCGGCAAAGGACGTGACCGGCATTGCCGTGGCGATGACGGCTGCACCTGCCAGCGCGGTAAAGGCGCGGCGGGACAGAAGGGATTTCACGATGCTCATAAAGGTTCTCCTCTCAGGATGCGTTCTCCTCCAAATAAACCGGACCGCTGAACGCTGGCGGAAGGTTTTTATCGATAAAAAACATTTGCAGTGAGAAGCTAGCCGAGGCGCATTCAAATTGCAAGGGCGTCGAATGCGCTTTTTTACTCCGGAAGACTCCCTCCAAGCACCTGATTTTATTTCATTACTACGATAGCCTAAAATAGCTATCAGGTCAGATCGACCTCGTGCGGGTGCACGACGCCCTTTTTCAAAATCAGGTTGCCGTATAGCCGGAACTCCGTTGTCGCGACGATATAGGCGGCCTTGCGGGCCATCGCGTAGAAGGCGAAGCGCTCCACCGGCACGATGGCAAAATCGCCGGCGCGCTTCCAGACGATCTGCTGGAACTCCGCGCACACTTCGGGCACGGCGCCGGGGTCGCCGACGACCTCCATCCTCCATGCGGTTTCCGGCACGAAAGTGTCGAGCGGCATATGCGCCAGGATTGCTGCGGCCATGTCGGTGGCGCTGACGCCATCGGCGCGGATGACCGGCGGGCCCATCGAGCCGGCGGGAAAATTGGCGTCTGCGATGACGATGTCGTCGCCATGTCCCATCGTCTTCAGCGCATGGAGCAGGTCGGGCCCGAGCAGCGGATGAATACCTCTAAGCATAATATCTCCTCAGACTCGGACGGCTTCGGTGCCGAGCGGCGGCGCGGTGAGCGTATAGGGTTCGAATTCGGCAAAGATGCCGTCGGCAAGCGGCGTCGCGACCGTTTCCATGTTGCGCGTCAGGCTCGAGGGCTTGGCCGTGCCGATCAGCACCGAGGCGACGATCGGATCGCGCAGCGGAAACTGCATGGCGGCGGCCGCGAGCGGCACGCCGTGGCGCTTGGAAATCGCCTCCATCGCGCCGACCTTGGCGAGCACGGCCTCGTCTGCCGGCATATAATCGAAATGCGAGCCCGGCACCGGGCCGGTGGCGAGGATGCCGGAGTTGAAGACGCCGCCGACGACGAGCGACGTGCCCTTCTGCCGGCAGAGCGGCAGGAGTTCGTCGACCGCCGAACGGTCGAGCAGCGTATAGCGGCCGGCAAGCAGGATGCAGTCGAGATCGGCATGGCGCATGACGTCGAGGCAGACGGGCACTTCGTTGACGCCGAGGCCGAAGGCGGAAATCGCGCCGGATGATTTCAGCTCTTCCAGCGCCTTCACGCCGGAATCGAGCAGCTGCTTCTGGTAGATCGCGTTCTTCGCCGCGCCATGCGTGTAGACGCCGATATCGTGCACATAGAGGATGTCGATGCGGTTGAGGCCGAGACGCGCATAGCTGAACTCGACCGAGCGCATGATGCCGTCATAGGAATAGTCGTAATCGGCATCGAAGGACAGCGGATCGACATAGCTGTAATCCGGCACCGTTCCGGTCGGCACCGGCCGAAGCAGCCGGCCGACCTTGGTGGAAAGCACGTAGGCACCGTCCGCCTGGTCACGCAGGAAATCACCGACGCGCCGTTCGGCAAGGCCGAGGCCATACCAGGGGGCGACGTCGAAATAGCGGATGCCGCTCTCCCAGGCCGCTTGTAGAGTTTCCATCGCCTGCTCACGCGGGCAGGCGCGGTAGAGACCGCCGAGGGGCGCTGCGCCGTAGCTGATCTCCGTCACCTCAAGGCCGGTCTTGCCGATCCGTCTCGTCTTCATCATGCCCCCTGGGAATTGTATAAAAACAAACGCTTAGCATCGCATCTAGAGCGTTGCGCCGAGATGCCAAGGCACGAATTCGTTATCGCCGTAACCGAAGATCTCGCTCTTTGTCTTCTTGCCGGAGGCCGTATCGACGATCAGGTCGAAGATCTCGCGGCCCTTGCCGCTGATCGTCGCGTCACCGGTTGCGATGGTGCCGCAATCGATGTCCATGTCCTCTTCCATGGAGGCATAGAGCGCCGAATTGCTCGACAGCTTCAAGGACGGCGCGGGCCGACAGCCGAAGCAGCTGCCGCGGCCTGTGGTGAACGCGATCATGTTCGCCCCGCCGGCCACCTGGCCGGTTGCCGAGACGGGATCGTAGCCGGGCGTGTCCATGAAGACGAGGCCGGGGGCTGTCACCCGCTCGGCATAACCATAGACCGCCGTCAGCGGCGAGCGGCCACCCTTGGCTACCGCACCGAGCGACTTTTCCAGGATGGTTGTGAGACCGCCGCGCTTGTTGCCGGGCGACGGGTTGTTGTCGAGCGAGGCGCCATGCAGGGCGACATAGTCTTCCCACCAGGCGATTTTCTCGTCGAGCTTTCTCGCCACCTCGTCGCTGACGGCGCGGCTGCGCAGCAGATGTTCAGCGCCGTAAATCTCCGAGGTCTCCGACAGGATCGCCGTGCCGCCGGCCGCCGCCAGCAGATCGGCGGCGACGCCGAGCGCCGGATTGGCGGTGATGCCGGAAAAGCCGTCCGAGCCGCCGCATTGCAGGCCAATGATGATCTCGCCGATCGAGATCGGAACCCGCTTCTCCTTGCCGACATCGGCGGCGATCTCGCGGAGCACGCCCATGGCGCGTTCGACCGCACGGCGAGAACCGCCGGCATCCTGAATGTTGAAATGGCGCTTGGAGGCGCCAGCGCCGCTCTGGCCGTAAAGCGTCAGCTGGTTGACCTCGCAGCCGAGGCCGATCATCAGCACGCCGCCGAAATTGACATGCCTGGTATAGCCGGCAAGCGTCCGGTGCAGCACATTCATGCCGTCGCCGGTCGAGCTCATGCCGCAGCCCTGGTCATGCACGATCGGCACGAAACCGTCGATGCCGTCATAATGCGGCAGGATCGTCCGGTTCGCCTCGTCGGCGATCGCCCGGCAGACGGTGGTGGAACAGTTCACGCTGGCGATGATGCCGATATAATTGCGTGTCGCCGCCCGTCCATCGGCGCGGCGGTAGCCCATGAAGGTGCGCGCCTTGTCCTCGGCGGTTGCTTCTTCCGGTGCCGAATTGGCGGTGACGGCGAGCCGGTCGTTTTCGAAATGCAGATTATGGCTGTGCACATGGTCGCCGGCCTTGACCTCGGCGGTGGTGCGGCCGATCGCCTGTCCGTATTTCACCACGGCCGAACCGAGCGGAATATCGGCAATCGCCACCTTGTGGCCCGGCTCGATCTTCTGGCGGGCCTCGACGCCGGCAACCGTCGAGCCCTCAGCGATGGCGGACGTTGCGACCGCGACATTGTCGCCGGCCGACAGGATGATCCAAGGCTGTTTGTCCAATCTCTTCTCCCTGAAGGAAACGCTCGCTGCATCGGCGAATGCGATTGATTTTGTTTTTTATCTACAATAAACATTTTCAAGTCAACGGGAATATTGATCCTGTGGACGAGGGAGGCAATGCGCCGCAGACGATCGGAAATACGCTAATGGATTTTGAACAAGCTCCGGTCGGTCGCCTTTTCGCTTTTTGAGGCGGGAAGGAAATCCCGGCACGCGGGCGGAAAGCGGGGGATCTGATGGCAAGGCAGAACACGGTCTTCAAGGAAGCATACAACAGGTATGCCGCGGCCCTGCGCACGGATACGGCGCTGCCGTCGGAGCCGGAGATCGCCGCCCAGCTCGGCGTCAGCCGTTCCACCGCGCGGGCCATCCTCACCCGCCTCAGCGATGAAGGCATCATCCGCTGGAACAAGCGTCAGAAGATCGTGCTGCGCGAGCCCACCGACCGCGATCTTTTTCCCTCCGAAGAAACGGATTCGCTGCATGACATCATCGAGCGTAGTTTCATGCGGCGCATCCTTGCCGACGATGCCGCGCCCGGAATGCAGATCAACGAATTGGAGCTTGCCCGCGAGATCGGCACCGGCACGACCAGCGTGCGCGAATTCCTGATCCGCTTCTCCCGCTTCGGCCTGATCGAAAAGCGGCCGAACAGTCATTGGACGCTGAAGGGTTTTACCCGCGAATTCGCGCTCGAACTTGCCGATGTCCGCGAAATGTTCGAGCTGCATTCGGCTGCCGAGTTCGGCCGGCTTCCCAAAGACAATCAAGCGTGGATCGATCTTGCCGCCATGCGCGAGGAGCATCTCGCCATGCTTGCCGACATCAACCAGCGTTTCAAGGATTTCTCCGTCCTCGACGAGCGCTTCCACTTGTTGATCCACCGCGCCTCGAAGAACCGCTTCATCGCCGATTTCTACGATGCGATCGCCATCATCTTCCACTATCACTACCAGTGGAACAAGACCGCCGCCCGCGAGCGCAACGAGCGCGCCATCCACGAACATCTGGACTATATCGCCGCATTGGAATCCGGCGATCAGGCAGCGATCGGAAAAGCCTGCCGCGTCCACCTGCGCTCCGCCCGTCAGACCCTGCTGCAATCTCTGCCGCAGACCATGAGCGACAACGCCTGAGGGGCCTCTCTCGGCAGACGTCAGCTTGATGCGAGCGCCACGTCGGCGCGGCGCCATGAAACCTTCTGATTTGTAAGCCGTTATCGTGCTTATGACCGACGTTACACTCAACCCGAAATCGGTCGACGGCACCGAGCAGGACGGTGCCGAGAAGTCGCACCAGCAGAAGGCACCGACTGTCGAGATCGCGCCGCCGGATGTCATCGAACCCAGTCCGCAGCTCACGCCCGAGGAGGCAGAGCAGGCGCGCAAGCGATATTTGCTCAGGCGTTTCTGGATCAGCGCCCGCCGTTACTGGGGCCGCGGTGGCGACAGGCTCGCCTGGCCATGCTCGATCGGTCTGTTGACGATGATCTGCATGAATGTCGGCTTCCAATATGGGATCAACCGCTGGAACCGCGGGATCTTCGACGCGATAGAGCGGCACGACGCCGGCACCGTCTATCATCTCAGCGCCGTCTTCGTGCCGCTCGTGCTCGGAAGCGTCGCTCTCGTGACCGCACAAGTCTATGTTCGCATGATGATCCAGCGCCGCTGGCGCTCCTGGCTGACGAAGACGGTGATCACGCGCTGGCTGGCCAACGGTCGTTATTATCAGCTGAACCTCATCGGCGGCGACCACAAGAATCCTGAGGCGCGCATCTCGGAGGATTTGCGGATTGCCACCGAAGCGCCGGTCGATTTCATCGCCGGCGTCATATCAGCCTTTCTATCGGCCTCGACCTTCATCGTCGTGCTGTGGACGATCGGTGGAGCGCTCACGCTGCCCCTCGCCGGGTCGACCATCACCATCCCCGGTTTTCTCGTCGTCACTGCGGTTCTCTATGCCGTGATCACCTCAACCGTGATTGCGGTCATCGGCCGCCATTTCGTCCAGGTCTCGGAGGTCAAGAACCAGGTGGAGGCCGAGCTTCGATACACCTTGACCCGTGTGCGCGAAAACGGCGAGAGCATCGCCCTGCTCGGTGGCGAGGAAGAGGAGCGTAGCGACCTAGACAAGACATTTTCCAATGTGCTCAGGCAATGGGCGCTGCTTGCGCGCCAGCACATGCGCACGACCTTCGTCTCGCACGGATCGATGCTGATTGCGCCTGTTGTCCCGCTCCTGCTCTGCGCGCCGAAATTTCTCGCAGGCGGCATGACGCTTGGCGAGGTCATGCAGGCTGCCTCCGCCTTCGCCATCGTTCAGACGGCCTTCGGTTGGCTGGTCGACAACTACCCGCGTCTCGCCGACTGGAACGCCTGTGCGCGACGCGTCGCCTCGCTGATGATGTCGCTCGACGGCCTTGAGCGGGCCGAACAAAGCGATGCCTTGGGACGCATCAAGCACGGTGAAACAGAGGGCAATGCAATCCTGAATTTAAACGATCTCTCGGTGACTCTCGACGACGGTACCGCGGTGGTCAAGGAAACCCAGGTGGAGATCGCACCAGGCGAGCGGGTGCTCGTGGCCGGCGAATCGGGCTCCGGCAAAAGCACGCTGGTGCGCGCCATCTCCGGTCTTTGGCCCTGGGGTCACGGCAGCGTCGATTTCCACGGCGACCGACGCTTGTTCATGTTGCCGCAGCGGCCCTATATCCCGTCCGGAACGCTTCGCCGCGCGGTGGCCTATCCCCGCGCCGCCGACAGCTGGACACCGGAGGAAATCAAGACCGCCCTTGCCAAAGTGGGCCTGGATTATCTGAGCGAAAAGCTCGAGGAAGACGCGCCATGGGATCAGACCCTGTCGGGCGGCGAAAAGCAACGGCTCGCCTTCGCGCGGCTGCTGCTGCACACCCCCGATATCATCGTTCTCGACGAAGCGACCTCGGCACTCGACGAGAAGAGCCAGGACAGGATGATGGAGATGGTGATCGACGAACTGCCGGCGGCGACGATCATCAGCGTGGCACATCGGGCCGAACTTGAAACCTTCCACAGCCGCAAGATCACCTTGGAGCGGCGCGAGGGCGGCGCCAAGCTCGTCAGCGATATCGATCTCGCCCAGCGCAAGGGAAGACGAAACTTGATCCTGCGCGTTTTGGACAACCGCCGATAAGGTAATTCCAGGAAGACTGCGAAGCGGTGTTCCGCACTTGCGGGGATACCCGCGACTTCATGCCCGGCCTTGTGCTGCACAAGGCCGGGCATGACGGAGGAAACGTTGTCAGCAAATTACCAGGCGCTCCCCGTCAGGAGCAACCGTGTCAATGCGAGGCTGCCTCGCCTGCCACTGCCGGCTCTTCACGCGTCTTGCGGTGGCCGACGGGGATCAGCCAGGTGGTGAAGAAGGTCAGCACCGCGACGACGACCACGCCCCAGAAGCTCCAGTGCAAGGCCGCGTCGAAGATGCTGCGGATCGCCGGATCGGCGGCGAGCGCCGAAAGTCCGGTCGGCTGGTTCAGCGCCTTATGAAGGGCGGCCGCCGTTTCGCCGCTCGCATAATGGCTGATGCCGGCATTGAGAATGGCGCCGAGTACCGTGGCTCCGAGCGTATTACCGAGGCTGCGGGCGAAGATGATCGAAGCCGTGGCGCTGCCGCGCATCGACCATTCGACGCTGTCCTGCACCAGCACGATGCTCGTCAGGCTGATCAGGCCCATGCCGAAGCCCATGAAGAAGGAGCCGGCGCCGGCAAGAACCGGCGAGCTTTCGGGCGTCAGGAACAACAGGAAGCAGGCGCCGAACGGAAACAGCAGGCTGCCGACGCGCAGTGTGCGGCGAATGCCGAAGGCCCTGTAGAAGCGGCTGGAGAGCATTACCGCCAGCGGCCAGCCGACGATGAGCATGGTAAGCGTGAAGCCGGCGACAACAGGCGAACGGCCGAGCACGCCCTGCACATAGATCGGCAGGATGGTGGAAAGGCCGATCAGCGCCATGCCGGCAAGCAGCGTGGCGGCATTGCTGGTCGCGATCAGCCGGCGGCTCCAGAGCGCGATCGAAATGATCGGCTCCGGCGCCCGCCTCTCCTGGGCGAGGAAGAAGAGCCCCGCGACGACGAAGACGGCGAAGAGCGACAGCAGGATCCAGGCGCTCGCTTCGGTTTCCGTCAGCATGACGAGCAGGGCGACGATCGAAATCGAGAACAGCACCGATCCGAGATAATCGATCCTCGCCTTCTTGTGCGCGACGTCCTCCTTCAGGAAGATCATGAAGGCGATGATCGAGACGATGCCGATCGGCAGGTTGATCCAGAAGATCCAGGCCCAGGAGAAGGTATCGACGATGATGCCGCCGGCAAGCGGCCCGACGACGGCCGACGTCGCCCAGACCGTCGCCATCGCGCCCTGCACGCGGCCGCGTTCCTCAAGCTTGAAGAGGTCGCCGATGATGGTCATCGTCACCGGCTGGATCGCTCCGGCGCCGAGCCCCTGCAGCAGCCGGAACAGCACCAGCGACATCATCGACCAGGCAAAGCCGCAGAGCAGAGAACCGGCGAGGAAGATCAGGATGCCGCCGATCAGCACCGGCTTGCGTCCGAAAATATCGGAAAGCTTGCCGTAGATGACCGTCGTCGTCGACTGCGCCAGCAGGAAGGCCGAAAATACCCAGCTGTATAGGAAAAGCCGCCGAGCTGGCCGACGATGCGCGGCATTGCCGTCGCCACGATCGTCGCCTCGATGGCAACCATGAATGTCGCCACCATGATGGTCGCGACGACAAGCACGCGGTTCGAGCGATGCGCTGCATTCGACATGACGATCCTCTTCGGGTGCTCCGCAGGGCCGGAAAAATCGGCAGGCTGGCTGGATGTGGGACGACGCGCCGTTTGCGGAGGGATGCTGTTCTTTTACGACCTCACGCGGGGCCGGTAAAGCAGTTCTCGCCGCAGCCATCGTTTTTGCGTGCCATCAGGGCGGCAGCCGAAGGCCCGGCGCCGTTCCTTCACTCCGTCGGGAGGCAAACGGTCGCCCGTCCTCACTGCTGGCAGGCTTCGCTGAGCGAACCGGCCCCTGCGGTGCAGCCCGGCACCTGCTGCAGATCCGGATTGACGCCGCCCGGATTGATCGTGCTGCGGCCGCTGTTGAGATCGAGGCCGCCATTGCCGGTCGTGCTGCCCGTTGTGCCCGGATCGGTGCCGACGGACCCCGTGCCCGCCGACCCTGTGCCGACGGAACCGGTGCCGGCCGATCCCGTGCCCGAACTGCCCGATCCGCCGATGACAGGCGCCACCGAAAGCCGCCCGCTGGAACTCGCGCCACCGCTCGTCTGCGCCAGGGCCGAGCCGGCAAGGCCGATCCAAAGGAGGGATATTGCGATGAACTTGCAGGACATGATGTTCTCCATCCTTGTTGTCTCAAGGGGGAAACCTGTTCGGCAGCGGCATGTTCCTTCCGAAATTTCGCAGTCGAATGGACGCAACGGCAGCCTGATGCCGCCAGCCCTTCATCGACTGTCAACCCGCACAAGTTGTGCTGAAGCCCATAAAAATTTACTCAACACTATCCGGTTGCCGTCGAAGATGCTAACCCTGCCCGCGGATACGAATGGATAGAGGTATCTCATGGACGCGATGAAGGGCGGCAGACGCATTGAATGTCTGGATGGCTTGCGTGGTTTGGCAGCGCTATGGGTGCTGATCGGCCATGCCCACATCCTGACGGGCTTCAAGGTGCCTGTTATCGGAGATCCCGAGCTGGGGGTCGACCTGTTCATCATGCTCTCGGGCTTCCTGATGGTGTTTCACTATCAGAGACGGAAAGCCAGAGAGCCATGGGAGAGCCCGCAAACATGGGCGGTCTTCTGGGCCCGTCGCTTCTTCCGCATCGCACCGCTCTATTACTTCATGCTGGTAATTGCTCTCATCGCCGGGTCCGAGATCTATCAGGCGAGGATGGTCATCGATGCGTTCAACGGCAATCCGCCGCAAGCCGCATCGCGCTATCTGGACGACAGCCTGACCAACTACCTGATGCATCTCTCCTTCCTGTTCGGCTTGTCGCCGGCCCATGCCTTCCGCACGGCGCTGCCGGATTGGAGCATCGGCCTGGAAATGCAGTTTTATGCGGCTTTGCCCTTCATCATGATCGTTCTCGGGCGGCTGGGCTGGCTGAAGGGCATGCTCGTCACCGTGGGCCTGGCGGTCATTGCCGCCCTGGCCGTGCATCGTCTTGGTTTTCGCTTTCCAATGCCGTCATTCCTGCCGCTGAAGATGCACATCTTCGCCGCCGGCATGCTTCTCGCGGGCGCATTGTGGATGTCGCAGGGAAGAGCTTACCTCGCCTTTGCGATTTCGGCTTTGCTGGTCCTTATCCCTCTGGGCGGCGATGTGACTGTGCTGCACGAAACTGTGCGCGTGGGCATCGTGGTGCTGTTCTTTGTCCTGGTGCACGCCGATCGTTTTCCGGGTTCCGCCGGTCATTATTCCCGCTCGGTCAATTCGGTGCTCGGCAACAGTTTCTTCCGAAACCTCGGAGAACTTTCCTTCGGGGCCTATCTGATTCACCTGCTCATCATGCAACCGGTCATCGCCTGGCTGATCGGCAATACCGACCTCAGCAATCCCGCTCGCTGGCTGGTAACGCTGGTCGTCACCATCCCCGCCGTCTATGTCTTGTCCTTCATAGGCTACAAGTTCATTGAGCTGCCCGGCCAGTCGGTTGGCCGGCGCCTGACGCAACAGAGGCGGGTGGCGGTCTAGAGCCGCCGGCGCGATCATCAACGGATGGGTTGCTCCACCGCGCCTCCAGCGGCTGCGCCGCTATACCGGCCAACGGGTCGAGGAGCAAATGCGAATCCGTCGGCAGTGCCGAAGCGGCCATCCGGTCACTCGCCATCGATCATTTTAAACTTTCGTGCCGCCTGAGGGCAGAGCATCGAGAACTGCTCAATCAGCGGCGGCATGCCTGAGGCGCACGACGCATCCTCCGGTAATGGAAAAGTGACGCGCAGCGGTTCTCCGCCAGGAGGAAAGAAGGACAGGGTGCCCTTGCGGCAATTGGCGGTGGAACGGTAAGTGTCTTTCCCATTCGTTTTTGTGTAAGCCGCCACGCACTGCTTTACGGTAAGTTTGCCGCCATGCGCTATTGTTTCACCGCCGGGGTCGCGCTCGCAGTATTCCCGGAAATCGGCCTGCTTGACTTTTCCTTCCATGACTGCAGTGCTTGAGTCAGTGCCGGTCATGCTGACAAGCGTTCCGTTCCATCCAGCACATGAGGCGAGAGGGAAGTCTGCTGCCTGCGCAATGGGCAACGTAAAGGTGAAAAGCATGGCACTGGCAACTGCTGTCCGCATAGGTCCTCCTGGAGCAAAGTGTGGAACGGTTGTGCATCCGGAAATTGCGCAAAAATAAAGAGATATTTTTCGTATAATGCGCGATGTCTCTCGTTTATGAACCAGCTTTCAATATCAACGACTGATGCGGGGCACTAGGCGGGCGTAAACAACGCGTCGGTGCTCAAACCGGATATCCACCTGCAGACGGCGAAGTGCCAATCAGACAGCGCGAGCAGCATGACGGAAAGGCTGAGATGTGCTGTCAGGCTTTTACCGAAAGGCGGGACTGCTCAAACCGTTTCCTAAGGCGGCTTGCTGCGTGGTTGCTACCTACCATATTCGCCTTCGGTTGGTCAGTTTCTTCGCGAGTCGCCTTGGCGCACGGCCGCGTCACCCTTGATCGGTGACCCATCGCAGTTTGCTAAGTCGTCCGGCACACGCGGCTTCAGCAATTTTTCAGCCTGCTGGAGAGATGCCAGCGCAGATGCCAACCACAGATCGCGGACAGACCATTTGTTGCGGTGTTTTCGCCGACGCACTTCGGCGAAGTGCGGGCTGCAAAGAAACTCCGCGAGTGACAAAACACCTTTCGAGTGGTTGCATCCTTGGCAGGCCGGATTCGTGAGCCCGCTGCCTCCGTGCGCCTTCGGCACGAGATGATCGCGCGTCGCCTTGGTGTCGGGAATCGGGCGACCTAACCCGAACTTCTGCCGCATGGGGATCCCGCAATAGGCACACCAGTGGCGACGATCGTCCTGCCACCAGTCCCCGAGTTCTGTTTGTAGTAAAGCGACCGCCTTGCTAGCTCCCCTCATCGTGCGATCTAAGCATAGAAAAGTGGAGCCGTGAAGTATTTATCTTTTACAGCGGAGTTATTGGTAAGTAGAACGGGCGTATGAATATAATGGCCGAAGGTCGCCTGCTTTTTGTGCCTGTCCGTCGGTGGATCGACAAGCGTAACTTTAACTCTTATCCAGAAGCTCCGGAATATCCTTCCTCGGCAAGCCAGCGGAACTAGAATATTTGGTGCCGGACTTGGGAATCTAGGACGGGCTGCATAAAGAAATGTCTGACCGGTATGTCCAACCTGCGAAACCCGGCATTCAAGTCTGTGATTTTAAGGAAAAATGGTGCCGCTTACGTGACTCGAACACGTGACCCCATCATTACGAATGATGTGCTCTACCGACTGAGCTAAAGCGGCATTTGGCGGCCGAAGAGTGCGGCCTGCGATTTGCATGGCGCTGATACAAGCATTGTCTGAAAATTTCAAGCACCCTGTCACGCCTTTGGCAAAAAAGAGGGCGGGGTGTGGAAGACCCTCAGAGCGAGAGGCGGGCGCGGGCGGCCCTGTATTCGGCCTCCAGCCGGTCGACGAGCTTGGCCACCGGCTCCACGGCCTTGACCGCGCCGATGCCCTGGCCGCTGCCCCATATGTCCTTCCAGGCCTTGGCGCCGCCGGTCGCCTGCTCGAAATCCATCTTGGAGGGGTCGGCGAGGGGCAGGTTGTCCGGGTCCATGCCGGCGGCGATGATCGAGGGTTTGAGATAGTTGCCGTGCACGCCGGTGAAATAGTTGGAATAGACGATGTCGGCGGCTGCCCCGTCGACGATCGCCTGCTTGTAGGCGGGCTCGGCGCGTGCCTCTTGCGTTGCGATGAAGGGCGAGCCGATATAGGCCATGTCGGCCCCCATCGCTTCTGCGGCCAGAATGGCGCCGCCGGTCGCGATTGCGCCGGCAAGCAGCAGTGGCCCGTCGAACCATTCGCGGATTTCCTGGACGAGCGCGAAGGGCGACAGCGTGCCGGCATGGCCGCCGGCGCCTGAAGCCACCGCGATCAGCCCGTCCGCGCCCTTGCGGATCGCCGAATGGGCGTGGCGGTTGTTGATAATGTCGTGCAGCACGATGCCGCCATAGGAATGCACGGCGGCGTTGACCTCGGGCACGGCGCCGAGCGAGGAGATGACGATCGGCACCTTGTATTTGACGCAGAGCGAGAGGTCGTGCTCCAGCCGCTTGTTCGACATGTGGACGATCTGGTTGACGGCAAAGGGTGCGGCCGGCCGTTGCGGATGGGCGGCATCGTGGCGGGCGAGCTCCTCGGTGATCTCGGCCAGCCATTCGTCGAGCTGGCTTTCCGGCCGGGCGTTCAGTGCCGGAAAGGCGCCGACGACGCCCGCCTTGCATTGCGCCAGGGTCAGTGCCGGATGCGAGATGATGAAGAGGGGCGAGCCGATCACCGGCAATCTGAGTTTATCCTTGAGGATCGGGGGCAGGGCCATGGTTTACCGCTCGCATTGACGTTTACGAAAACGTCAAACTGATAACAGAGAAGAAATGCCGATAAAAGAGCGGCCGCCACGTCTTCGTCGATTTCACGC
This sequence comes from Rhizobium sp. NXC14, assembly GCF_002117485.1. NCBI lineage: Bacteria > Pseudomonadati > Pseudomonadota > Alphaproteobacteria > Hyphomicrobiales > Rhizobiaceae > Rhizobium > Rhizobium sp. NXC14. Next base: position 502,656 of record NZ_CP021030.1, read on the forward strand.
CGATATATCAGGCGGAGATGGCGGGCAAGGTAAGCCCCGCGAGCCGCGAAAGCTGGCGATTATCGCCGCCGATCAGCGGCGGGCGGGCTGCAAGGCTTGCGGTTTGCCGCGCTTGCCGCTACCGAATTTTGATGGAGAACGGCGGGGACGACAGTCCGATGCCGGGTTCGAAGTGAAGGACTTGACGTGAGCGGATTAGAAACGGCCATCAGAACAGCGCTCGAAAATGCCGATCGCGACAATCCGGAGGTTCGAGCGAGGATCTACCAATCGGCCCGCCAGGCGCTGGAAGCCGGCCTGCGCAAGCAGGATATCACCGATGCCGATGCCGTCGCCCATCACCGCCATCGCCTGGAAACCACCATCCACGCCATCGAAAGCGAGGAGCGCGACCGGCTTCACCCGCGCCAGAGACCGCCTGAAGTGCCGGTGCCGCCCGTCGTCGAAATGCCGCCGGCTCGCCGTGGCGATGTGGCCGATATCGACAGCCTGATCGACAGCCCGGTGGCGGCAGGCGAGACCCGCGCGCCCGAAGTCATGATGCACCGCAGCAGCGACGAGTCGCGCCTCGACGACGTGCATGCGAGCAATGCCGATCATCTCGCAGCCGCCCCGGTCGGCGACGAGCGGCTCGCGCGCGGTCAGCGCGCCGCCAACATGGATTTCCGTCCGGAGCGGGCGGCCGGCCGCCGCAAGCCGCGCAAGTTCTTCTCGAGGCTTCTCGTCTGGTGCGTCCTGCTCGCCTTCATCGGCATCGGCGCCTGGTGGGCCTATACGTCGGGCCTGCTCTTGACGGCGGCCGAGCGCGACACCAGCGTCGCCAATCCGCCGGCCAGCACCCAGCCGGAGGATTTCACCGGCAATGACGACAGCGACGATAATGCGGCCGCCCACACCGATCAGCCGGTGACCATCGATCCGCAGAATAGTTTTTCGGCCGATTGGATCCCGGTGTTCAAGCCGGACGAGGCCGACAAGATCAAAAGCGGCCCGCGGGCGCGCACCGAAAAGATCACTGAGAATGACGGGCCGGCCGTGCGCCTGATTTCCGAAAGCGGTGCGGCTGACGGCAATATTTCGGTCAGTGTTCCCGCCTCTGTACTGCAGCAGCTCGCCGGCAAATCCTCAACCATCGCGCTGACGCTGCAATCGACCACCGACGAGCCGACCCAGGTGACGGTCGAATGCAATTTTCAATCACTCGGCAATTGCGCCCGCCATCGCTTCAGCGTCACCCGCGAAAAGTCGGATGCGCTGCTGCAAGTGAGCTTCGACCGCTCCCTCGCCCCGAATTCGCCCGGCACGCTTGTCGTCAACAGCGATCTCGATGGCAAGGCGCGTGGCATCAACCTTTTCGCGATCCGCATCCTGCCGGGGCGGTGACGCCTCTTTTCCAGCGGCCGGTGACCTATTTCAGGAATCCGGGACCGGAGCCGATGATCTCCTCGTCGATCTCGCCGAGTGCCGCTTTGTCCTTGCCGTCATAGTCGATCCTGTCGAGCATGTGACGGATGAGCTGCAGACGCGCACGCCGCTTATCATTGGCGCGGATGACGGTCCATGGCGCGAAATCGCTATGGGTTTCCTTGAGCATGCGATCGCGCTTTTCGCTGTAATCGCCCCACTTCGTCAGCGCCGCGACATCCATCGATGACAGCTTCCAGACTTTCAGCGGATCGTGCCTGCGGTCGTGAAAACGCTTGAGCTGCATCTCGCGGCCGATATCGAGATAGAACTTGAAGAAGAAGATACCCTCATGGGCAATGATCTTTTCGAGCTGCGGCGCCTGCTTGAGGAAGCCTTCATATTGCTGCGGCGTGCAGAAACCCATGACCGGTTCGACGCCGGCGCGGTTGTACCAGGAGCGGTCGAACAGCACGAATTCGCCCGCGGTCGGGAATTGCGCGACATAACGCTGGAAATACCATTGCCCCTGCTCGCGCTCGGTCGGCTTGGCGAGCGCGACGACGCGCGCAAGGCGCGGGTTCATATGCGCCGACGAGGCCGAAATGGCGCCGCCCTTGCCGGCCGCGTCCCGCCCCTCGAACAGCGCCATCACCCGCTTGCCGGTCGCCTGAAGCCAGAACTGCACCTTGACGAGTTCCACCTGCAGTTTTTCCAGCTGCTCCAGATAGTCCTCCTCGTTGAGTTTCTTCTTGTAGGGAAACCCGCCGGACTCGAGGGCGTTTTCCTCCACCCAGTCCGGCAGGACCGGATCATCGACGTCGAAGATGCGTTTCTTGCCGCGGATGTCGAGCTCCACCGCCCTGCTTTCGACAGTCTCGCCCATATGCTCCTCCTGCGCTGGTGGTCCTCTTGCCGTAGGCGAACATATTTGACGTTGAAAATCAAATCTTTCGCTTTTGGCCGGTGATTTTTCCCGAGCGTGCGCTGAAGTCTTTCGCTTGACCGGCGCCAGCCGAAAACTTCTGTCATGAATTGCCGCTATCAGGCAGAGTTCAATATAGAGAAAACGAATCGACGCCTCGAGGCCCACTTGCAAGACGAAACCCCCTGGAGAAAAAGCCTGCTGGCGCGCATCCGGCGCGAACGTCCGGTGCTGCTTGCGGCCATCCTCAGCGCGCTTGCCGCCCTTGCCGCCGGGATGAACAAGTGGGTGGTGCTCGTTCTCCTGCTCGTCATGATCTTGACCGCGCTGTTCAAGGAGGCGCCTGTCGTCGAGGCGCAACCCGTCGAGCCGGCGGCAGCGGAGCCGCAAGCACCGCCAAGCCGCCTGCCTGACGTTTCTGCCACGCTTGCCGGGCTCGATATTCCCGCCATGGTGCTGTCGGACGACGCCTCGGTGCTGTTCCAGAACCCTGCCGCCGAAAAGGCCTTCGGTGAGGTGGCGCTCGGCGCCCATATATCGGCCCGGCTGCGCTCGCCCGGCGTGCTCGACATGGTGCGCGAAACCATCGCCACCAACGCGCCGAACCAGATCGAGCATGCCGAGCGGCTGCCGTCCGAGCGCGTCTATATCGTCCGCAGCGCGCCTGTCGAATTCCAGGCCGAGGGCCAGCGGGAGCGGTTTTTCATCCTGTCCTTCCGCGATATATCGGAGGTCCGCCGCATCGACCGCATGCGGTCGGATTTCGTCGCCAATGCCAGCCATGAGCTGCGCACGCCGCTTGCTTCATTGCGCGGCTTCATCGAAACCATCCAGGGGCCGGCGAAGAACGATCAGAAGGCGCAGGCACAGTTTCTGGGCATCATGCTCGATCAAGCGACGCGCATGAGCAGGCTGGTCGATGATCTGTTGTCGCTCTCCCGCCTGGAGTTGAAATCGCACATTGCGCCGGACGAGAAGGTCGATCTGGTGCCGCTGCTCGGCCATGTCCGCGACTCGCTGGTGCCGCTCGCCAGGGATGTCGGCGTCGAAATCAACCTGCATCTGCCCGATGGCAAGGTAGAGGTGCTGGGGGATCGCGACGAGCTTGTCCAGGTCTTCGAGAACCTGATCGAGAATGCCTGCAAATATGGCCATGAAGGCAAGATCGTCGACGTCTGGCTGAAGAACGGCGCCGGCGCCCCGGTGGAGGTCAGCATCATCGACAAGGGTCCGGGCATTCCGGCCGAGCACGTGCCGCGTCTGACGGAGCGCTTCTACCGCGTCAGCATCGAGGACAGCCGCTCGAAGAAAGGCACCGGCCTCGGCCTTGCCATCGTCAAACATATCCTCACCCGCCACCGCGCCCGGCTGATCGTCAAGTCCGAGGTAGGCAAGGGCACCGATTTTACGGTGCGGTTCTAGCGTGGTACGCGACGCGAGCGATAAGCGATGCGTACCACGGATGAACGACCGGGTTGATGATCGACATTTTGGACCGGGATGATACCTGACAGTTTTCATTCTGTCGTATGTGCTGCTTTAGGCCTCATCGGCCCGGGCGGTCGCGGCGGAGCGAAGCGACGAAAGCGTCCGTCCGGGCCGATGAGGCCTATGTCGCGGTTGCAGAAGCGCACGACGTGGTCACCGTTTTCGAGCTCGCTCAGGCCGACGAGTTCGCCGGCAAGGGCTTCGCTGACAAAGAGTCGGCCTCCCTTCCATTTGATCTCACCGTTGTCTCGCACGCGACGCACTTGATGATCGGCATCATACCAGGGATCGTCGAGACGCTCGGGCATCACACGCGGCTGGCAGGGTCGATAGAGATCGGCCGGTGGTCGTTGACCCAGCGCTTCATGCGGGCGCTCCTCATTGTAGTGCCGGCGAAAGGCATCGAAACGGGCCTGCTGTTGGCCGGCATTATCGGCCGGTGGCTTGGATGTCTGGGCCTTGAGAGTACGATGCATGCGCTCGTGCCTGCCGTTCTCCTGGGGCGATGCCGGCGAGATGAAGTGCGCCTCGATGCCGAGCTTGATCCACCAAGTCGATAATCGGGTCAGGCCGCCGGCCCCATGGCTGCCGAAAGGCGAACCATTGTCGCAGCGGATCGCAAACGGTAGCCCATGGGTGCGAAAGGCTCGTTCGAAGACAGGCCGCACGCCGTCGATGGTCTGTGGAGCAATTTGGACATCGATCAGAAAACGGCTATAGCTGTCGCTGATCGTCAGTGGATCGATGCGTTGTTGGTCGCGGGTGCGGAACCAGCCCTTAAAGTCCACGCTCCATTCGTCATTGGCTTTTGTTGCCTCGGTGAACGGCCGGCTTTGGTCCAGTGCCCTGCGTCGCCGCTTGGCAGTGTCCACAAGGCCTGCCCGTTTGAGGATGTCGCCGATCGTCGAGGCCGCCGGCCAAGCGGTCTGCGCAGACTGGCGCTGCAACAGCGCCAGCAGCTTGCGCGGCCCCATATGCGGAAACCGCCGGCGTAGCGCAATCACCTCATCGGCAAGGGCTGACGGCGTGCGATGCGGGCACGAAACCGTGCCATGCGACCGATCGACAAACCAATCCGGCGCTCCGCTCATCTGCCGTTTGCGCCAGGCGTAAAATGTATCCCGGCTCACACCGTAGCGTCGGCAAAGATCTCTCACACTCCAGTGCCCCAAAGCATAGTCCGACAGCATCCGAACACGTTCTTCCATGCGACAAGTCTCCACAAATGGCATCGGAAGCCCTCCCTCCGACACACTATGACTTGTCGACCATCAACCCGGTTCATTCTGTCAGGTATCAGCCCGGGCTGTACCCGGACGCTGCCCCTCACCCTAACCCTCTCCCCGTAAACGGGGGCGAGGGGACGTGCCATGCGAGAGGCTCGCGGGGAGCCGAGAGGTTGCGGCATATCCCCTTCGCCCCGTTTACGGGGAGAAGGTGGCGGCAGCCGGATGAGGGGCAAGTCACAAGGAAAAACGTCAATGAGAGGTTCCAAACCCAAAACCATCGCCCGAGCACGTTCCCTGCGCCAGTCGGATAACGACGCAGAAGGTAAATTGTGGCAGGAGTTGCGCGACCGGCGCTTCAACGGACACAAGTTCGTCCGGCAATTGCCGATCGGTCGTTATTTTGCAGACTTCGCCTGTCGTGAATTGCGGCTTGTCGTCGAGATCGACGGGAGCCAGCATGCGGACAACCGACGGGATGGAATCCGGGATTCCTTCATGACCAACAATGGCTGGTCGGTGGTTCGTTTTTGGAATGTAGATGTGCTGAGCGCGCTGCCATCCGTGCTGGAGACGATCGTTGCGATCTGCGACGGGCTGCTGGTCGAACGCGTCGAGGCAATGGATTTGCGGTTCTTTCCAGCCATGCGTGAATAACGATGGCGTGCCGTGCGATTGCCCCTCACCCTAACCCTCTCCCCGTACTGACGGGGAGAGGGGACGTGCCCTGTCGAGAGTTTTTGGGTGGGACGGACAGGTCGCGGCATATCCCCTTCTCCCCGTCAAAACGGGGAGAAGGTGCCGGCAGGCGGATGAGGGGCAGATCCCACGGGCGGACCTGAATGAAAGAATGCAGGCGGGAAGGGCCAGGGTGCCTTTCCACAACCACCGGACACGTGTGATAAACTTGCAATGCAAGGTAGAGCGCCGATCCAAATTTTCCCGACAGTCGACACTTTCGGGCGGCATCCATAAAATTTGTTGTCATAAAACAGACGCTTAACCTGTCACAAATGTTTCACGGATTTGACATAAAAGGACGGTGCTTACAGCGTTAAGAGAGTCCCGCCGATGAAAAAAGGCATGCGAGGGCCTCTCTATAGGCCGCACTCACACAAGCCCAATGCGGGAGATTTCTAATGAACACCTTCAAGCTCACCGTTGCCGCGCTCGCTGCAACTGCCGCTTTCGCTGGCGCAGCCGTCGCTCGCGACCAGATCCAGATCGCTGGTTCGTCCACCGTCCTGCCTTACGCCAAGATCGTTGCCGAGTCCTTCGGCGAGACCTTCACCAACTTCAAGACGCCGGTCGTCGAATCCGGCGGCACGGGCGCTGGTTTGAAGGAATTCTGCAAGGGCGTTGGTGAAGACACCATCGACATCGCCAACGCTTCGCGTCCGATCAACAAGAATGAAGCCGAAGCTTGCAAGGCCGCCGGCGTAACCGACATCCAGGAAGTCAAGATCGGTTATGACGGGATCGTCTTCGCAACCGACTCGTCCAACCCGGATGTCGCTTACGTTCCGGCCGACATCTACAAGGCCCTCGCTGCCCAGGTCGTCGTCGACGGCAAGCTCGTCGCCAACCCCTACAAGAAGTGGTCGGAAGTCAACCCGAAGCTCCCTGCCGTTGATATCGCCGCCTATATCCCGGGCGAAAAGCACGGCACGCGCGAAGTCTTCGAACAGAACGTTCTTGCCGCCGGCTGCAAGGCTTCGGGCGCTCTCGACGTTATCGCCAAGGAAATCTCCGACAAGGCTGCTCAGACCAAGGCCTGCGTCGCAGTCCGCAAGGACGGCGCTGCAGTCGACATCGACGGCGACTATCCGGAAACCCTCGCACGCATCGCCGCCAACAAGACCGGCGTCGGCGTATTTGGCCTTTCCTTCTATGAAAACAACGCCGACAAGCTCAAGGTCGCCAGCGTGAACGGTATCGTTCCGTCCACCGAAACGATCGCCAACGGCACCTATCCGGTTTCCCGCCCGCTGTTCTTCTATGTCAAGAAGGCACATCTCGGCGCCGTTCCGGGCCTGAAGGAATATGTCAACTTCTTCGTATCCGACCAGATGATCGGCCCCGACGGCCCGCTGGCTGAATACGGCCTCGTTGCCGCTCCGGATGCCGAGCGTGATGCGATCCGCAAAGACGTCGAAGCCGGTAAGTCCATGTAAATGACTTTGCCGGCGCGGTGCTTCAAAGCCCGCGCCGGCATCGTTAATGTCCCTGCGTGGCGGTCTTTCCGCTGCAGGGTTGAATTCCTTCTCCATGATTGGAAGCCGAAGGCAGGCTGATGAAGCCGCCGCGCTTTTTTGGGGGCCACGGGGCCTGGGGACGTAACGAATGAGCACATCCGTCATACTTCTGTGCCTTGTGGTGATCGGTGCCGCCGCCTATCTGGTCGCGCGCAGCCGTGCCACGGCCCTTGCCGGAGGCAGGTCCTCCGCACTGCATTCCCGGCCGGCCTATTACGGCGCCTATGCCGCGATCTGGACGGTTCTTCCCGCCCTCATCGTCCTCTGCGTCTGGCTCTCCGTCAGCCCCGGCATCATCCAGTCCTCGGTTCGGGGAGCTTTCCCTGCTGACGTCAAGGCTCAGGCCGCAGTCGAACAGGATCTGAGCTATTCGATGGTGGCGACGGTCGCGCGCGGGTTGACGATGCTGACATCGGACGAAGCCGCCGCGGTGGCAAACGATCCGGCCGCCCTGCAGGCCAAGCTCAGCGAAAAGGGCGTGCCGCTCGCCGGCCAGCCGCAGCCTTACATGGTCGCGGCCGCCAAGACGCTGAATTCCATGAGCATGACGAGCCGCCTCGCCATGACGGCGATCGTCTTCATTCTGGCCGTTGCCGGCGCCCTTTATGCGCTGCGCGCCATCGCGCCGCGCTTCCGCGCCCGCAACCGCGTCGAGCGCGTCATGCTCTGGGGCCTGCTGCTCGCCTCCTCGATCGCCATCCTGACGACGGTCGGCATCGTGTTGTCCATGCTGTCGGAAGCCGCCCGCTTCTTTGCCGTCGTTCCCGCCGGCGAATTCTTCTTCGGCACCGTCTGGGATCCGCGCTTTGCCGGCGCCGGCAGCTCCTCCTTCGGCCAGTTCGGCCTGATCCCGCTCCTGCTCGGCACGCTATATATCGGCCTCGTCGCCATGCTCGTCGCCGTTCCGGTCGGCCTCTTCGCCGCCATCTATATGGCCGAATACGCCTCGCCGAAGCTGCGTTCCGTCTCCAAGCCTCTTCTCGAAGTGCTGGCCGGCATCCCGACGATCGTCTACGGCTTCTTCGCGCTCGTCACCGTCGGTCCGTTCCTGCGCGATTTCTCCGCCCAGATCAGTGGCCTGCTCTCCGGCAGCTACACCAATTTCATCCAGGCGCAGAGCGTTCTGACGGCTGGTATCGTCATGGGCATCATGTTGATCCCCTACGTCTCCTCGCTGTCGGACGACATCATCACCGCCGTGCCGCGGGCACTGCGTGATGGTTCGCTCGGTCTCGGCGCCACACGCTCCGAAACCATCAAGAAGGTGGTCCTGCCGGCCGCGCTTCCCGGCATCGTCGGCGCGCTGCTGATGACCGCCTCGCGCGCCATCGGCGAGACCATGATCGTCGTGTTGGCCGCGGGTGTCGCCGCCCGCATTCAGATCAACCCTTTCGAGCCGATGACCACGGTGACCGTCAAGATCGTCAACCAGCTGACGGGCGACCTTGAGTTCACCTCGCCGCAGACGCTGGTTGCCTTCGCGCTTGGCATCACGCTGTTCTGCATCACGCTTTGCCTCAACATCTATGCGCTCTACATCGTGCGCAAATACCGGGAGCAGTACGAATGACGAATATTGTTTCTCCCGCCATCGGTGCCACCGTTTCCAAAGTGCCGGCCCGCCGTGATATCGGCATCAAGCGCCGCTATGCCGCCGAGCGCCGGTTCCAGGCCTACGGTATCGCCGCCATCGCCTTCGGCCTTATCTTCCTCTTCGTCCTGCTGTGGACGGTGATCGGCAAAGGCTACACCGCCTTCCAACAGACGACGATCACCCTGCCGGTCGAATTCGCCGAAAAGACGATCGATCCGAACAGCAAGCGGGCGACCGATCCTTCGGTGCTGATTGCCGCCAACTATCCGGTTCTGCTGCGCGACGCGATCGTCAAGCAGCTGAACATCAATGCATCGAGCCGTCCGGATGTGCGCGATGCAACCGCCATGCTCTCCAAGAGCGCGCCGATCCAGCTGCGCGATCTGGTCGTCGCCGATCCCTCGATCATCGGCAAGACCGTCAACGTCACCCTGCTCGCCGATGCCAATATCGATAGCGCCAACAAGGGCCAGATCGATCTTTCCGTCGATGAGAAGAACCGCAAGGTCAACGACAAGCAGGTCAACTGGATGAACCAGCTGAAGGCGAGCGGCGCTCTTCAGAAGCAGTTCAACACCGGCCTCTTCGTCAACGGCAATTCCAGCCGTCCGGAGGCCGCCGGTCTCGGCGTCGCCCTCATCGGCTCGCTCTACCTGATGCTGATCGTGCTGGTTCTGTCGCTGCCGATCGGCGTCGCCGCTTCGATCTATCTCGAGGAGTTTGCGCCGAAGAACAGGCTGACGGACCTGATCGAGGTCAACATCAACAACCTCGCAGCCGTCCCGTCGATCGTCTACGGTCTGCTCGGCCTTTCCGTCTTCATCAACTTCATCGGCCTGCCGCGCTCGGCTTCTCTGGTAGGCGGCCTGGTGCTGACGCTGATGACCCTGCCGACGATCATCATCGCCACCCGCGCGGCCCTGCGCGCCGTGCCGCCTTCGATCCGCGCCGCAGCTCTCGGCCTCGGCGCCTCGAAGATGCAGATGGTGTTCCACCACGTCCTGCCGCTTGCCATGCCCGGCATCCTCACCGGCACGATCATCGGCCTGGCGCACGCGCTCGGCGAAACCGCGCCGCTGCTCTTGATCGGCATGGTCGCCTTCGTCGCCAATGCGCCCGCGACACCGCTCGAGCCCTCGACGGCCTTGCCCGTGCAGGTCTATATGTGGGCGAACGAGGCCGAACGTGCCTTCGTGGAGCGTACTTCGGGTGCCATCATCGTCCTGCTCCTGTTCCTGGTCGTCATGAACATGGGCGCCATCCTCTTGCGTCGTCGCTTCGAGCGCCGCTGGTAAACGGAGTTAAACATCATGAACATGCTGACGGAAGCTGCAGTTGAAAAGGCGCTGGATCAGAAGATGAGCAACGTCCCGTATAAAATGATCGGACAGGATGTCTCCGTATACTACGGCGAGAAGCGCGCGCTTTTCGACGTGAACCTGAACATCCGCGAAAACACCGTAACCGCCCTGATCGGCCCCTCGGGCTGCGGCAAGTCGACCTTCCTGCGAAGCCTGAACCGCATGAACGACACGATCGAGGGGTGCCGCGTTACCGGCAAGATCACGCTCGACAGCGACGATATCTATGATCCGGATATCGACGTCGTCGAACTTCGCGCCCGCGTCGGCATGGTTTTCCAGAAGCCGAACCCATTCCCCAAGTCGATCTATGAAAACGTCTCCTACGGCCCCCGCATCCACGGTCTCGCCAAGTCGAAGGCCGATCTCGACCAGATCGTCGAGAGCAGCCTGCAGCGCGCCGGCCTCTGGAACGAGGTCAAGGACCGCGTGCACGAATCCGGCACGGGCCTCTCCGGCGGTCAGCAGCAGCGCCTGTGCATTGCCCGCGCCGTTGCCGTCAGCCCGGAAGTCATCCTGATGGACGAGCCCTGCTCGGCCCTTGACCCGATCGCCACCGCCAAGGTCGAGGAGCTGATCCACGAGCTCCGCGAAAACTATACGATCGTCATCGTCACCCACTCCATGCAGCAGGCCGCGCGCGTCTCGCAGCGCACCGCCATGTTCCACCTCGGCAATCTTGTCGAGGAGAACGACACCGACAAGATGTTCACCAATCCGGACGATCCCCGTACCCAGGACTACATCATGGGTCGCTTCGGCTGATCACGGCCATCCGAAGCCTTCCCCTTATTCGAGGACAAAGCCCCATGGCATCGACACATATTTATTCTGCCTATGATGATGATCTGAAGTTCCTTTCCAGGCGGATTTCCGAAATGGGCGGCCTGGCCGAACAGATGGTCGCCGAATCGGTCCGGGCGCTGGTCAACGGCGATACCGCGCTGGCGCAGAAGGTCATCTCCGACGACGTGATCCTCGATCATACCGAGCGCGAAATCGGCGACAAGGCGATCGTCACCATCGCCCGCCGTCAGCCGATGGCGGCGGACCTGCGCGAAATCATGGGTTCGATCCGCATCGCCGCCGATCTCGAACGCGTCGGCGACCTCGGCAAGAACACCGCCAAGCGCGTCATCGCCGTGCAGAGCACCGGCGTGCCCCGCAAGCTCGCCCGCGGTCTCGAGCATCTCTCCGAGCTGGCGCTTGTCCAGCTCAAGGAAGTGCTCGACGTCTATACGACACGCGCTGCCGACAAGGCGACCGCCATCCGCGAACGCGACAACGAGATCGACGCCATGTACACCTCGCTGTTCCGCGAGCTCTTGACCTACATGATGGAAGATCCGCGCAACATCACGAGCTGCACGCATCTGCTCTTCTGCGCCAAGAACATCGAACGCATCGGCGACCATGCCACCAACATCGCCGAGACGATCTACTACATGGCAACAGGCGCCCAGCCGGAAGGTGATCGCCCGAAGGATGACAGCGCCAACACCGTCGGCGCCGCGACGGAATAATCCTTCCAAGATTGCGTGCGCGCCCGTTCGGGGCGCGCAAAGAGGTCGCAGCCAATTTCTGAATTTGCGCAGGACGCCTGCTTAGACCCCGAGTTTAAGGCTTGTGCGCGAGGAGACGGACACGCATGATCCCGAGAGTCGCAGTTGTTGAAGACGAGGAAGCGCTCAGCGTGCTCCTTCGCTATAATCTCGAAGCCGAAGGCTTCGAGGTCGATACCATCCTGCGCGGCGACGAGGCCGAAATCAGGCTTCAGGAGCGCACGCCCGACCTGCTCATCCTCGACTGGATGCTGCCCGGCGTCTCCGGCATCGAACTCTGCCGGCGCCTGCGCATGCGGCCGGAAACCGAGCGACTGCCGATCATCATGCTGACGGCGCGCGGCGAGGAGAGCGAGCGTGTGCGCGGACTGTCCACCGGCGCCGACGATTATGTCGTCAAGCCCTTCTCGACCCCCGAACTCGTCGCCCGCGTCAAGGCGATGCTGCGCCGTGCCCGCCCCGAGGTGCTGTCCTCGGTGCTGAAATGCGGCGATATCGAGCTCGACCGCGAAACCCATCGCGTCCACCGCAAGAGCCGCGAAGTCCGCCTCGGCCCGACCGAATTTCGCCTGCTGGAATTCCTGATGTCGTCGCCGGGCCGGGTCTTTTCCCGCTCGCAGCTGCTCGACGGCGTCTGGGGTCACGACATCTATGTCGACGAACGAACCGTCGACGTCCATGTCGGACGCCTGCGCAAGGCGCTGAACTTCTCCAACATGCAGGACGTCATCCGCACCGTCCGCGGCGCCGGCTATTCTATGGAAGCCTGAGGCTGAGGGAGTGTGTGAGATGGGCGTTCCCGCCAAACGCACGGCAGTACGGCTTGTGAGGCCCCCCTTGCCGTCGTCGATCGCAGCCGCTTCTTCGCCAGCGTCATTGCGCCGGCGAGGCTTATGCGTCTCGGCACCACCTTTCCATCGCGCCTGCAGAGCCGACTTGTCCCGGCATCACCTCTCCTCCGTCATCCCAGGGCTTGACCCTGGGATCCATCGGGCCGGCGCTGCGGGAACAGGGATGCATCCAACTGCAGGGAAATTATCGAAGCCGAGTGCTTGGTTGTCGATCCCAGGGTCAAGCCGGGTCAAGCCCCGGGATGACGGAGCGTGTGGTTGGCGCTCTCGCCAAACGCGCCGGTGGTGCAACCTGTAGCACCCGTTTTTGCCGCCGATCCATCGCCGCTGCAGAACCAGCTTCATCGCACTGGCGTGGCTTATCTGTCCAGGCACCACTTCTCCTCCAAGCCCCGGGATGACGGAGTGTGGGGTTGGCTTGGTTGCTAAACGCAAAGGTCACTTCCCCAATCGAATAAAAAAACGGGCCACTCGGCCCGTTTCTCGTTCTCGGCAATACCTGTCCGCTCAGCTGACCCGTGCCGCGGCCCGGCGCCTTTCGTTGATCGGCTGATAGGCAAGCTTCTGATGATAGCTGCAATAGGGCGAATTGTCGGGGGACTCGCAGCCGCAGAAATGGAAATCTTCCTTGAGCGGGTCGCCGACCGGCCATTTGCAGGTGCGTTCGGTGAGCTCCGTCAGGCCGAGGCGGCGAGAAATCGGCACGACCACATTGCCGGCCGGCACATATTCCATTTCCTCGACGGCATCGACCTCGATCTCTTCCTTCAGCATCGTTGCGCCCTGTTGACGGGTCACGGTGCGGGTGGTGATCCGGGAGGCGTAGTTCGGCGCGCGCGGCGCGGCTGTCTGGCGCTTCGGCGTGCGCGCCGCGGTGGCCGTGCCGCCGGCCTTGGCGCGGCCGGGAAGGCTGAGCCTGTGCACCTTGCCGATAACGGCATTTCGGCTGACGCCGCCAAGCTGCGCAGCAATCTGGCTGGCGCTCAGTCCTTCGGCCCAAAGCTTCTTGAGTTTCTCGACCCGCTCGTCTGTCCAGTTCATGCCCTGTCTCCACCTTTTGCGTTGGTGATGGCAGAATCCCTCACCGTTGTCCCGGAAGCCTCCGAAACAAGAAACGCTTGATCAATTTTGGTGACTAGTTCCGCCGCATGCAGTCTAGTAATTGAACTTTAACCTAGTGTGAGGCTGACTCCGTGACAAGAGTCGCGGGAATCCGGATGAATCGAATTTCAAGTTTTCCCCAACTTGCTGCCTCTGCGTGGCATTTCTGCAATAATGCCTGTTGAAGGCCGAAAGTGCCGCTGCACAAGCTTGCTGCATAGGCTAAGGCGCCAGTTTTGTTGACATTGCAGCGCGAAAAGGAAATAGTACCGCTCGCCGCCGAAAGGCGGCATTTTTGATTTTTTGGACCTGGTTTTGTTAGCCGGAGTCCGTGCAAGACAACATTGAACGGGAGACCCGCGCCATGGCTGAAGCCGCGCCGCTTTATGACACCTATTCTCGCGCCCCGCTGCGGTTCGAGCGAGGCGAGGGCGTATGGCTGATCACCGAGAGCGGCGAGCGCTATCTCGATTTCGGCGCCGGTGTCGCCGTCACCTCCGTCGGCCATGGCAACCCGCATGTGGTCGCGGCGCTGAAGGAGCAGGCCGACAAGGTCTGGCACCTCTCCAACATCTATGAGATCCCCGGCCAGGAGCGCCTCGCCAAGCGCCTGACGGACGCTACCTTCGCCGATAAGGTGTTCTTCACCAATTCTGGCGCCGAGGCGCTCGAATGCGCCATCAAGACCGCGCGCCGCTACCAGTTTTCCAAGGGGCATCCCGAGCGGTTCCATATCATCACCTTCGAGGGTGCCTTCCATGGGCGCACGCTCGCGACGATTGCCGCCGGCGGTCAGGAGAAATATCTCGAAGGTTTCGGCCCCAAGGCTCCGGGTTTCGATCAGGTGCCGTTCGGCGACATCGAGGCCGTCCGCGCCGCCATTACCGATGCGACGGCCGCAATCCTGATCGAGCCGGTGCAAGGCGAGGGCGGCGTGCGTCCCGCCACCGGCGAATTCATGAAGGCGCTTCGCCGGATCTGCGACGAAAACGGCCTGCTGCTGATCCTCGACGAGGTCCAGACCGGCGTCGGCCGCACCGGCAAGCTCTTCGCCCATGAATGGTCCGGCATCACGCCCGATATCATGGCCGTTGCCAAGGGCATCGGCGGCGGTTTCCCGCTCGGCGCCTGCCTTGCCACGGCCGAGGCTGCCTCCGGCATGAAGGCCGGCACGCATGGTTCGACCTATGGCGGCAATCCGCTGGCCATGGCGGTCGGCAGTGCCGTACTCGACGTCATCCTCGCCGATGGCTTCCTTGAGCATGTGCGCGACGTCGCGCTCGTCTTCCGCCAGGGGCTGGCCTCGCTCAAGGATCGGTATCCCGATGTTATCGAGGATATCCGAGGCGAGGGGCTTCTGCTCGGCGTCAAGGCTGCGGTTCCCTCGGCCGAATTGCTGCAGGCGATCCGCGCCGCGCATCTGCTCGGCGTGCCGGCCGGCGACAACGTCATCCGCCTTCTTCCGCCGCTGGTGGTCACTGCCGAAGAAGCCCGCGAGGGGCTCGTGCGCCTCGAGCGCGCCGCCGAGAGCATCCGCGCCGCCAAGATCAAGAAGACGGCTTGAAGGGATCGCCGCCTTCGGGCGCACGACAGGTAAGAACATGGCTCCTAAACATTTCCTCGATCTTTCGGCCGTCACCTCGGCCGACCTCAGAACTATCATGAACGACGCGCTCGCCCGCAAGCAGGCCTTCAAATCCGGCAAGGGCGACAAGCCGCTCGCCGGCAAGATGCTGGCGATGATCTTCGAAAAGCCGTCGACGCGCACCCGCGTTTCCTTCGACGTCGGCATGCGCCAGCTCGGCGGCGAAACGCTGTTTCTCTCCGGTACTGAAATGCAGCTCGGCCGCGCCGAGACGATCGGCGACACCGCCAAGGTGCTGTCGCGCTATGTCGATGCGATCATGATCCGCACCACCGAGCATTCCAGGCTTTTGGAGCTCGCCGAGCACGCGACCGTGCCTGTGATCAATGCGCTGACGGACGACACCCACCCCTGCCAGATCATGGCCGATATCATGACCTTCGAGGAGCATCGCGGCCCGATCAAGGGCAAGACGATCGCATGGACCGGCGACGGCAACAATGTGCTGCATTCGCTGGTGGAAGGGGCTGCGCGCTTCGGCTACCGCATGAACATGGCCGTGCCTCTTGGCTCGGAGCCTAAGGATCACTATCTGAACTGGGCCCGCAATGAGGGCGCCGAAGTCATGCTCTGCCATGATGCCGACCGTGCGGTCGAAGGCGCCGATTGCGTGGTGACCGATACCTGGGTCTCCATGAATCAGGAACATCGGGCCCGGGGTCACAACGTCTTCCAGCCTTATCAGGTCAATGCGGCCTTGATGGCCAAGGCCGGCAGCGATGCATTGTTCATGCATTGCTTGCCTGCTCATCGCGGTGAGGAAGTGACGGACGAGGTGATCGACGGCCCGCAATCCGTGGTCTTCGATGAAGCGGAAAACCGTCTTCATGCGCAGAAGTCGATTCTTGCTTGGTGCCTGGGCGCGATCTGAACCATAATCGGATGTTGCGAGTCATAAGCTTGCGGCCCGACTGCGCGAGCGCCGGACACTTTGGCCGCCGCTCCAGAAACTAGGAGTAAAGCCATGGCAGAAGCTGCAGCCGCCCTCGGCCAGTTCGATTTCGCCGGCGATGATCATGTCGTCCCCTTTCAGGTGGAGGGTCTGGATGTGCGCGGCCGCGCCGTCCAGCTCGGCCCCATGCTCGATGCGATCCTCGAGCGCCATCATTATCCCGCGCCCGTCGCCCGGCTGCTCGCCGAAGTCGTCGTACTGACGGTGCTGCTCGGCACCTCGCTGAAGTTCGACGGCAAGTTCACCGTGCAGACCAAGGGCGACGGCCCGGTCGATCTGCTCGTCGCCGATTTCTCGACGCCGGAGAACGTGCGTGCCTATGCCCGTTTCGACCGGGCGCTGCTCGACCAGGCGATTGCCTCAGGCGAGACCGAGCCGGAGCAACTGCTCGGCAAGGGCGTGCTCGCCTTCACCATCGATCAGGGCAAGTTCGCGCAGCCTTACCAGGGCATTGTCGCCCTCGACGGCACGTCGCTCGAGGAGATCGCCGGCGTCTATTTCCGCCAGTCGGAGCAGATCCCGACGCGGGTGCGCCTGGCTGCGGCCGAACTTTTCGACCGTGACGATGCCGGCAAGCCGCGCCATCGTTGGCGGGCAGGCGGCCTCGTCGCCCAGTTCCTGCCGGAGGCACCGGAGCGCATGCGCCAGCCTGATCTCCACGGCGGCGACGGCGATAACGGCGACCGTCCGCATGGCGAGGATGACGCCTGGACCGAAGCGCGCTCGCTGGTCGAGACCATCGATGCCGACGAGCTGACCGATCCGCAGGTCGGCACCGAACGTCTCTTGTTCCGCCTGTTCCACGAGCGCGGCGTGCGCGTCTTCGAGCCCCGCGCCGTCTTCGACCGCTGCAGCTGCTCGCGGGAAAAAATAGGCAACGTGCTGAAGGGCTTCACCGCCGAGGAGATCGAGGCCAGCCAGGAAAACGGCGAGATATCCGTCACCTGTGAATTCTGCTCGACCACATACCGCTTCGAAGCAGCCGAGCTTCAGCCGGCGGAATAACATTAGTCGCGCTTGGCGCGAAAAAGATACGCATTGCAGCGGCACAGTGACTCGACTTTTAGTAGTCACTGTGCACCTATTATCCCAACTGGTTCTGGGGGCGGGACGTCAATGCGGCTTTTGTATTTTGTATTCGCATTCATTGCTGCGATGCCACGGATTGTCCTGGCTGATGACGAAACAATCAAATGGAAAGAGGTTGGCGGCTGGACCGTGGCTGTCGACCCGACCTTGGGCAACGGCTGTTTTGTTCTCACTTCATTTGATGACGGCACCGTTTTTCGTCTGGGCTTTAATTTTACAAAAAAGGAGAGCCCTTTTTACATTGTGATCGCAAATCCGAACTGGAAATCCTTGGAAGTGGGAAAGCAATATCCCATCGAACTGTCGTTAGATCGTTCTCAATGGACGGCGAATGCGAGCGCTCTCGATCTTGATGGCTTCAAGGGATTATGGATCGATTTTAAGGATTCCAGTCTGATTGCCGAGTTCGCTCGTAAACTGGGTTTTCGCGCCACCTTCAACGGAAAGCAGATTGTTGCGCTGAGTTTAAAAAATTCCGTCAGGGCAACGGATGAGATGCTCACCTGCCAGAAGGCGGTAAACGCTGCAGTCGCTCAGCGGCCAGCCACGCCCCAATCAAAGGATCCGTTCGAAGCAAAGCCGGACACCCGGACGGCCTCGGATCCTTTTGATCTCTGATGCATGTCATCTGGGGGTGAATCGGGCATATCCACTTTGGGGCCTGCGCTCAGTTCAGCACGCGCAGTAGCCCCGGTGAATCCAGCGAGAAGGCGGGGATGTCGACGTCGAATAGCTCGCCTTCATCCGTTTCCATCTGGTAATGGCCGAACATCAGGCCTGAGGGCGTGTCAAGCGGGCAGCCGGAGGAATATTCGTAGGTGTCGCCCGGGCTGAGCCGCGGCTGTTCGCCGACGACGCCGGGTCCGGTCACCTCGTCCACCACCCCGTTCTGGTCGGTGATGTTCCAGTAGCGATTGATGAGGCGAACGGCGACGCCGGAATTGTTGCTGATGACGATCCGGTAACCCCAGACATAGCGATCGTCTTCCGGATCGGATTGCTCCTCCAGATAGAACGGTTCGACCACGACTTCGATATCTCTTGTGAGGGCGCGATACATGCCTTGCACCATAGTCAAGATATGTTACCCGTATCTTATAAAGAGGCCCCGTCCGTCAAGAAACGGAACGTTGATCAGCGGTCAAATGGTGATCATCGTATGGTTTTCGATCGTTAAGCCTAATCGTCAGCGTTAATTTTACTTCGCAACGCCGGCGCGGGGGTACTTGTTCCCGCAGATCGGCGGCCGGCTCCTCATTGAAGTCCGGCCGCTATTCCAGTCCATCAGGCCGAAACCTTGGAAAGCGCCTGCGCGAAGTCCTCGATCAGGTCGTCCGTATCCTCGATGCCGGCCGAAAGCCGCACCGTGCCCGGAGAAATGCCGAGTTCGGCACGCGCCTCTTCCGTCAGGTTCTTGTGCGTCGTCGTTGCCGGATGGGTGATCAGGCTTTTGCTGTCGCCGAGATTGTTGGAGATCTTGATGATCTCAAGCGCGTTCTGCAGCGCGAAGGCCGCCTCCTTGCCGCCCTTCAGCTCGAAGCAGACGAGCGTCGAGCCGCCGGTCATCTGTTTGGCGATGATGTCAGACTGCGGGTGGTCCTTGCGGCCGGGATAGATCACCTTGGCGACCTTGCCCTGCTCTGCCAGGAAATCGGCGATCTTCGCCGCATTTTCAGTCTGCTGCTTGACGCGCAGCGGCAGCGTTTCAATGCCCTTCAGCAGCGTCCAGGCATTGAACGGCGACATGGCCGGGCCGGTATGGCGAAAATAGTCGTGCAGGTTCTCGTCGATCCATGCCTTGTCGGAAAGCACCACCCCGCCGAGGCACCGGCCCTGGCCGTCGATATGCTTGGTGGCGGAATAGACGACGATATGGGCGCCGAGTTCGAGCGGCTTCTGGAAGAGCGGCGTCGCGAAGACGTTGTCGACGATCAGCTTGGCGCCGACCTGGTTGGCGAGGCTGGCGACGCCTGCGATATCGATCACTTCGAGCGTCGGGTTGGTCGGGCTCTCCAGGAAGAATACCTTGGTATTCGGGCGGACCGCCTTTTCCCAATTGGCGAGATCCCGGCCGTCGACCAGCGTGCACTCGATGCCGTATTTCGGCGCAAGCGTTTCCACGACCCAGCGGCAGGAGCCGAACAGCGCGCGGGCCGCGACGATGTGGTCGCCGGCCTTGACCTGGCAGAGGACGGCGGCGGCGACGGCCGCCATGCCGGAGGCGGTGGCGCGGGCATCTTCAGCGCCTTCCAATGCGCACATGCGCTTTTCGAACATGTCGTTGGTTGGGCTGCCGTAGCGGGCATAGATGAAGCCGTCCGTTTCGCCCTTGAAGCGGGCTTCTGCCGCTTCCGACGTGTCATAGACGAAACCCTGGGTGAGATAGATTGCCTCTGATGTTTCGCCATATTGCGAACGCAGCGTGCCGCCATGGACGAGTTGGGTTGCCGGGCGCCAGGTCTTGCTCATGCCATCACCTTCACATAACAAAAAACCGGCCGCAAAAGCAGACCGGTTTCATAACCCGGTCTTTTTAGCCACTTGTTTAACGTGGCTGCAAGCCGACCGGCCAAATCACCACGGGATAATTTTGCAATACTGCTGTTAGCTGCTTGCGTCAATTCCCCGATTTTGGTTTTGTCGGCGGCAAAATGATGGATGGGGCATGATGGCTCGCGAAACTGGAATTCTGGCGGACCGCGCGATTGCGGCACTGTTCGAAACGGGGCGTCTGAACTCCGAGCGGGAGCTCGACCGCGATCAGATCCAGCCGGCGAGCCTCGACCTGCGCTTAGGAAGCAAGGCCTTTCGTGTGCGCGCTTCCTTCATGCCCGGCCCCTCGCATCTGGTCTCCGACAAGCTCGATCGGCTGAGCCTGCACGTGATCGACCTGTCCCAGGGCGCGGTGCTCGAAACCGGCTGCGTCTATATCGTACCGCTGATGGAGAGCCTGGCGCTGCCTGCCGACATGTCGGCTTCGGCCAATCCGAAGAGCTCGACCGGCAGGCTCGATATCTTCACCCGCGTCATCACCGACTACGCCCAGGAATTCGACAAGATCCCGCCGGGCTATTCCGGCCCGCTCTATCTCGAAATCAGCCCGCGCACCTTCCCGATCGTCGTTCGCCGCGGCTCGCGCCTGTCGCAGATCCGCTTCCGCGTCGGCCAGTCCGTGCTCGGCGAGCCGGAACTTCTGAGGCTGCATGAAAGCGAGACGCTTGTTGCCAGCAAGCAGCCGAACGTCTCGGGCGGCGGCATCGCGCTGTCGATCGATCTCACCGGCGACAAGGACGGCCTGATCGGCTATCGCGGCAAGCACCACACCGCGGTCGTCGATGTCGACGAGAAGGACCAGCACGATATTTTCGATTTCTGGGAGCCGCTCTACAGCCGCGGCCGCAACGAGCTGATCCTCGATCCCGACGAGTTCTATATCCTCGTCTCGCGCGAGGCCGTGCACGTGCCGCCGGATTATGCCGCCGAGATGACCCCCTTCGATCCGCTGGTCGGCGAGTTCCGCGTCCACTATGCCGGCTTCTTCGATCCGGGCTTCGGCCATGCGCCGGCCGGCGGCCGCGGCAGCCGCGCCGTGCTCGAAGTGCGCAGCCACGAAGTGCCCTTCATCCTCGAAGACGGCCAGATCGTCGGCCGCCTGGTCTACGAGCACATGCAGGAAAAACCGGCAAGCCTTTACGGCTCCGGCCTCGGCTCCAACTACCAGGCCCAGGGCCTCAAGCTCTCCAAACATTTCCGCATCTGACGCCGGCCTGACGGGCGGCGACTTGACAGCGGCCCCCATCTGTTGGAAATCTCAGCTCATCGCGGGTGTAGCTCAATGGTAGAGCAGCAGCTTCCCAAGCTGAATACGAGGGTTCGATTCCCTTCACCCGCTCCAGCTGCCTTTCCAGCGATGTCCTTCTAATCCCCGAAAAACCGAATCGGCTTATACCGGCGGTGTGCGATGATCAGGCTGCGGTCGGGCTGGAGGATGTAGGTTTCCTCCACCTGTCGGCCATACTGGTCGATAAAATCATGCGGGAAGGAGGAGCCGGGTGGCGATTTGGTGAGCTTGGTGCGCGGCTGGCCGTGATAGGTGATGCTGCCTGGGATGGGTTCGAGGCCCGGGCCGCTGTAGCTGACGGTGTTGCATCCCGCCAGAACGAGTGTGCCGATGAGGCCGATGATTGCCGGTTTCATATCCATCCCTTCCGATGCGCAGAACGTTGCGATCTTACTCCCGATCGCAACAGACGCACCAGATGAAACGGCGTCTCCGCCTTCACTCGTTCGAGAGGTGCTGCCCGGAGCGCAGGAAATCCATGCGTTGGCGAAACCGGCGGTGTCTGCTAGATGGGCAGTGTCGAAAAAGGCAGGATCGGTTGAGGTAAGCCCGATCCCTTCCGTTGGAGCGTCGTGAGCGCTCTCAAGAAGCTCTGCTCCGTGGCCTATGGCACGAGAACCCGCGACGTGATCCGCATCAAGATGCGGGATCCCGGCGGCGTGCGGAGACGGCAAAAGGCAGTCGCGGGATTTTTTCAAACGGAGACTGTCATGCGCCTGAACCATCTCGATTTTCACGTTCCCGATATTACCGCGACGGCGGATTTCTTCATCCGCCACTTCGGCCTGATGCTCAAGGATATGCGGGGCCAGAACGGCCTGGCGATACTGACCGACGACGCCGGCCTCGAAATTGTCCTCAGCCACGCGATCGCGAAGTTCGGCACCGCCGACCAGGTCGAACTGCAGCGTCAGACTTATCACGTCGGCTTTATTTTGGCTGAGAAGGCTGATGTTGATATTGTTCATGCCGGGCTTGTTGCCGCCGGTGCGGTGCTGTCCGGCCCGCCGGCCGCCATGCGCGGCGGCTGGCTGTTTTATTGCACGGCGCCCGGAAATATTCTGGTCGAGATTGGTTGGCGGCCGGTTTGAGCGAATCCCAGAAGGAAGGGTGCGGCCCGTAGCCTGCCCCTCATCCGGCTGCCGGCATCGACCGGGGTCGCGCCACGGTCTCGGCCCGTCCTTCAGACCCCCGCAAACCGGGCGAAGGGGATGTGCCGCGACCTCTCCATTCCCCGCCGACCTCTCGCTGGGCACGTCCCCTCGTCCCGTTTTTACGGGGAGAGGGTTAGGGCGAGGGGCAGCTATCCGCGCGAACCGGGCAGGCGTGCCTCTTGCCGGCTCAGAATTCCGTCCAGTCGGCATCCTGCGTCGACGGCGTGCTGCTGTTGCCGGCGCCGAAGGCGTTGGCGATCTTCTGGCCTAGCGCCCGGGCGGGGGAGGCGGCCGGGCGGGTCGTGCCTTCCCTGGCGACGCGGATCGATGCCTTGGCTGCTGCCGGGCGCGGGGCCACCACCCGCGGTGGCGGGGCTGTCGGCCGCTTAGACGCGCTCGGTACGGCGGCGGCAAAGCCGCCGGTGCCGGTCAATCGGAACTGGCCGAGCAGGGTGTTGAGTGCTGCCGCTTCCGTGGCGAGGCTGCGGCTGGCGGCCGTCGATTGCTCGACCATCGCCGCATTCTGCTGCGTACCCTGATCCATGGTGTTGACGGCGGTGTTGATCTCCTGCAGCCCGATCGACTGTTCGCGCGAGGCTTCGGCGATCGCGTGGACGTGCTGGTTGATTTGCTGCACCTCGGTGACGATCACATCGAGCGCCTTGCCGGTCTCGCCCACCAGCGTGACGCCGGTCTGGACATGAGAGCCGGAATTGGTGATCAGCGACTTGATCTCCTTGGCGGCATTGGCCGAGCGCTGAGCGAGCTCGCGCACTTCCTGGGCGACGACCGCAAAGCCTTTGCCGGCTTCACCGGCGCGCGCGGCTTCGACGCCGGCATTCAAGGCCAAGAGGTTGGTCTGGAAGGCGATGTCGTCGATGACGCCGATGATGTTGGAAATTTCGCCCGAAGACTTTTCGATCTCGTGCATGGCGGAGACGGCCTTGCGGACGATCTCGCCGGATTTTTCGGCGCCGAGGCGGGTGCGGGTGACGAGCTGGCTCGCCTCCTCGGCGCGCTTGGCGGCATCCCGCACCGTCGTGGTGATTTCTTCCAGCGCCGCTGCAGTCTCTTCGACGGAGGCCGACTGCTGTTCCGTTCGCCGGGAAAGCTCGTCGGCGGAGGAACGAATCTCGTTGGCGCCGGCGCCGATGGCCCGCGCATTGGCCCCGACCGCCTGCATGGTCTCGTTGAGCTTCTCGACCGAGTGGTTGAAATCTTGGCGCAGCGCATCGAGATGGGCGACGAAGGGCGCGTCGATATGCGAAGCGAGATCGCCGGCGGCAAGGCGACGCAGGCCGTCGCCGAGGGCTGCGACGGCGCGTTCGAGTTCTGCTGCCTCGCGGGCTTTCTGCGCCTCGCGTTCGCGGCGCTCGCCGTCGCTGACGCTGCGGTCTGCCTCGGCGCGCGCCTCCATCTGGCGACGCTCGATCGCGTTGTCGCGGAAGATCGAGACCGCCTTTGCCATCTGGCCGACTTCGTCGCGGCGGTCGAGACCACTGATATCGCTATCGGTGTCGCCCTCGGCAAGGCGCGTCATGCGCAGGCTGAGCTTCGTCATCGGGCCGGCAATGCCTTTCTGCGCCATGGTGACGCCAAAGCCGATTGCGGTGAGAACAGCGGTGCCGATCAGAGTGAGACAGAAGGTGATCCGGCCGTTGACGGATGCCGAGAGGCCGTCGCCGCCATCGTTGAGCATCGCCATCATCGCATCATTGTTGGCGATCATCTTCGGCGTCAGCGCATCGAGCTTGGCATTGATCAGGGCGACGTTTGCGAGTGCGCCCGCGCTGTCCTTGCCCTTGCTCTGCTCGATGATCTTATTGGCTAAAGCTTCGATTTCATCGATGCCGGCCTGGATTTCGTCTATCGCTGCCTTGCGGCTCGGAACCAGGGCGAGGGCCTGTTTCATCCGGTCGCGGGCCTGCGGCAGCTTGCTCGGCGTGGCAAGCGCCGTCTGGTATGTCGGCGTATCGGGCTGCGTCTCGGCAACCAAGGTCACCTGCAGCACCGAGGCTACGACCGAGGCGCTGGCACGTGCGCTCAGCATCGAGGCCTGCGCCTCATGATCGATAAAGGCGCCATAAGCGGCGTCCGCCCGGCGGAACTCGGAGATGACATAGATGAGCCCCGCCATCGTGATCAGCCCGAGCAGCGCCACGACCGAAATGATCTTGGTACGGATTTTCAGATGCTTCAACATGGAAAATGTCACCCGATTTTGCCGGGCGCGCGGCGCGTCCGGTGTTTGGAAATTATGTTGGTAAAGAGCGCTGCCTGACTGTCGCGGCGCCGGATAGGGAATTGACGCATGCATCATGCAATCGGCTGGCGGGCCTGTGTCGTCGCGACAAATAGAGGTGATATTCTTTAATTCCGCGCTAACGTGCAGGTGCAGGCGCACCCCTAGTTTTGAGGGGCAGCGGGAGGTCTGCGCCATCGCTCCAGAGAGCTCATTCTTCGAGGGGCGTGGGAGGATGCTGCGGCAAATGAGGAGCGTTGGAGGATGTCGCGGCCAATGAGTTCGTGAGCCTCATCCGCTCCCTCACTCCCATGATATTCCCCGGCGGGCATGACTCTGTTACATCTCGTCGATCCCCAACCCCGGAACTGGATCATCATGATTGAACCCCAGCTGGCATCCCCGACTCTCAGGGCTTTTCTGGCGGCCGGTCTGTTTCTGGCAGCGCTGTTTTCAAACTTTGCTGCATTCGCTCAGCAGGCTGCCCCTTCGCTGCCGTTGCTCTTCGATGCCCGCGAGCGTCTCGCCAGACCGGATCTCTCGTCGCTAGTCCGCTTGCGCTTTCTGACGTCGGTTGATTTCCCGCCGTTTAATTTCACGGATCAGAATGGCAAGCTTTCCGGCTTCAACGTCGATCTCGCCCGCGAAATCTGCGGCGAGCTGGAGATTTCGGATAAGTGCCAGATCCAGGCAATGCCTTTCACCGATCTCAAGGATGCCCTCGCCGCATCGCAAGGCGATGCCGTCATCGCCGGCCTTGCGGTCACCCCGGAGCTGCGCCGGCAATTTCTCTTCTCCCGGCCATATCTGATGCTGCCGGCGCGCTTCGTGCGCAATCTCGCCGCCCCGCTTGATGGAAAGACCGCTGCTGCGCTCTCCAACCATTCGGTCGGCGTCGTCAAAGGCACGGTGCACGAGGCGATGCTGGCAGCCTTTTTCCCGGCGCTGAAAGCGCAGGCTTTCGACACGAAGGACGCCCTGCTTGCGGCGCTGAAGGAGCGAAAGGTCGATGCTGCCTTCGCCGATGCGCTGCAGCTTTCCTTCTGGGTCTCGTCCCCGGCCTCCGACAAATGCTGCGCGCTGTTCGACGGCCCCTACCTCTCCGAACATTTCCTCGGCGAGGGCATGACGATCATGCTGCGACAGAAGGACAGCGTGCTGACATCCGCCATTGATCATGCGCTGGCGGCGCTGTCGCGCACCGGCCGTCTCCAGGAGATCTATCTGCGCTATTTTCCCTACGGGCTCTACTGAGCCTCAAGGATTATCCCTTGCGGAAACGGGCAATGGCGCTCCGCTCGATCGCCGCGCAGGTGAGCTTATCGAGGCCGAGGCGGTCCCGCAGCAGGCTGAGCAGTCGCAGTTCCTCTGCCTTGACCGAAAGATCGGCGGAGGCCACCTCGACGGCAAGCGCATAAGCGGTGTCATAGAGTTTTGCCGGCAAGGTATCGCGGACCGTTTCGAGGACCACGTCGAGGCCTTCAGGCCCAGCCAGCAGCGCGGCGCAGTCGCGTGCTATCGGAATGAGCTTGTCGTCATCAAAATCCCTGAAAACCGGCAGGAAGCCGATCAGCTGACCGATCCTTTCCATCTCCCTGTCGTTCATGGTGCTGTCGACGGCGGATGCCATCACCATCACGTAGATCAGCGCATCATGGGCGGAAAGCGGCTTGTTCATTTCTGATTCCTTGTTGATCAGCGCAGATTAGGAATTGGCGGCGGCCTTTACAAGAGATCGGCAGCTCTCCCCCGGCGGGCGGCCTGTCATTTGCGGCGCGGATCGCCGCCGTAAACGCCTTTCTGCGCCTGTTTCGCCTTGTCGGCGACGGATGCGAGCGGCGAACCCGCCTCTGCTTCCGCCCAGCCGCTTTCGGCAAGCCACGCGCCGAGATCCTGCGTACCGACCCGACAGGCGGCGATCGCCGTTCCCTTCCATTCGACCGTGTCGAGATCGCAGGTGATGCTGCGGTTGCGCAAGAGCTGGCGCAGCGCCGTCTTCGCCATCATGCCGCAGGGCCATTGCCGGCCTGCCGGCCCGCATATCCTGTCGGCCGGCGTGGGGGCGATGCCGGCAAGCTGGAGCCTGCGCTCCCCGAAGGAAAGAATGCCCGCGTTTTCGACCAGTGGCCGCGGCAGCTCCATGGCCTTTTTCTCGGCCGGCCCTGCCGTTTGGCTGGATGTCGGCGCCACTTGTTGCGGGATGGTGGCGGCTCTGGGCGCCGTGGCATCAGTCGCCGCCGCTGGGTGCGGGACCGCCGGTTCCACAGAGCGGGCGATCATTTCGGCACGTTCATCGGATATTGTCGCTGCCGGTTCGGCGGCCGCGGAGGCAACATTCGGCGCAGCCGCTGCCGTCTCCTCTGTGGCTGCGGTTTCTTCCCCTCCCGTGCCGCCGCGAAGCCTCGCTTCGCCTGCCTTCAGCAGGCCGACCACCACCGCCATACCCATAATACCTGTAAAGACGGCGGCAGGGCGCATGGAATATCTTCCTACTGGCTGGCCCAGATGATGCGGGCGATCCAATCGACATCGGCAAGATCGAGCGTGCGGTTGGGATGTTCGGGATTAAGCGACATCAGCTCGATCGACCGCGGGCTCTGGCGCAGCAGCACCTTGGCCATTACTTCGCCCGCGCATGTGCGCACGACGACGCGGTCGTTGCGGCGCACCTGCGCCCCGGGCTCGACGATCAGCACGTCACCGTCCCGATAAAGCGGCATCATGCTTTCGCCCTGCACCTCCAGCGCATAGACGCCGGATCTCTGCGACGGGTTGGCCGGAAACTCCACCACGTCCCAGCCATGACCGGCCGGAAAGCCGCTATCGTCGAAGAAGCCACCGGCGCCGGCCTGGGCGAAGCCGAGCAGAGGAATGGCGCTGCCCGGCGGGGGGCCGGCACGCTCGCCGATCCGCTCTCCGGCGGAACTGGCGGCCGGTTGCATGAAGGCGAAAAACTGCTCCATGCTCGCCCCCGTCGCATCGAGCACCTTGGCGATCGATTCCGTCGATGGCCAGCGCAGCCGCCCATCGGCGGAAAGCCGTTTCGACTTGTTGAACGAGGTGGGGTCGAGCCCGGCACGGCGCGCAAGACCGGATGGCGTCAGCTCGTGCCGTTCGGCAAGCCTGTCGATCGCCTCCCAGATCTGCTTGTGTGACAGCATATGCGCCCGATTCCGTGCAGCCTGTCTCAGGCTGCGCTTTAGAGCACCGTGCGTCCGCTTCGGACGTATAAAGGACGCTCTAACACTCTAAGTCTGAACATCTCACCTGCCGAAAATCGATTCCGACTTTTCGAGCCGATGCTTCAGCGACAGAATACTAGCCGACCCCACGCCGACCGTAAAGGTAAGGAGGAATAAAATCCTGTTATCGACCGGTTTCGGCCGCCCTCAAGCCACCATCGCCATGTTGATCTTGCCGAGCTGGATGACCGCCTGTGTGCGGCTGTCGACATCGAGTTTCAGCAGGATTGCCGAGACATGCGCCTTGATCGTCGCTTCGGAGACGCCGAGTTCATAGGCGATCTGCTTGTTCAACAGGCCCTCGGCCAGCATGGTCAGCACCCGGCTCTGCTGAGGCGTCAGCGTGTGCAGGCGGCGGATCAGGTCGGCGACGTCGGGATCCTGCTCCTGGCCGTCGCGATAGCTTTCCGGTGTGGCGATATCGCCGGCAAGCACCGTCTGGATGCCGCGGCGGATGTCTTCGATGCCCGAGGATTTGGAAATGAAGCCGGAAGCGCCGAGCTCCAGGGCCCGGCGGATCGTCGTGGCGTCGTCGCTCGCCGAAACGATGATGATCGGCAGGCTGGCGAATTCGGCGCGCAGCGCCATCAGGCCGGAAAAGCCGCTGACGCCGGGCATGGCGAGATCGAGCAGCATCAGGTCGGCATCTGGATGTGTGCCGGCGGCGGTGCGTGCGGCTGCGAAATCACCGGCCTCGACGATGGTCTGCCGGCCTTCCATGCCGATCACCGCCTGGCGCAGCGCATCGCGAAACAGCGGATGATCGTCCGCGATGATGATGGTCTGTTCCTGCATCGAAAACTCCCTCCCAAGAGTCCGATCATGCCGCATGCGCGCCGTCCCCTCGGCATTGCATGCAGGCATTCTGAAATGACTATATCAGATCATGTCTTCTGCGGAAGGGGATTGGCTTTTTCGTCAGCCTGGAACTCCTTCACCATCCCCATGAAGCTCTTCATCATCCGCTCCATGATGCTGATCGAGCGGTCGATCTCGGCGTCGCTCGGCAGCGCACGCTGGATGAGGCCGCCCTGTTCCAGCTTGGTCACCCGCTCTGAAAGCCGGTCGAGCTCGTCCTCATAGGCCGCCCGCTCATCGGCCGCCATACGGCAGACGAGGGCGCCGTCCTTGTCCTGGCAGATCGACATGGCGCCGGTCTGCCGGTCGAGCCGGACGAAATGGTCACCGCTCTTCTCCAGCTGGAATCGGCCCGCATCAGTCTCGGCCGCCGCGGCCACAATCGGCAGGAGAACAGCGCCAAGTGCGAGAACCAAAATCTTCATCGTCTCATCCTCCGGATTTTGCCTTGGCTGGCCCCGCTTTTTCAGTGCCGGGGCGTGGACATCGCCGCCTCTTTCCGGCAAAGCGCTCATGACCCAGGATCAGCAATCGCGAGGCCATGATGACCGTGACACCGACCCTTTACAAGATCGTGACGGAAACGCTCTGGCAGCAAGCCGGACAAAGCGGTGTTTTTCATGGCGCCGGCATCGATCTCAAGGACGGCTTCATCCATTTCTCCACGGCCGACCAGGTGAAGCAGACCGCGGCCCTGCATTTTGCCGGCCAGTCCGGCCTAGTGCTGGTCGCCGTCGATGGCCGCGGTTTCGGTGACAAGCTCCTCTTCGAACCCTCCCGCGGCGGCGATCTCTTCCCGCATCTCTACGCCGATCTGCCGCTTGCGGCCGTGCTCTGGGAGGCGCCGCTGCCGCTCGATGAGAACGGCGTTCATATCTTCCCGGAGCTGCAGCCATGATCGATCCCTTCAAGCGCATCGCCCGCAAGGGTCTCTTCCTGTTCGACCCGGAAACGGCGCACGGCATGTCGATCGCCGCGCTGAAGTCTGGCCTCGTGCCCGCCTGCCGGATCACTCCCGATCCGCGCCTGCGCCAGACCATCGCCGGCCTCACTTTCGAAAACCCGCTCGGCATGGCGGCCGGCTATGACAAGAATGCCGAAGTGCCGGAAGCGCTCTTGAAGCTCGGCTTCGGCTTTACCGAGATCGGCACCGTGACGCCGAAGGCGCAGGCAGGCAATCCGCGCCCGCGCATCTTCCGCCTGGTCGAGGATGAAGCCGTCATCAACCGCCTCGGTTTCAACAATGAGGGCCATGACGCCGCTTTCGGACGTCTCTCAACGCTGGCGGGCGGCGGCATGATCGGCGTCAATATCGGCGCCAATAAGGATAGCGAAAATCGCATCGCCGATTATGTCGCCGGCATCCGCCGCTTCTATTCCGTCGCGCGTTATTTCACCGCCAATATCTCCTCGCCGAATACGCCCGGCCTGCGCGACCTGCAGGCACGCGAAAGCCTGGCGGCGCTGCTGTCGGCCGTGCTTTCGGCGCGCGACGAGATGGCGCAGAAATCCGGTCGGCAGATCCCGGTCTTTCTGAAGATCGCCCCTGACCTGGCCGAGGAAGGCATGGACGATATTGCGGCGGAAGCGCTCGCGCATCCGCTGGATGGACTGATCGTCTCCAACACCACGCTGTCTCGCGACGGTCTCAAGGACCAGCGCCAGGCGAAGGAAGCGGGCGGTCTTTCCGGCGTGCCGCTGTTCGAAAAATCGACGGCGGTGCTTGCCCGAATGCGCAAGCGCGTCGGCCCTGATCTGCCGATCATCGGCGTCGGCGGCGTCTCCTCGGCCGAGACAGCGCTGGAGAAAATCAGGGCGGGTGCCGATCTCATCCAGCTCTATTCATGCATGGTCTATGAAGGCCCCAGCCTGCCCGGCGATATCGTCCGCGGTCTTTCGGCGCTGCTCGACCGCGAAAAGGCCGGCTCGATCCACGCGCTGCGTGACAGCAGGCTGGATTACTGGGCGGCGCGGAAGGTCTGATCGGCCCGCAGCCCGACCAGCATGGCGAGGAAGAAGCCGCGGAACAGCAGGAAGGCGTTCATGCCAAGCCACAAACCGTGATTGCCGAAGAGCGGCACGAAGACGGCGAGCATAAGGAGGTAACCGGCAAAGGACATCAGCATCCGGTTGCGCATGTCGACCGACCATGTCGCGCCGATGAAGACGCCGTCCATCAGGAAGGCGAGCGCCCCCGTTAGTCCGGTAATCGCAGCCCAGGGCAGATAGGTTTCGGCCGCCTGCCGCACCTCCGGCGAGGTGGTCAGCACCGAGATCAGCCACGGGCCGGCGAGGAAGAAAAAGGCGGAAGCCAATGCGGCCAGTCCGAACGACCAGATGGTTGTCAGCTTCAGCCCGCGGTCGAAGGCCGGCCTGTACCGCGCGCCGATCGCCCGGCCAGTGATCTGCTCGGCGGCATTGGCAAGCCCGTCGAGATAATAACCTGATAGCAGGAAGAAATTCATCAGTACGGCATTGGCGGCCAGAGTCACCGCCCCGAAGCCGGTGCCGATCCGCGTCATGATCGTGAAGGCGCCGATCAGCACGAAGGTGCGGATCAGGATGTCGCGGTTGAGTGCGAAAAGCTCCGCCAGCCGGTGCCGGGAAAAGATCTCGGCCCATGCCGGACGCTCGGCCCTGCCGAAATCTTTGAGCACGATGAAAAGTCCGGCGAATGCGCCGGCTGTTTCACCGGCCGTGGTTGCCCAGGCGACCCCGGCCACGCCCCAGCCGAGCGACAGGCCGAGATAGATGGATAGCAGAATATTGATGCCGTTGATCAGCGCCTGCAGCAGCAGCCCGACACTGCCCTGTCCGCGCCCGAGCACGAAGCCGAGAATGGCGTAATTCGCCAGCGCCGCCGGTGCCGCCAGCATGCGGATCGCGAAATAGGTGCCGGTCGCCTCGGCGATTGCCCCTTCCGCGCCCATCAGCCGCAATCCCGCGGTCTCGATCAGCGGCGAAAGACAGAGCAATGCCAGCCCGCAGGCGAGCGCTGAGATCAGCGCTCGCCAGAAGACAGCCTGCTGTTCGTGCCCGTCGCGCCGGCCATAGGCCTGCGCCGTCAGTCCCGTCGTCGAGGCGCGCAGGAAGTTGAAACTGCCAAGGATCAGATCGAAGAGCATGGCGCCGATCGCCAGCCCCGCCAGCGCTTCCGCGTTACCCACATGACCGACGACGGCGGTGCTCGTCAGCCCGAGCAGCGGCGTCGTCATGAAGCCGAGCGTCATCGGAATGGCGATCGAAAGCACCAACCGGTGCGTCACCTCGAAAGCGAGAGTGTTGTTGTTGCTGCGCGTATCCATGACCTGCCTTAGATCGAGGCAGAATCGCCTCGGCTGGAAAGCACCATGGCCCAGTAGGGTAGGTTCCTGGAAGACGTATTATGGGCGACTGCGACGCCGAGGCCGTCATAACGCCCGAGCATGTTTTCCAGATGATGCGGCGAATTGATCCAGGCCGTCACAACGGCGGCGACGCTCTGCTGGCCGGAAGCGATGTTCTCGGCCGCCGGCAGCCGCACGCCGCTCGCCTTGACGCGGGCGCCGAAGCTGTCCGTCATGCCCATGAGGTGCGCCATCTTGCCGGCGCTCGCCATGCGCTTCGCCTGGAAGAGGGCCGCCGTCTGCGCCGCCGGATCGACCTCAAGCGGCGGCAGGCCGTTCTTTGCCCTCAACTGGTTGACGAGCGGCAGCACGCTCGTCGTCTCGTCCTCGCCGTTCGAGGGCGTGCCGGCAATTCGCGGGGTCGTGGTGCAGCCGGCGATGCCGGCGGCGAGTGCAAGTCCGGAAAGAGTGAGCAGGCTGCGCCTGGAAAGATCGATTGATATCATGTTATCGGCGATAGCTGAAAAGGCGAAGGATGACGAAGAGCGGGATGACGATCGTCGCCCCGAGGAGGAGATAGTCGCCGACGCGCCCGAGCGCGGCAAAGCCCCGGTGCCAAAGTTCCAGGATGAAGTCGCGGAACCCATAGATGATGTTCCACGGCGTCAGGCCAAAAACGGTCATGACGAATCCGACGATCAGCGACACCACGATGAGTTTAATCAATGTGCGGCCGAGCGAATCGCCGAGGAACCTGTTCACCTGATCGGACATGCGCCATCTCCTGTTTGCCCCTGGAATAAGGTCGCGGCGCACCGCCCGCAAGCCCTTTCCGGAATTGGCCGCTTCGCCTCTGAAATAGGACTTGAGTTTTTTTGTGGCTGCCGGCAAATGCCAGCGAAACGATAGGTTCGTCATGCAGTCCCACCAGCTTTCCTCAGGCGATGTCATCGCCGACCGCCGCGCCGATTATGCCAGGATGCTCGAAGAAGGCGGCGAGGCCGAGGCAGCGGCCGAGCTGATGGAGCAGGCGCTGGAGCTCGTGCCTGCCTGGGCCGCCGGCTGGTATCGGCTCGCCACCTATCTGGAAAAGGCGGGCAGGGGGGAAGCCGCGATCGAGGCCTATCGTCGGACGATCGCCCTCGATCCCGAGGATATATTCGGCGCCACCCTCAAGCTTGCCCTTCTCGGCGACTCTGCGATCCCCGACCGGCCGCCGAGCCGCTACGTCGAGCGCCTGTTCGACGATTATGCCGATCGATTCGACACCGCCCTCGTCGAAAAACTCGATTACAGCGTCCCGCAGAAGCTCGCAGACCTCATCGCCTCCACCGGCAGGCGTTACGAATGCGCCGTCGATCTCGGCTGCGGCACCGGCCTGCTCGGCCCGGAGATCCGCGCTCGCGCCCGCCGCCTCGAAGGCTTCGACCTCTCGCAGAACATGCTGGCCAAGGCCGCGGAGAAAGGGGCCTATGATCATCTCGCCCGAGCCGATCTGTCGCTTGCGCCCGAGCGCTCCGGCCTGTTCGACGATGCCGGGCACTGGCGGGCCGACCTCGTGAGCGCAGCCGACGTGCTGATGTATCTCGGCAACCTCGAGAGCGTCTTTGCGATCGTCGGCGAACTCGCCGCCGCCGGTGCGGATTTCGCCTTCTCCGTCGAGGATGCGGGCGACGGAGAGGCTTTCCAACTCGCCCCGTCGTTGCGTTACGCCCATTCGGAAGCCTATGTGAGGCGGCTGCTTTCCCGCCACGGCTTCGAAATTCTCAAGATCGTCAGGACGGTCATTCGCAAAGATGGCGGAAAACCGGTTTCCGGCATTCTGTTCCTTACGCGCAACGCTGCGTAAGCGAACTTTTCTTGCTATTTTTTAATAGGTCAGCATTACTTACCTATTTTGCTTGATTGCAACGGCAGAAGACTGATATTTCACTGGTATCGCCAAGAGCGCGGCGATACCGACCGCGCCCCGCCGGCTCATTTCACATTGCAAAAAACGTCACCGCCTTCAGGAGTTCCTCCGAGGCTTTCGCGAACCTGTCTGCCGTGGAGACTGGAATATGACACAGCGCATCAATGCCCTTGGCGTCTGGAATACCAGCGCGACCCGCCATACGCCGATGGAAGATGTGCAAGGTATCTTCTCCGGCAGTCTGATTGCCGCTCTCGGCATTTATGTGCTCGCCAGTGCCGGCCTTCTCACCGGCAGCACCGCCGGTGTCGCCTTCCTGCTGCACTATGCCTTCGGCGTCAATTTCGGCCTCGCCTTCTTCCTGCTCAACCTGCCGTTCTTCTATCTCTCGTGGAAGCGCCTCGGCATGGCCTTCACGATCAAGACCTTCATTGCCATCGGCCTGTCCTCGGTGCTATCAGACGTGCAGTCGCGCTTCTTTTCGATTTCGAGCATCCACCCGGCCTGGGCTGCCCTTCTCGGCGGCCTGCTGCTCGGCTTCGGCCTGCTGGCGCTTTATCGCCACCGCGCCAGCCTCGGCGGCGTCGGCATTCTCGGCATCTACCTGCAAGAACGCTTCGGCATCCGCGCCGGCCTCGTCCAGCTCGCCATCGACATGTGCGTCCTCGCCGCCGCCTTCTTCGTCACCACGCCGTCCGTCGTCTTCTATTCGGTGCTCGGCGCCATTGTCCTCAACCTCTTCGTTGCCATCAACCACCGCGCCGATCGTTACATTGCGCTGTAGGGGTGGCTGCCCCCCTTATCCGTCTACGGGCATCGACCGAGGCCGAACCACGGGTCTCGACCCGTCCTTCGGACCCCGCACGCGAGGCGAAGGGATATGCCGCGACCTCTCCGTTCTTCGCACACCTTTCACAGGGCACGTCCCCTCTCCCCGTAAAACGGTGAGAGGGGACGCGCCCTAATCGGGCATTCACCGATAACGGACTAACCTTACAAATCAGTAACCCATTCTAAACAAATCGTAACTTGCCTCAGATCGTCCTCGGCGCGACACTCCTGTCGCGCCGGATTTGATGAGGTGAACCATGTCAGATTTGGAAAAACTCGTAAGACGCCGCATGCAGGAAGAATACGCCAAGGGCGCTTCCGCAGAGGAAATTACCAAGGTCGTCCGCGACATATTCAACAGCATCGACCTCTCGGGCAGTGGGTCTGAAGCCGTTGCCGCGCGCGCCGCTGCCGATCGCGATTAACCTGATATTCGACCGACCCGAGATCTTCGGGTCGGTTCCCGTCAATATCGATTACGCGGCTTTCGTCACCTGATCGATCGGGTGCTGTGAGCGGAAGCCGACGGCAAGCCGGTTCCAGATATTGATCGCGCCGATCGCCACCGTAATCTCGGTCATCTCCTTCTCGGAGAAATGCGCCTTCAGTGCCTCGTAGTCTGCGTCCGGCGCGCCTGTCTTGGCGATATTGGTCACAGCGTCGACCCATCCGAGCAGGGCCCTTTCGCGCGTGTCATAGACCGGCGATTCCCGCCAGACGCACATCAGGTTGATCCATTGTTCGCTGAGCCCGTCGTGGCGGGCTTCCTTCACATGCATATCGACGCAGTAGGCGCAGCCGTTTATCTGCGAGGCGCGCAGCTTGATCAAATGGATGAAGCGGCGCTCCAGTCCGGAAGACTGGACATATTGTTCGAGTGCGGCGACCGCCTTGTAGGCATCGGGAGCGGCCTTGGCGAAGTTGAAACGCGGTTGCATGTCTTTCTCCTTTGATATGGCTCAACGAGCCGTCTTGCGTTCATGGATTTCAAGGAAGGCGCAGCCTCGGGCTGCGATCGATCCGTCGTCGAGGGCGGCGAGTTCGATGCCGAGATCGGCAATGCTGGTTTTGGCGAGTTCGGCCCGGTAGACCCGCTCGGCCCGGAGCATTGCCGCGCTGATGTTGCAGGGCTTGGAAAAGAAGTGGTCGGAGACCGGGTTCGGTCCGCGCTGGCGGATTTCGGCGCAGCGAAAGGCCGGGGCCGGTCCCTCCACAGCAAGCAATATGTCGAGCAGCGAAATCTCCGCCGGCGCCTTCGCCAGCCGATAGCCGCCCTTCGGCCCCGGCACCGTATCGAGGATGCCGGCGCCCGACAGTGCCTGCAGATGTTTGAGCAGATAGCTTGTCGACACGCCGTGGAATTCCGCCAGCGCAGCCGCCGAAAGGACACCGCCTTCGGAGAGGCCGGAGAGCATGGCGACGCTGTGAATGGCCTGCTCGACTCCATCGCTCATTTTCATCGGTGTCATCTCCTCAATTCGTGGATAAAAAATATCCATGATTCTCGCTTCTGTCAACTGCCCTTCTTTTTCGCCCGCTTTTCACTACCTTCAGGACGTGGACCAGATCGATTCCGAAGCCCGCGCCCTATTGCCTGAAGCCTTTGCCCGCTGGTTTGCGGAAAAGGGCTGGCGCCCTCGCGCCCATCAGTTGGAACTGCTGTCCCGCGCCGAGGCCGGTCAAAGCACGCTGCTGATTGCGCCGACCGGCGCCGGCAAGACGCTCGCTGGCTTTCTGCCCTCGCTCACCGATCTCACCCGCCGCGGCAAAATTCCGCCCGGCTCCGCCTTCACCGGTATCCATACGCTCTACGTCTCGCCGCTGAAGGCGCTGGCGATCGATATCGAGCGCAACCTGATGAAGCCGGTCGAAGAGGTGGGCCTGCCCGTCACGATCGAAAACCGCACCGGCGATACGCCGATTGCCAAGCGCCAGCGCCAGAAGCTCAATCCGCCGGATATTCTGCTGACGACGCCGGAGCAGGTTGCCCTGCTTCTGGCGAACCGTGAGGCGGAGCGCTTCTTCAAGGACCTGAAATATGTGGTGCTCGACGAGCTTCATTCGCTCGTCACCTCCAAGCGCGGCCATATGCTGTCGCTCGGCCTTGCGCGCCTTCGCCGCCTTGCCCCCGGCCTGAAGACCATCGGCCTGTCGGCGACCGTCGCCGAGCCGATGGACTTGCAGAAATGGCTGGTCGCCCAGGAGGAGGGGAGGGAACATCACGCTGGTCTTGTCGTCGTCGAAGGCGGTGCCAAACCCAATATCTCGATCCTGTCGACCGAAGAGCGCATTCCTTGGGCCGGTCATGCCGCCCGCTATGCCATTCCCGATGTCTACAAGCAGCTCCTCGAACACCAGACGACGCTGCTGTTCGTCAATACCCGCAGCCAGGCCGAGATGCTGTTTCAGGAACTCTGGACGATCAATGACGACAACCTGCCGATCGCCCTCCACCACGGCTCTCTCGATGTCGCCCAGCGCCGCAAGGTCGAGGCGGCGATGGCCGAAAACCGCTTGCGCGCCGTCGTCGCCACCTCAACGCTCGATCTCGGCATCGACTGGGGCGATGTCGATCTCGTCATCCATGTCGGAGCGCCGAAGGGCGCCTCACGCCTTGCCCAGCGCATCGGCCGCGCCAACCACCGCATGGACGAGCCTTCGAAGGCGATCCTCGTGCCGGCCAATCGCTTTGAAGTCATGGAGTGCCAGGCAGCCCTCGACGCCAATTATATCGGCGCCCAGGACACGCCGCCCGTCGGCCGCGGCGCTCTCGACGTGCTCGCCCAGCACGTACTCGGCATGGCCTGCGCCGAACCCTTCGACATGCTGGAGCTCTATCACGAGGTCACCAGCGCCTCGCCCTATGCCGATCTTAGCTGGGAGACCTTCGAGCGCGTCGTCGATTTCGTCGCGACCGGCGGTTATGCGCTTAGGACCTACGAGCGTTACGCTCGCATCCGCAAGACCAAGGAGGGCCGCTGGCGCGTCTCCAATCCGGCGGTCGCCCAGCAATACCGCCTCAACCTCGGCACCATCGTCGAAAGCCCGATGCTGAACATCCGCATGGTCAAGCGCGGCGAGGGCGGCCGGCTCGGTCGCGGCGGCGCCACGCTGGGCAAGGTCGAGGAATATTTCCTCGAGCAATTGTCGCCGGGCGACACATTCGTGTTTTCGGGCAAGGTGCTGCGTTTCGAAGGCATACGCGAAAATGAATGCCTGGCGTCGCAGGCCTTTTCGCTCGATCCGAAGATCCCCGCCTATAATGGCGGCAAGTTTCCGCTGTCGACCTATCTCGCCGAGCAGGTGCGGGCGATGATCGCCGATCCCGATCGCTGGCGCCACCTGCCGGATCAGGTGCGCGACTGGCTGTCGCTGCAGACCGACAAGTCGATGCTGCCGAAGCGCGACGAGTTCCTGATCGAAACCTTCCCGCGCGGCAGCCGCGGCTATATGGTCGCCTATCCCTTCGAAGGCCGTCTCGCCCACCAGACTCTCGGCATGCTGCTGACCCGCCGGCTGGAGCGAGCGGGCGCCAAGCCGCTCGGCTTCGTCGCCACCGATTATTCGCTCGCCGTCTGGGGTCTCGAGGATATGGGGCTGATGATCGCCAATGGCCGGCTCAACCTCTCCGATCTCTTCGATGAGGATATGCTCGGCGACGATCTCGAGGCCTGGCTCGCCGAATCCTTCTTGTTGAAACGCACCTTCCGCAATTGCGCCGTGATTGCCGGCTTGATCGAGCGCCGCCATCCGGGCAAGGAAAAGAGCGGCCGCCAGATCACCGTCTCGGCCGACCTGATCTATGACGTGCTGCGCAGCCATGAGCCGGATCACATCCTGCTGCAGGCAACGCGCCAGGATGCGGCGACGGGGCTTTTGGATATAAGCCGTCTTGGCGATATGCTGATGCGAATCAGGGGCCACATCACCCACCGCCCGCTCGACCATATTTCCCCGCTCGCCGTGCCGGTGATGCTGGAAATCGGCCGCGAGGCGGTACCGGGCGAGGCCCATGATGCGCTATTGGCCGAGGCGGCGGACGATCTGATCGCCGAAGCTCTGGCATGATGATGACTGGGAAAAATACGATTGTGATGAACCGCCTGGCGCTGGCGCGCGACATTTCCGGATTGGCTGCGATCCCCGGCATCGAGACATCGGTGAACGGCATTGCCGCCGTCTGCGATCCGCTCGGCGCCCTCTATCTGCCGGATGCCGGACTGCTCGTCGTCTCCGACCTGCATCTCGAAAAAGGCGCAGCATTCGCCCGCCGTGGCATGATGCTGCCGCCCTATGACACGCTGGCGACGCTGACCGTGCTTGCCGCCGTCATTTCCCGCTATGATCCGAAGCTCGTCATCTCGCTCGGCGACAATTTTCACGACCGCATCGGTTCGAAGCATCTGCCGGAAAATTTTCGCGCGCTGATCGTCGGTATGGCGCGCGGCCGCGAATGGATCTGGATCAACGGCAACCATGATCCCGACGGCATCGTCGATCTGCCCGGCGCTTGCGCCGACGAGGTGCATTATGCCGGCCTGACCTTCCGCCACGAGCCGAGGAACGGCTTGCAGAGCGGCGAAATCGCCGGCCACCTGCATCCTTCGGCGACCGTGCGCCGGCGCGAACGATCAATCCGCCGCCCCTGTTTCGCCACGGACGGCGCTCGCCTCCTGATGCCGGCCTTTGGGGTGATGAGCGGCGGCCTCGATCTCGGCCATCAGGCGATGAAGGGCTTGTTCGAAAAGGAATCGCTGATCGCGCATCTGTTGGGACGCGATCGGATCTATTCGGTCAGGTATGGGAATTTGCGGGGGTAGCGTCTGTCCTCGATGTGTGCCGTGGGGGTGCCACACTGCACGCCTTTGAACTTAATCACACCCCTGCAATTGCTGCTGATACGTCCCCGCCATTCGCGCGAACTTCTGCGCCGTCTGCTGCAATTGCCCGTTCGAGCGCCAGTCGCCGCGTTTATATCCCGTCGGCCCCGAATAATAGGCGAGATAGAGATTATAGGCATCGCTGAGCGGAATACCGGTCTCCACACTGTTCTGGTAATGATACCAGCCGATGAAATCGATCGCGTCGGCGAAGTTCGTGCGCCGCGCCGCCCAGTTCCCCGTCTGCGACTGATAGTGATCCCATGTCCCGTCGAGCGCTTGCGAATAGCCGTAGGCGGTCGAAGGCCGGGTCCAGGGAATGAAGCCGAAGAGCTTGGTGCGCGGCGGCCGCGCGTAGGGCTGGAAACCCGATTCGGTGTACATCGTCGCCATCAGGATCGGCACGGGCACGCCGTATTTCTTCTCCGTCCGCTCTGCCGCCCTCTGCCAGCTGGAGAAAAGACCTTCGCGCTGATCGAAGACGGCGCAGATGTTCCTCGTCTGCTTCGGCGCCGTCGCGCAGCCGGCAAGCAGCGCGAGACCCACGGCGGTCAGAACGATACGAGTACGCATGACAGAACCTCTCGTTTCCGAGAGATTACTAACTCGTAAATGTTAAAAACCGGTTTTTAGTCGAATACGAGCTTTTCTGAGGGGGCTATTATGAAAACCCCTCCCCAACCCTCCCCCTGTTGGGGGGTTGGGGAGGGGTCTTTTTCAGGAACTAGACAGCCATGACCCACCGCTACGCCCTGACCGGCTCATAACGCAGGATCACCGCGCCACTTTGCGTGGTCGAGGATTCAATAAGCCTCAGCGGCACCTGGGCCTCGGTCGGCTTGAAGAGCGGATTGCCGCCGCCGAGAATGACCGGCACCACGCAAACCCTGATCTCATCGATAAGGCCCGCGTTCAGCAGGCTATCGGCAAGCACGGCGCTGCCGAAGATGAAGATCGTCTTGCCGTCCTCCTGCTTCAGCCTCGTCAATTCGGGGATCGGATCGCTGACAATGCGGGCATTGTTCCAGCCAGGATCGGTCATTGTTCGAGAGACGGCGATCTTGGCGATGCCGTTCATATAGACCTTGATCTTGTCTTCGTCCTCGGCAGTCGGCCAGTAGGCGGCCATGCCCTCATAGGTCTTGCGGCCGAAGACCAGGAGGTCACCTTCCTCGCCGAACTGCTCGGCATAGCGCTTGAGCTCCGGTCCCCAGGCTAGATTGTGGAAGTCGATCTCCCACGGTTTCGTTCCCTCGAAATAGCCATCGAGCGTCATCAGGTTCCAGACGACAAGCTTCCGCATTTCATCCTCCTCAAGTGAAAACCGCTTTTAATAAGCAACTGGTTCACAGTAATTCAACTGATTGCGATAGGCAAGCGGTCCTGGAGGCGAAGGGGGCCGCCGACAAGAAGTTTCGGCGCTTGACTCTTCTAGGTCAATTGTCCTAATTCCTAGGTCAATTGACCTACGAATCGTAGCTTTGCGGACAGAAGGGAGAATGAAAATGGTCGCTGCGGCCACCCGGCAGCAAATTGTCGAAGCAGCCGACAGGCTTTTCTACGAGAGAGGCTTTGAAGCAACGTCCTTTGCCGACATTGCGGGTACAGTCGGACTCTCGCGAGGCAATTTTTATTATCACTTCAAGACGAAGGACGAGCTTCTCGATGCGGTGATCACCCATCGCCTCCTCAAAACCAGGTCAATGCTCGATCAGTGGGAAGCACAGGCCGAGGCACCTGACGAGCGTATTCTCAGCTTCGTCAATCTCCTCATCGTGAATCAGTCGAAAATCATGGCCCACGGTTGCCCGGTCGGCACGCTTTGCGCCGAACTCGCCAAGCTCGATCACATTGCCAAGAGCCGTGCTGCCGAACTTTTCGATCTGTTTCGCCATTGGCTCTCACGTCAATTCAGTGAGCTTGGCCGCGAGGCTGAAGCCGATGCGCTTGCCATGCGCATTCTGATGCGGAGCCAAGGTGTTGCGACGCTTGCGGCCGCCTATCGCGACGAAATCTTTGTTCAAAACGAGGTGGAAAATATGCGCGCGTGGCTGGCGGAGCAGCGGCCAGAAACACCCGCCTTTCCCGACACCCTTTCACGACAGCATTCCTGAAGGAGACACTGCATGTTTTTCATTACTCTGAAATTTTCTGAAAGCAGGGCCAAAGCACCGGTTCTGATGGAAGCGCATAATGACTGGCTCAAACGAGGCTTCGACGACGGGATTTTTCTTCTCGCCGGCGGCCTTCAGCCGAGCGCAGGTGGAGCAGTCGTCGCTCACAACACCTCGCGCGCCGAACTCGAAACCAGGATTCAGCAGGATCCTTTCGTAGCGGAAGGCGTCGTCAGCGCCGATATTCTGGAAATTGCCCCCGCTCGCGTCGACGAGCGGCTCGCCTTCCTGAAGACATGAGACACGAGCGCGACGGTTCGCGGCGCCGGATCACTCCTTGCGGAAGATCAGGCTGGCGCTCCAGCCGGTGACGACGGCGAGCGCCACGGCCGCAAATCCGTAGAGGATCGGCTGATCATGGGCCGCAT
Organism: Rhizobium sp. NXC14; assembly: GCF_002117485.1. Taxonomy (NCBI): domain Bacteria; kingdom Pseudomonadati; phylum Pseudomonadota; class Alphaproteobacteria; order Hyphomicrobiales; family Rhizobiaceae; genus Rhizobium; species Rhizobium sp. NXC14. The sequence continues at coordinate 544,937 of NZ_CP021030.1, forward strand.
CAGTGATCGTCTGTTCGATGCCCGTCTTGATGACGCGCAGCGGCAGCGATTTATCGGTGATGAGATTGCCGCTCTTGAAGAGATAGGCGCGCACCGTGTGCACCCCGTTCGGAATATTTGCCGGCAGGCGCAGGCTCGCCTTGAAGAGGTTCGATGAAACGAACCGCACGCCGCTCGGGTTCCGGTCGTAAAGCGCGCCCACCTGCTGCAGCCGCAGGAAAGCCTGACGGAACTCGCCGAGATTGCTGCCGTCGCCGACGAATCCGACTGGCGTCAGCGGAATGTGGTCGATGCCGATCCCCTGGTCGGTGAGTTCCAGCGGCGTCGTCAGATCGTCGATCATGCGCGAGCTCGACATCGAATAGGAATGCGGCACCGCCTCGAAAGTCATCGAGCGCCTGTTCACCCAGATGCCGAAGACGCGCTCCTTCTTGCGCACCGTCGCATCCTCGCGCGGGCCTTCCAGCACCACCACCACGTCATACTGACCAATGGCGAGCAGCAGCTGGTCGGTGTTCGAGAGCGCCCCGAAGATCGTCAGATCGGCACCGTGGAAATCCGAAGTGATGGCAATTTCGCTGGTCGATGTGCCGATCTCCAGCCCCTCCCGCACCGCTTCCGTTGCCTGTCCCGGCAGCCACTGCGCCCCGGCAACCGCCGGCAGCAGACACAAGAGCAGGAGGATCGAGGCAAGCAGGCGCATCAGTTGCCGGTCCCCATCACCACCGAATAGACGTCGGCAGGGGTCACGACCAGCGCGATCGCCAGACGCAGGCCGACGGCCAGAACCAGCAGGCCAAGCAGGGCGCGCAGCTGCTCGCCGCGAAGCTTCTGGCCGACGCGCACGCCATATTGCGCCCCGACGACACCCGCCACCATCAGGATGAAGGCAAGCACGATGTCGACAGAGAAGTTCGTCGCCGCCTGCACGATCGTCGTATAGGCGGTCACGAAAATGATCTGATAAAGCGAGGTGCCGACCACGACATTGGTCGGGATGCGCAGCAGGTAGATCATTGCCGGCACCATGATGAAGCCGCCGCCGACACCCATGATCGAGGTCAGGATGCCGATCGCAAAGCCGAGCGCAATGATCGGAATGACGCTGAGGAAAATCTTCGATTTCTTGAAGCGCACCTTGAGCGGCAGCTTGTGCACCCAATGCTGGTGGCCTGGCTTGCGCGGCGCGGGCGGCTCGTTGCGTGCGGCGCGGCGCATGGCATTGATGCTTTCGAGCAGCATCAGCCCGCCGACCGCTCCGAGGAAGATGACATACATCAGCGAGATGATCAGGTCGAGTTGGCCGATGGCGCGCAGCAGCGAGAAGATCCAGATGCCGACGGTCGCCCCTGTAAGACCGCCGACCAGGAGCACTGTGCCGAGCTTGACGTCGAGCGTGCCGCGCCGGAAATGGGTGATCGCACCCGAAATCGACGACGCCACGACCTGGTTGGCGCCGGTGGCGACGGCGACGACGGGCGGGATATTGTAGAAGATCAATAGCGGGGTGATGAGAAAACCGCCGCCGACGCCGAACATTCCGGACAGGAATCCGACGGCCGCCCCCATGCCGAGAATGATGAAGATGTTCACCGACAATTCTGCGATGGGCAGATAAATTGTCACAACCGACCCCGAATGATGACCGCCCCTGCCGGGCGGTTCCTGTCACGTCCCCGTTCGAATGCGCACCATACTGTGAAATCGTTGCCAGAGGCTTTCGATCGGCCCCGATTGATAGAGATCGATGGCGGGAGATTCGGCGATGCGCGGATCGATATGTCCGGCATAATCGGGCTTTTTTCAGGTTTTGTGACGAGGGTGGGAAAAATTCGGAAAAGCTTGCGGCTTAGTGCCGCAAGGCCTGCGAAGACCCCTCCCCAAGGGGGAGGGCTATGCGCGGCATCACCCCACAGCAACATCAATGTTTCCGCGGGTGAATCCGTGAAAGAGATAACGTCGGCGCGGCATGCAAGCCCCTCCCCCTTGTGGGGAGGGGTCTTCACCGGCGGCTCGACTTCCGTCGACGCACCTTAGATCGCCTTGGCGACCTGCTTGTTGCGTTCGAGCAGCGCCTTCACGGTCGCGTCGCTCACCTTGCCGTCCGGCTCCTGGCCGATCGACTTCTGGAAGCTCTTGATCGCGGCGACGGTTTTCGCCCCCATTTCGCCATCGGGCACGCCGGCGTCGAAACCGTTATTGTTGAGGATCGCCTGGATGTTGCGGATCGCCTTCTTCATGTCGACGGTTGCCGTCTTCATGCCTGTGCCCGCCCATTCGTCGGGGATGTCGATGCCGTTGGCGCGATGGTCGAGCGGTTCCGGCTTCCAGAGGTCGGCCTTGGCGCGCGCCCGTTCGAGCTGGTCAGGCTTCATGGCGTTGGCCACTTCATCGCGCTTCTGTGCTGCATCCTTGTCGCCGGCCTTGGCGGCGATCGCGAACCACTTATAGGATTCCTCGAGATCCGCCGGAACGCCGTTGCCCCTGGCGCAGAGGATCGCCAGGTTGAACTGGCTGTCGGTGATGCCGAGATTGGCGGCCTTGGTGAACCACGAGGCCGCCGTCGCATAATCCTGCTGGCCGAGCGCGCCGGAGGCGTAGAGAACGGCTAGATTGTGCATGGCGCTGGCATTGCCCCGGTTCGCCGCCTGCTCGTAGAAGCCCTTCGCCTTGGCGATGTCGCGTTCGACGCCGTTGCCCTTCTCATACATGCTGCCGAGCCGGTATTGTGCCGGCGCAAAACCCTTGTCGGCCGAAAGCTGGTACCAGCCTGCGGCCTGTTTCTGATCGACGGTCATGCCGTTGCGGCCGTCCGAATAGCGTGCGCCGATCTCGAACAGCGCCAGGGAGTCGCCGCCCTGTGCCGCATAGGCAAGTGATTTCGGCTGCACGGTGTCGGGGATGGTGATCGCTGCCTGCGGCGCGGCCGCCGCTGCGGTCGGGCTGTTCGGAGTGAAGCTCGATGTTTCCTGCATTCTCGCGGACGAACCGGCGGGGGCCAAAGTTGCAGCCCCTTCGCCATCGAGCGGCGTTGCATCGGTCAGATGATCGCCGGCGGCCGGCGAGGCTGTTTCCGGTTGCGCCTGATCGGCGGCCGGTGCGCTCGCCGCTGCAGGGGCGTTGATATCGGCAGCGCCGGTGTCCGGCTGGGCGGGTGCCGCCTCAGGCGGAACCGGCTGCGGGTTTTCCGTCGCCCCCGTCAGCGCAGAGACCTCCGCCGGCGGCTGCGGGGCCGGTTCGCCGCTCGTCAGCGTCCGCGCCAGCGGAAAGGCCATGATGGCGAGCAAGACGGCGCCGACGGCGAGAAGGATCGGTCGGCGGTAGCGCGAAAAGGCGCTGGGCTTGCCCGCCTTGTCGGTCTTGCTCATCTTGTCGGCATTTGCGGCCTTCTTGTCGGCCTTGGTTGCCGCCTGCTTTGGATTGGCGTCCACTTCCATTGCGGCTGCCTGCGCCGCCCGGCGCGCAGCCGCGATGTAGTCGGCCCGATCCGTCTCGATGGCAGGCTTGCCGCGTTGGGCACTCTGGCTGGCGCGCACCCGTTCAAGAATCTTCTTGACGTCGGGCGCGCCCGAACCCGGCTCGAGCAGTTCGTTCGCCGCATCCGTCGGGACCACGTCGGCGGGATCGATCGACGGCGCAGGGTCGATCACCGGTCGTTCCTTCGCCTGCGCCTCGGCTTTTTTGCCGGGCCGCAGCCGCTTGCCAAGGCTGGCGAACAGGCTGGTTTTTGCCGGCGCCGGTGTCGGGGTCTCCGGCGGCCGCGTCGCGGCTTCGATGGCGATCGCGCTTGTTGCGCTTATGCTCCCGGCCTGGGCGAGGGTGGCAGGTTCCGCCGCGACCTCGGCCGTGCGGATGACCGGAGAGGCTTTCGCTGCCGGGGGCACGTCCGCCGTCTGGGCGGCTTCAGCCACCATCAGCGCATAGGGGTCGACATCGAAATCGACGTCGGCCATCGGCATCTGAGCGATCGGCCGTCCGCGCTCTTCCATGCCGTCGAGCCGGTCGGCGATGTGGACCAGCGTCTCGTGCAGCGCCTTGAAGGTCTTGTGCGTGCGCTCCTCGCTGTCGCGGCTGATATCCTCGAGATGGCGCAGATCCTCGGCCAGCGCCGTCAGCGCCGACATGTCGGCGGCGGGCACGCCGCCCTGCAGGCCGCCATTGCGCGAATAGGCCTCGACGACGGCCTCCGCCGCTTGGCGCGCCGCCTCGATGATATATTCGTCGCTTGTCGCCATATAATCTTCGATCGCGCCCATGCGCCGGTCGAGGTCGGCCGGAATCGCGGCACTTTCGCGCGGCTCGCTCATCAGCGCCGAAAGGTTGGCAATCTGGTCTTCGAGGTTCTTCAGCGCTTGCGGATCGGTCGGCGGCGCCGCCGTTGTTTCTTCGAGCCGGGCGGCGATGTCGCTCAGCCGACCTTCGAGACGCTGGAAAGCTCTGTCATCGATCGCCGCGGCAGGTGCGGGCTGCTGAAAGGCCATCTCGTCGATCCGCCGGGCGAGATAATCGAGCCGCTGCGCCAGCACGTCATTGACCGCTCCATTCTCGAGCGCATCGATCTTGCGGGAGATCTCGGAAAGCGGGCCGGTGAGGTCGGGTTGCGCGGCCGCCTTCTGCGTGCGCTCCAGCAGGTAGGATAGATGTTCCAGCCGCTCGTCGAGCCGGGACGTCGCTTCCGCCTTGGCCAGCTCCTCGACGCGCTCCGTCAGCGCTTCCAGCCGCATCGCCAGCTCGTCGGCTGGGGTTGCCCGGCTGGCCGCGTCGTGGCTCATCAGGTCGATCTGGTCGGCGAGCGACGACAGGCGGCTTTCCAGCCGCTGCATCAGCGTCGGATCGTTGGCGGCAGCTGCGCGGCCGCTTGCCGCAATCGCCCGGCTGATCTCGTCGAGGCGCATATCCATGGCGGCGAACTGCTCGGACATGACCCGGTCATGCGGCTGGATCATGTTGCCGAACTGCTCCATCGCCGTGGCGATGGCGATGAGCTTGTCTTCCAGCGCCCGGACCGCGGGGCTTTCGCCCATGCCGCCGATATGGCGCTTGATATCGTCGAGCCGGTAGGCCAGCGAAACGAGCTCTTCCTGCAGCCCCTCGGTATCGAGTGCGGCAAGTCGGCTCTCGACGCCGTCCCAGCGGCTTTCCATATGGCGCAGCGATTCCTCGCGCGCCAGCCCGTCCATCAGCGATCGCAGCTCCTCGAAATCCTCGCGCAGGCCGGCGGCCTCCGGGCCGCTCGAGCGGCCGGTCAACTGGCTGATGCTCTGGGCCAGGCGGTTCATGTCGGCGCGAATGTCGTCGGCGAAGCGGCTGTCTCCGGCGGTCGCCTTGATCTCGCGCAGTTCGGCGCGCAGTGCGCTCATCTCGCGGGTCACGCCCTCGGAAATATCGCGCTTCAAGTCCTGCCTGAGGTTGACGAGCGCCTGGGCGATCTCGGTCATCGTGTCGTCGCCGGCGCGCAAGGCAGGGGCGGCCAGTGGCGCGGCGGCGCGCGGTGCGGGGTCGCGCAGCTGGGTGGCCTGCTCGCGCCCATAGGAGCGTTCGCGGCCCGCTTCCAATGCGCGCTGGCGCTGGCGAATTTCCGCCAGCGGATCCGGCCGCGGCTCGACCGGCGCTCGTGTGGGGCGCGGCGCATTGGAGGCCGCATAAGGATCGCGCTCGGCCGTTGGCGTGCGCGTCCGCTGATCGCGTCCGCTGCCCATCAGCCCTTCGATGCGCGCCTCCAGCCCTTCGATCGTGCGGTTCAGCGCATCGAGCGAGGTCCTGTCGGACTGTCGGGAAGGATTTGATCGCGATCCGTTCATCTTCTTGCTCGCTTCGACTGCTCGACCTCTCGTCAGAGCTCGATCCGTGGCTTCTTCGTCTGCTGCCCACGTCTTCACGCGGACCGGAGCGCATCATCCATAAGAAGATAGTCAATTAGACTTTCCTCAGGCTGAACGATGTAGCGGCATTCTTTAGGAACGCGGGACTGGGAAAAGGAATGCGGATCACTACGGCTCAATCCGCACCTTTCACGAAACGTGGTAAACAAGCCGTTAAGATAGATGAGAATTTTTTAACGTTTGCAGCCGAAAGGCTTCTTTAGGCGGCAATTGCCGTTAAATTCGCCGGATGGGATAGACATCGCCAGGCCGGAATTTCAGTGCGCGGCATCGATCGAATAGGCGCTGATGCGCGAGAGGTGGATGAAGGAAAGGCCGGTCTCGGCGGCCCAGTCGTTGAAGGCCTGCTGGATCAGCTGCTGGTCCTTCTTCGTCGTGCCGGAGGAGGAGAGCGGCACGCCGGCCGATCTCAGGCAGGCGAGCACGTCGAGCGTGGCGACGAAGCTGTCGCGGCCGATGCCGCGCAGGAAATACTGGGCGGTCATGCCGCCGAGCCGGCTGCCGCGTTTGCTCATCAGCTCGAGGAGGCCGATCTGGTCCTCCCGCGGCCAGTCGGCGAAGAAGGCGCCGACGCTGCCATGTTCGCTCGCCAGCTCTCTGACGAAGGCGGCATTGGCGCGAACCGACATGATCTTCGCGCCGTTGCGGATGATCCGCTCGTCCGATGTCAGCTCATGCCAGTAATCGTCGGGCGCGATATTCAGCGCCGCCGGATCGAAGCCAGAAAACGCCGCCTCGAATCCCGGCCACTTCGCATCGATTACCTTCTGCACGAAGCCGCTGTAGAAGATGCGGCGGGTCATGTCGGCCAGGATGCGGTCGTCCGGCATGGCGCGCAGCCGGTCGTGATCCGGCTGGTGCTTCTCGAGCATTGCCTGCAGCGCGGCCGCACCGCCTTTTCGCTCTTCCGCACGCTGCCTTATCGCCTCGAAACTGATCATGCCGCGGTTCCCCCTGAAGCATTGCGATTTGCGGATTGAAAGACGCCTCCGTTTATACGCCGTTCAGCGATGGACAAGGAAGGGGAGTTGACGTCTCCTCATGGGGCGCAGATGCACAGGATCAGAATTTTTTCACAAAAGCGAGCGCAGTTGCAGGATTTGACGTTTACGCAAACGTCAATATTTTGTAAGACAGTGCCCAAGGTCGATGCGATCCAGTTATTTGAATGGGAGGAATTTGAGAGATGCCAGTCTACAAGGCCCCGGTGAACGATACGCTTTTCGTTCTGAACGACGTGCTGGGCCTCGAACGCTACAATAATCTTCCCGGTTTTGCGGACGCGACGCCCGATATGATCGAGGCGATCCTCGGCGAGGCCGCCAAGGTGGCCGAAGAAGTTCTTTTTCCGATCAATTATTCCGGCGACCAGGAAGGCTGCAGACGTCAGGACGACGCCAGTGTTTCGACGCCGAAGGGCTTCAAGGAAGCCTATAATGCCTACCGCGAAGGCGGCTGGATCGGCCTTGCGGTGCCGGAGGAGTTCGGCGGGCAGGGGCTTCCCTATACGCTGCATGCGGCCGTGGGCGAATATACCTCCGCCGCCAACATGTCGCTGATGATGTATCCGGGCCTGACGCAGGGTGCGATCGCCGCGATCCTCGTCCATGGAACGCAGGAGCAGAAGGAGACCTATCTGCCGAAGATGGTCAACGGCTCCTGGTCCGGCACGATGAACCTGACCGAGCCGCATTGCGGCACTGATCTCGGCATGCTGCGCACCCGGGCGGTGCCGCAGGCCGACGGCAGCTATAGAATATCCGGCCAGAAGATATTCATCTCTGCCGGCGAGCACGATCTGACCGACAATATCGTTCATCTGGTTTTGGCCCGCATCGAGGGGGCGCCCGAGGGCACCAAGGGCATCTCGCTCTTCATCGTCCCGAAATACCTGGTCGGCAAGGACGGCGCTCTTGGCGACCGCAATGCCGTGTCATGCGGTGCGATCGAGCACAAGATGGGCATCCACGGCAACGCCACCTGCGTCATGAATTACGACGAGGCGACCGGCTTTCTGATTGGCGCCGAAAACCGCGGCCTCAATGCCATGTTCGTGATGATGAACGAGGCGCGCCTGATGGTCGGCCTGCAGGGCATCGCCATTTCCGAAATCGCCTATCAGAATGCCGCGAATTATGCCCGCGACCGCATCCAGGGCCGCTCGCTCTCCGGCGTCAAGGCGCCGGAAAAGAAGGCCGATCCGATCATCGTCCATCCCGATGTCCGCCGGACTCTGATGACCATTCGCGCCTTCAACGAGGCCGGCCGCGCCTTCCTGCTCTGGACCGCGCTGAAATCCGACATTGCCCACCGCGCCACCGACGAGAAGGAGCGCCAGACGGCCGACGATATCCTTGGCCTCGTCACCCCGATTCTCAAGGGTGTGATGACCGACAGGGGCTTCGACCACGCCGTCATGGCGCAGCAGGTCTTCGGCGGCCATGGCTATATCGAAGAGCACGGCATGAGCCAGTATGTCCGCGATGCCCGCATCGCCATGATCTACGAAGGCGCCAACGGCATTCAGGCGCTCGATCTCGTCGGGCGCAAGCTCGCGCTCAACGGCGGCCGCGCCGCCATGGCGTTGTTCAAGGAAATCGGCGATTTCTGCGAGGAGAACCGCAGCGACGAAAAGCTCTCCTTCTTCACCAAGCATCTGAAGAAGGGCTTGAACGACGTCCAGGCCGCGACCATGTGGTTCATGCAGAACGCCATGGCCAAGCCCGACAATGCCGGCGCCGGTTCGACCGATTACATGCATCTCTTCGGTCTCGTCGTTCTCGGCTATATGTGGGCGAAGATGGCGAAGGCCGCCGAGGACGGCCTTGCCTCGGGCGATGCCGCCCGCGAGGATTACCTGAAGAACAAGCTGACCACGGCGAAATTCTTCATGGAGCGGATCATGCCGGAAACCGCCCTTCGCAAGGCCCGCATCGAAGCCGGCGCCGACACGATGATGGCGCTGGCCGCGGAAGCGTTTTGAGCCGGTTCTCCCTCCCCCTTGTGGGGAGGGTTGGGGGTGAGAAAGCGGTCGGCGCAGCCGACGAAACGATCCGGTGAATCGTTTCGAGCGCCGAACGCCCTGAGCTTAAAACGAAGGGCTATTTGGTCTTCGCAGAATTCAAAGGCGCGTCTGCGCCATCAGGGAGACGAGACAATGACCGAGGTTTTCATTTACGATCACGTCCGCACGCCGCGCGGCCGCGGCAAGAAGGACGGCGCCCTGCATGAGGTGCCTTCCGTCCGCCTCGCCGCCAAGACGCTGGAAGCGATCCGCGACCGCAACGGGCTCGACACGACAACCGTCGACGACATCATCATGGGCTGCGTAGACCCGGTCATGGATGCCGGCGCCGTCATCCCCAAGGCTGCCGCCTTCGAAGCCGGTTATTCCACCCGTGCGCCCGGCATGCAGATCTCTCGCTTCTGCGCCTCCGGCCTCGATGCCGTCAATTTCGCCGCCGGCAAGATCGCCCAGGGCGCCGACGACATCGTCATCGCAGGCGGTGTGGAAAGCATGTCGCGCGTCGGCCTGGGCATGTCGGGCGGCGCCTGGTTCATGGATCCGTCGGTGAATTTCCCGGCCTATTTTATGCCGCAGGGCGTCTCGGCCGATCTCATCGCCACCAAATACGGCTTCAGCAGAACCGATGTCGATGCCTACGCCGTCGAGAGCCAGAAGCGCGCCGCCCATGCCTGGCAGCAGGGCTGGTTCGACAAGTCGGTGATCCCGGTCAAGGACCAGAACGGCCTGACGATCCTGGATAAGGACGAGCACATGCGCCCCGGCACCGATATGCAGGCGCTTGCCTCTCTCAACCCCTCCTTCCAGATGCCCGGCGAGATGGGCGGCTTCGAAGCCGTCGGCATCCAGGCTCATCCCGAGATCGAGCGGATCAACTACGTCCACCATGCCGGCAATTCCTCCGGCATCGTCGATGGCGCCGCTGCGGTGCTCCTGGGATCGAAGGCTGGCGGTGAGAGCATGGGGCTGAAGCCGCGTGGCCGCATCAAGGCTTTCGCCAATATCGGATCGGATCCGGCGCTGATGTTGACCGGCCCCGTCGACGTGACCGAAAAGCTGTTGAAGCGGACCGGCATGAGCCTGTCGGACATCGACCTCTTTGAGTTGAACGAGGCCTTCGCCGCCGTGGTGCTGCGCTACATGCAGGCCTTCGACATCGATCACGACAGCATCAACGTCAATGGCGGTGCCATCGCCATGGGCCATCCGCTCGGCGCCACCGGCGCCATGATCCTCGGAACCGTGCTGGACGAGCTTGAACGCCGCGACCTCAACACCGCGCTGGTGACGCTCTGCATCGGCGCCGGCATGGGCACGGCAACGGTTATCGAACGCGTTTGATGGGATCGCGACCCTCTCCACAAGGGGAGGGGCTTCACCGCAATAGAATTCAGGGAGAGGAATTCCCAATGAGCAGCTACACCAATTTCACGGTCGAAACCGACGCCGACGGCATCGCTCTCGTCACCTGGGACATGCCCGGCAAATCGATGAATGTCTTCACCGCCGAGGTGATGGAGGAGCTCAACGCCATCATCGACGCGACGACCGCTGACGTCGCCGTCAAGGGCGTCGTATTCACCTCAGGCAAATCCTCCTTCTCCGGCGGCGCTGATCTTTCGATGATCAAGTCGATGTTCGGCTCCTACCAGGAGGAGAAAGCCAAGAGCCCGGAGACGGCGGTGCAGACGCTCTTTGGTCTGGTCGGCCGCATGAGCGGCCTGTTCCGCAAGCTCGAAACCTCCGGCAAGCCCTGGGTGTCGGCAATCAACGGCACCTGCATGGGCGGCGCCTTCGAACTGTCGCTTGCCTGCCACGGCCGCGTCGCTTCCAATGCCAAGAGCATCAAGATCGCGCTGCCCGAGGTCAAGGTCGGCATCTTCCCCGGCGCCGGCGGCACCCAGCGTGTGCCGCGCCTCGCCAATGCCCAGGACGCGCTGCAGATGATGACGACGGGCCAGTCGTTGAGCGGTGCGCGCGCCAAGGCAATGAACCTCGTGCACCAGGTGGTCGAGCCGGATCAGCTGATCCCCGCCGCCAAGCAGATGATCAGGGATGGCCTGAAGCCGGTCGCCCCGTGGGACGAGAAAGGCTTCAAGCTGCCGGGCGGCGGCATCTGGACGCCGGCCTCCGCGCAGCTCTGGCCGGCCGCGCCGGCGATCCTGCGCCGCGAGACGTCGGGCAATTATCCGGCAGCGCTCGCCATCCTGAAATGCGTCTATGAAGGCCTGCAGGTGCCGTTCGACACCGGTCTGAAGATTGAGCAGCGTTATTTCACCGAGGTGCTGCAGACCCGGGAAGCTTTCTCGATGATCCGCTCGTTGTTCATCTCCATGCAGGAGCTCGGCAAGGGCGCACGCCGCCCGGCCGGTATCCCGAAGACGGAGCTGAAACATGTCGGCGTCGTCGGCGCCGGCTTCATGGGCGCCTCGATCGCCTATGTCACCGCCGCCGCCGGCATTCCGGTGACTCTGATCGACCGCGATATGGAAGCGGCCGCCAAGGGCAAGGCCGTCTCCGAAGGGCTCGTTAAGGATTCGATCGGTAAGGGAAGGCTGACGCAGGACGAAGCGGCAGCCCTTCTTTCCCGCATCTCGCCGTCGGCCGATTATGCCGATCTCGCCAATGCCGACCTCGTCATCGAGGCCGTGTTCGAGGATCGCGAAGTCAAGAAGGCTGTTATCGAGGCGGTCGAAGCAGTGCTGCCCGAGGGCGCGATCTTCGCCTCCAATACCTCGACGCTGCCGATCACGGGCCTTGCGAAGAATTCGAAACGCCCCGCCGACTTCATCGGCATTCACTTCTTCTCGCCGGTCGAAAAGATGATGCTGACCGAGGTGATCCTCGGAGGCGAAACCGGCGACAAGGCGCTCGCCGTCGCACTCGATTATGTCGCGGCGATCAAGAAGACGCCGATCGTCGTCAACGACACCCGCGGCTTCTTCGTCAATCGCTGCGTGCTGCGCTACATGTCGGAAAGCTACGACATGCTGATCGAGGGCGTGCCGCCCGCCATGATCGAGAATGCCGCCAAGATGGCCGGCATGCCTGTGGGGCCGCTGGCATTGAACGACGAGGTGGCGATCGACCTTTCCCTGAAGATCCTCAAGGCGACGGTCGCCGATCTCGGCGAAAGGGCTGTCGATCCCAGGCACATGGAGCTGATCTCCCGCATCGTCGAAAAGGAAGGACGCTTCGGCCGCAAGAATTCCAAGGGCTTCTATGACTATCCGCCGAAACCGGCGAAGAAGTCGCTCTGGCCGGAGCTGAAGAGCTTCTATCCGCAGAAAAGCCCGGACGAGGTCGACGTCGCCATCCTCAAGCGACGTTTCCTCGTCACCATCGCGCTCGAAGCCGCCCGGACGGTCGAGGAAGGCATCGTCACAGATCCGCGCGAAGCTGATGTCGGCTCGATCCTCGGCTTTGGCTTCGCGCCCTACACCGGCGGGGCGCTGAGCTATATCGATGGGATGGGCGTAAAGGCATTCGTGGAACTGGCAGAAAAGTTAGCGTCAGCTTACGGAGAGCATTTCAAGCCGACACCGCTGTTGAAGGATATGGCCGCCAAGGGTGAGACATTTTATGGGCGGTTCAATCCCTATGCAGGAGCGAAGGCGGCGGCGTAATCTGTTTTTGCTATTGTTTCCGCCAAACGTAGCCACCCTCTGCCGGGCAGGGCAGAGGGATGCCAGGTCACGGCGCAAAAGAATCCCGCGCTTTCTCCAGTTCGCCGAATTCCACTTTTCCTTGCCGACGCCTTGCCGCGGACACAATTTCCGATTACACCCGTGCACATCGATCTTGCTAGATGAACTTTGAAACGGCGCTTGCGTCGTTCCTGGCGACCTTCCTCCAAAATCGGTTTCATCGCCGTTCGGTATTTCCGGGCTGCAATCTTCTATGAGCGATTCGAAAGGATATCGTCATGAACACAGGTACCGTAAAGTGGTTCAACGCAACCAAGGGCTTCGGCTTCATTCAGCCGGACGACGGCGCTGCCGACGTTTTCGTCCACATCTCGGCCGTTGAACGCGCCGGCATGCGTGACCTCAAGGATGGCCAGAAGCTGTCCTACGATCTCGTCCGCGACAACAAGTCCGGCAAGATGTCGGCAGACCGCCTCCAGGCGGCCTGAGCCTCCGAGGCTTGAATATCATCTCCGGATCGTGACCACGGATGTACTGGCACGGTTCGTCGAGATGGCAGGGAAGGTCGGGTTAGCCCGGCCTTTTTTCGTTTTCAGTCCAAGGCGGGCGCATCACCGCGGGGCGAATTGCTCAACTGCCGGACGCCTCGTCCACCTCCATCGCCTCCATTGCCCGCGCCATGACAGCCCGCGCCACATTGAGCTCGGCTGAGGTAAACGCGGCGCCGAGCTTGTTTGCCCATCCGGCCTGCGCCACCTCGATCGCCCCGAGCCGTGCCGCCCCGTCCGCCGTCAGTCGCACCAGCTTGGCGCGCTGATGCTGCGGGTTGTCGGCATAGGCGATCAGCCCTTCGCTCTCCAGCACGTCGGCCAGCCGCTGAACGCCCTGACGAGCGAGGCCGAGCGCGCGGGCGATCTGCGCCACCGACAGGTCGCCGCGCCTTGCCGCGGCGAGCACCTGCCAGCGCGCACTGGTCTGTCCTGCAGGCTTCGCCAACCGGTCGCCGGCCGCCGTCAGGTGAGCGGCCAGACGCAGGGCTGTGATCGCGAAAGCGGAAAAGGCATCCCCTTCCACCGTTCGCTCCGGTCGATTCTGTTTTGACAACATGTTGTCTATTCTGTATCTCATTCATAATGACAACACATTGTCATATTGACATGCTGAAAGCAACGCCGATGGGGAGATCGCCATGAAGAAGACTTACAAGGGAAGCTGCCATTGTGGCAAAGTGCACTACGAGGTGGATATCGACCTCGAAGCCGGCACCGGCCGCTGCAATTGCTCGATCTGTGCCAAGCGGCGCTATTGGGGCGCTAACGTCAAGCCCGAGGATTTCCGGCTGATGTCCGACCCGGCGGAGACATCCGATTACCAGTTCAACACGATGAGCGGCCATCACCGCTTCTGCCGCACCTGCGGGGTGCCGGCCTATGGCGACGGTTATGTCGAGGCGATCGGCGGCGCCTATGTCTCGATCAACATCGCCTGCCTGGATAATATTAGGCCGGAGGAACTGGCGGGGCTGCCGGTTCGTTACGCCGATGGCAGGCACGATGCCTGGTGGAACGAGCCCGCAGTGACGAGTTATCTCTGAAGTAATTCCGGTAGAACGCAGCGATCTTGCGTCCGAAATTGCCGAGAGTGAAATGCATCATTGTCGGATCGTTCTCCTGCCGCTCGTCCTCTGTCCATAGCGGAAAAGGAGAACGGCCGTGAAAGACGAAGCAATTGTTAGGCACGAGGAAGAGGCGGTCATCGCCATGCTGATGATGCGGGCCAAGGCGCTGGGGGAAAAGAACGCCGAGGAGGCGCTTTCCTACGAGGCCGAAGATTCCGTGGAATTTTCCCTGGCGCCGCCGCTGGTCATCAACGGCAAGGACAAGGCAGGCCTGCAGGCCTGGTTCGACACCTGGGAAGGCCCGATTGGCGGCGAGGTGCGCGATGCCAAACTGACGGTCGGCGAGGGTGTCGCTTTCTGGAGTGGCCTCACGCGGATGACCGGGACGAAGACCGATGGCACCGAAGTCGATCTCTGGTTCCGTCAGACCCTCGGCCTCGTCAAGCAGGATGGCCGCTGGCTGGTCGCCCACCAGCACGCCTCGGTGCCTTTCGCCATGGATGGCAGCGGCCGGGCACTGCTGGATCTCCAGCCGTGAACACTCCCTCCGGAATTAGGCCGCATTCTCCGCAGTCTTTCCTCGGCCGGCGCGAAGGGCCACGATGCCGACGCCCAGCAACAGCAGGATCGCCGTCGCATAAATGTCCGTCGTCACTTGATAGCCGGCGGATTTCGCCAGGAAGCCTGCCAATATCGCCGGCAGGCTGAAGGCGAGGTAGCTCTGCACGTAGAAGGCCGACAGCAGTCCGGCCCGCTCGTCCGCTTTGGCGAGCGGCATGATGGTGCCGAGCGAGCCCAGGAAATTGGTGCCGAAACCGGCGCCGGTAAGAATAGTGCCGATCAACAGCAGCGGCACATTGGCGAGATGCACGCCGGCGACGACCGTCAGGATGCCGAGCGTCTTTGCCGATACGCCGAAGCCGAGATTGGCCGTGGCCGTCCTGCCGCGCCTGAGATAGACGGCGATCGCGCCGCTCGCCGTCAAAGCGGCGACGACTGCTCCGCCCGTCAGCGGTGCGGCGCTGCCGGTCGTGGTAGCAACTAGGGAAGGGACCAGCGAAAGGTAGAAACCGCCGACCGTCCAATTGGCGATATTGATCGGCGTCACCAGCGAGAGCGGCCGCCTCGCCTGCGGCGGAATGGAAACGCGCGGGACCAGCGAGCCGAAAACGCCGGGGCGCGTGCCGCCGCTCTCGGGGATCAGCCAGATGGCGGCCGCCTGCAACGCGAAGGCGACGAGCAGCAGCGCATAGACGAGACGCATCGGGAAGGGGCCGTACTGAATCAGGGCGCTGGTGCCGACCGCACCCAGCGCCATGCCGGAAAGCGGCGCGATCGAATTGACGATCTGTCCCTTCGCCCGGTCGACATCGACAAGGGCTGCTCCGAGCGAGGCGCCGGCGATGCCGGTGGCAATGCCCTGGACGATCCGCGCCGCGATCAGCCAGCCGGGGCCGCTGGCGACGACGAATAGGATCATGGCGACGATTTCGAGCAGCAGGGCGGAAAAGATTACCGGCCTGCGGCCGAGATGATCCGAGATCGAGCCGGCTGTCAGCAGCGCCGCCAAGAGCGCGAAGGCATAGACGGCGAAAATAACGGTGATCAGCACCGGCGAGATCGCGAAATTCTCCTGATAGATCCGGTAGAGCGGCGTCGGCACCGAGGAGGCGCCGAAGAAGGTGGCGAGCGTCAGCGCATGGAAACTGATCGAGGGGCGCGGCGCATTCTCTGTGGATTTGGCTGCGGCGAACATATATAAACCCCTTAAAGCTAACCTGTTGCGTTAGCTCGATGTAGGTTGGATGCGCCGCAAAGGCAAATTATTTGCGTTTATGCTCCTGTCAAAGATTTTGAACCATCGATGTCAGGATGAAGGTCGGGTTGCAGGCATGGCAGTGAAAGAGAATCTCCGTCCGGGCGGCAGAAGCGCCCGGGTCCAGGCGTCGGTGCACAAGGCGGCACGCGATCTGTTGGCCGAGATGAACCGCGCCGAGGTGACGATCCCGCTGATCGCCGCCAGGGCAGGCGTGACGCCGTCGACCATCTATCGCCGCTGGGGCGACCTGCAGGAGCTTCTCGCCGATGTCGCCGTCGAGCGGCTGCGGCCAGATATGCAGCCGGTCGACGCCGGCAGCGGCACGGCCGATCTTCAGGCCTGGGCCGAGCAATATGCCGATGAAATGTCCTCCGGGCCGGGCCGCGAGATGATCCGCGACGTGTTGGCGGCGCAGGCCGGCGCCAATGCCTGCAAATGCTGCGAATATACGCGACAGCAGATCGTCGTCATCGCCGACAGGGCAAAGGCGCGGGGCGAAACCTTCCCGGACGTCGATCTTGTGATGGATCAGGTTGTGGCGCCGATCATGTACCGCATCCTGTTTGGCAAGGTGCCGGATACTGCGCGGGTACGCGATCTCGTCTCTCGCGTCATCAGCCCGGCCGGCTGAGCTTGCCGGCTATTCCGCAGCCGCGCGTTTGAGGCCGGATATCTGGGTGATATAGGCGCGCAGCGCCGCCGGCCGTACCGGTTTGTGCTGAACGGCGATATCGTGCCGCTCCGCCTCGCTGCGCACTTCAGGCGTGCGGTCGGCAGTAACAAGCAAGGCGGGGATGTCGATGCCGAACTGCCGGCGCAGATGCAGGATTGCGGCAAGGCCGGTGCCGTCGTCGAGATGATAGTCGGCGATGGCAAGATCCGGCGGCCCATCCCGGCCGTCCATGGCGATCACCTCGGCAAGGCAATCAAGCGCCGTCACCTCGCAGCCCCAGCCGCTGAGCAGCAACCGCATGCCTTCGAGGATCTTCGGCTCGTTGTCGATGCAGAGGATTTTCAGTCCCTTGAGCGGCTGCCCCGGGCGCTCGGCGGGGGCGACGGCTGCCGCAGCCTCGGCCGGGCGTGAGACGTCGAGCGGCATGGAGATGCGAAATTCAGTGCCCCTGCCATGCGTCGAGAGCAGCTCGACCGGATGGTTGAGCACGCGGGCGATGCGGTCGACGATCGAAAGGCCGAGCCCGAGGCCGGAGGCAGTCTTGGCGCCTTCATCCAGCCGCGCGAATTCCTTGAACACGGTGCGGAATTTCGATGGCGGAATACCGATGCCGGAATCGATCACCTGAATGATCACCTGGTTCCCGCGCCGCCGCGCCCCGACCAGCACCTTGCCGGTGATCGTGTATTTTATGGCGTTGGAAACGAGGTTCTGCACCAGGCGGCGCAGGAGGTTCGGGTCTGAGCGGACCCTGAGCGATGTCGGCATGACCACCAGCTTCAGCTGTTTCTCACGGGCGATCGGCGCAAAATCGGTCTCGATTCGCTCCAGGAGGTCGGAAAGCGCGACCGAAGCGAGCCGCGGCCGCATGGCGCCGGTATCGAGCCTGGAGATGTCGAGCACCGCGCCTAGGATGGTTTCGACCGATTCCAGTGCCGAATCGATGTTGCGCACGATCGGGCTGTTGTCGGATTGCGCCATGCGCTCGACCAGCGCCGAGGAATAGAGCCGGGCGGCGTTGAGCGGCTGCAGAATGTCGTGGCCGGCGGCGGCGAAGAAGCGGGTCTTGCCGATATTCGCCTCGTCGGCGGCCGCCCGCGCCTCGGCAAGTTCGCGGTTGACGCGGGTGAGTTCCGCCGTCCGTTCGGCGACGCGCTGCTCCAGCGTTTCATTCGCCTGCTTCAATGCCTGGTCGGCGCTGACGCGCTGGGTGATATCGGTGAAGGTGGCGACGATGCCCTTATCGGGCATGGCGTTGGAGCGCACCTCGATGATCCGCTCGCCGCCGCCGAGCACCAGCGCGAAGGGTTTGTCGAGCGTCAGGAAATGCCGCACCGTCTGGTTGAGATCGCCGGGCGCGATGTCCCCGCGCTGGCTGAGTGTGGTAACGATCTCCGACAGGGGAAAGCCGACTTGGCCGGCACTCTCGGGCAGCTCAAGCAGTTGCCGGAAGCGTCGGTTCCAGATCGTCAGCCGGTTGGAACTGTCGAAGACGGCAATGCCCTGATCCATCTGCGACAGCGCCGTCTGCAGCATGTCCTGGTTATATTGCAGCGCTTCGCTTGCCTGGTCGAGCAGCCATGCGGTGTCGGACGAGGCGTCCTCGATCTTCTGCAGAATCAGCGATAGCACCAGCCTTGCCGAGGACGAGCCGATGGCGCTGCCGAGCAACTGTTCGCTGAAATGGATCAGCGCCATATCGGCCTGCTGTTCGTCCTCCAGCTTGCGGCCGGAACTTTGCTCATAGGTCGTGAACGAGCGCTGCATGCGCTCTTCGCCGAGATAACGCGAGATCGCCGCCTTGAGATCGCCGACGCTGATGCGGGTCTTCCAGCCGCGTGTCGCAAACTGCGATCGCGAATGCCGCTTGACGAAGATGCCGGCCTGGATGCGCTCCAGCGGTCGGGCATTGCGGGTGAGCGAGCCGACGATGAAGAAGGCCGTGTTGACGAGCAGGCTCATGACGGTCGCATTGACCAGCGGGTCGGCGTCGGGCGCGGTAAACAGCGTCGCGCCCGGAAAGATGAAGCCGAGCACGGCGCTCGCCACATAGGAATAGTCGGGACCGCCGAGCGACGGCAGGAACAACAGATAGACCCAAATGGTGAAGCCGGAGGTCAGGCCGAGGATGGCGCCGCGCGCATTTGCCCGCCGCCAGATCAGCCCACCGAACAGCGCAGGCGCAATCTGCGCGATCGCCGCAAAGGACAGCAAGCCGATCGAGGCGAGCCCGGCGGTGCTGTCGGTCGAGCGGTAATAGGCATAGCCGAACAGCAGCACGGCGAAGATGGCGCTGCGGCGGATGTTGAGCAGCGTCTTGGCGAAATCGTCGCGCTGGCCGGCGCGGCCGGCAAGTTTGCGCCGAAGGAAGATCGGCATGATGATGTCGTTCGACACCATGATCGACAGCGCCACGGAATCGACAATGACCATTGCCGTTGCGGCGGAGAAGCCGCCGATGAAGGTGATGAGCGAAACCACCGGCATCTGGCCGGCAAGCGGCAGCGACAGCATGTAGAAGTCGGCATTGCCAGTGCCGCCGAAGGTCAGGAGGCCCCCGATCGCCACCGGGAGCACGAAGAGATTGATGGCGACGAGGTAGCTGGGAAACAGGAAGCCCGCGAGTTTCAGCTGCTTTGCCGTTCGGTTTTCGACGACGGTGACGTGGAATTGCCGCGGCAGCATGATGATCGCGAAGGCCGACAGCACGATCAGCGTGATCCAGCGGCTGATCGGCGTATGATAGCTAAGCGCCGACATGACCAGGTCGTTCTCGACGGTTTTGCTCCAGAGGTCCGCCGGGCCATCGAAGAGGAACCAGATGACGCAGACGCCGGCTGTCAGGAAGGCGACGAGCTTGACGACCGATTCCATCGAGACGGCGAGGATGAGGCCGTCCTGATGTTCCGTCGCATCCGTATGCCGCGTGCCGAACATGATGGCGAAGCAGGCAAGCACCAGGGTGGCTATGAGCGGCAGGTCGAGGAAATAGAGATTACCGCTGCCGATGCCGTAATCGGACGGATTGACCATCGCGCTGACGGTGCTCGAGATCGCTTTCAGCTGCAAGGCTATATAGGGAATGGTGCCGATCAGCGAGATCAGCGCCACGATCGTCGCGACCGTCGGATTCTTGCCGTAACGCGCGGCAACGAAATCGGCGACGGAGGTGAGCTTCTCCGCCTTGGCAAGCTCGATGATGCGGCGAAGCAGCGGCATGCCGAAGGTGAAGACGAGGATGGGGCCGATATAGATGCCGGCAAATTCCAGGCCGCGTTGGGCGGCAAGCCCGACACTGCCGAAATAGGTCCAGGAGGTGCAATAGATCGCAAGGCTGAGCGCATAGACGACGGGCAATCCGCCTTCGAGCGCGCCCGGACCGCGGTTCTTGCGGTCGCCGTAGCTTGCCACGGCGAAAAGCAGGAGCAGATAGCCGAAGGCAGACGCGAATATGACCCAGCCTGGAAGCATTAGTCCTCCGCCGGCGAAAAGCCGCCGGCACCTCCCGCAACGAAGTCAGCTTAAGGCATTTCAGGTGCCTTGAAAATTCCCGTCCATCTACACCTTAAGTCAAAGGCCTGGTGGCGACTTCACCAGATAATTGCGATTTGCAATTGATTAATTGCAACGAAAATGTAGCTAATCGAAACAACGGCATATCTCTGAAATGGGATCGAAGGGAGACGGATCCGATGCTCAATGAGTTCAAGGCCTTTATCGCCCGCGGCAATGTCATGGATCTTGCGGTCGGCGTCATCATCGGCGGTGCCTTCGGCGGCATCGTCAAATCGCTGGTCGACGACCTTATCATGCCGATCGTGGGCGCCATTTTCGGCGGCTTCGATTTTTCCAATTATTTCCTGCCCCTCTCGTCGGCCGTCAACGCGCCGACACTTGCCGCCGCCCGCGCCCAAGGGGCGGTCTTCGCCTATGGCAGCTTCCTCACCGTTCTCATCAACTTCCTGATCCTTGCCTGGATTATCTTCCTGATGGTCAAGGCAGTGAACTATCTGCGCCAGCAGGTCGAGCGTCAGGAAAAGCAGGAGCCGGAACAATTGCCGCCGCCGCCGGCCGACGTCCAGCTGCTGACCGAGATTCGCGATCTGCTGGCCAAACGCCCAGCCGTCTGATCTGTCTTCGGCCCGCTGTCGGGCGGGCCGTCATTCATCACGAAAATCGATATGCCATCACTTGTTATCATGGGATTTACCGGCGCAAATCCGCTATGAAGGCGGAAACCGGAGATATGCATGTCGATCGTGAAAAGCCTCAGCCCGCGCGCCATAGCGGCGCCCGAAAGCGGGATCGTCGAAGTCGTCAATTATGCCCGCGGCCGCGAAGGCTTGTTGCCGCTCTGGGTCGGTGAAGGCGATCTGCCGACCCCCGACTTCATCAGCAGGGCGGCGATGGAAGCGCTTGCATCAGGCGAGACCTTCTATACCTGGCAGCGCGGCATTCCGGAGCTTCGCCGGGCGCTGTCGGATTATTACCACAGGCATTTCGCCGTCCGCCTTCCGGCCGAGCATTTCTATGTCACCGGATCCGGCATGCAGGCGATCCAGATCTGCGTGCAGGCGCTGACTTCGCCTGGCGACGAATTCGTTTATCTCACCCCCGCCTGGCCGAATATTGCCGCAGCCCTCGAAATAGCAGGTGCCCGCTCCGTCGGCATCCCGCTGCAGTTCGAAGGCGGCAAATGGACGGTCGATCTCGGGCGTGTCGAAGCCGCCATCACCTCCAAGACCAGAGGCATCTTCATCAACACCCCTTCCAACCCGACGGGTTGGACCGCCACGAAGAAAGATCTCGGCGATATCTTGTCGCTCGCCCGCAAGCATGATCTGTGGATCATGGCGGATGAAATCTACGCGCGCTATTACTTCGCCGGCGGCCGCGCCGCCTCGTTCCTCGACGTGATGGAGCCGGACGACAAGATCGTCTTCGTCAATTCCTTCTCGAAAAACTGGTCGATGACGGGTTGGCGCGTCGGCTGGATCGTGGCACCCCCCGAAATGGGCCAGGTGCTCGAAAATCTCATCCAGTATTCGACCTCAGGCGTGGCGCAGTTCATGCAGAAGGGCGCCGTTGCAGCCCTTGATCAAGGCGATGATTTCGTCGCCGCCAACATCGCCAAGGCGGCGCGGTCGCGCGATATCCTCTGCGATGCGCTGATTGCCACCAATGGCGTCGAAACGCTGAAGCCGGACGGCGCGATCTATGCGTTCCTGAAGATCGACGGCGTTGCCGACAGCCGCAGCGCCGCCATCGATATCGTCGACAAGACAGGCGTCGGCCTTGCTCCCGGGGCTGCCTTCGGCGCCGGCGGCGAACTCTTCCTGCGTGCCTGTTTCCTGCGCGACCCCGCCCAGGTGGCGATCGCGGCCGAGCGGCTCTGCGACTATATCGTCAAGCGCTGAGAGGGCGCGGGGCACACCGTGCGGGACGATTTCGTGCCGGAATCGGCCGATCGATAAAACTGTAGCGAAGAGCGAAATCGGCCTCTAACCACGACTCTAAACATACCCGTTCAAAAGCCGAACAACGGCGCCGTGATAACAAAATTGGAAAGAAAACCGGCGCCTGATGCCCCTGCTTATAAATTGAAGCGGGGT
This sequence comes from Rhizobium sp. NXC14, assembly GCF_002117485.1. NCBI lineage: Bacteria > Pseudomonadati > Pseudomonadota > Alphaproteobacteria > Hyphomicrobiales > Rhizobiaceae > Rhizobium > Rhizobium sp. NXC14. Next base: position 567,213 of record NZ_CP021030.1, read on the forward strand.
GTGGGGCATGGCGGTTTTGGTGACGGGCGGCGCGGGATATATCGGCAGTCACATGGTTTGGGCGCTCATCGATGCCGGCGAGGATGTGGTCGTGCTCGACTGTCTCTCCACCGGCTTCCGCTGGGCGGTGGCGCCGGAGGCGCGTTTTTATCTCGGCGACGTCGCCGACCCCGACATCCTGAAGAAGATCTTCATCGAAAACGACATCGAGGCGATCATCCATTTCGCCGGCTCCGCCGTCGTGCCGGTGTCTGTCGCCGATCCGCTCTCTTATTACGACAACAATTCCGGCAGGACCCGTGCGCTTCTTTCCGCCTCGATCAGGGCCGGCATCCGCAACTTCGTCTTCTCCTCGACGGCCGCCGTTTACGGCCAGCAGCAGAGCGATCTGCCGGTGAAGGAGACGGCTCCCCTCAACCCGGAAAATCCGTACGGTCAGTCGAAGCTGATGACCGAAATCATGCTGCGTGATGCCGCCGCCGCCTATGATTTCAACTATGTCGCGCTTCGCTACTTTAACGTCGCCGGCGCTGACCCGCACCACCGTGCCGGCCAGTCGACCTCGGGCGCCACGCACCTCATCAAGGTTGCCTGCGAGGCAGCGCTCGGCAAGCGCGACAGCGTCCATGTCTACGGCATCGACTATCCCACCCATGACGGCACCGGCGTGCGCGACTACATCCATGTCAGCGATCTCGCCGATGCGCATCTGAAAGCGCTGCAGCACCTGCGCAGAGACAAGGGCCCGCTCGTCGCCAATTGCGGTTATGGCAGCGGCTATTCCGTGCTCGACGTCCTGAACATGGTCACCCGCCTGCACGGGCATTCCTTCAAGATCCACATGGCGCCGCGGCGAGCCGGCGATTCGGCAAGCGTCGTCGCCGACGCTTCGCTCGCCCGGCAGGTGCTCGACTGGAAGCCCCGATACGACTCGCTTGAGACCATCGTCCAGAGCTCGCTCGAGTGGGAGCTCTTCCTGTCAAACAGAAACGTCGACGACCTGCACAGCATCCACCGGGCACTTGCCGCCGCCTCCTTCTGAGAGGTGTCTATGCGAGCCGCTGCGAAGCCGCGGCATCAGCCCGGGGGTCCCTGTCGGGCTGAGCAATCGATCGGTGCCGGGCCGGAAATGCTCTGGAGCGATGGCGCATCCTCGTCTATGCATGGTGCAGCAGATGAGGTGAACCATGCAGCACGGCGAAGTGATCATCGAACGGCGGGGCACTGCCGGCATCATCCGGCTCAACCGGCCGCGGGCGCTGAACAGTCTGACGCTGCCGATGATCCGCGCGCTCACGGAGGCCCTTCATGACTTTGCCTCCGAATCCGATGTGGCAAGCGTCGTAATCACCGGCGAAGGCGAACGCGGCTTCTGTGCCGGCGGTGATATCCGTGCCTTGCACGAAAGCGCCCGCGCCGGTGATGATCTCGCCGGAACCTTCTGGCGCGAGGAATTCCGCCTCAACCATAAGATTGCCGTCTATCCCAAACCCTATGTCGCGCTGATGGACGGCATTACCATGGGCGGCGGCGTCGGTCTGTCCTCACATGGCCGCCATCGCATCGTCACCGAGCGTACGCGGCTTGCCATGCCCGAAACCGGAATCGGCTATGTCCCCGATGTCGGCGCCACATGGCTGCTGCCCAAGGCACCCGGCGAAGCCGGAACATGGCTCGGCCTGACCGGACTCGACATTGGTGCTGCGGATGCGATCTATGCCGGTCTTGCCGATGTTCAGATCGCTTCGTCGCGGCTCGACGCGGTGATCGATGCTCTTTGCGACCTGCCGCGCGCCAGCGCGTCGACTGAAGTCGATGCCCTGCTGCAGGGATTTTCCGAGCCACTGGGGGAAAGCCGCTTGCGGCAGAACGCCGATATGATCGACCACACATTTTCCTTCGACAGCGTCGAGGAAATCCTCGGGGCTCTCGCCAAGGAAGAGGGCGAGTTTGCCGCCGAGACGCGCCGGGTGCTGCTCAGCAGGTCGCCGACCAGCCTGAAACTCGCTCTGCGGCTGCTGAGGGCCGGCCGGCGCAGCGCTTCGCTCGCCGAATGTCTTCGCCGCGAACTCGGCGCCTGCCTGCAGATGCTGGATAATCCCGATTTCTTCGAAGGCATCCGCGCCGCTGTCATCGACAAGGACCGCAATCCAAAATGGTCACCGGCATCAATCGAGGCCGTGAAGACGGAAACGGTCGAACGTTTCTTGGAACCGGCCGACCCGCCGCTTTCACTCTGACGCTGTCATCCTCTGAATGCCGAATGCGCGGCACCGTGCGGCGGGTGAGAGCCTTTTGCTTCCTGTTGCCAGTCTCTTCAATACCAAATCTCCCGCGCGACACGCCGAAACGATAGGCCGCCCTGTCCTAAAGCCTAGCTTTCTCTCTCCCTTGACCCGATCGACCGCCAGACACGCTTCGGCATAGTGTCCGCGACGTGACCCATAACGGACATCTCTCGATCAAAACAGGAGCGCATCATGTCGCAGGCAGAAGCAAGAACCCGTACGACTGGTCAGCAGGAGCCTGGCAGTCCGAAACATGAAGAATTGGTTCCGTCGCGCTACGCGGTACGGATCGGCGAAATCGAAGTGCTGATCATCAGCGATGGTGTGCTGCCGCTTCCAACCGCGATGCTGGGACATAACGCCGACGCGGCCGACCGGGCGGTCTGGCTGGATGATATGTTCCTGCCGCGGGACGCTTTCGACTGGGCGCTGAACGTGGTCCTGGTGCGCAGCGGCGGCCAGACCATCCTCATCGACGCAGGCTTGGGGCTGGATCCGGACTTGAACTTGCCGCGCGCGGGTCAGTTGATCAAGCGACTGGAAGGCGCCGGCATCGATCTGGCATCCGTGACCGACGTGGTGCTGACGCACCTGCACATGGACCACATCGGCGGGCTGCTGGTCGAAGGGGTTAAGGACCGACTGCGCCCAGACCTCAGGATTCACGTGGCGGCTGCCGAGGCGAAGTTCTGGGAAGCGCCCGATTTCAGCCACGTATCCATGCCGCCCGGCTTCCCTGACGCGCTCCGTGCGACGGCAAAACGTTTCCTGAGCGAGTATGGCAGCCATCTGACGCTGTTCGACGAGCAATCCGAGGTGGCGCCTGGTGTGGTGGCCCAACGCACCGGCGGCCATACTCCCGGACATAGCGTGGTCCGCCTGGCGTCCGGCGGCGACCGGTTGACATTCGCAGGCGACGCCATCTTTGCGGTCGGGTTCGAGCACCCCGACTGGTACAATGGTTTCGAACATGATCCCGAAGAAGCGGCTCGTGTCCGCCGCGATCTTTTGCAAGAGCTGGCGGCGACCGGTGAACAGCTGGTGGCCACGCACCTGCCGTTCCCGTCCGTCGGCCGGGTGGCGGTGGACGGCGAAGCCTTCCGTTGGGTGCCGGTCTTCTGGGACTATTGAGCGCCGAACCAAAGAGCGTTGCATAGAGCCAATCTATGCAACGCGATCTATCGCCACATGCCGCGCATGCGGGCGCCGACGTCGATGCGCACCTGGCGCGCTTGCGCCTGAGCGGCGGCTTCCGACTTCACCTGCGGCCAGCTGCAGGCCTCGAAAAACTGCAGCAGTGTCGCGGGAATAAAGCGGCTGCGCGAAGCATAGACGTGCCGGTCGCCCTGGGCGTTCTGCCCATAGGTGAAGAAGCGTTGCGGCACGACGAGGTCGAGACCGTCGCGGGCGCGCGTCATCGCCACGTAGAGCAGCCGGCGCTCCTCCTCGATCTCGGCGGTGGTGCCGACCGCAAGATCGCTCGGAATGCAGCCGTCGACGACGTTCAGCATGAAGACTTTCGTCCATTCCTGGCCCTTGGCGGAATGGATGGTCGACAGGATGAGATAGTCCTCGTCGAGAAGCGGCACGCCGGCTTGATCGCTGGTCGCATCCGGCGGATCGAGCGTGAGCTCGGTGAGGAAACGTTCGCGGGAGGCATAACCCCCGGCGATCTGCTCCAACTGCAACAGATCGGCCTGCCGTGTCGAAGCGTCCTCGTGCAGCCGCTCCAGATGCGGCGCATACCATTGCCGCGCCAGCTCGATTTCCGCCGGCCAGCCGGCCTTGCCGGATTTCAGCTCCTGCAGCATCGAAACGAAGGCGGTCCAGTCCTCGCCGGAGCGTGGCGGCGCTGGCATAGACGCCAGAGCAGACAACGGGCTCGCATCCTCGGCCATCAGATCGAGCGCCTTCTGCGCCGTCGACGGCCCGACGCCCGGCAGGATCTGCATCAGCCGGAAGCCCGCCACCCGGTCGCGCGGATTGTGCGCAAAGCGAAGCGCGGCCAGCATGTCCTTCACATGCGCGCTGTCGAGAAACTTCAACCCGCCGAACTTGACGAAGGGAATGTTGCGGCGGGTCAGCTCGACCTCCAGCGGCCCGCTGTGGTGGGCGGCGCGGAAGAGCACGGCCTGCTGCTTGAGCTTCAGGCCTTCCTCGCGATTGTCGAGCACCTTGTCGGCGACATAACGCGCCTGCTCGGCCTCGTCCCGCACAGAAACCAGGCGCGGCCGCTCCGCCGATTGCCGCTCGGTCCAGAGATTCTTGGTGAAGCGCTCGGAGGCGAGATCGATGACGGCATTGGCAGCCGCCAGGATCGGCTGCGTCGAGCGGTAATTGCGATCGAGTGTGACGATATCGGCGGCCGGGCTGAAGGCGGCGGGAAAATCAAGGATATTGCGCACCGTCGCCGCGCGGAAGGAGTAGATCGACTGCGCGTCGTCACCGACGACCGTCAGCCCCTGTCCCTGCGGCTTGAGTGCTAGCAGGATCGAGGCCTGCAGCCTGTTGGTGTCCTGATATTCATCGACGAGCACATGGTCAAAGCGGCTGCCGATATCCTCGGCAATCACGCTCTCGCCGACCATCTGCGCCCAGTAGAGCAGGAGGTCGTCGTAATCGAGCACGTTCTGAGCCTGCTTCGCCTCGACATAGCAGGCGAAAAGCTCACGCAGCTGTTGCTCCCATGTCGCGCACCATGGAAAGGCGTCGCGCAGCACCTGATCGAGCGCGGTCTCCGAATTCACCGTCCGGCTATAGATGGCAAGGCAGGTGCCCTTGGACGGAAAGCGGCTTTCCGTCTTTGAGAAGCCGAGATCGTGCCGGATGAGGTTCATCAGATCGGCGCTGTCTTCGCGGTCGTGAATGGTGAAATCGGCATCGAGGCCGATCTGCTGGGCATAATCGCGCAGCAGCCGCGCGCCGATGCCGTGGAATGTGCCGGACCAGTTGAGCGCATCGGCCATGATGCCGGCATTCGAACCCAGCACATCACGGCAGATGCGCTCGACGCGCCGCGCCATCTCGGCGGCTGCCCGGCGCGAGAAGGTCATCAGCAGGATGCGGCGCGGATCGGCGCCCTTGACGATCAGATGGGCGACGCGATGTGCCAGCGTGTTCGTCTTGCCGGAGCCGGCGCCGGCAATGACCAGCAGCGGCCCGGCAATATGACTGCCGTCGGTGAGCGTGCCGTGCTCGACGGCCATGCGCTGCTGGGGATTGAGCTTTTCGAGATACATCCAGCCGTCCGGTCGGGCTCCCGCAGAATCACTGCGAGAAGATTAGATGTTCCTTGAATGTTCGCGATTTCAGCCGCTGTCAAGCGGCACGGGACCTCAATCGGGGAAATCCGGGCCGATCACGCGCCGCACCAGTTTCAGGCTGCGGTCCGGCTGGAGAATATAGGTTTCCTCCACACGCTGACCCGTCTCATTGTAGAACTGGTTGTAGACGGCGCTGCCGACCGGCGACTTGGTGAGTTTGGTACGCGGCTGGCCGCCAAAGGTGATGCTGCCGGGAATGGGTTCGAGCGCGGCCGTATCGGCCGAGGAGCAGCCGGCCAGCAATGCCCCGGCAAACCAGGCGGGCAGAAACGCTTTCATTGCAGTCATCCCTGTTCAGACTGCCGATAGATATGGAAAGCGCGGCCTCTTTCGCCAAGGGCTGCCCGATGCGCAGTCGCCTGCTGTGGCGCTGAGGGAACCAAAGCGCCCTCCAGGTGTTGAAATGCCGGACCTGAACGCTGGAGACCATCATGCAGACGCTTCTTCGCCTCTGGGCGTCCACTCTGATCATCGGCTGCGGCGTCTTTGCCGGCCCAGCCTATGCCTCGCTCGAAACCGGCATGGATTATTCCGCTTTGCCGAAGGATCAGATCGCCCTTAACGAATATACCGGCAGCGTCGATTGTGAGCCGGCAGAACCGCACTACCTGCCGTCCTTCATCCGCGCGGCTGACGGCACGATCATCGGTGTGGGATATATCGCGATGGAGAATGAGGCCGGCGCGGATTGCTGAAACCGATCCGCTCGAACGAGGCTCGCCTGCGTTTCCGGATGACGAGCCTCTGACCGTCATCATGACGGCTGGATGTTTTCTATCGAAACAGCCGGCTCTGGCGCAACGCCCTTTGCGCCCAAACCCGGCGCCGGCTCGCTGCAGGGTTAAGTGAAAATTAAACAATGTATCGTACCGGCACAGTTTACTGACCAAACCGAAAACGGCCGGACGCCCTGCCGCGTCAATGCAGCTTCAGCTTCGCCTCTTCGGCCGCTGCCAGGAACTCGGCTCTAGCCTCCTCCATACTTTTGCGGCCGTCGAGCGCCGCCCGGCAGGTGCTGCGGGCCTTGATGTAATGAAGCCCGCGCGAACTCGGCCAGAAATCTGCCAGGCATTTCAGGGCATCGAACGGCCCGTTGACCGTTCGCGCATCGGCTCCCTCGAAACCGACGGTGACCGGGCTGTTCCATCGTTCAGTTGCCATCGATACTCCTCCACGATTGTCGATAGAAACAGGGTGCAGCGCCCTCCATCCCAGGACAGACACCGCCATGGTAGGCATTCTAGCGCGATTTTTGCCGTCAACAATGGTGAATCGTTTGTTGCTGATAAGGCGGAATGCCAGCTTGAGTAAGGCGGATCGCCGGGGTGTGCACGCCAAGAGGAATTTCGAGCAGTCGATGAGAAGTTGCATGGCACCCGAGCCTGCCAACGCTACCATGCTCGGAAAGCTGAGGGCTCGACAGGGGTTAGATCGAAAATTGATCCGGACTGCTTTTCTCGGCGCGGCGCTGGTTATGCCGGCTCTCGCTCACGGCGCAGATGTGTCCGCTGAAGACGCTTTCTTCTCGCGTCTCTCCATTGAGGCCATCCCAAGACTGCAGCGGGCGACTCTCAGTCGGTACGGTGAACGGACGGCGATAGATCTCGCCGCCCTTTTCATGGCAGAGAATGCTCTTCGCTGGTATATTGAAGGCATCGATGGTGGAGTTTCCCCGCGACCCCACACGCAAATTCCACGCGAAGACCTGGTGATAACCGGAGAGATTCATGAACTGTGGCAGCTCTCCCCGTTCATACCTCATTATCTCGAGGCAACCGAAATTCCCGATTGCACTATATGGCTGTTCAGTTCGTGCGAATGGCTGCCCCTTACCCTAGCCCTTACCTGGGTCAAGCCGCTCGTCTCGACCCGTCCTGCGGACCCCCGTAAACGGGGCGAGGGGACGGCCACGCGAGAGCTTGGCGAGGGACGGAGAGGTCGCGGCTTGGTGCCTTCGCCTCGCGAGCGGGGGTCCGAAGGACGGGTCGAGACCGGTGGCTCGACCCCGGTCGGTGCCGGCAGCCGGATGAGGGGCCGCTGGGCGCGTAAGAAAATGATGTCTGAAAGAAAACTGGTGCTGCCGAGTGGGATTGAACCACCGACCTCACCCTTACCAAGGGTGTGCTCTACCACTGAGCTACGGCAGCAGGACCAGATCCGCGTGGAGCCGGGCGGCTCAATTGCGGGAACGGGCGGCTATTGCCACAGCTTGACGACAAGCGCAAGCCGCAAAATCCAACTTCGCGTGGATAGAGATGCAAGGGACTTTTGGATCGGCGCGAATTCGGCTAATTCTGTTGACATGAACGACAAGACCGAAGCCGGCCAGAAGAGCCGTAAAGAGGCGATCGAGGCACAGGCGAAACTGCGCCGCGAGCGCGCCGCCGAAAAGCTCAGGGAAAATCTTTCCAGACGCAAACAGCAGGTGCGTGCCCGCCGTTCCGGCCAGGCCGACGAAACTAACGGGCTGCCCGCCGCAAAAATGGACGAATCGTAATGTTCCGTCCCGGACGAATTGAAGCCTCTTCATAAATCCCCTAAACACCTCACTCCTTCTTTCAAGGCAGAACTTTCAGGAAGTAAGCGCACATGGATCGTATCAGAATTGTCGGCGGTAATGAGCTGAATGGCATCATTCCGATTTCCGGCGCCAAGAATGCCGCACTGCCGCTGATGATCGCCTCGCTTCTGACCAGTGACACGCTGACGCTGGAAAACGTGCCGCACTTGGCAGACGTCGAGCTTCTGATGCGCATCCTCGGCAATCACGGCGTCGATGTCGCCGTCAACGGCCGCCGCGAGCGCCAGGAGGATTCCTACGCCCGCACGATCCATTTCACCTGCCGCACCATCGTCGATACCACAGCCTCCTACGAACTGGTCTCGAAGATGCGCGCCTCATTCTGGGTTATTGGGCCGCTCTTGGCGCGTGAGGGCCATTGCCGCGTTTCGCTGCCGGGCGGTTGCGCCATCGGCACGCGCCCCGTCGATCTCTTCATCGATGGCCTGACGGCACTCGGTGCGACCATGGAGATCGATGCCGGCTATATCAATGCCCGGGCGCCCGACGGCGGGCTGATCGGTGCGCGCTACACCTTCCCGAAGGTCTCAGTCGGCGCCACCCATGTGTTGATGATGGCCGCGACCCTTGCCCGCGGCACCACTGTCATCGGCAACGCCGCCCGTGAACCCGAAGTCGCCGACCTCGCCAACTGCCTGAATGCCATGGGCGCCAAGATATCAGGCGCCGGCACCTCGACCATCACCATCGAAGGCGTCACCTCGCTGTCGGGCGCGCGTCATCGCGTCCTGCCGGACCGCATCGAGACCGGCACCTACGCCATGGCCGTCGCCATGGCCGGCGGTGACGTCGTGCTCGAAAATACCGATGTGGCGCTGCTCGAGACCGCGCTGGAAACCTTGCGCCGGACTGGCGCTGACATCTCCGCGACCAATAACGGCATGCGCATCAGGCGCAACGGCGCCGGCATCAAGCCGGTCGATATTGTCACCGATCCTTTCCCGGGCTTCCCCACGGATCTGCAGGCACAGTTCATGGCGCTGATGACCCGCTCCTCCGGCATCTCGCATGTCACCGAGACGATCTTCGAAAACCGCTTCATGCACGTGCAGGAGCTTGCCCGGCTCGGCGCCAGGATCACGCTCTCCGGCCAGACCGCGAAGATCGAGGGTGTCAAGCGCCTGCGCGGCGCGCCCGTCATGGCGACCGATTTGCGCGCCTCCGTCTCGCTCGTCATCGCCGGCCTCGCCGCCGAGGGCGAAACCACAGTCTCCCGCGTTTACCACCTCGACCGCGGCTTCGAGCGGCTCGAAGCGAAGCTGACCCGCTGCGGCGCCGTCGTCGAGCGCATCAGCGAATAAGAGAGACCTTCATTCCGGTTGCGTAATCGGTCGCAGCATCTTATTTCCCTTGTCTGACGCATCGCCATTCCGGCGATGCCCGTTAAATAGCAAAAGCATGATGTCGTCCGAAAACTGCTCGCACTTTTCGGCATCCTGCTCTGGGGATTGAGCCTGAATGACCGACCTGAAGCTTGTTGCGCTTGATGATGAGGACCTCGCGATCATTTCTGCGCATATGCAGGATAGCGTCTTCAAGGTCGGCGACATCGACTGGTCGCCGCGGGGTGCCCAGTTCGCGCTTGCCGCCAATCGTTTCGTCTGGGAAAGTGCGGCGCGCAAGCGCAAGGGTTTCGAGCGCCGCCGCGCCGCCCTGGTGTTCAAGCGCGTGCTTGCCGTCCGTTCGCTCGGCGTCGATCGCGGCAAACGCGATGAGGTGCTGTCGCTGCTGGCGCTGCGTTTCGAGAAGAAGGGCGAGGGGCCGGATGGCACGATCGAGCTGGCGCTGTCTGGAACGGCCTCGATTGCGCTCGACGTCGAATGTATCGAGGTCCAGATGGCCGATATCGGCGGCGCATGGCAGGCGGCTTCCAAACCCCGCCACCCCTAAAGGGCTTGATGCCTGAAGTTTGAACATCGCGGTTCGAGTTGAGAAGGAATATAGCTCTTGGCAATCTGGCTGGATCAGGCATCGGAAGGTTTCGAGCAGCATTTTGCCGCCTTTCTGATGACGAAGCGCGAAGTGTCCGAGGATGTGAATTCAGTCGCCCGTGCCATCATCGATGATGTCAGGGCGCGCGGCGATGTGGCGCTGGCCGAATATTCGCTGAAATTCGACGGCATCGATTTTGCCACCGTGCCGATGCGCGTCACGCCTGAGGAGATTGACGCCGCAATCGAGGCGGTGCCTGCCGAAGTGCTGGGCGCGCTGAAACTCGCGGCCTTGCGCATCGAGAGCCACCATCGCCGCCAACTGCCGAAGGATGATATCTACGAGGACGACATGGGCGTCGGTCTCGGCTCGCGCTGGACGGCGATCGAGGCGGTCGGGCTCTATGTTCCGGGCGGCACCGCGAGCTATCCGAGCTCGGTATTGATGAATGCGGTGCCGGCCAAGGTCGCCGGGGTCGACCGCATCGTCATCGCCGTTCCCGCCACCGGCGGCGCTGTCAATCCGGCGGTGCTCGCCGCCGCCAGGCTTGCCGGCGTCACCGAGATCTACCGTGTCGGCGGCGCTCAGGCGATCGCCGCTCTCGCTTATGGCACCGAGACGATCGCACCGGTCGCCAAGATCACCGGTCCCGGCAATGCCTATGTCGCCGCCGCCAAGCGCCACGTCTTCGGCACCGTCGGCATCGATATGATCGCCGGCCCCTCCGAGGTGCTGGTGATTGCCGACAAGGACAACAATCCCGATTGGATCGCTGCCGACCTTTTGGCGCAGGCCGAGCACGATGCCAGCGCCCAGGCGATCCTCATCACCGACGATGCCCTATTCGGCAAGGCGGTGGAGCAGGCGGTCGAACGCCAGCTGAAGACGTTGAACCGCGCCGAGACGGCAGCGGCAAGCTGGCGCGATTTTGGCGCGGTCATCCTCGTTGCCGATCTGAAGCAGGCCATTCCGCTTGCCAATCGCATCGCAGCCGAACATCTCGAGCTCGCCGTCGCCGATCCCGACCAGCTGCTCGACGGCATCCGCAATGCCGGCGCGATCTTCGTCGGCGCTCATACGCCCGAGGTCATCGGCGATTATGTCGGCGGTTCGAACCATGTGCTGCCGACGGCGCGTTCGGCCCGCTTTTCCTCCGGTCTATCAGTGCTCGATTTCGTCAAGCGCACCTCGATCCTGCGCCTTGGGCCGCAGCAGTTGCGCACCCTGGGCCCGGCGACGATCGCGCTTGCGGTCTCCGAAGGCCTCGATGCCCACGCGCGGTCGGTCGCGATCCGCCTCAACCTCGATTAGGTGAGGGGATGGCGGCGGGCGAATTCCGGCTTTGCGACGTCGTCCTGGACGATACGATCGGCCGTTCGACGCCCGATGTCGAGCATGAGCGCGCCGTCGCCATCTTCGATCTGATCGAGGAGAACAGCTTCGAGCCGCTCGGCCATTCCGGCGGCCCTTATCGGCTGAACATCTCGCTGGTCGATTCGAAGCTGGTCTTCGCCATCAAGACGGAAGAAGGCGGCGATGTCGCCACCCACATCCTGTCGCTTACCCCCTTCCGGCGGATCGTCAAGGATTACTTCATGATCTGCGAAAGCTATTACGAAGCGATCCGATCGGCGACGCCAAGCCGTATCGAGGCGATCGACATGGGCCGGCGGGGCATCCACAATGAAGGCTCGCAGACGCTGAAAGACAGGTTGGCCGGCAAGATCGAGGTCGATTTCGACACCGCCCGGCGGCTTTTCACGCTGGTCTGCGTGCTCTACTGGCGTGGATGACGGCGATGGAGCTTGCCGGCGATGTCGAAGACGCGAAGAGGCCGGGCGCGATCCTCTTCATGTGCGGGCTGAACGCCATCCGCTCGCCGATGGCCGAAGCGATCGCCCGTAGCATTCTGCCGTCCAATACCTATATAAGGTCGGCCGGCGTTCGCGCCGGCGAGCGCGATCCCTTCGTCGATGTCGTGCTTGAGGAAATCGGGCTTTCCCTTGGGCGCCGCCAGCCGCAGACGCTTGATGAACTCGAGGACGATTATTTCGATCTGATCATCACGCTTTCGCCGCAGGCTCATCATGCGGCGCTGGAACTGACGCGGTCGAACGCGGTCGACGTCGTCTATTGGCCGACCATGGATCCGACGGTCGTCAGCGGGACGCGCGAACAGATATTGGACAGCTATCGCGAGGTCCGCGACCACCTGGCCGGTCTCATCGAAAGCCGGCTGCTCAGACGAAATGGCATTGCCGCGCAATCGGCATGAAAACAAATAAAGGAAAGCCTGATCAACAAGGTTCACAAACCTGCGTTGATTGTGTAGTTTCCGCCCAAATTTTAAAGGCGCGCTCTGCGCTGCCTCTGCAACACACAGGAAGAAAACCACTATATGCCGAAAGAAGAAGTCCTCGAATTCCCGGGAATCGTCACCGAACTTCTGCCGAATGCGACGTTTCGCGTGAAGCTTGAAAACGAACACGAGATCATCGCCCATACCGCTGGCCGCATGCGCAAGAACCGCATCCGCGTTCTGGCGGGCGACAAGGTGCTTGTGGAAATGACGCCCTACGATTTGACCAAGGGCCGCATCACCTATCGTTTCAAGTAAGTCTGCCCGCTCCCGTCCGCCGATGGTCGAGGTTTCATGGCGCTGAAATACAAGCTCATTCTGGCCTCGGGCTCGCCCCGTCGCGTCGACCTGCTCAACCAGGCCGGCATCGAGCCTTCGCGCCTGATGCCGATGGATATCGACGAGACGCCGAAGAAGTCGGAGCACCCGCGTTCGCTCGCCCGAAGGCTGTCGGCCGAGAAGGCCGAGGCCGCACTTGCCGCCATCAAGGGTGATATCACCTGGAAGGGCAGCTATATCCTCTCCGCCGATACGGTGGTCGCCGTGGGTCGGCGCATTCTCGGCAAGGCTGAATTCGCCGACGAGGCGCTGAGCTCGCTGCACCTCCTCTCGGGACGCAACCATCTCGTCTATACCGGCGTTTGCCTGGTGACGCCCGAACGCAAGATCCGCCAGAAGATCGTCGAGACCAAGGTGCGCTTCAAGCGGCTGTCCGGCTTCGAGATCGAGAACTACCTGGCCTCCGGCCAGTGGCGCGGCAAGGCGGGCGCCTACGGCATCCAGGGTCTTGCAGGCACCTTCGTGCAGAAGATGGTGGGCTCCTACACCAATGTCGTCGGCCTGCCGCTCTATGAAACCATTCTGCTTCTGACCGGCGAGGGCTTCGATGTGCATAGCCGGTGGCCCGAGGGCTGACCGACGGCCGATGCTTAAAGCGCGTCACGATCTTTCAGATCCGCGCGTCGCGTTTTAACACTTGTTTTTATGCATGTCGTTGTCGCAAAACCGCTGACACTTTTGCGCGACATGCTTTAGGACGGACCGATCATGCCCGAAGACAAGAAAGCCGCCGCCAAGGTCGAACCGCTGCGCAAGACGCGCCCTTGCCCGGAATGCGGCAAACCATCAAACCGCGAACATTACCCCTTCTGCTCCAACCGCTGCCGCGAGCTCGATCTCTCCCGCTGGCTGACCGGCTCTTATGCCATTCCGGTGGCCGACGACGAAACGAAGGCCGATTATCCTGACGAGGAAAACTAGGAGATTTCCTCTCCGAAGTTCTTATTTTTCCACATGAATCCGCAAAACCGTCAAGACAGTCAAAAAAGAGTCATTTGACGCTTGCCATGGCCGAACAAGATGCTATAACCCGCTCGCTTCCGGGGCGAACCAAGGCCCCGCGGTTCTTTTCATCTAGAACACCGTAGCGAAGCGGGTTGGCCCAGGTAGCTCAGTTGGTAGAGCAGCGGATTGAAAATCCGCGTGTCGGTGGTTCGATTCCGCCCCTGGGCACCATCACGATAATCAGCATTGATATTGTTTGATTTTTCCAGCCTAAGTGTCCTGATATTATGCATGAACGAAAATCTTTGTTCACGCGGCATGCCGAATTTAGCTTTCGTCGTCGCCCATCGAAATCAGCTCGATCGCACCTTTCGCAAGCCGCCTCTGATTGGCGGCTTTAGGCTCTGGAGATTGCATTGCCGCGCGGGCCGCAGACCCTTCGGGCTGGACGCCAAGACCTACTGCGACAAGACCGCTCCAATCTATCGGCGTGAATTTGGGAATGAATTGCGCCCCGAGCGATGCGCCGATCAGGACGCTGCTTACTGGCCCTGACCAGCCCCTTAATTGTGAAATGCGAGCGGGGCTTCCGGCAATCGCTCCACGAACATGTTTCTACAAACGACAAACGTCGGCCCACGACCGTTTGTCGAGGTTATCGGATGTCCGCGGCTCATCACGCGACCTCCATCGCTCTCTGGAATATGACCGGCTGCTGGTCGCGCGGAATGCGGTGTTGGCCGCGCGCCATCGGGTGTTTGGGGAAGCCGCCTTTTGTCAGGCCAAGGCAGACGATGTCGACGAGCTGCTGGCGGGCGCGGTGCTTGAACCACGTGTCACGGCTGAGGTAATCGCCACCATTGCCCCATGCTGCCAGCACAGGCGTGTTCTGGTGACGGGCAATGATAAGGGCGCGATCGATGAAGTTGTCGCAGCGCGGACCGATCGAGTCCTTGACCTTCATCAACTCCTTCGGGGATGGCGAGCGCCAGGCGTGAAGGTTGACGATCAGGATGCCGCCATAGCCCCAGAGCTTGGCAAACCAGATGAGCACGAGCACCGTCGGATCATTGCGTCGGTGATCGGCGTCGGAGGGGTTGAGCATGCAAACGACGAGGAAGGGCTTGCCCCCATCCCAAACGCGGCGCAGCTCGTCACGGTACAGGGTGCAGTCGGAGATGGCAGCGCTCATCCGCATCTCGGTTTTGAAGAGATCGAGGCTCATCGGCGCTGCTTCCCGGTGATGACGAAGACGGTGCCGCTCTGCATGTTCAGCTGGACTGGTTCGCCGCGTCCGATGCGGGTGAAGAGCGCCTCGAGGTCGCCCTCGGCGGTATCCGCAGCTGAGCGATACTGATGCACCGACTTGTACAACGCGCTTAATACCTATCTGATAGTGATCGCCCCGTAACTACGCCGCGAGGCAATCGGTTGAATAGTCTCTGGAGCGGTTTTTCGACCTTCTCGTGAATGCGCCAGCAGAACAGCAGGGAGACCGCGACACCGATCGCGATGATGATATCGGGCGGCAAGGGATAGAATATCCAGAGCGTCAGCAGTGCCGAAATCGGGACGGTGTGAAAGAGATAGAGCGCGTAGGAGGCCTCTCCGAGGTAAGCCCAGACGCTCTTTCCGACATTGATCTGCATCGTGCCGAAAACCATCAATCCGGCAGGAATGCCATAAACTGCCACGCGCTGCAAAGCATCCTGACCGATCAGGAAGTCCAGCGTATCGCCGTGGGGTGCCATGCCGAGCGAGCCGGCGGCGAGAATTGCGATTGCGCCAACCGGTATGCCCCATCTCGCGCCTTTGACTGCCGGCGCGTACACCAAGGCGGCACCTATCATGAATTCGAGGATGATGGGGTTGCCGAGGAATTGGAACACCGGCGCTGTCGATCGGAACGTCAGCGACACCGCGAAGATCCCGAGGATCGCCGGCAAGTAACGCCGGTCGAGGAGGACAAGCGTCGCCGCCCCATAGAAGAGCATTTCGAAACAGAGCGTCCATGCGGCAGGCAGGACGGGCGCTGCCATCTGATCGAACGCCGGCCACAGGGTTAGCGTCGCGATTGTCTCCCGCCAGCCGAAGCCGGATTTTGCGGCGATGAATGCTGCTGGGATAGATGCGAGATAGTACATCGGGAGGATGCGACGAATTCGTTTCCACGCGAATTGCTGCCATGTCAGGCCGCGCGCTGTCCGGGTGATGATGACCCCGGAAATGACGAAGAAAATATCGACGCCGGCGGTGCCTGCAACCTGGATCATCGGCGGGAAAATCCCGCTTGATCCGGTGGCTTGGTAGGCCGTCAGCGCCGCATGCAGGTAGACGACCATCAATGCGGCGATGAAACGCAGTACCTGTAGCGACCAGATCATGATTGTCCGTCAACCCCTCGATCACCAAGCCTAGCGAGAAAAGAGCATTCACAAGCCGTCACGCAGTGGTCGTGGCGCGTTTGCCGCGCATGGGCAGAAACGGAACCACCCTGGGGACGCGCTCGGCATATGATCGGTAGTCTGGAAATGCCGCCCGGAGAACCGTCTCTTCGTTAATCATCCGGCGAAGTTGCAGGCACCAATGCACGATTCCGAGAAATACCGTCCACGGAGAAAAGCTGAACAGGATCATCCCGATAACGAATATCTCCTCGGTCAGATAGAGCGGGTGGCGGACGATGGAATATGGCCCCGTTGTGACCAGAGCTCTTGCACCCGGTGCTATGCTGAAACTGCGGCCGAGGATCGCAAGCATATATGCCGATGAAAGGCAGCCAATGATCATCAAAACCGTTGCGGCAAGACGCACAGTATCTGGCAATACCATTGGCGGCGGCAGGAAGGCGATCAGCAGGAAGAGGAAGGTGCCTGCCATCGCCGTCAGGTATGGTTCAACGCCGCGCGCAGACCGCACTTGGGGCATTCTCGTTAGGGTCACGACACACATCATGCCGATAAATAAGATCGCAGCGATTTCAGCTATTAGGAATACGACGCCCCTGGACGGATAGTCGCCGGTCGTCATCATCCGTGTGATCTTCGTCCACACACCTAGTATTGAATAGGAGCAGATTCCAATACGGCCGATAATGTCTGCAAAAATCAAGTGTCGATTGCTCATTGGTACCCCCGCGTTGTTTGAACGCATCTTCGCACGGTTGCGAGAAATGGCAATCGCAACTGATTAAATCGGTAAATACCAACTATTGGGGATGTGACTTACACCGGCGTCCGTCAATGCAAGGACACGCGATGCTCCAGCAGCCGATCAATGCAGGCCCGGATCCGGATGCCTCGGATGATTTCGGCATGAGTAGAAAGGCACGCGAGGGCGGCCAGGATGATCAACGCGGTTCCGAGGAGCGCGGTAGGCAACGGCAGTGACCAGTCGACATAACCGGGGAGTGACGTCCCGCTGCGACCTGCTTCAGCTGTGCTTGCAGCCGCATTGGCAAGCACCAACCCGATCAGCGCAATATGAGCATGAACGAAGCGTGCCCTAAGAAACCGTTTCGGATGAAAAGAAAGATAGACGCCGAAAATCGCCATCGATGCAAACGCCGCGAGAAGCTCCCACGCTCCCATCCCCGCCACGCTAAGTAACATAAGGGGTAGGCGCAACACCGGCAGCAAAGTCAGGTAAAGCGCCCAAGCAAACGGGCGTGATGGATACATCGCCAGCAGTAGCATGCTGGCGGCAAATATTGCGCCGATGGCATAGACCAAAGCAGGTCCGAGACGAACAACAGTCAGAACCAAGACACGCATTCGCTTTTCTCCTTCGGCAGGCATCGTGGTTCTGGGCAGAATATTCGCAGCTGCTTGAGCAGGGCTTACCGCTCGATCGGCGCCCGCATGAATGACTCCGGCTGCGGAGATTTGCAATCTTCTACAAAACTTATCCACCTTGACGAGGCGATTTCATGAACATCGACGACACGGCGCTGCGGCTGTCGCCGTCCGCGGCGTTCGGAACCTGATCGCGGCTTAACCTCAGCCACGCGGGCACCCTAGCATTTCACATAAAGCGTGTAGGTCCGGGCAGGGCGGCCGAGACTATCTGTGCCGTTCTTGGAAAACATTCGCCGGCGCGATCACAGGCACGCATCTACTCGATACTCGCCAAAACCTCGGAGATAACCGAGAATTTCGTGGCCTGCCAGCGTCTGTAGTCGAGGACGAATCTCGCGGAAATCCAGCAATCTCCGCTCATTTGGGTAGCCTGCCATCCCAGCAATCCTTGGGTTCGCGCGGCCGCCAGCAATCTGCTGGCGTGACTGCGGGAAATGACGTATTCGGCTGCGGTCAATTGAGCGGAGACATCGCCCACCCAGGTTCGTTCACCTACGACCGGTGGCAATGGCACACGCGACATGAGGTCGTGCAATATGTTGCTTCCGGATTCGGACCTCACGAACAGCGCAATGCTTTCGGGCGGGCTGTACCAATCCGGATGGTTAAACAGTCGACGTGCAATACGCGGCTGAGCGCGATACAGAATTGTCTCATCCGCTTCCGACCACCGACAGCGATCTCCCGCATCCATGCCGTCGAGCGAACGAAGGTGCCCCTCGAACCATTGCCGGATCAAGGCTTCAGCATAGGCGCTCGCTTGTAACGGTTTGGCGCGCCGATCCGTCGTCTCCACCGGCTCAAATAATTTGTAATACGCCATCTCCTTCATATGTGAGACGACGGTGTTGTGGCTGGCGATGTGGTTCTCAACGAGAAACTTTGCGAGGTTGGAAGCGGTCAAAGGGGGGCAGGACGGGTTGAGTTTCCGCTCAAAATGCAACGCCAATGCCGCCTGGCTGAGCAGCCACTTCTGCAGATCGGCCACATAACGCACTATTCTGGGAGCTCTGCGATGAATTGCCAGTAACTCGGATGCGGATTCGCGCAGAGCTGCAGCAAAGGAGGCGTCCGCCATGAGATCTTCAACACTGTAGCTGCGGCATCTATTCTGCAGTGAGGCTGAACGTAAAGGTACCGACATTTAAAACCGAAGTGTAAGCGATGCTGGCGCGGAACAATAAAAATAGCGAACAGACAAAAGTCACGGCTAGGCCAGCGACTGGCCGACCTTATCCAAAATTTGCGCACAATTCGAGCAGGCTTTTCTTGTAGATGTTTGATTCCAAAACGGGACGTCTCTTTCGGCCGAAACAAAGGACGCCATCGGCCGGGTTCTTCATGGAGACCTGCAGCCCCGCTCTCTCAGGATCGGCGATTGAATGTTGCGAGCATCGCCGCGCCGACCAGACCGGATAGCAGAGATCCCAGCAGGATGCCCATCTTCACGTGGTCCTGGACGTCGGGATCGTTGAATGCAAGCAGCCCGATGAAAAGGCTCATGGTGAAGCCTATGCCGCAGAGGGCGGCCACACCGGTCATCTGCCCCCAGCTCGCCTTTGCCGGGAGGTCGGTGAGACCAAGTTTGACGAGCAGGAAGACGGTGCCGAGAACGCCGACCAGTTTTCCAAGCAACAGGCCTGCCGCTACGCCGAGCGTCAATGGCTCCGTCAGCGTGGCTACCGAGACGCCGGAGAAGGAGACACCGGCATTGGCGAAGCCGAAGATCGGAACGACGATGAAGGCAACGGGTTTGTGGAGGACGTGCTCGAGATGGTGCAACGGCGACTGGTCGTGGCTTGCTTCGGGCGTTCCCGGCGTCACCTTCAGCGGAATCGCAAGAGCGAGAAGAACGCCGGCCAGTGTTGCGTGGATGCCGGATGCGAAGACGAGCACCCAGAGCACGGCGCCGAGCAGCAGATACGGCCAGAGCTTCAGAATACGGGCACGGTTCATGCCGTAAAGCGCCGCGAGCACCGCCGCGGCCCCGGCAAGCGCCAGAAGATTGAGATCGTTGGTGTAGAACAGCGCAATCACCACGACCGCCCCCAGGTCATCGATGATCGCCAGTGCCGCCAGGAAGATCTTCAACGAGGCAGGCACGCGCGGGCCGAACAGCGAGATGACGCCGAGCGCGAACGCGATGTCTGTCGCGGTCGGTATCGCCCAGCCACGCAGGGCGGCCGGGTTTTCCCGGTTGAACAAGATATAGAAGAGGGCGGGGAACAGCATGCCTCCCAGTGCCGCCGCACCCGGCAGAATGCGGCGGCTCCAGCTGGAGAGTTGGCCGTCCAGCATTTCGCGCTTGATCTCGAGCCCGACGAGGAGAAAGAACAGCGCCATCAGCGCGTCATTGATCCAGTGCAGCAGGCTGAGCGGCCCCAGATAGATGTGAAGTGCGTGGAAGTAACTCTCTGCAAGCGGTGAGTTCGCCGTCACGATTGCCGCCAACGCGACTGCCATCAACACGAGACCGCCCGAAGCTTCGCTATCGAGGAACTGGCGAAGGGTGGATCGGATGAGACCTGGAGAGATAGGCTGCGACACCGGTCAGCGCTCCCTGTGTTTTGGAAGGTTGATCTTCAGTCTCCGTCGATTTCGGGAAAGCCCGCGGCGCACGCAGCACACGCCATCCCTGCAAGATAAAGGGGTCGCGTCGCCATTTCCAGCGAAATCGGCCCCGATCCACCGCAGGCGGCGCAGGTCCGGTTGGACCTGCCGCTCGCTTCGCTTCTCACTGGAATGAGTAATCAGCCGGCACCATCTGCGTTTCTATCGCGAAGGTGACGATGTCGCCGAGTTCGGGGATTGCAAAATCCAGTCCCCAATCGCTGCGGCGGATGCTGCCGGTCGCCGAGAAACCGATCTTCGGGACGCCCATCATTGGGTGCTTCGCCATTGAGCCGTTGAAGGTGACGTCGAGTTTTGCCGGGTGCGTCTCGCCGCGCAAGGTCAGGAGGCCTTCGACGGTGCCGGTCTTCTCGCCCGTCACATGGATCGCCTTGGAAACGAAGGTGATCGGCTTGGCTGCAAGGAAGCTCTCGTCTCCGCCGATCTCCGCATCGAAGTTGACCTTGGTAGGCCATGGATAATCAGTGCGGACCGAAAGCGGATCGATGGTGACCAAAAGCGTGGAGGCTTCAGGTTTTTCGGGCTTCCAGTCGAGCCGCGCATCGACCCCGGTAAAGCGCGCGGTGTAGTGGGACAGGCCGGAATGGTCGAATGACCAATTGAAGCTCGAATGCGAGGGATCGGTCTTGTAGGCCCCACCCGGCGCAGGATCGGTTGCGGTGGCAAGGGCAGCGAAGGTCGTGCTCAAGGTAAGAGCAAGGGCGAGTGCAGTTGTGCGAAGCATTAATGGTTCCTCGGATGGGAAATGATGAGGTTGTCGGCTCACGCAGCCTTGTCGCGGCGGATCGTCTGGAGGCGCTCCCAGACGCGGTCGGACCGGGGAATGTCGAGATCGAAGACTGTCTCGAACGTGTCGCCGAGATGGGCGGCGCTCGTTATGGGCTCCTCGCTGAGGCTGTTCGCCGTCACGCGGCGCAGACGGTCGTTCTGGAGGGCGACATAGCCGTCCGCCGTGTGCCGCAGGACCGCGAGCGCATTGGTGAACGGGGAGCCGGGATCTTGCATCAGCCAGCCATGTGTTGCGGCCATCGCGGCTTCGTCGCTGTGGTCGAGCCGGAAATCGAAGCTTTTCGCGATGCCGAGAACATGATTATTGAAACGCAGCCAGCTCCCGTCGGCCGGCATGATGGAGAAATCGAAGCCGCGTTGGCTGATCGGCCCGGCCACAAGCGGCACCGGCTCGATGATGGCGTCCGCTATGCCGACCTCGGCGAGATAGGGACGGTCGAGATCGACACGCAGCGTCAGATGATTGCCGATGGCGATGTCGCCAAGCTTTTCCCGGTCGACCGCGCCGCAAAGGCGCGTCACACGGAAGCCCAGTGCAGCAAGCGCGGCGCCGAAGAGGCCGTTCATCTCATAACACCAGCCGCCCCGCCGCCTTTCGACCATCTTGGCGAATGCCGCAGCCGGGGTGATCGAGGAGGGCCATCCCATGAAGGCGTCCAGTGCCTCCCATGTAAAACTCATGAGA
Organism: Rhizobium sp. NXC14; assembly: GCF_002117485.1. Classification (NCBI taxonomy): domain Bacteria; kingdom Pseudomonadati; phylum Pseudomonadota; class Alphaproteobacteria; order Hyphomicrobiales; family Rhizobiaceae; genus Rhizobium; species Rhizobium sp. NXC14. Next base: position 588,942 of record NZ_CP021030.1, read on the forward strand.
TGGGCGCGATGCAACTGCGACAAGCTGTCTATGTCGAGGCGCGAAGGCCGCTCGACCCCGATCCGAGCCAAATAGGCATCGAGTTGCGCGGTTGTCAGGGTCACTGCGTTTTCGTTGGAAGTTGCATGTGTCATCGTTCGGTCTCCTTTCAAGTGGACCGTTGCTCATTATCGAGACGTGTTTGCGTTGGTTCAGGCGACCTTGCGATCGTCCTCGGGTGGGAAGGTCAGGCCGAAGCCCCTGGCGATCGAGGCGATCTGCTCGGGCGTTTCCGGCTTGCAGAGTTCGACGATCGGAAAGAAGCTTTCGAACCCGCCCGGCGTGACGACGACCATGAGGCGGCCCTCCGTCTGCCCCACATTGCGGAACCGGTGCGGCACACCGCGCGGCAAGGCGATAGAGCCCCCTTCCGTGAGTTCGACATAATCGCCGGCGCACCAGAAGCCGAAGCGGCCGGCAAGAACGCGGAACAACTCGTCCTCGCGTTCATGCACGTGCAGTGGCGGACCTTCGCCAGGCAGCACGCACGCTTCGAACAGGCCGAGCGAACCGCCGGTATTGCCCGCCATAATACGGATGACATGCTTGCCGAAGGCCATTGCCGGCATCCCATGCCCCGGCGGCGAAACCGCCGCATGATCAAACTTCTCCATTTCTCTTTCTCCAAATTCGTGCCGCATCGACCGCCGGCGGTTTCGCCCTGGCGCGAAACGCAGAAATCCGTGCCCGCTCCGGTATGCGGGGCGGGCGCGATTGTCATTCGCCCGGCGGCACGGGGCCGCCGAACACCGGAGGTGTGATGGTAGTCGAGGCCGTTGAGCCGGTACGTCGCTTCTATAGCGCAGCGAAAAAACCGGCGTTCCTAAATGAATGTGCAAGCCGTACCGGGAATCCTAAAAGTTTGCTAAGGAGGGTTGGGCAAGCAATGGGGGCGGCAGTGAGGCTTGACGACAGGCTCCTCGATTTTTTCAACAGGCCGCTGATGTGCATCATCGCGGTGGCTGACGAGACCGGCCGTCCTTCGGCGGGACGCGGCGTCGGCTTCCATCTTCTGGAAGACCGAGAAACGATCGACGTCATCTTTTCAGCCTGGCAGTGGCCGCGGCTCGAAATCGGTATCCGGCAGACCGGGCGGATCGCCGCCACCTTCGTAACCCCTTCGGATTATGTAAGTTTCCAGCTGAAGGGGAGCGCCGGCATGCGAGAGATCCAGAGTTCCGACCTCGATCGCGCCGATCACTTCATCACCGCGGCGACGAACGAGCTCGAATCGCTCGGCGTCCCCCGGCATCTCATCTCGCCATGGCTGACGGCGCGTGAGGCGCGGGTCGCCCGGCTGGTGATCAGTGAAATATATGTCCAGACGCCCGGCCCGCTCGCCGGCATGCTGGCGGGCAACCATGTTGGCGCGCGGTCCCAATGAATCTGCGGCTTTCCGATCTTTCCGCCTGCTTCGAGGGTGTCATTCCCTCCATCATCGCCACGGCATCGGCCGACGGCATGCCGAACATATCCTATCTTTCCCATGTGGTGCGGGTCGATGAGGAGCATGTCGCACTCTCCAACCAGTTCTTCGCCAAGACGGCGGCGAATATACGCGCCAATCCAAAGGTCACGCTGATCCTGGTGGACGGGTTCTCCGGCGATCAGTTCCTGCTCGACATTGGTTTCGTTCGTTCGGTCGATGCCGGCCCGCTGTTCGACAAGATCGCTCGCCAGCTCAAGGCGAGCAGCGCGCAAATCGGCATGTCGGATGTCATGCGGCTGAGGAGCGCCGATATTTTCCGGGTGTACGGAATTGAGAAGGTTCCCTCGCCGGTGGAAACAGCTTCGCCGCCGAGCAGCCGGGCGCCTGTCAGCCTCCCTGATCTTTCCAAGGCGATCAAGGCGATCGAGCGACAGTCGGAGGCCGATGAGATCATCGACAACCTGCTCACCGGCGTCAAGCACGTGTTGGGATACGGCAACGCGCTCGTGCTCATCCACGACAACCATCGCGGCTGTCTGATCACGACAGGCAGCATCGGCTACGAGCGCTCGGGCCTCGGATCGGAAATCGCAGGCGGCGATGGATTGATCGGGGCTGCGGCAGCGGGTGGACAGACGATCAAGGTCAGTGACATGAGCCGTGTGCGCCGGTTTGGCGAAGCGATCGGCCTGGAGGCGGAAGGGGCTGAAAACGCGACGCGCACGATCGCTTTCCCGCATTTGCCGGCGGCGATGAGCCAGATTGCAGTTCCCATGATCGCCGGCGGCACGGTGACGGGCGTGCTCTTCATCGAGAGTCCGGAGCGGCTCGCTTTTCGCGAAGAGGACGAGGCTGCTCTCGAGATACTGGCGGGACAGGCGGCCGGCGCTCTGAGAGCCAGCGAGCGGGCAGCGGCTGTCGCCGAACAGAGACCTGCGATCAGCACGCCTGAGCCTGCTGCGGCCGGCCAAGAAATCCGCGTCGTCCATCACCGCTTCGATGACAGCGTCTTTATCGATGGCACTTACATCGTGAAGGGCGTTGCCGGCACTCTGCTGCGCCTCATGCTCGATTGGCATCTGAGCGACGGCAGAAGCGAGTTCACCAACCGGGAAATGCGGTTGACGGCCGGCGCACGCATGCCGGAGATCAAGGACAATCTCGAGACCCGGCTCTTGCTGTTGCGCCGTCGGCTCGAAGAAAAGCAGGCGCCCATCCGCCTCGCCCGCGTCGGCAGGGGCCGTGTCAGGCTAGAGGCGGAAGGACCGCTGGTCCTTGAAGCCGTCACAGGTGAATACCCATAAGCTGAGTCATTTCCCCATTTTCAGCACGGACGAGTTCGAGCTTCGACATCTCATCCAAAGACATGCGAGAGGGCCGGTTTGCGGTGCCGCCTCCAACATTGTGTCATCGCCCGCAGCCGGCGTCTTGAAAAGGCCGATCACCAATTCGTGTTCGTCATGGCTGTAACAAGCGGGATCGTCGGCTCGAAAGAGGGATTACGCGGCCGATGATCGGTACGCGGACCTTTCAAGAGGAGACCATCCATGAACCGTTCCACTCTGACCCTTGCCCTCGCAGGCTCGCTTGCCACTGCGATTTCATCCGCTGCCTTCGCCGCACCGCTGCCGGCGGAGAAAATGGTGGGCAAGGAGAAATGCTATGGCATCGCGCTCAAGGGTCACAATGATTGTGCCGCCGGTGCCGGCACGACCTGCGCAGGTACATCGACGATGGATTATCAGGGGAACGCCTGGAAGGCAGTCCCAGCCGGCACCTGCACCAGCATGAATGTCAAGGGGCACATGGGTAAGCTCGAGCCGACCAAAGGCTGACCCCTAAAGGGAGGCCCGATGCTCGGGCCTCCATCTTTTCTCGCCAAACCGGGAGAATGCGATGACTGCTTCGACAACCCGACCTGTCCTGCTGCCTGCACGGGGCGGCCTCGGCCTAAAGCCCGAGCATTATGAGACTATTCTGGCCGATCTGCCGGATGTCGGCTTCTTTGAGGTCCATGCCGAGAACTACATGGGCGCAGGTGGACCGCCGCATCGCTATCTCCAGGCCATCACGGAACACTATCCGCTGTCGCTGCACGGTGTCGGTTTGTCGATCGGCTCGCCGCGTGGGCTCGACAAGGCGCATCTGAATCGACTTCGCAGCTTGATCGACCGCTATCGGCCGCAGAGCTTTTCCGAACATCTGGCCTGGTCGACGCATGAAACGGGATTTCTCAACGATTTGTTGCCGCTACCCTACACGGAAGAAACGCTGGCACGCGTCGTCGACCATGTCGATGAAACGCAACAGGCGCTCGGGCGACAATTGCTGCTGGAAAACCCTTCCACCTATATACTGTTCGCCGACAGTACGATCGATGAAGTGGATTTTCTCGGGGCGATCGCGCAGCGGACGGGCTGTGGCCTTCTGCTCGACGTCAACAATGTGATGGTCTCGGCGGTGAACCACCGGCTCGATGCCGCCACCTATATAGATCGTTTTCCGGTCGAGCTCGTCGGCGAGATTCACCTCGCCGGCTACGACGAAACCGTCGACTCCACCGGCGACCGGCTGCTGATCGACGCACACGCGACGGCAGTGAAGAGCGATGTATTGGCGCTCTACGCACATACCCTCGCGCGCACCGGCGCAATCCCGACGCTAATTGAATGGGACAATAATGTTCCGGATTTCGCCACGCTGTATTCAGAGGCGAAACGCGCGGATGCGATGCTCGCCGCCGAAACGTTTCGCCGCGGCGGGCGCCGGACCCGGGCGGCGTAACGATGGATTTCGCAACCCGCCAAACTGCCTTCGCCGATGCCTTGCTGCATGCCGACCGGCCGGTGCCCGACGGCGTCATCAACGCACGCGGCAAACCCGACACGGTGCGGTTTGCCGTCTACCGCAACAATGTGTTCGTCGGGCTCACAAAGGCATTAGCGCAACGCTATCCGGTGACGGAGAGGCTCGTTGGTTCGGAATTCTTTCTGGCCATGGCGCGCGCCTATGCCCAGGATCACAAGCCGTGCTCACCGCTGATCATGCAATATGGCGACGATTTCCCGGATTTCATCGCAGCTTTTGAACCTGCAAGAGCGCTTGCTTACCTGCCCGATATCGCCCGGCTCGAGGCGGCCTTGACAGACGCTTACCACGCCGCCGACAGGGCGCCTCTCGATCTTGCGGCATTCAAAGCCGTGACGCCGGAGATGCTTTCGGACTTGCGGCTCGTCCCACACCCATCGGCGCACCTGATCCAGTCGATTTTTCCGGTTGGTTCGATCTGGAGCGCACATCAAGAGGAGATGGTTTCGCCGGTCTCCGATTGGCGTGGGCAAGCGGTCCTCGTCTCACGACTGGAAATGTCGGTCAATGTTCATGTCCTGCCACCGCGGGACGCCATCTTTGCAGCCGCCTTGTTCAACGCCGCCACTCTTGGCGAGGCGGCAAAGGCGGCATTTGCAGCTGCCCCCGGATTTGATTTCGGAACGGCGCTGGTCGGTCTTGCCGGTCTCGGCGCGTTCAGCGCCCTTCAACAGTATAAAGGAAACTCCACATGAAAACCGAAGTGGCCCCTTCGCACGGCTTTGGTGCTGCCGCTGCCTCCTTCGTCACACGCGCTGAAGCGCTGCTCGCTTCCGTTCCCAAGTCGTTGCCGCTGCTGGCATTGCGTTTTGCGCTGGCTATTCCTTTCTTCAAGTCGGGGCTGACGAAATGGGACGGCTTCCTGACGCTTTCATCGGGCGCACGATATCTTTTCGAGGAGGAGTTCAAGCTTCATATCTTCGGTAGCGCAGTTGCCTACCCGTTTCCTCTGACGATGGCGACGGCCGCCGGAATTGGAGAATTGGTCCTGCCAATTCTGCTGATCCTCGGCCTGGCCACACGCTTTGCTGCTCTCGGTCTGCTGCTGATGACGGCGATTATCCAGCTCACCATCCCGGATGGCTGGGCGAATTTTCATTTGCCCTGGGCGGCAATGGCGCTGGCATTAGTCGTGTTCGGTGGCGGCAAGATCGCGGTTGATCCGTTTGTCTTGCCGCACCGCAAATGACGCGGCGACCAGACGCCTCATCTCCCCGAGGAGGCGCTCAGCTGGCATGAGGGCCTGCGCCGGACGGGAAGAGACGGTCATGAGATGTCTTCTCCGGCACGAAAGTGCCGCAGGCTGGCGCACATCGCCCGGAAAGGCTTTAGCCGGCTTCGTCGAGGGACCTTGCGGCTTCAAGCAGAAGCTGCTTCATTTTCTCGCGAACCGTCTGAGCGCTGATAGCGACGTCTGCATATTGCAGGTCGCTGAGAATCTTTCTGAAGACGTTCTCATCGCCTGACTCCAGCAATCCGGCGGAAATGACTTCGTCGAAATAGACGTCGAAGTCGGTTCGTCCGATGAGCTCGGCCGCCCAGCGTGCCAGCATCCGGTCGCGCCTCGCCTGGATATGGAACGAACGCTCAAGCTTCACGATGTACTCTTTCTCAAGTGCTTCTTCACGCTCGTCGATGATGCCCATCATCGATCCTCCCGCTGAATGGCCGTCAGGCGTTCGAATGTGTCGCATTCGCTGCGCAAGTAAATTCTTGCTTCGGAAACTGCCTGCATGAAGGCCGCTCGCGCCATTTTAGCAGATAATTGTGTAGATCCAAAAGGTTAGAGCGGCACGCGCCTCGCCTGTAGGCACTTAAAACAGGAAGAGCGATCCCAGAGACAGAACGAGTGCGGGGAACATGACGACGGTTCCGAGTTTTAGAAAGGTCCAGGCGCCGATATGCAGGCCCTCGCGGCGCAGGGCAGACAGCCACAAGATCGTCGCCAGCGAGCCTGTCACCGACAGATTGGGGCCGAGATCGACGCCGATCAGCACGGCGCCGGCGATCTTGTCGGAGACACCGGCGGCCTGCACCACGCTGCCGGCAAGCAGGCCGGCCGGAAGATTGTTCACGAGGTTGCAGATTACGCCGACGAGCAAGCCCGCCACGCCGATCGCCTGCGATTGCGAGAACGAGGCAAGCGCAGCCAGCTGATCGGAGAGAATGTTCGTCAAGCCGGTGTGATCGAGCGCTTCGACGATGACGAACAGGCCGGCGACCAGCGGCAGAACGCTCCAGCTGATGCCCTTCATCGTCTCGGCCGGGCTTTGCCGCGTCAGCATCAGAACGATCGTGGTGGTGATCGTGCCGGCGACAAAGGTCGGCACGCCGAGATCGACATGCATGGCCGACGCTGCGATCAGAACAATGGCCGTCAGCAGGATTCCCCATCCTGCCAGGCGGGCGCTGCGGGAGAGGGGTGGCCGCTGCGTGTCGGCGGCAAGAGTGTCTTCTGCAAGGGCGCGGCGCTGCGTCCAGTAGAGGCAGAGGAACGTGGCGACGATCGAAATGATCGACGGCAGCATGAATGTCGACAGCCAGCGGGAGAGCGGCGGCATGTCGCCGCCGGCAAAGATCACCAGATTGGCCGGATTGGAAATCGGCAGGACGAAGCTCGCGGCATTGGCGATGAAGGCGCAGATCAACAGATAAGGCATCGGGTCCTTGACCCGCGCCGTGCGGCAGGCGGCATAGACGGCGGGCGTCAGCACCACGGCCGTCGCATCGTTGGAAAGAAAGACGGTGACAACCACGCCCACGAGATAGACCAGCACGAAAAGTCGCCGGGGTGACCCCTTGGCGTAGGCAATCGCAATGGCGGCGATCCAGTCGAACAGGCCTTCGCGCCGCGCAAGTTCCGACAGCAGCATCATGCCGATCAGAAAGAGGTAGACATCGCCGCCCTTGGCGACGCCCGCCAGGGCATCATGGGGTCCGAGCAGGCGGAAGGCGAGCAGGAGCAGGGCGCCGAAGACGGCCCAGATCGCTTCCGGCCACCGAAAGGGACGGACGACGACGCCCATTGCAGTGAGGCCGGCGATCCCCCAGGTCATGGCATGTTCAGTCATTCGGAAACCGCGTTCGGTTGGTGCGCGGCAGATCAGCCGCTGTGGTTAGTGCGAGAGTGTTTTACCGAGCGAATACATGTTTGCTGAAGCAGTTACAAATCAGTTTGCTTCGTTTCAGCGGAATTTGGCGATCAAATTCATCCTGCATTCGTATTTGCCGGAGCATGGATTGCATCGGGCGATGGCAGATTGATTTCGGCGATCAAGCCGCGCGGCGTGGCGTTTTCCAGCGTCAGCGTTCCGAAATGGCTTTCGACGATGTCCTTCACGATGGACAGTCCCAGACCGAATCCGCCGCGATCGTTCCGCGCCGCATCCAGTTTGTAGAACGGTTCCAAGACATCGGCATGGGATGACGCAGGGATGCCAGGCCCATCGTCGGTGACACTGATGCTAATCGCCCGATCCGGTTTGACATGAAGTTCGACATTCACGTGCCGGGCAAACTTGGTGCCGTTGTCGATCAGATTGGCGATAGCGCGCTTCAGCGCTTGAGGTCTGCATGGATAGGCGAAACGATCAGGCCCGTGATAGGCCACCGAATAACCCATATCGGCAAAATCATTGCAGGCGGTATTTATCAGGCTCGGCAGGTCGGCTCTCAACTGAGTTTCTTTCGACGCGTCTTTCCTGAGGTAGACCAACGTCTCATCGACCATCAGCGCCAAGGCATCGATATCCGCCAGCAACGCGGCGCGCAGGGATGGTTCCGTTGAGCGCTCAGCCCTGAGCCGCAGGCGCGTCAGCGGCGTTCTCAGATCGTGGCTAATGGCGCGCAGCATGCGTGTGCGCGCTTCGATCATCCCGCGGACGCGGCTGCGCATGTCGTTTAGCGACTTCGCAAGGGTGCGGACCTCCGGCGGACCAATTTCGTCGAAGGGGCGCTCCGGACCCTTATCCGGGTCGAGATCGCGTGCGGCCTGAGAAAAGCGTTGAAGCGGTGATGCGATCATGCGGCTGCCGTAGAGGGACAATAAAATGACTGGCACGAACATGGCCATGGTCGCTAGGAAGTCGCTGATTTCGCGATCTGTGATGCGGGAGTCGGGCACGGCAGGTGGCGGGAGGAAAGCCAGAGCGCGACGCTGATCGATGCCAACGACCAGCACCGGCTGTCGGTCACCACCCGCGGCCCGCAGCCGAGCTTCGACGCCCGGCGAAAGATTTTTTTCGATTTCGGAGCGAAAGTCGCCTTCCTCCGCCTCGAGTTCGGGGCCGTGCAGTTCTGCTGAGGAGACCTCTTCGACCTGAAGTCCGGTCCTTCTCGCAGCGTCCAGAACGGCGGCCTCTTGATCGGCGGTTTCGGCAGAGCGGATCATGTCGGTGACGAACTCAATGCGCATGGCAACGGCGCGCGCCTGTGAGACGCTTTCAGGCTCCTTGATCGTCAGGTTTTCGCTGATGATGCCGAGGATGGCGAAAAGAACAACGGGCGCAACGGCAAGCAGGGCAATCTGCCGGTGGATGGAACCTGCAAAAAAACGCGCCAGCATCGTCAGCCTTTCTGATCGGTACCGCAACAGCCGATAGTTGCCCGCTTCATCCGCCGCGCGCCTCCCCTTCGCCAACTGCCAGATAGTACAAAGCGGTGTCATCCCGTTGCGATGGTAGCAAATGTCAGCCGGAATGATGTTTTTATTTGTAAACGTTATGCGGCGCGGAACGCCTAATGCGAGGCCGCCAGCGTCTGAACCCGCTCGAGAAAAGCGGCCCTGTCGAACAGCACCGGCTGTGCGGATGACGCCGCGTCGATATTGGGCAGCACAAAGGCTTGAATGTTCACCACGGGAAGATTGGAGAGGATCCGCACATCGCCGATTTTTGAAGTAATGGTGACGATCACCTTGCAAAGGAGACCTTCCAGGGCGTGTTTGAGTTCCGGTGGAGTGCCTGCGCTCCTCACGTCGAAGCCCGCGCTCCGCAGCACTTCTCCGGCAAGATGTGATCCGCGTTGGTCCGGGATGTAGACAAGGACGGGAGGGGCAGGGTTTTTCCCGGTCATCAGTTGGTTCCTCTTCGTAGGCCGCGCATGCAAAGTAGGAATTTCATTCTGAAAGTGCGTTTCATTTTATTAAGAGTTGTGTCTTCCGCCGCCGATGCGTCGTCCGGTACTTCTTTTCACGCCGGCAGACGTGTCAGCGATCAGGCTGAATTCGGCCTAGGTCATGTGACCGCCCGTCCGGGAGTGTCAGCTCAGGGCGCGGCTATCGACCTCGGAAACATCTCTTAACAAGACAAAATCCATCCCAAAACGGTTTGCCTGCAGGCTGCAGTCCGCTCGAGGACAGCAAGCCTCGGGAAAACACCAGGAGCGAACTTTGCCTTTTATGAAAAAGAAAATTGGTTTGATGATTTTGCCATCGCTGGCCGTTCCCCTTTCGGCAGGCAATGGGGCATGGGCGGCGGATCCGGGCGAATTTGGCGCTGGAGGACCGGTTGCACCAACCAGCGAACGCCCCGGTGGTATTCGCGGCAAGCTTCATGACTGGAATGTCGTTGTTGGAGCTGGAGCGGTGTACGGCCCGAAATTCGAGGGATCGAAAGACTTTGAAGTCATGCCGGTCCCCTTCGTTTCCGCAAGCTTTTTCAACGATTACGTCCATGTCGGTCCAACCGGCTTGCTGATCGATATCTACAAGGTCGAGAATTTCAAAATCAGCGCCAGCGGCGGCATGGAGTTCGGTCGGGACGAAGATGATAGCGATCATCTGAAGGGATTGGGCGATATTGATTCCGGTGCAAAAATCGGCGGTGTGATATCCTACTCACTCGGACCAATCGAGCTCAGTGCCGGGATCGACAAGATCATCGGGGGCAGCGACGGTGTCACGGGGACATTCGGTGCGGAATATTCTCACATGGTAGGCCAGTTCATCTTCTCCGCCGGCGCATCGGCCACCTGGGCGGACAAAAATTACATGAAGTCCTATTTTGGGGTCACCCCCTTGCAGTCGGCAAGGTCCGGCCTTGAAGTCTATGATGCAGGCGCAGGCTTCAAGCGCATCGATCTTACCGCATCGGTCACGTACCTGTCATCCGAGCACTGGTTCATCCGCGGCCAGGCCGAACTGGGAATTCTCACCGGCGACGCGCGCAATAGCCCGGTGGTTCAGAAGGAGACTCAGCCTTCAGTGATGATGTTTGTCGGCTACAAATTCTGACCTCATCCGCGGTTCACATGCCCGCCGAACCACCGGCGACCGCCGATATGTCGCGTCTGTTCGCGGCCGGCTGTTACTTGCGGCGTGGCGGCGCGCGCTTCCCCAGTGGAGGAACAATCGCTGGTCGAAAGATGCAATAAACGATGCGCAAACATTTTCTGTTAGATAGGAACTGAAGCGGATGCTTTCCCAGAATCAGGCGCCGGATATGAGTCATATCGCAGTCAATTCACCCATGCAGGCTTCGGTCCGCATCCTGATCGTCGAGGATGACCGCGATATTTCGAGCATGTTGATCGACCTCATGAAGGAAGCGGGCTATGCCGCCGAAGCGGTTGGTTCCGCGATGGAAATGGACCGCCTTCTGAAGAAGAAGGAATTTCAGCTCATCGTCCTCGACGGCATGCTTCCGGGCGAGGACGGCTTCAGCATTTGCCGGCGCATCAGATCGGCCAACACGGTTCCGATCCTCATGCTGACGGCGTTGACGAAGGAAGTCGACCGGGTGATCGGCCTTGAGCTCGGCGCCGACGACTACGTCACGAAACCCTTCAATTCCAGAGAACTCCTGGCAAGGATCAGGGCGCTTTTGCGGCGATCTTCCTATTCCATGCAAATCAAGCCCGTTCAGGAAGCCATGACGTTCGCCGGTTGGCGCATCGACCCCGTCACGCGCGAACTGACCGACAGCGATGGTGTTCATGTGTCGCTGACGACGGCAGAATTCGATGTCTTGCTGGTGTTCTGCCAGAATCCGCGGCAGGTCATGAATCGCCAGGAAATCCTTGCCCGCACGCATGCAGGTTCAGCCGGCCCCGTCGAGCGTAGTATCGACGTGCATGTCAGCCGTGTTCGGCAAAAGATCGAACCCGATTACAAGGAGCCGACCTTCATCAAGACGGTACGGCTGGGCGGTTATATCTTCACGCCTGAAGTTTCGCTGGCGCGGGACTGATCAGCGGAACTGCAGCTTGCGGGTGATGCCGCTGGAACACCGGGCCGTCTCTTGCTGCCTTCAAAAAGCAGCTCTTCCAGCTATCCCACAGACGACCAGTCAAGCGCTCACCATCTGTCTAATCAACGTCTCCCAAATTACGGCGGTGGTTATCGGATGATGCGTATAGTTTTCTCCCTGCTTGGCTAGCCGATGCGGGAAGCGGGCGACGTCCAGCGGCGGCGTCGATCACAACTCTTAACAACTCAAAACCCAAGACAACAGCGAATCCCGATTAATGCCATTAGACGCGATCCGAAAGGAAGCTAGCGCAGCGACGCTCCACGGCCGGCGGTGATTGCCGCTCTGACCGTGGCCGATGACAGGGCGACAAATTTGATTCGACTGATGGCCATCCTGACGCTTGCCCTTCTGGCTGGCTGCATGGCGCCGGACCGGGTTAGCTACAGCCCGAAGGCGGCCGCCGACGCCAGTATCGAAGGATTTGCCGATATCCGCACCTATGCGGACAGCGGCCGGCAGTTGCCCGATACGCGAGCCTGGCTGGCAATTCCAAGACACAAGGACGTCAATTATCTTGTCCTGTCCGGCGGCGGGGCCGGAGGGGCCTTCAGCGTCGGGGCACTGAAGGCTTGGTCGGACAGCAAAGAGCGGCCGGAATTCGACATCGTCAGCGGCGTCAGCACCGGCGCGCTGATTGCACCTCTGGCTTTCCTAGGCCCGGCCTATGATGACACGCTCGTCGATCTCTATACGAGCGGGGTGGCAAAGCAGTTGGTGGACGCGGATTTTCTGCCGAAGGCACTGCTTGGCCCAAGCCTGTTGAAGCAGGAACCGCTGCGCCGGATGGTCGAGCGCCATCTCACCCGGGAGATCCTGGACAAAATCGCCGTCGAGTACCGCAAGGGCAGGCGCCTTCTCGTCCTCACTTCAAATCTCGATTCGCAGAGACCGGTGGTCTGGAACATGGGTGCCATAGCCAATAGCGGTCGGCCTGATGCGTTGAAGCTCTTTCAGGATGTCATCATTGCCTCGGCGAGCATCCCGGGCGTTTTCCCGGCCGTGCTCATCAAGGTTAGGGCAGGCGGCCAGGAGTTCGAGGAGATGCACTCGGACGGCGGCTCATCATCCCAGATTCTGACGATCCCCGAGGGGTGGATGGCGAGCCCTCGCCTGGCGGCGTGGCCGAAGGGCCTCAAGCTGAACATGTATGTCATCGTTAACAATGCTCTCATGCCGGAGTTCTCCACGACCACGAACAATACTCTTGCTGTCATGGCCAGAGCGAGCGCTGCCCTCATCAAGTCCCAGACACGCAGCGCTTTGGTCGCCACCTACGTCTATGCGCAAAAGAACGGCATCCGCTTTCGGGTCGCCTCGATCGATCGGCAAATACCCTACAAAATGACCGATCCCTTCAACACCAACTACATGCGCGCCGTCTACCACCTGGGCTACGCCGAGATGGTAAGCGGCAGTCTGTGGAAGGACGAGCCGGTCTTTGCCGATCTCGCCGCAGCAGATTCTGCTCGATCCTCGCAATAGCCGCCAATTCCTCACAGCTTCCAACGATAGGAGAACGACATGTTACATTCCCGCGCTGACCGGGCCCTCATTCGCCGCCATCGCCCTCCGGGGGCCTCGGCCCTTCTGTCCTGCCTTATCCTATCGGCTGCTGCAGGCTGTGCCTCAGTGCCGCTCGAAGAGGCGCACACGCTGGTCTCCTATGACGGCCTGACGTCGAACAACGGCAAGATCACCAAGGCGAAATTCAAGATCGAACCGAACGATCTCGCTGCTGCCAAAACCATCTACATCGAGCCAACGAGGGTTTCGCCAAACGCAGACCCTTCCATCAAGAAGCCTTCGGAGTCAGCCCTCATCGCCAATGTCATCAGCCGCGCCCTCTGCGTCGGCGTCAGCGACCGGTTTCAAGTGGTCGACCGGAGGGAGAACGCCGATGTCGTCGTTCACGCCACCGTCACCCGGATCCTGCCGACGAACGCCACGATGGCCGGAGTGTCGACCGCGACTTCGCTCGGTGCCTCATTCGTCATTCCGGTTCCCGTGCCTCGGTTGCCGGTCGGGCTCGGAGGCTTGGCCGTCGAGGCCGAAGCGAGGACAAGAGACGGCAAGCAGGTGGGTGCGATGGTCTGGGCCAAGGGCGCCAATGCCATTACCACGAGCGCACGCGTGTCGCAGGTCGGGGATGCCTATTCGCTCGCCTCGAGCTTCGGCAGCGATTTCTCCAAGATGCTCGTCAACGGCAAGACACCCTACAAAGGACTGCCCAAGTTCCCGTCCGCTCAGAAGATCAAGTCGAGCCTCGGGGGCAGGCCGAAATACCCAGCCTGCGAGCGCTTCGGCCGGTCGCCTGGCGTCAAGGATTTCGCCGCTTCTCAAATCGGCCTGCCGCCGTCCTGGACGGACAAGCAGCCGGCGGTCGTAGGCCAATGGGCACCATGACCTGGATCGACGATCAAATACGATAAGCAGGTGTCTTGCGCTGCTCGACATGTAAGGCAGGCGCAATCTGAATCTCTTTCAACACATCACCGCCGGCATCCGAAGTGCCGGCGGTTTCGTCATCGCCGCTGGGCGCCGGTTCAAAACGCCGTCGGCTTTTGACACGGCGTTCTCTTGGCGGCCTGTCGCTGAAGAGTCCGAGCTTCACCTTGCGAGACTGATTTTTCCACCGTGCCTCTGGTCGTTCGAAATACTCTCTTGATCGTCCGTGGTGGCAGCCTCGGGACGCCTTGCCGCGGTAATTCGCCTGAGGAAGAGGAGGAAATCGTCGACAAAGGTGAAGATGACTGGAATGACAAGGAGGGTAAGAACAGTCGAGGTCATCAGGCCGCCAATCACGACGATTGCCATCGGCTGCCGGAAGCTCGCATCGCCACCGCTGAGACTGAGGGCCACAGGAAGCATACCGCCTCCCATTGCCATCGTCGTCATGACGATCGGGCGCGCCCGCTTGTTGCAGGCATCAACCAGGGCATCGAAGCGCGGGGCGCCTCTACGTCGCGACATGATCGCATATTCGACCAGCAGGATGGAGTTCTTCGTCACCACGCCCATCAGCATCAGCAGACCAATGACAACAGGCATTGAGAAACTCGTTCCCGTCAGAACGAGGGGCAGAATGGCGCCGCCGAGCGACAGGGGAAGTGCCATGAGAATCGTCAACGGCTGGAGGAAGTCGTGAAAGAGAAGGACCAACACGGCGTAAATACAGAAGATGCCGACCGCCATGGCGGTGCCGAAGCTGTCGAAGAGGTCGGATCGGCGCTCGAGTTCGCCCTGTTCGATAAGCATCACCCCGGGGGGAAGGCTGTGGAGTGCAGGCAGTGCCTGGGCCTCGCGGTAAACCTCGCCGAGGACGCGGCCGTTGAGCTCGACCGAAATCATGATGTTGCGCGACCGGTCGATCCGGCTGATCTCTGACGGGCTGCTCCCGATAGTGATGTCGGCAACCGAACTCAAATCGACGCTGCCTCCGCTGCCGGCAACGCGCAGATTGGCAAAGTCTTCGAGCGTCGTGCGGTTGTTCGGGTCGAAACGCACGCGGATGTCAAGTTGGCGCTGTGGCAGGTTGAGCTTGGCGAGGGCGGAGGAATAATCGCCGCCGGTTGAGACGCGAACAGTCTCGGATATCGCGTCCGCCGTTACACCGAAGGCGGCGGCCCGATCAGGATCCGGGACGATCTGGATTTCGGGGGCCCGAAGCGAAGCGCTTGATGTCACCGCCCCAATGCCTCGCAGCGTTCGAAGCTGTTCTTCAAGCGCACCGGCCGCCTTGTCGAGTGCGTCGGGGTCGTCGCTCGCAAGGGTAATGTCGAGTCTGGTGCCATTGCCGCCCGACCCCACTTGAATGCGGGCTCCCGGAAGGGTGGCGAGCGCCTGCCGGATATCGCTTTCTATATCGAGTTGGGAACGTTCGCGTTGGCTGATCTTTTTCAGGTCGACGATGAGAGATGCACTCGCCGTATCGGCTGTCGTTGCGGAATCCAGGAGATCACCTGATGAAACTGTCCCAACGGTGGAGAAGACATGTGTTACATCAGGTAGGTGGGAGATCAGTTGGGCAGCCCTGCGGGTGGTCGCATCCGTTTCTTCGAGCGGTGTTCCGGGTTGCAGCGTAATCGTAACCTGCGTCTGCGCATCGTCCGAAGCCGGCAGGAAACCCGAGTTGAGGAGGGGGATCGTCGCCAGCGAGAGACCGAGGAAAACAAAGACGCAGATCGTCGTCACGAGACGGTGCTTCAGGCAGGCTTTCACGAGCGCGATGTAGCCCTGCATGATCCGCCCATCCTTCGCCCCCACAGGATGAATCTTCATCATGTACGCGGCCATCATGGGCGTCAAAAGACGCGCAACCAGGAGGGAGGCAAGAACAGCAACCGACGCCGTCACGCCGAACTGTCGGAAAATCAGCCCCGGAATGCCGCTCATGAAAGCGGTCGGCAGGAAGACGGCGACGAGCGTCAAGGTCGTGGCGACAACCGCAAGCCCGATTTCGTCCGCAGCCTCGAGAGCCGAGCTCCTTGCCGATTTTCCCGTCTGCATGTGGCGCGCGATGTTTTCGATTTCGACGATCGCGTCATCGACGAGGATGCCGACCACCAGCGAGAGCGCCAGCAGAGTCACTGTGTTGAGGCTGAAATCGGCCAGATACATGATGGCGAAGGTCGGAATGACGGACAGCGGAAGCGCAATTGCTGACAGGAATGTTGCGCGCCAATCCCGCAGGAAGAGCCAGACCACGACGATCGCCAGAATAGCCCCTTCATAAAGCATCTGCATCGATCCGCCATAATTCTCGACGATCGGGCCGACTGTGCTATAGGCTTTGATGATCTCGACATCGGGACTGGCCTTGGCCAAGTCCTTTGCCGCGGCTTCGATCGCTGCAGCGACAGCCGTGTCGGAAAAGCCGTTCGCGCGTTTGATCTCCACGGCGATTGCCGGTGTTCCGTCGAGATAGGTGACGGACGAGCGGTCGGCAAAGCTGTCTGTTACCGCCCCGATTTCGTCAAGCCGTACCATTTCTCCACTCGGGAGCGGAATTGCTAGCGCCTTGAGCTCCGCAATCGAGGAAACCGCCCCGATCGTTCGGATCGTCTGCTTGCTCCCTCCGATCTCGCCTCGCCCACCCGATGTGTCGGTCTGCACCGACCGCAAACTCGAGGAAATGGTCGTCGCGCTGACATTGAGCGAGCTCATCAGTTGCGGGTCGAGATCGATATGGATTTCGCGATCGACGCCGCCGATACGGTTGACCTGGCCGACGCCAGCAACAGCAAGCAAGGCTTTTGTCATGTCATTGTCGACGAACCAGGAAAGCTCGGTCGGGTCGAGCCGGGTGGACCGCACGGCAAAGGCGATAAGCGCCGAGCCTTGGATCACAGTCCTCGTCACGCTCGGTGGCTGCATCGCGGACGGCAGGTCCCCGCCGGCACTGTCGACGGCGTTACGCACCTCATTCAGTGCCTCCTCACCGTCCTTGCCGATCCGGAAGGACACGCTGATGACGACCGTGCCCCCCGTGATCTTTGTCGTGATATGGTCCAGGAGCCTGAGCGAGGCGAGTTTGTCCTCGATCTTACGGGCGACTTCGGTTTCCAGTTGGGCCGGGGCAGCGCCCTCGAGCGTGGCGTGGATCTGAACCGTCGGAAGATCCATGTCCGGAAAGTTCTGAACCGGGAGCCGCTCGAAGGCAACGAGCCCAGTTCCGGTCAGTAGGACGAAAAGCAGGATGGCGGGAACAGGGTTGCGGATGGACCATGCGGAGAAATTCATCGTGCCTTTCCTTCCACGCGCACGATGGTGCCGTCCGAAAGGAAGGCGCCTCCGGTCTTCACGACCATTGCCGAACGCGTGAGACCGGAGATTATCTCTACTTCGCCGTCGTTGCGGCGGCCGGTTTCCACCCGGAGGCGCCTGACGCGCTCTTCGGGGTCAATCGTAAACACGTAGTTGATACCGTCGCGCGAAACTAGCGCGGTTTCCGGCACGGTGAGCGCGGATGTGACCCTGAGCTTTATTTGCCCGGTCGCATAGAAGCCGATCGGCGGCCGAGAGCCCGCCGCCAGTGAGACGTAGACGAGTGTTCTGCCGGTATCGGTGCTGACGGTCGGCGCAACGAGGCGAACCGTTCCCGTCAGCCGCTCGCCGCGGGGCCCGTCGATGGTTGCAGGCATGCCTTCCTTGATAAGGGGACGGTACCGTGTCGACACCTCGGCCTGCCACTCGATGCGCTGTTGGCGTACGAGGCGGAACAGCTCCGCGCCCGATGTGACGACGGCGCCGAGCTGGGCGGAACGAGAGGTGATGAGGCCATCGTCCGCGGCCATGATGGTTGTTTGGGAAAGTCTGATCTTCTGACTCTCAACCAGAGCCAGGGCGGACTCGACACCAGCCATCGCTATTTGCTCGGTGCTCAGATATTCGATGATCTTCTCATCGGAGAGCACGCCGCTACCCTTCATCTTGCGTGCGCGCTCGGCATTGGCCCTGGCCTTGGCAAGATCGGCTTTGGCAGTCCCCAAGAGGGCTACTTCCTTTTGCAGATCGGCGCGCACGGTATCCTCGGCCAGCCGAGCGAGCGCCTGCCCCTTCGTCACGACAGACCCGACGTCGACGAATACATCGGTGATGCGCAGACCGCTGATTTCGGCAGCGCTGATGGCTTCATGCCAGGGCTTCAGCCAACCGCCGGCTAGAACCGTCTCCGGCCATTCTCGTTCCACGGGTGCCTCGGCGGTAACGGTCAGTGCCGCCCCGCCCGGTTGCGCGAACGTCGCTCCGTGGCCGGCAAGCAATGCAAGTAGAACAAGGCTAATGGTTAAAGGGAGACGTAGCGTCAAAGCGGAGTCCTTTCATGATACGCGCGCAGCGGATACGCGAACTGCGCCCGCAGGCCGAGGCAGGCGCGACGAGTTGGCGTCGCGCGGCGCGGCCGTGGCGCCGCCTTTGTCCGTCCGGATGTAGCGGATCGACCGCTCGGTGCGGTCAAAGATCGGCAAAGTTCGATTAAGTTAGATTAAGCCGGCCGTCCGTGCCGGCTCCGATATACCGAACAGCGCAGCGTGCCGGTTTGTCGCCCTGCTTAACAAATCAAAACATAACTGGTGATGACAAGCGCGGCTCCATTGAAGATGATCGAGCCACATCGCCTTGCTTTGCGATGCAGTTCCTGTTCGAGGTGAACGACGTCAGATGGAAGTCACAGCGCAATATCCGATACAGCCGGGCATCAGCTTCGTGCCAGCCGTTCAGGACCGTCCGCCTTGTAACGGAGCGGGCAGCTAGAGCGATCACTTACATCTTCAATATTTGTGCCTCGTTGGCTGCCGCTCACGGGAAAAGGCACGCCGTTGCTTACGGCAAGCCGACTTCTGGGCGTGCACATCAGCCGCCGGAGCGACGGCTGCGTCGATTGAACGGACAGACACATGGTTCCCTTGCCTGCCAGACGACCGCTAGACAGCGAGATGGATCGATGAAAACCAACCCTGCCGCCGGCCAGGTCTTTGTGCCGAATCCCTTGCGGGACAAACGGTCTCGACGCAGCCATTTGTCGACGCGGTGTCACGCTGCCGTCGCACGATTAGCAGTTGCCATCGCCGTTGTCGCAAGTTCTGCGGTCGCCGCTCTCGCATTCCTCCCTCTCGGGAGCGGCGCGCCGGACGAATGGCACCGCGCAGGACCGGCCGAAGAGGGCGCGAGCTATCGCCAGCTCGCGCTCTTCGGAGAGGTCTTCGAGCAGGTCCGCAACCGGCATGTCGGCGCGCCCGAAGATCCGCAGCTCATCCGCGCCGCCATCGAGGGCATGTTCACGGCGCTTGACGCGCATTCATCTTATCTCCCACCGGAACGTTTCGACGAGATGCGTCGGCAGGATGCCGGCAGGTTTGGCGGATTGGGAATTGAAGTGACCGTGGAAGACGGCATGGTCAAGGTGACCGCGCCGATGGAAGACACGCCGGCCGAGCGAGCAGGCATCAAGGCGAACGACCGGATCGTTGAGGTTGACGGCCAGCCCACATCAGGAAAGAGGCTGGAACAGATGGCGGCGTTATTTGTCGGCGAGGTGGGCAGCGTCGCCGAGTTGGCGATCCTTCGCGAAGGCGTCGCCGGCCTGATCAGACTGAAGCTCACGCGCGCGATTATAACTTTGGGGACGCCACGCCTGACTTACGAAGATTCCGTTCCGGTCATTCGGCTGGCGTCTTTTTCCGAACAAACCTATGACGGAATGGAGCGAGTGATCCGCGCTGCCTTTTCCGACGCCCGGCGGCCGCCTGCCGGCATCATCCTCGACTTGCGCAACAATGGCGGCGGTCCCCTCGATCAGGCTTGGCGGGTTGCCGACGCTTTTCTGGCGCGAGGAGCGATCTTTTATTCCTGCGGGCGAGATCGGCGGATCAGCCGCTATGCGGCACATCCCGATGCTGTAGACGCGCTCATTGCTGCGGTGCCTGTGATCGTCCTCGTCAATGGCGGCACGGCCTCTGCTGCAGAGATCGTTGCCGGCGCCCTTCAGGATCACCGGCGGGCAACTCTCGTCGGTACTCGGACATTCGGAAAGGGGGTCGTTCAGACGATCGTCGCGCTCGGAGGGCATGCCGGAATGAGCCTCACCACGGCACGGGTCTACACACCATCCAACCGGTCGATCCAGACATTGGGAATCGTGCCCGATATCGAGATAGTGGAGACAGTTCCCCAGGTCTTTGCCGGCACCGCCACTATTGCCGGTGAAGCTGGCCTTGCGCGGCATTTGCGTGGTGAGCAGGGTGAGGCGACCTTCACCTCCTCGATTTATGTCCCTGCCGATCGCGCTGATGATGAACAGCTTCAATATGCGATAAAGCTCGTATTGGGCCGGGTTCACCACCAGGCCTACCCGGCTGATCCCGATCAGGCTCGGCACCTGCAACAGCGGCTTCGCTGAAATGCCGGTCTTCTCCGCTAATAAACACCTCGGCCGAGTATGCGGCAGGACGACGAACTGACGGCGCCTTCGGGGGCGAAGACCGTCCGCAAACAACCCTATCCGGATGTCTGAAACAAACCAATCAAGTGAAAGGAAGTCTCAATGTCCGCCGCCCGCCTGCTACGAACCCGTTCGATTCAAGCGACTCTTATTCCGGCGTTCGCCATACTGGCCGCTCTTTCCGCCGAACCCGCCGCAGCCGACGAACCTCTGGCCAACGTCATCGCTGACGGCAAGCCATGGGAAATGATCGTGGTAAAACGGCGTGCTTCCAACATACTCGTATTCCGGCCGGATGGCGGCGGCACGATCAGCGATAGCCTGGCGAGCATCCATCCGACATGGAGAGCTGTCGCTGATGGGATTTGTATTACGCCCAAACCTGGTGACGCCGAAAGGTGCCTTGATCTGGTGCGGACGAAAGACGGTATTGCCGCTTCGCAGAACGGCAGGACCGTTTGGGTGCTGAAGCGATGATGCTGGCGTCAGATCAAGTGGTCGCGACGCCCGGGCGTGTCGATCAGCGGTCATTCGCCTAGGCATCGACTCGGTGTCTTCGCCGACACCGCTTTATTGCCGCTATTCGATGCTTCGCAGGAGGATTGGCTGCGTGCTGGAAAAGCTGCCTAAGGCGACGATGGCGATATAGCACCACTGCAGTATTATAAGCGCCGTGGCCGTGTACGACAGTAGATAGTCGGCGGCGCTGTTCCGCTGGCGCGCCTTTCGCCGGTGCGCTGCCATGGTGGCAAGACAAGCCGGCAGAGAGAGTGCGGAAAGAACGGCGTATTGTGTCGAGGTCCCGCCGATAAGAACCAACACAAGGGCGCAAAGGCCGAAATTGATCATCCCTGTGGCCGGAAAATCGCGAGGTAATCTCGGGGTCATCATCAGGCTTTCTGTTGAGCCGAAGCGACTTAGACACAGGTCGTCGTAAAGGTGGATCAAGTAATGTTAAGAGATATCGCGCACGCAACGGAACAATCCCAATCGCGTCAGGTTTAACATGATCCGTATCCCCCGGCGGAGGCGACGATGTGGGCAGTTCTGATCGGTGCCGCTCTCATAATCGGCGGCCTTCTTTTTCTCCTTCGGCCGACGCTTCGTCGAAGACCGAGCGATCCGCACTGGGTGCCGCAAGGCGGCGCTACGCTGGAACCGCGGCGCCAGGGCTTGAGATTCCTCGGATTGTCGCGCAATTGGCCGGCGTTGGTTGTCATCGCGGCGGGCGCATTTCTCCTCGCTTTCGGCAGCTTCTGGTAACGGAGGGCAGAGCCGGCCGCTCCGCTCGCTGCATTCGTTTCGCTGACAATTAGGTATCTTGCTGCGCGCGCAGACCGCCGCCTTTTGCTCGCCGAGAAAGCGTAAGGCTGATGGGGAGAGTGAGCGGCCCCAATTGCCGAGTGCCCTCACATCTGGAGCTCACGCGGACGTCTTGAGAAGGCCGGCAGCCAAGGCGTTGAAGGCCTCGATAGCTTTCGGTAGCACATATTCCGGCTCGTCACTGGCAGCGATCCAGAGGGCGGCATTGAGCGCGGCGCCGTTGAGCAGCCGGGCGGCTGCTTCCGCGTCGACCGGCTTTAGGGCACCCTGGACGATAAGGCGCTCGATTGTCTGCCTGGTTGCCTGAAGACAACTGCTCTGGCTCGGCCATTGTGAAGGATCACCCAGCACGGCAGGCCCATCGAGCAGGACGATGCGTTGGACCTCCGGATCAAGCGCCATTTCAATATAAGCCGCGCCCTCTGCGAGCAGGCCCTGCCAGTCATCGCCCGCACGGGTGCCGATCTCCTTTGCGCGCGACGCCATTTCCGTGTCGATCTGATCGACAACGGCCGCGAGCAGCCCGCGCTTGTCTCCGAAGTTGTGATAAAGCGCTCCCCGGGTCAGGCCGGCTTCGGCAGTCAGCTCATCCATCGAGGCGGCCGCGTATCCTTTTTCGGCAAAGGCTCTTCGCGCGGCCGCGATCAGCTTCACGCGATTTTCCTCCATCGCCTCGCTGCGTTTCTTTGCCATCTCGTCTCCAATTTCACATACGGCCCGTATATGAGGTTGACATACGGTGCGTATGCTGTTTACTACACATACGCACCGTATATCAAATGACGAGGCGGTGTCCAATCAACGATAAGGAAGCGAGATCGACAATGACCCGACGCGAAGCAATATTTCCGGCAGACAGGCATGCTCTTTACGAGAAACACGGCTATTCGGCCGCCATCCGAACCGGCGACCTTCTGTTCGTCTCCGGCCAGGTCGGCAGCCGTTCCGATGGAACACCTGAACCGGACTTCCAGCGCCAGGTCCGGCTGGCTTTCGAAAACCTCAAGGCGACGCTGGAGGCTGCAGGCTGTACCTTTGACGATATAGTGGATGACGACGTTCCACACCGATCCCGAGAACCAGTTTGAAACGATCATGGCCGTAAAGCAGGAGGTTTTTAGCAGGCCGCCCTATCCGAACTGGACCGCGATCGGCGTGAACTGGCTGGCAGGATTCGATTTCGAGATCAAGGTCATCGCCCGCATTCCGGCATGATGATCCTGCAGAGCATCCCGTTCGGTCGGCGCCTTGTCCTCTACCGAGCGAAGAGCTCGGGGATAATCACGCGCGCGCGACCGCGCAGACTTGCCGCTTCTTGCTCGTCGATAAAGCGGTAAGGCCAGCGCAGCCTTGTGGTGACCGGACCCCAGTCGCCGATCACCGCGAGCAGTTTGTCGAGCGCGGCATTGGAATAGCCACGGTCACGGCGAAACGGGACGATGTGATTGTCCATAAAGGCGCAGATGCGGCTTTCGATATCCAGCGCGGCTTCCACATCCCCATGCGTCAGCTCTGTCCACGCTTGGGCGCCGCGAGGATGAAGACAGGCAACATTGGAAAACGCCCCGACAGCAACGTCCTGCTTCATCCCGGTTGCGAGATGGTGGCCGGGAACGAACAGCGAAAATTCGGAAAGATGCGCGCGTGCCTGCGCATACCAGGCGTCGTCGCCATCGGCGATCTTCATGCCAATCACGGACGGGCAGGGGCCGCAAACCTCACTGAGTTCGGCTGGCGACAGGACCCGTTTCGCATGTGGCGGATTATAAAGGATGAGCGGGGTTCCTTCCGCCGCCTCCGACGCGCGCTTCAGGAAATCGGTGGCTTCGAGATTGGTGAGCGGCCACCAGTCGGGAAGGATCACCTGGATCGCCAATGGCTTATGAACGGTTGCGCGGCGCAACCGATCGAGCATGAGGATCGGATCGGGCTGGCAGGCGCCGATGACGAACGGCATTCCGGACGAGCGGCATCGCGACGCCAGCACGTCCTGAATTCGCTCGTACTCGGCTTCCGTCTGATTGTGGAATTCTCCCGCCGTTCCGTTCGAATAGATGCCGTCGACCCCGGCGGCGATCAGTATGTCGATTTCCTCGGCCAGCCTTTCGAAATCGATGCTGTCGTCGTCGGCGATCGGTAAGAGCAGGCTTGCCCAGTTGCCCGCGATCGGGTGGCGGCGGGTTGTGGTGGTCATCGCACGTCCTTCAGTTCAGGTCATCACGGATGCAGGCCTTGAAATGCCCGGGCTGCATTTCGCGCAGCTCCGGCACGGTCTCGCCGCAGGCGGGCAGAGCATTCGGACAGCGCGTGCGGAAGACGCAACCGCTCGGCGGATTAGCAGGGCTCGGGATATCGCCCTTCAATATCTGGCGGTCGCGTGCCGCATCGGGATCGGGCGAGGGGATCGCGGAAAGAAGCGCCCGCGTATAGGGATGCAGCGGCCTGGCGTAAAGCTCGGCACTGGGCGCGATTTCCATGATCCGGCCGAGATAGAGCACGATCACCCGGTCGCAGATATATTCAACGACGGCGAGGTCGTGGCTGATGAACAGCATGGTCAGGCCGAGACGTTGCTGCAGGTCACGCAGAAGATTGATCACCTGCGCCTGGATCGAGACGTCGAGCGCCGAGACCGGCTCGTCGGCGACGATGAATTCCGGCGCGAGCGTCAGCGCGCGGGCGATGCCGATCCGCTGCCGCTGGCCGCCGGAGAACTCGTGGGCGTACCGGTTGACGGCCTCCGGCGGAAGATCGACCTGTTCGAGTGCGGCGTGGGCGCGCTCCAATCTCTCTCTTGCCGTCCCCAGGCCCTGGATCCTCAACCCCTCGGTCAGGATTTCGCCGATCGTCATGCGTGGCGACAGGCTCGCGAACGGGTCTTGAAAAATATATTGCATCCGCGGCCGCACGCGCCGCATTGCCGATGAGGACAAGGTGGTGAGTTCGGTGCCGTCGAAGCGGACGCTGCCGGCGGAGGGCTCGACCAGGCGCAGGACCGACCGTCCGATCGTGGTCTTGCCGCTGCCGGATTCGCCGACCAGCCCGACCACCTCGCCCTTGCCGATATCGAAGGATATGTCCTGCAGGATGGTCAGCTTGGTCCCGCGGGACGTATAATGTTTCCCGAGGTCGCGGACGGAGAGAAGGGGCTCGCTCATCTGATCTCCTGCCAGCGAATACAGCGGCTCTTGTGGCGCGGATTGATGTCGGCAAGCGGCGGCACAGCCAGGCGACAATCGTCAACGGCAAATTTGCAGCGCGGCTGGAAGGCGCAGCCGGCGGGCATATTCATCAGGCTCGGCACGATGCCTGGTATGGCCGCCAGCCTTTCACCCGCCTGCTTCATCCGGCTGGCATCGCCGAGCTTCGGCATCGAGGCCAGCAGGCCGATCGTGTAAGGATGTCTCGGATTGCGAAAAACCTCGCCCACCGGCCCGGTTTCGACGATCCGCCCGGCATACATCACAGCCACCCGATGCGCGATCTCGGCGACGACGCCCAGATTATGGGTGACGAAGAGCATGGCCATGCCGCGTTCGCGCTGCAGCGTCTGCAGGAGAGCCAGAATCTGCGCCTGGATGGTGACATCGAGCGCTGTCGTCGGCTCGTCGGCGATCAGCAGCGTCGGGTCGCAGGCAAGCGCCATGGCGATCGTGGCGCGCTGGCGCATGCCGCCGGAGAGTTCGTGCGGATATTGACCGGCGCGGCGCCCGGCATCGGGAATGCCGACGCTGTCGAGAAGGGCGACGGCCGCATCCATTGCGGCCTTCCGGTCCATCCCGCGATGACTACGGATCGGCTCCGAAATCTGGTCGCCAATCGTGTAGACGGGGTTGAGGCTCGACATCGGCTCCTGAAAGACCATGCCGATATCATTGCCGCGAATGGCGCGCATGTCCGGTTCGGCGAGCGAGACGAGGTTGCTGATCGCGCCGTTCTTGCGCCTCAAATGGATGCTGCCGGCGGCGATCGCACCGATATTGCGGGTCAGAAGCCGCATGACCGAAAGGCTGGTGACCGATTTTCCCGAACCGGACTCGCCGACGAGAGCAAGCGTCTCGCCGGCAGCCACCGTCAGATCGACGCTGTTGACCGCCGTCACTTCGCCAGAGCGGATGCGGAAGACGGTCCGCAGCCCCCTGACGTCGAGAATGGTGTCGGCGGTCTGTTGCATGGCATCCATCAGGAAAGCAGGCCCGTCGCGCGAAGAATTTCGTCGATCCTTGCCGTTTCGACCTCGTTGAGAGCCGCGCGCGGACGCGGCATCAGCGCCGTGTCGATGATCCCGAGGCGCTTCATCGCCGCCTTGAAGGCGCCGATGCCGGCGGCGCCGCCGCTGACGCGGCCCGCGCCGACCGAGACGATCTCGAACAGCCGGCAGAGGCGCTCCTGCTCCTTGCGGGCCGCGACCCAGTCACCGCGCTGGGCGGCATTCCAGAGCCTGACGTAGCCATGCGGATCGACATTGGCGATGCCGGGCACGACGCCATGGGCGCCCATCTGCAGCGCCGTATCGACGACGATTTCGGAGCCGGTCATCAGGAAGACGTCCTCGTTGTCGACGAGATCGAGCAGCACGTAACGGAAATTGCCGTCGTCGCCGCTCGAATCCTTGATGCCGACGATCGTTCCCTCCTTGGCAAGCGTCACGGTGGTGTGGCGCTGCAGTTTCACATGCACGCAGACGGGAATGTCATAGGCGACCAGCGGCACGTCGACGCCATCGCGGATATAGCGGAAGTGATCGATGATCTCGGCCTGGCTGGTGACCGTGTAGAACGGCGCCGTGACGACAACCGCGTCGGCGCCGGCCGACTTCGCGGTCCTGGCATGGTTGATGACCCTGTCGGTGGTCGGATCGATGACACCGACGATCAGCGGCACGCGACCGTTGATGACTTTGGCCGAATGCTCGATGATGTCCTGCCGGGTCCTTTCGTCATGGAAGATCACCTCGCTGGTCGAGCCGAGCACGAAGAGGCCATGGCATCCGGCCTCGATCAGATTTTCGAGCACCCGCGTGTAGGACGGGTAGTCGACCGTGTAATCTTTGTTCAGCGGGGTTATGACAGGAGGAACGACACCCTTGAATTTGCTCATTTTCGCTTTCTTTCGATCGTCAGTTTAATTCGGCGCGAGGGTCGAAGGCGTCGCGAAGACCATCGCCAATGAAGTTGATTGCAAGCACGGCAAGTACCAGGAAGCCGCCGGGAAACAGCCACTGCCAGGGGTATTGTTCGAGCACGGCGGTGGAGCGGGCGGCATTCAGCATGTTGCCCCAGCTTGCCGCCGGCGGCGCAATGCCGAGCCCGAGGAAGGAAAGGCCGGCCTCGAGCAGGATGGCGTTGGCGATCTGCAGGGTCGCGAAGACGACGAGGATGTCGATCGAGTTCGGCAGTCCGTGGCGGAAGAGGAGATGCGGCAGACCCGCCCCCATGCCTCTCGCCGCCATCACAAAGTCGCGTTCACGAAGTTCGAGCAGCCGCGAGCGCACCATTCGCGCCAGCAGAGGCCAGGAGAGAAGGGAGATGACGAAGACCGTCGGCCAGATGCCGGTGCCGGCGATCGAGGCGAGCACCAGCAGGAAGATGACCGGCGGCAGCGTCATGACGAGATCGACGAAACGCATCGTGACTGCGTCCGCCCAGCGGCCGGCAAGCGCCGAGACGGCGCCGACCAGGAAGCCTATGATGGCGGAAATGACGGTCGAGGTGAGGGCCACCAGCAGCGAAATGCGACCGCCGTCCAGGACCCGGGCGAGGATGTCGCGGCCGACCCCGTCGGTGCCGAACCAGTGTGTCGGCCCCGGCGGCGCATTCATCGCGATGAGATCGATGTCGTTGGGTTTGAAGCTCCACCACAGCGGATAGGAAAGGATCGCGACGATCATCAGCGCGATGATGCCGAGGCCGAGCAAGGCAGTCCGGTTGAGCAGGAAGCGATGCAGGGAGCGTACGATCGGGCCCGGGCTGCGGGCGGGGTTTCGTGCCAGCATCGCTCAGACCACCTTGATGCGCGGATCGACCACCGCATAGGCAAGGTCGGTCAGAAGATTGACGACGATCACGCAGGCGCCGATCACCAGCGTCGAACCCATGATGACCGGGTAATCGCGGCCCTCCACGGCATCGACCATGAGCAGGCCCATGCCCGGCCAGTTGAACACGCTTTCGATGAAGATCGCGCCACCAATCGCAAGGCCGATGGTCGAGCCGATCAGCGTGATGACGGGAAGCAGCGCATTGCGCAAGGCGTGTTTGGTGATGACCCAGAATTCGAAGACGCCCTTGGCGCGCGCGGTGCGCACATAGTCCTGGTTCAGGACCTCCAGCATCGAAGCGCGCATGTAGCGCATGATCAGGGCTGTCTGCGCGGCGGCCAGCAATGTCGCGGGCAGGATGAGGTGATGGAGAAGGTCGGCGACAGAAAATTCCTGGCCGGGCGTCAGCATGCCGCCTGATGGCATCCAGTTAAAATAGACCGAAAAGAGGTAGAGGCCGACAAGAGCGCTGAGGAAGGGTGGACTGGAAATACCGGTGACTGCGAAGACTGAAAGGGACAGGTCGGCGACGGAATTGCGGCGAACCGCACCGACAATGCCGGTGGCGATGCCCGCAACGATCGCGATCGCAATCGCCGATCCCATCAGGAGCACTGTCGGGCCGACGCGCGAGAGCACGAGGCCGAGCACCGGCTGGTCTGGTCGCTTGATCGAATAGCCGAGATTTCCCGTCAGCGCCTGCCGCAGCCAGCCAAGATACTGCACCGGCAGCGGCTGATCGAGTCCGAGCGTGGCGCGCAGCTCGGCCAGATCCGACGACGACATCGGAATATTGGGATCGATATAGGCGTCGATCGGATCGCCCGGCGTGAGGCGCAGCATGGCGAAGATCAGCACGCTCAAGGCAAGCAGCATGCCCACTCCGATCAGCAGACGCCGGAGACTGTATCTCAGCATGAAATCCGTTCCCGTGCGGGCGGGCCACTGCGCCTCGAAAGATGCGTGGCGCTACCGTGACCCGGCCGCCCTTTGCTTCTCAGGATGCGTGACGCCCTATTCGGCGATCGCCCATTTCTCCGGATGCGCCTGATAAGGGCCGCCGCCGGGAGCAGGCGTCCAGACGAAGTCCTTCAGCCTGGCGGAGGCGACGCCATAGCGTTTCGCCACCCACAGCGGACCCCATGGCAGTTCCTTGTTCATCACCTTGCAGACCTCCTGGTAGCGGGCGGAGCGCTTTGCAGCATCCGTCTCGCCAAGTGCCGCGTCGAGAGCGGCCGTCAGCACAGGCATGCGCACACGCGCGACGTTGGGGCCGGCCGGCGGGATCTGCTTTTCGTTGAGGCCGACATTGATGCTGCCCGGATCCGGGCCGTTCTGCAGGCCGGCATAGACCATCTGAAATTGTGCGATGTCAGGCGTCGGGTTGAGCACGATGCTGTTATAGGTCGGGGTGTCGACGGCGCGCGGCGTGACGTTGATGCCGACCTGGGCGAGCATCGCCTGGATCGCCGCCATGACATTGGCGGCAAGCGGCGTCGTGTAATAGGTCAGAAGCGTGATCGGCTTGTTGCCGTTGATCTCATCCCAGCCGGCTTCCTTCAGCAGCTGTTTGGCCTTTTCCGGATCATAGGCATAGGTCTCGATGCCTTTCGGCACCACCTGATCGGCGACATAGGCGCAGTTTGCCGGTTCGGCGGCGCCGCCGTAAAGGCTCTGGATGATCGCATCGCGATTGATCGCATACATCACCGCCTGACGGACCCGAACATCCTTCCAGATGGGTGAGTCGTGGTTGAAACCGAGATAGTTGACGACGAAGGAGTTGCCTTCGATGACGCGGAAATCCTTATTGTCGTTGAAGGCCTTCAGATCGTTGGAATCGACATAGGTGAACTGGATCTCGCCGGCGCGCAATGCGGCGATCGCCGCTGCCGGATTGGCGAAATAGCGGTTGATGATCTTTTCGAGCGCCGGTTTGCCGCCCCGGTAGTCGGTGTTGGCGGCAAGTTCGACATATTGATCGGTGACATATTTGCTGAACTTGAACGGCCCGGTGCCGATCGGCGCCGTGGACCACCACGTATTCTTGGCGAGCTGATCGGCTGGGATCTGCGAAAGCGCGTGCTCCGGCAGCATCATCACCTTCGTCAGCGTGTCCATCAGGCTTGCGGACGGGGCCGACAACTTGATCACCAGGGTCTTGTCGTCCTTTGCCTCGACCGAGGATACGGCATTCAGCCGCGCCGCCAAGACGGAGCCGGTCTTGGCGTTCTTGGCAAGCTCGATGGTGAACTTGGCGTCCTTTGCCGTGAAAGGCTTGCCGTCGTGCCATTTCGCATCGGCGAGCATGAAGGTGTAGGTCAATTGGTCGGGACTGACCTCGTAGGACGAAGCAAGCTGGCCGACGACCTTCTCGAGCTTCTCGTCATAGGCCACTAGCGGCTCGAAATAGACGCTGAGCCATGTGAAGCCGCCCGTCGCGGCGAGCGGATTGAAATTGCCCTGGAAACCACCAGGCCCGACATCGAAGCCGCCCGACAGCGTGGCCGCCTGCGCGGGGCCGGTGAAGGCTGGGGCGACGGTCGTCGCCATCAAAGCAGTCAATGCGATGGCCGATGATAGTCTTTGCAGTCGTTTCATTGTGCTCCTCCCAGATTTGCACTTTTCTTGTTGGCTGCGATCACCCGGGAAATGCCGTCATAATGGCGGTCCAGGCGCTTCTGCGCTTCCGCGACGTCCTTCGCTTCGATGGCGTCGACGATCGCCGCGTGATCCCTCCAGGTGGCGACGGGGTCGACATTGTCGAGGTTGACGAAATCGGACGCCTTGTAGAAGGCGAGCCAGAACACATCGATCAGCCGGGCAAGCGTCTCGTTGTTCTGGCAGCGGAAGAGCAGGGTATGAAAAAGCTGGTCTTCGTCGGCGAAGGACTGCCCACGTTCCGCGTGGATCCGCATGCGCTCCACCGCGGCGCGCAATTCGGCGATATCGTCGTCGCCGATCATTTCAAGCGTCTTGCCGATCAGCCCGACTTCGAGAGTGCGGCGGATCTCGATCACTTCTTCGATCTGTCGCAACGCGCCGCCGAGGCCATAAGCGAGATTGTCGAGCAGCGGCTCGAATGAGAACGCCTTCACGAAGATGCCGACACCCCGGCGCGACTCCAGCACACCCAGCGATTCCAACGCCTTGATGCCTTCGCGCAGGGAATTGCGGCTGACGCCGAGCTGGTTTGCCAAGTCGGATTCAGCCGGAAGCAGCGTGCCCGGTTTGAGCCCGTTGTCGCTGATATAGGCGCGCAGGCTCTCCTGCACGGAGACGTGAAGAAGAGGCGCACGGGTAAGCGGCTTCATGGATTTCAGCGGCATGCCTTGTCATTTCCGTCTGCGATGAAGATGCCATAGACATATCCACTTGTAGGATATCCGTCAAATAGATTTGTCCGCTGCTGGGAGTGTCAGCGGTAGGCATGGTGGTGATCGGAGGATTGCCGCCCGTTGCGACAGGTCCGCGGCTTGTGTCCGAGTGAGTGGCGGAAAACTAAACGAACGGCCTGCCGCCGACCCTCAGTCAGGTTGCGGTGGAGCGGTCGTTTCCCCCTGCGAAAGCGCGCAGGCGAGCAAGATGGGATGTCCGATGCCGGGCGTCGGTTGCTTGTTCAAAAGAACCGCGACTGCCGCAGCAGCGATCTTTTGAATCGGCTGTTTGACGGTGGTCAGCCGCGGCGTGGTCATGCTCGCGAGCGGGATGCCGTCGAATCCGACGATGGAAAGGGCTGCGGGTATCGGTATTCCCAGATCATGTGCCGCTCTCATGCAGCCGATCGCCTGCTGATCCGAACTTGCAAAGATCGCGGTCGGCCGTTCGCTGCGGGCGCGTGCCAGCAGATAGTTTCCCGCCGATCGTCCGCTTTCATAATCGAAAGCCGCCTCGGCAATCAGCGGCGACCCTATTTGTCCGCCGTCGTCGGGCTGCCCCATGGCGTCGAGGTAACCTTTGAGGCGATCGTTGGCAGGCACGGAATGTCTGGGGCCCGAGATGAAGCCGATGCGGCGATGACCAAGCTGCAAAAGATGCTCGACGCCGAGACGTACGCCCGCGCGGTGGTCCGAGGCGATGCCGGAATATCCGGGCATGAGACGGTCGACGACGACGATCGGCAATCCCTTCGGCAGCTTGAGCCTATGGAAATCATTGCTGGGAACGAGGATGATGCCGTCGACTTTCCGGCTTGTCAGCTGCCCGATCCGGTCTGCTTCCTTGGCCGCATCGTCAAAAGACGTCATGACGATGATGTTGTAGCCATGGCTTGCCGCAGCCTGTTCGGCGGACTGCACGAGTTCCGAAAAGAAGGGATTGGTCAGATCCGGAATGACGATGCCGATGAGGCGGCTGACCTTGCTGCGCATGCTTCGCGCCGACGGGTCGGGCATATAGCCGAGCTCGTCGATGATGCGTCTGACGCGTGCCCTCAGCTCATCGGTCACGGCGGGGTGGTCATTCAGGACTCGCGAGACGGTCCCGGTGGAAACGCCGGCAAATTTGGCAACGTCTCGAATTCCGACCTTTGGCATAATGGAAGAACATGTCCTTCATTTCAGTCTCGGGGACGTGGAGGCACCCGATCGGGCTTCAGCTAATGGTCTCCATCGCCTTCGTCAAAGGGCCGCAGTCAATTTGACGGCGTCTGCATAACACGAGAAACGCCGGCATTCAATGGAAACGGTTCATCGTTGATTCTTGAGAAGGTCAGGATTGCTGCCGCCTCCGCCCGGTTCTGTCCATTTTCGCCGCCTTGACAATCTTGCGGGCCGTTGTTACCCAAGTGGCGTTGGAAACGGTTCATCAGCGAAGGCACTCAGGTGAGGATAGGCCCGGAACCGTTCGGAGGAGAGAAATGTCCCAATATACGAAGCGTGATTCCGTCCTGATGCGTGCGCCGCGCCGTGCGGCATTGAAGCTTGGACTTGCCGGCACCTTGGTGCTCGCACTGTCTTGCGGCGTGTCGCCCGCTTTTGCAGCCGGCAAGCCGAAGGTCGGCCTGATCATGAAGTCTCTGTCCAATGAGTTCTTCAAGCAGATGAAGGCCGGTGCCGACAAGTATGCGGCCGAGAGCAAGGACAAGTTCGACTTCAAGGCTGTCGGCATGAAGGACGAGCGCGATTTTGCCGCCCAGGTCGATGCCGTCGAAAACTTCGTGACGCAGAAATACGACATCATTGTCGTCGCCCCGGCCGATTCGAAGGCGATGGCCACGCCGCTTGCAAAGGCCGTGAAATCAGGGGTCAAGGTCATCAATATCGACGTGCCGCTCGATGCCGATGCCAAGAAGGCAGCCGGCATCGACCTGGCTTTCTTCGGCCCCGACAACCGCGAAGGCGCCAAGCTCGCCGGCGATGCTCTGGCCAAGGATCTGGGGGCGGGCGCGAAGGTCGTCATTCTCGAGGGCAATCCTGAGGCGGATAATGCCAAGGAACGCAAGGAAGGCTTCATGGACTCCGTCAAGTCGGGCAAGCTCGAGCTTCTCGACAGCAAGACCGCCCATTGGGAGACGGAAGAAGCCAACACCGTCATGACGAATTTCCTGACGAAGTATAAGGATATTCAGGGTGTCATGGCGGCCAACGACTCCATGGCGCTTGGCGTCGTCAAGGCCCTTGATGCAACCGGCCAGGCCGGCAAGATCAAGGTCGTCGGCTTCGACAACATCCCGCCGGTGCAGCCGCTGATCAAGGACGGCAAGATGCTTGCCACCGTCGAGCAATATGGCGCGCAGATGGCGGTCATGGGCATCGACTACGGTATGCGTGAACTTGCCGGCGAAAAATTCACCGGCTGGGTCAAGACCGACATCAAGCTCGTTACGTCAGGCGACCTTAAATAATCGACATCGCCGACTGGTTTAAGCGAAAGGAAGCGCCGGCTGCCGCCGGCGCTGACCGCTGCCACTCGACTGCATGGTGATCACTCCGACGGGGCTCGTTGCGGGCTTGCGGAGTGCGCATGTGTGGGTGATGGCCAAGGAACTCAAACGGATCATGCACGAGGTGGACGTGTCGGACGCAGCAGATGACCACATCCTGAAGCTGGAGGGGATCGGCAAGCGCTTCCCGGGCGTCGTCGCGCTCAGGAATGTTTCCATGCGGATTGGCCGCGGCAAGGGCCACGTCCTGCTCGGCGAGAATGGCGCAGGCAAGTCGACCCTGATCAACCTGCTGGGCGGTGTGTTCAGGCCGGACGATGGCCACATTTCGTTCGACGGCAAGCCCTATCATCCTGCCTCGCCGCTGGAGGCCTTCAAGGCCGGCATCCGCGTCATCCACCAGGAACTCCACCCCCTTTCCAATCTCAGCGTCGCTGAAAATCTGCTCTTCGAGCATCTGCCGCGTCGATACGGGCTGGTGGATTACAAGCAAATGAACCGTCGGGCGGCCGAACTGCTGGCGGAAGTCGGTCTCGATGTGGCGCCGACGACGCTCGCCAGTCGCCTCAGCGTCGCGCAGTTGCAACTGCTCGAGATCGCCAAGGCGCTCTGCTATGAAAGCAAGCTGCTCGTTCTCGACGAGCCGACGGCAACCTTGACGTCCAAGGAAGTCGATCGGCTATTCGAAATTCTGAAGCGGCTGAAGGCGCGCGGTGTGACGACGCTCTATATATCGCACAGGCTCGAGGAGATTTTCGAAGTCGGAGATGACGTCACGGTGCTGCGCGATGGCCAGCATGTGATCACGCGTCCCCTGTCCGGATTGGCCATCCCCGACATCGTTGAGCTGATGGTCGGGCGAACGCTCTCGGATCATGGCGTCTTTCGCAGTGACAGCTCGGTGTTCGGCGAGGCGCTCGGTGTCTCCGGTCTGAAAGTGACACGAAACAGCCCGGAATTGTCGTTTTCGGTGGCCAAGGGCGAAATCGTCGGCATTGCCGGCCTTGTCGGCAGCGGCCGGACGGAGGCGGTCCGCGCCATATTCGGCGCTGACGTCAAAGCCGGCGGCGAGATCCGCATCGACGGAGAGCCGGTTGCGATCAATGCGCCGAAAGATGCGGTTGCCGCCGGCCTGTGCCTGGCGACGGAAGACCGCAAGCTGCAGGGCCTGATGCTCGACATGAGCTGCGCGGAAAACACCACGGTCACCGACCTCGGCAAGATCTCCCGCAAGGGGCTGATCAGCCGCAGGATGGAGAACGAAAACGCGCAGCGTCTTGTGCGGGAGCTACGCATCAAAACGCCATCCGTCCATCAACTGGTCAGAACGTTTTCGGGCGGCAACCAGCAGAAGGTGGTCATTGCCAAATGGCTGTTCCGCGGTCCCAAGGTGCTGATTTTCGATGAGCCGACCCGCGGCATCGATGTCGGCGCCAAGGCTGAAATCTACGAGCTTCTCTGGAAGTTTGCCGCTGAAGGAAAGGGTGTTCTGGTCGTATCCTCGGATCTGCCGGAACTCATCGGCATCTGCCATCGCATCATCGTCCTGTCGGACGGCAAGATCGCCGGCGAAATCGCGCGGGATCAATTCGAAGAGAGTAGGATCCTCTCACTTGCTTACAAGGAGTACAGTCGTGTCCGGCAACATTGAAACCAAGATCGAAGCGAAAGTGACAGGCTTCTGGGACAAGCTGATCCGGATCTCGATGAAAGAGGCAGGCGTTGCCATCGCCCTCGTCCTGATCGTCATCTTCTTCTCGGCGACGGCGCCCTATTTCGCGACGCCGGAGAATTTCCTGAAAATCTTCGTTCAGATTGCCATCAACACCGTGCTTGCTTCGGGCATGACCTTTGTCATCCTGGTCGGCGGCATCGACCTTTCGGTGGGCTCGCTGCTGGCCCTTTGCACGGTCATCGGCGCGACGATCATGATCGACCCCAGGTTCTCCCCCTGGCAGGCGATCGTGCTCGCTTCGCTCGCCTCGATGGGTACCGGCGCGCTCCTTGGCGCCATCAACGGCTGGGTCTGCGAAAAGTGGAAGCTGCCGTCCTTCATCGTCACGCTCGGCATGCTGAATGTCGCCAGCGGCCTGGCACGCGTCGTCAGCGACAACTCCACCATCACCGGCCTGCCGCAACCATTCGTCGATTTCGGAAATCTGATTTTCTGGGGCATCTTCCCGTCGATCTTTCTGATTGCGATCGTCGTCGTCCTCGTCGGCTGGTTCGTGCTGCGTTACACCGTGTTCGGACGTTTCGTCTTCGCAATCGGCACCAATGAAGAAGCTGTGCGGCTGTCGGGGCACGAGCCGAAACGATATAAGATCGCGGTGTTCACGATCTCGGGCCTGACCGCCGGCATCGCCGCCATGGTCTATCTGCTCCGCCTCAATGTCGGCAGTCCGGTTGCAGGCATCGGCTATGAATTGAACGCGATCGCTGCGGTCATCATCGGCGGAACCAGCCTCTCCGGCGGCAAGGGCTCGATTGTCGGAACGCTGGTCGGTGCCTGCATTCTGCAGGTGCTGTCGACGGGATTGCAACTGCTGGGCGCCGACGACAACATCAAGCCGATCGTCATCGGCGCCGTCATCGTGCTTGCCGTTATCCTGGACAGCTATCGCGGCCGGTTGATGCGGATACTGGAAACGCGGTGACCGATCGCTAGGCGTGAGCCTCTGAGGTCTCATGGCGGCGTGCGAAGTCGAGGCAGGCCGTCAAACTCCTGCCACATGCTCCTTCATTAATTCGACGCGGCTGCGTATGTCTTAGATCGCAATTGATTTAAGCATAATGCTGCAGCAGCTCAAAGCCTAGCCGCACCCTTGGCGCATCTGAGAAGATGCGCCAAGGGTGCGGTAACCGCGTCGATGGAGATCCGATGCCCGCAATCCTGCGAAAGAAAGTTCACGGCGTATCCACGCGGGCTGAGGTCATCGACGGTGCAGAGGATATCGGCCTCGCCTATCAAGTGTTTTCCGATACGGTGGTCGAAGACGTCGTCGTCAAGAACTCACCTCGTGGCTTCAAGTTTCACAACGGCAGCAACCTCGTCGTCAGGCGCTGCGAAACCGAGAATGTCAAGGGCGACGGCATCTATCTGACGAAGACGAAGAACGTTCTTCTGGAAAACAACCGCATGGGGGCGGCGCCGGGCGAGGGCGCGGACTGCTGCCAGTTCGCCTATCAGAACAGCGACGACAATATCAGTTCAGATGTCGTGATCCGCGGCAACCTCTTCCTGCAGTCGCCGACGAGCACCTCGAACAAGGGCGCGCTGGTCTGCGACAAAACCCGGAAATATCTCGTCGAGTACAATTTCATCGGCGGCAAGAACTTCTCCTTTTCATCGATCGGCGACGATGCCGTGGTGCGCAGCAACATCATGCGCGACGGAAGGATGAACGACTATTCCTTCGGCTACGGCATCGGCGACAAGGCTGATCATGCCGGCCATCACGTCTATGACAATTGGATCGAGAACAACAATCGCGGCATTAGTCTGAGCGGCTTTTCCGACCAGGAGTTGGCCTTTCGCAAGGATATCGACATCCATGATAACGTCATCAACGGATGCGACATTGCCTTCTTCGCCAATCGTTCGTGGTCGGGGAGCCTCCGGCGCAACATATTCATGCGATGCGGGCAGGACATGGTTCTGTCGGGAAAGGGCAAAGCAGCCGCCGGAGAGATTGGCGGCAATTACCACAATGACGGCAGTTTCTTGAACCTTGTGGCGCCGCCGCTGCGTTTCAACTCCGACGGCAAGGCCTCCGTCGCCTCGGGGGAATGGACATCCGAGCCCGATGAGATCGTCATCCAGTGGCGTGACAAGGGACTGGATATCCCAGGCGCTAATCGGCCATCCATCACCGTCGAGCCCGGCATGGAATTGTCTTGCGTGCTGTTGGCCCGCAAGGGCCGCAACTGGATGCTGGCAATTGCCGAGACCGCCTATGACGCGTTCACGCCGCGCGCATGGGAGGAAAAGAAGCTGCCGTGGCAGAAGCGGTATCTCTCGATCTGAGCCAAGTGCGGGCCCGGAACCAAAGCGCGGTTTGTGCCGTTGATTGCCATGTCCCTTCGTGTGCGAGAGGGAAGTATGGCACGCCAGACATTCTGGAAAGGGTATCTCAAGCTCTCGCTCGTCACCGCCTCGGTCTCGCTGACGCCGGCGACAACCGAAAGCAACAAGGTGCGTTTTCACGTCCTCAATCGCGAGACAAAAAACCGTGTCGAAAGCCGTTATGTCGACAGCGTTACCCATAAACCGGTGGCTGACCGGGACCAGGTGAAGGGTTACCCGCGCGGCGAGGACGACTATATCATTCTTGAGGACGAGGAGATCGAGGAAGTCGGGCTCGAAAGCACTCGGACCATCGATATCGAGAGTTTCGTCCCGCGCGGCTCGATCGATTGGATCTGGTACGACAAGCCGCATTTTCTGGCGCCGGAGGACAAGGTCGGCGTGGAAGCCTTCTGCGTCATTCGCGAAGCGATGAAGGCAAACGACGTCGTCGGCATTGCCCGCCTGGTTCTCTATCGCCGCGAGCGTGCCGTGCTCCTGGAGCCGCAAGGCAAGGGCATCGTGCTCTGGACCCTGCGTTACGGCGATGAGGTGCGCAAACCCTCGACCGAAATCGACGACAAGGCGGACATCGACAGCAAGCTGCTGACGCTGATGAAGCGGCTGGTGAAGGAAGAGACGAAGGATTGGAGCCCGACCATGGTGCAGGACCCGATCCAGAAGCAGCTGAAATCGATGATCCGCGGCAAACAGAAGAGCCTGAAGAAGGCGGCGGCCGCCAAGAAAACCGCACCGGTGAAGTCGACCGGCAACGTCATCAACATCATGGATGCGCTGAAGAAGAGCCTGACGGCGGAAGGCGGGCGGAAGTCGCGTTAGAGCTGGGAGGGTTCCATTTAACGCTTCTTCTTTTCCAACGGTTTCGCGGCGGCGAAAAATCCGTCCCAGGGATCTTGCGGCAAAGCGTCGAGCCGGGTCGGCGTATTATCAACTGTGAAATAGGCCGGCCCGACGTCGGCCGTGAGTTCGCTCCATTCCAGCGGCATCGAGACTGCGGCGCCCGGCCGTGCCCGCGTCGAATAGGGCGCGACCGCCGTATTGCCGCGACCGTTGCGGAGATAGTCGATGAAGATCTTCCCCTTTCGCTTGGCCTTCGTCGCCGTCGCCAGATAGCGGTCGGGATCGTCGGCGGACATGCTGTCGGCAAGCCACTTGGCGAACCCCTTCACCTCGGCCCAGCCGGCCTTCGGCATGAGCGGGGTCACCACATGCAGCCCCTTGCCGCCCGAGGTCTTGACGAAGGCGGCGAGGCCTTCGGCCTCCAGCCGCTCCTTCAATTGGTAAGCAGCCGCGATCACATCTGCCCACGCCACCTCGTCATCGGGATCGAGGTCCATGGTGATCATATCGGGCTTTTCCCAATTGCCGGTCGTTGTGCCCCAGGGGTGGATTTCAAGCGTGGCCGATTGCACCAGCGCCACGATGCCGTCGAAATCGGTAATTCTGAGCAGCTTCTCCCCCTGCTTGTCCTTAGGGTCGGTAATCTCCTGGATATGCGGGTTCATGCCCTTCCAGGCGTGCTTCTGGAAAAACCGCTGTCTGCCGTTGATCCCGTCCGGCAGGCGCAGGAGCGCCAGCGGTCGGTTGACGACGTAAGGCGCCATGAGGCGCCAGACCTGGGCGTAGTAATTCGCCAGCCCCTCCTTGGTAACACCCTCGTCCGGCCAGTAGATGCGGTCGGGATGGGTGAGTGTCACAGCCGATTTCGGCAGGGCAGGGGCCATGGTCTTTTCCGTCTCACGCGTCACGTCCTTTGCAGGCTTGTCTTCCCGCAAGCCGCGGAAAGCCGCATGGCGCAGATTGCCATCGGCCGACCAGGCGCGGAACTCAACCTCGCCGACCAGCTGCGGTTTGACATAGATCAGCCCGCGCCGCTCCTCTGATGTCAGCTTGTCGTCGAATGAATTCTCGTTCTGCGTCAGACGCGACAGTTTCTCATAGAGCATCTGCGCAGTTGCCGCTGTATATCCGGTGCCGACGCGCCCGACATATTTGAGTTCGCCGTCCTGGTAATAGCCCATCGCCAGCGAGCCGATCGCATTCTTCATCGAGGTCGACGGCACGTAGCCGCCGATGACGAACTCCTGCCGGTGCGAACATTTCGATTTGATCCAATCGCCTTTGCGTCCCGAGTTGTATTTGCTGCCGCGCAGTTTGGAAATCACTCCTTCGAGGCTGAGCCGGCAGGCATGGTCGAGCACCAGGCCGCCGCTTTCGTTGAAATGCCCGCTGTAGCGCAGCTTATCATTATCACCGGGCAGCACGCTTTTGAGCAGCTGCTTGCGATCGGTGAGCGCTGCATTCAGCAGATTATATCCGTCGAGGTGAAGAAGATCGAAGGCATAGAAGGCGAAGCGATCATCGCGGCCTTCACTCAGATCGTGCTGAAGTGCCGAGAAGTCCGAGGCGCCGCTATCGCGCTCAACGACGATTTCGCCGTCGATCACCGCCGATTTCACGGGCAGGGCGGCAAAGGCCGCGACTACCTGCTTGCCGAATTTGTCCGTCCAGTCGAGGCCGCTGCGGGTCAACATCTTGACCTCGCCGTTCTCGACCCTGACCTGCAGACGGTAGCCGTCGAACTTTATTTCGTGGATCCAGCGATCGCCAGCCGGGGGCTTCGGTTTCAATTTGGCAAGCGCCGGCTCGATGAAATCGGGCATTGCGCCCTTGCGCGCACCCTTCGGCCACTCGCGTTCTCGCGGTGCTGGGGATTTGTCGTTCGACGCCGCTTTCTTGGCGGCGGCCGGCCTGCCGTCTTTCGACTTGGACTTCCAAGTCGCGTCCGGATTTTCCGCCACCTCTTCGAGTTGGCGGCCGGTCTTTGCCGATTCCGGCCGCTCCTCGAGAATATCGCCGTCGTGGCGCGCCTCGGCGTCATCTCCCTTGATCAACAGCCAGTTCTCCCGCTTTTCCCCGGGGCGCCCATGCATGCGCACGAGGTGCCAGCGACCCTTCAGCTTCTCGCCGTCGAGCTCGAATTCCATATGGCCCTCGCGATAGTCCTTCTGCGCATCGCCGAGCGGCGTCCACGTGCCGCGATCCCAGACGATGACAGTGCCGCCGCCATATTGTCCCTTTGGAATGATGCCTTCGAAATCGCCGTAGGACAGCGGGTGGTCTTCAACGTGTACGGCAAGACGCTTGTCCTCCGGGTTGAGACTCGGGCCTTTGGTGACAGCCCAGCTCTTCAGCACTCCATCCATCTC
Organism: Rhizobium sp. NXC14; assembly: GCF_002117485.1. Lineage (NCBI taxonomy): Bacteria > Pseudomonadati > Pseudomonadota > Alphaproteobacteria > Hyphomicrobiales > Rhizobiaceae > Rhizobium > Rhizobium sp. NXC14. The sequence continues at coordinate 630,009 of NZ_CP021030.1, forward strand.
CAGCCTGAAGTCGTAGTGCAGCCTCGTTGCGTCATGCTTCTGAATGACGAAACTGTTGCCGCTCGCGCGGCCTTTGAGGCCGCGCGGCTCCGGAGTGAGTTTGAAATTGCGCTTCGCCTGATAGGTCTCGAGGGCCATCTCAGCCTGCCTTCTTCCTTTGGCTGTCGCCGCGCCCCGGAGCCTTCTTTTTTGCCGGAGCCTTCTGCGCCGCCTTGCCGCTCCGCTTGGCGCTTTGGCGCAGCGCCTCCATGAGGTCGACGACCTTGCCTTCGGGCGCCGGTTTCTTCTTGGGTGGCGCCCGGCCTTCGATCTTCGCCTTCACCAGTTCGACGAGTGCCTCTTCGTAGCGGTCCTCATAGGCGCTCGGGTCGAAGCTGCCACGCCTGGTTTCGATGATGTGACCGGCGAGTTCGAGCATTTCCTTGTCGAACTTGATGTCGGGAATGTCTTTGAAGACCGTGTCAGCCGAGCGCACCTCATAGTCGAAGTTCAGCGTGGTGGCGATGATGTGGCCATCATGAGGCCGGATCAGCAACGTTCGATTCCGCCGGAAAAGCACGGCTTCGGCGAGCGCCGCGACCTTGCTGTCGCGCATACTGCGGACGATCAGCGACAGCGCTTCTTCATCATGTTCGCCGACGGGCGCGAGGTAATAGGGACGATCGAAATAGAGCTTGTCGATATCGTCATAGGCAATGAAAGCCTTGACGTTGAGCACCTTGTCGCTTTCCGGCATGATCTCTGCGATCTCGTCGCCTTCTATGACGACATAGTCGCCATTCTCCATCTGGTAGCCCTTCACCTGATCGTCCCGCTCGACCGGTTTGCCGGACTCGCTGTCGACGAATTGCCGTTCCACCCGGTGGCCGGTCCTGCGGTTGATGATGTTGAAGGAAACGCGGTCGGAGGAGGAGATGGCGGTATAGAGCCCTACAGCGCAAGCAAGGTCGCCCACCTTCAGATGACCTTTCCAGCTTGCCCGCGCGGTCATGCCATCCTCCGCTGAAAATCACAGACGACCGTTGCTCTTGTCGGTTTCGAGCTCCTGGAACGCCCATCCGCCATCGGGCGAGGGATATGCAAGCAACGCGTCGCCGTCGCCGATTTTCTGACGTGACGCAGCATCCTTGGCGTGGACAATTGCTTCCTCGGCGGTCGCATAGGTTTCCGACAGCGTGTCGCCGAGCTTGTAAGCCCAGCCATTGTCATGCGGCACGACCTGATAGGTGATGTCAGCCATTTCGGATCTCCTCTTTTCAGTTCGATAGTGACATGATGCCGGCCGAAAATCGCGCACGCTTCGGCATCACGCTTGCTTCCGATTTGGTTTGCGCCTTTCATCGAGCGCGATGATTTTCTCAAGGGAGGCGATGTCCTCGCTGGTAACGACGGGAACCGGATCGGCCGCGATCGCCTCCAGCACCTCCTGCGAGATGGCGCCGTTGCGGATCGCCCATTCCAGCGTCTCGCGCGTTTCCCGCTCAGCCTTCAGCTGTGCATAGAGCGCGACGATCAGCCGGTCGCGGGCGTCCATCCGCCGGTCCTGACGATGCATGTTGCGGGCATGCGGCATCGCTATGCACCTTTGTCGCTGATTTCGTTCAGGTGTAGTCAACTGATGACGGATGGAAAGGTTCCGTGACAAGCATTGCGCCGTCGTTGCGAGCCGACGCGTAACTCGCTATTTCTGCGAGGCTATTCTCAGAGGATTTCTTCATGGCCGATCTCAAGGCACGCCCCCGTCCGACCGGCGCCATCGCCACCCTCGGCCGCACCGGCTTTCCGCATGTCACGTCCACCACCAAGGGTGAGATCGATATCGTCACCGCCCCCTCACAGCCGGGCTTCAGCCCGCTCGATCTGCTCTATGCCTCGCTCTCGGCCTGTCTCGTGCTCAGCGCCCGCATTGCAGCCAGTCAGATGGGGGTTCTCGACAGGATCAGCGAGATCACGGCCGATGTCACCGGTGAGAAGGCGGCGGAAGGGCTCTCACGTGTTGCGAAATTCAACATCGTCTTCTCGATCAAGGGCGATGTCGATGAAGAGACCCGCCGCAAGATCGTCGACGCCGCCGAAGACGAGATCTGCACAGTCAGCAACACCATCCGCGGCACTCCCGAATTCTCGACCACGATAGCGGGATAGGGGTCGCACTCGAAACCTAACAATAATTATAGACAATTGCGGAGAGGGAGATTGCGTGGGAAATGTCCGGCATCTATGCTCGGGCATTGCAAGTGAATATCCCGGCCCTCATGCATCTGAAGCCTCTCCCAATGTCCGAACAACCCGTCGTCGCCATTATCGGCGGCGGCCTCTCCGGCGCGGGCGTCGCCTATCATCTCGCCAGGGCAAATTGCGGTGAGCCCCCGGTCATCATGGTCTTCGAACCGCGCGCGGAGCTCGGCCGCGGCATTGCCTATGATACGGACGATCCCGCACACCGTATCAATGTTCCCGCCGCCAAGATGAGCCTGCAGCCCGACGATCTGGGCGAGTTCCAGGCCTGGATCGAAGCCCGCGACGCCGTGGCGGACGATCCAGGGGCGAGGCAATCGGACGGCACACTCTTCCCCCGGCGCCGGCTCTTCGGCGAATATGTCGCCTCCCTGCTGAAGCCGCTGCTGGAAGAAGGCGTCGTGCTGCACAACCGCGCCCGCGTGATCGGTCTCGAGCGCCGGGGCGGCCGCTGGTCGATCCAGGACGACAAAGGTGGGGTGACCGAGGCCGATATCGTTGCGATCGCCACCAGCCATCCGCCGCCGGCAGCGCCCGGCCGGCTTGCCGTCAGCTTGGCGGCCCATCCCCGCTTCGTCGCCGATACCACCAAGCCGGGCGCGCTCGGCGTGATCGGCCGGCATGACCGGGTGCTAGTCATCGGCAACGGCTTGACCGCCGCCGATGTCATCGCCTCTCTTGCCGAGCGTGGTCATGATGGGCCTGTAACGGCGATCTCGCGCCGCGGCCTGCGTTCGCGCGGCCATGCGCCGGTACTGCAGCAGCTCTTTGGAGACTTCGTCTCCGACGCCGCGCATTCCGCCCTTGCGCTGCTTGTCAGGATCCGCGCCGACATAGAGGCCGCGAAGGCGCAGGGCATAAGCTGGCATGGCGTGATCGATCAGGTGCGGGCGCAGGGACACGAACTCTGGCAGGCGCTGCCGGTCGACGAACGCCGCCGTCTCGTCCGTCATCTGCGTCCCTATTGGGATGTGCATCGTTTCCGTATCGCGCCGCAGGTGGAAGCCGTGCTTGACACCGCGGTTGCCGCCGGCCGCCTGGAAATTCTTGCCGGGTCGGTCGCCGATGCGCGCATTGAAGGCGAGCTTGTCGTTTGCAGCCTGCAGCCACGCCACCGGCGCCAGTCGTTGGAGCGAAGCTATGACGCCGTCGTCGTCACCACCGGGCCGGCACATGGCGGCATTCTCGAGACTCAGCCCTGGCTCGCGGCGCTTGCTGCAAGTGGCCACCTGTCGCTCGATCCGACCGGCCTCGGTCTTGCCTGCACCGAGCAGTCGGAGGCGATCGGCCCGTCGGGAAAGGCGGAGCCTTCGTTGTTGATCTCCGGTCCGCTGGCGCGCGGCACTTTCGGCGAACTGATGGGGCTGCCGCAGGTGACCGAGCATGCCTTCTTCGTCGCAGGCGAAATAGCCGCAAAGCTGCGGTTGATCATGGAGAGCAGGCATCCGGCCTGATTTCTTGTTCCGATGTCGCTCTTCGACTGTCGCCGGCGGACGACTTCTGCTACGAACGCGCCAATCAATGGCCCGCCGCCAATATTCGGGCATTCAAAATATAGAGACCATGTCGCAGACCGCTTCCACCCTCTCCGAAGCCTCGCCTTCCAATCGTCTGGCGCTTGCCGCGCTTGTTGTCGGCGGAGCGGCGATCGGCGGTTCGCCGATCTTCGTCCGACTGTCCGAGGCCGGGCCGATGGCCACTGCCTTCTGGCGTGTGGCGCTGGCGCTGATCCCGATCTTCATCGTCTCGCGTATGAAGAAGGATAGGGGGCCGAAGCCGCGAAGCCTTCCCGACTATGGCCTGCTGGTGCTTCCAGGCCTGATGCTGGCGCTCGACCTCGCCGCATGGCATCTCTCGCTCACCATGACCTCGGTCGCCAACGCGACGCTGCTTGCAAACCTCGCGCCTGTTTTCGTCACGCTGATCGCCGTCCTGTTCTTTAAGGCGAGAACCAGCGGCGTTTTCCTGCTGGGGCTGGTCCTGGCGCTCGCCGGTGTCGTTATCTTGAAAGGCGGCCCGGCAGGGCTCGGCGATGGCGATTTGAGCGGCGACGGCGCCGCGATGATCGCCGCCTTCTTCTATGCCTGCTATATCTTGGCGATCGGCAGGCTGCGCAGCCGGTTCGATACGATCCGCATCATGCTGTGGAGCACGGCATCGGCTGCCGTCTGCATCTTCCCGATCGCCTTCTTCTTCGAAGGCCATATGCTGCCGGCGACCCTCTACGGCTGGTCGATCCTCTTCGGCCTCGCCTTTGTCAGCCATGCCGGCGGACAGGTGGCGATTACCTATGCGCTGGCCTATCTGCCGCCCGCCTTTTCATCGCTGACGCTGCTGCTTCAGCCGGTCGTCGCCGCAATCCTCGCCTGGGCGCTGCTCGACGAAGCGATCGGGACGATGCAGGCGTTGGGCGCCAGCGTGGTGCTCGCCGGCATCATGGTTGCCCGAACGGCTCGCTCGTCGGCTTGACCGCCTGCTGCTCCAGCGGCGATGGATTATCCCCCATTCTCTGAAGCAGCCACTTTTGGATGATCGGCACATCCGCGTCGCCGAGATCGTGGCCGCCGGGGATGACGTCGGAATCCACGGTAGCGCCCGAACTCTTCAGCCGGTCCTCCAGCTCGCTTGCATACTTGCCGTAGGCATCGGTCTTGCCGCTGATCACGAGCAGGTCCGTGCCCTTCAGATCGGCATGCGGATAGTCGCTGAGCACAGGCATGGAGCGCAGCAGCACGGCCTTGTGAACAAGGTTCGGGTGCAGGTAGAGCAGCGAGTTCAACAGGTTGGCGCCGTTGGAATAGCCGACATAGACGGTCTTGTTGGGATCGAGGCCATAGGATTTGACGGCGCCTTCGATGAAGGCCGCAAAGGCTTCGGCCTCGGTTTTGATGTCGTTCTGGTCGAAGGAGAAGGGTGTAATGCGCTTGTACCAGCGCGGAAAACCCTCTTCCGTCGCACGGCCCCGCACGCCGAGCAGGGTTGCGCGGGGCGCCGCCTTGTTGAGGAGCGGCATCAGCGTCGTCTCATTGCCGCCCGAGCCGTGCAGCAGCACGAAGACACTGCCGTCGGGATTCGGCGGCGTATAGAAGCGATGGACGAACGGCAGCTCGCGGTAATTGATGCGCGGCTGGCCGGGCATCGAAAATTGCGGCAGAACCACCTTCAGGTCGTCGAGACTGGTGATCGCTCCCGGCGGCGCGAAGAGCTTGGTGCCGAGGGCTGCGTGCTCTTCGTCAACAGTCATGCCGGGCTTGTCGGTTGCAAGCTCCACCAGCGTGCCGCCGGGCTCGCGGGCATAGAGCGAGCGGAAATACTTGCGGTCGTGCATGTTGGTCGGCGATGCATCGGCCTTCTCCAACGCCTTGGAAACCGAACGCAGCGCCTCCTCATCGGCGGCCCGGAAGGCGACATGATCGACGGTGCCGGTTCCCGGCGCGCCGGACCAGAAGCCGCGTGCATCGCGCACATCGATGACGTCGCCCGATTGTGATACCAGCCTGTCAATCGTGCCGCGGTTGGCCTGGAATCGGTAACCGAAGTGGCGCTCGAGGAAGCTGCGGCTCTCGGCCGGCTTTTCCGTCAGCATGGTTGCGCCGCGCACCCGCTTGACGGCATGCTCGACCGGGATCGAGGCGCCATCCCAGACAGCAGGCGATGTGAGGTTCTTTGCGCCCGTGAGCTTGAGGATGATATTATCAGGGTCTTTCAACCTGAGAACAGGCTCACCGAATTCATCGGCCGGTCCCTCCGAACGCAGGCCGAAGTTCATGGCGCGCGTCAGCCAATAGCCGATGCTCGCCGGATCGATCGCCAGCGAAATTTCGCTGATCTGGCCGTAACCTGCCCGACCGGGCGCGCCGTCTTCCCATACGAGGAAGCTGACGAGCGAACCCGGCGTACCTGCCGAATCGCCGTAGAAGAGATGGAGCTGCGTCACATCCTCGTAGCCGGCCGTTTGCTTGACGAGGCGCATGCCGAGAAAGCCGGCGTAAAAATCCACGTTTGCCTGCACCTTTCGGGTGATGGCCGTAACGTGATGTATGCCTGATACCATCGAGAGCAGTCCTGATTGAAGCGGCGTCGTCAGGAGCGCGAGTATGAGAGCTGCGACAGTCATACCGTTGCCAATGACCACCGCTTAGTTTTGTTCCGCGCAAAGCGCAAGCGAATCGCCGCGCTGCAGCAGTTCCAAATGATCGACATCTTCGAGCGCCTCTTCCAGTTGCTGCAGGGTCGGCGGCTTCACCATATAGGCGCGCGCGCCAAGATTTCTGGCCCGCTGCATGTCGCTCTCATCGCTTGAGGTGCTGAGAATGCAGACGGGAATTCGTTTCAGACGGGCGTCAGCCGAAAGCGCGTTCAGCACCTCGAAACCATCCATGATCGGCATGTTGATGTCGAGCAGCATCAGGTCGATCTGCGGCACATCGGCGATGCCGGCGCGCTCTTCGAGCAGCCGCATCGCCTCGCGTCCGTTGGTGGCGACATGAAGGTTGAAGGTCACCCTCTCCCGCCGCATCAGCTTGATCTTCAGGATCTGGATGTCGGCGGGGCTGTCTTCGACCAGCAGAACCTCGGCAAGCCTGCCGGAACCTTCGCCCGGCTGCTCCGCCGGCTTCAGGCTGGGCGGAACGGCTGATGCGGCGGGCAGTGCGGGCCGTGCCTCGGCAAGCGGCATCTCAACGATGAAGGTGGCGCCGGAACCCTTGTCCGGTTCGCACCAGATGGCGCCGCCATGCAGCTGCGCGATGCGGCGGCAGATGGCAAGGCCGAGTCCGGTGCCCTCGATGCCGCGGCCGACGAGCCGTTTGAACGGCTGAAAGATCAGCTCGCGGTGCTGGGGATCGATGCCGGGTCCGTTGTCACGCACCGTCAGGCGGCAGCTACCCCCTCGCGCTTCGCTCGAGATTTGAACCTCCGGAACCTTTTGATCGCAGTAGCGGATGGCATTCGACACCAGGTTCTGCAGAAGCTGGGTCAGCAACGTCGCATCGCCCATCACTTCCGGCAGCACACCGCGAATGACGACGGCCCCGCGGCTCTCCATCTGCTGGCGCAGATTGTCTTCCACCTGGTTGAGTACATCGGACAGCGAGACCGGCGTCAGCTGCGGCCCGCCATAGGCTTCGAGCTTGGTGAAGTTCGAGACCTTGACGATCAGGTCTTCCATATGGTCGGCGGCGCTCAAGACATAATCGAGCAGCTCGCGGTCTTCGGCCGGAAGCACTGCAGAACCGTGCAGGATCCGGCTGAAGGACTTGATCGTCCTCAGCGGCTCCTTCAGGTCATGCGCCATGGCGCGTGTGAAGATCTCAAGCGATTGCCGCTTCTGCTCCAGCTGGGCTTCCAGCATGCCGTGCATGATGGCGTTCTGGATGCAGCGATGCAGCGTTTCGGGTGAAAGGGAATCCTTGGTGAGATAGTCGCGCGCGCCGCTCTTCATCACCTCGACGGCAACGGTTTCGCTGCCTTGACCGGTCAGCATGATGACGTTGGCGACGGGATCGTCCTCCAGAATATCGGCAAGAACACCGAGCCCGTCGCGCCCTGGCAGCGAATAGTCGAGCAGGATGCAGTTCGGCCGTTTCCGGCTGTTGAGAGCGCGGCCCTCTTCACCCGTCTCCGCCTCGAGGACGGTATAGGCCGTGCTGGAGACGCGGCCCAGAATGCGCCGATAGACCTCGCGGTCGTCGATGTTGTCGTCGATGATGAGAATGCAGCAGTCTTCCGCCAAACCGTCAGTCCTCGAGCGGCAGAATCGCGATTTCGAACCAATATTCCTTTAACCGCTGGATCGCGGCGAAGAGACCGTCGAGATCGACCGGCTTTTGCACATAGGTGTTGGCGCCGAGCGCGTAGCAGCCTTCGATGTCGCGTTCATCGTCTGACGTCGTCAGGATCACCACCGGAATTTTGCGCCAGCCGTCGTTCGACTTGATCGCTTCCAGCGTCTTGCGGCCGTCGAGTCCCGGCATGTTGAGATCGAGCAGGATCAGCCCTGGTTTCGGCACCATGACGCCGAGCATGTCGAGTGCTTCCTGACCCGAGGCGGCCCAGCGGATCGAGTTGCGCAGGTTGGTGCGTTTGAAGGCCCGCATCGTCGCTTCGAAATCGTCTTCACTGTCTTCGACGATCAAAATCGGTTGCGTGTCACGCTGCTGCATTCTGCCCCTCGCGTTTTCTTCCCAGGGTGAAATAGAATGTAGTGCCGACGCCGACCTCGGACTCCAGCCAGATATCGCCGTTGTGCCGCGCGATGATCTTGCGGACGAAGGTAAGGCCTGCTCCGGTTCCGTCGTCGGAATCCTGCGACTTTTCGAGCCGTTTGAAAATGCGGAAAATATCCTCATGGAATTCCTGGGGTATTCCCTTGCCGTTATCCCTAACGAAAAACACGTTGCGCGCAACCGTGCCGTCCTTGCCGACGAACCGCTCGAGATAGCCGATCGAGACCAGCGGCGCCGGCTTGTCGTTGTACTTGATCGCATTGGTGATGAGATTGCGGAACACTTCGGTCAGCCGCGGCGCGTCGCAGACCACGTCAGGGAGCCGGCCGTCGGTGACGACCCTGGCATGCCGCTCTTCCAGCAGCAGCTCCATCGTCGCGACCACGTCCTTGACGATCAGGCTGATATCGGTGCGTTTGACTGCCAGCTGCTGCCGCCCGAGCCTGGAGAAGTAGAGCAGGTCGTTGACGAGCTTCTCCATCCGCTGGCTCAGACGCACGAGCCGGTTCAGCCGGCGCACGCCGTCCGCGTCGAGCTTGTCCTCATAATCCTCGAGGAGGAAACGCGAGTGGTTGTGCAGGCCGCGCAGCGGTTCCTTCAGGTCATGCGAGGCAATATACGCGAATTCGTCGAGGTCGTGGTTGCTGCGCTCGAGTTCGGCCGTATATGCCTCGAGCTGGGCGAGCGTCGTTTTCATCCGTTCTTCCTGCCGCACGCGCTCGCTGATATCTCGTACGATGCCGACGAATGTCTTGGTCTCGCCGCTGACGACAACGCTGATGGATACTTCGATCGGGAAGACGATGCCGTTCTTGCGCCGCCCGGAGACCATGCGCGTCGTGCCAATGATGCGCTCCTCGCCGGTCTGGCGGTAGTGGGCGAGATAGCCGTCATGCTCGGAATGATAAGGCTCAGGCATCAGCATCTTGATGTTCCGGCCGATCGTTTCCTGCGGTGAATAGCCGAACATGATTTCGGCTGCCGGATTGAAACTCTTGATCGTTCCGCGCCCGTCGATGACGAGGACGGCATCGGGCGTGCTGCGCGCCAGCGCGCCGAAGCGAACGCGTTCGGCTTCCAGGTTGTTGTTGTTGCGCAGGAAATAGAAGACGAGAATGGCGATCAGCCAGAGCGTGGCGGCGGTGATGGTGCGATTGGCGATCTCTTGCCAGAATGCCGCCTCGTCATGCCTGACGGCGAAGAAGCCGAGCATGAGGAGCACGGTGCAGGCAAAGGCGAAGAACAGCGGCGCATTCCTGTTGCCGAACCAGAGCGCCGTCAGCACCAGCGGCACGTAGAGAATGCCGTTGGCAAGGCCGAGCGGCGTATAGAGATCGACGACGAGGCCGGTGAAGCAGACTGCCGCCGGAATCCAGAGCGGGATCTGCGCCCGGTTTGCCGGCTGCATCCACCAGGAGCGGGCAAGCAGGCCCGCGCCGAAAAGCACCATGCCGACCGCCGTGTGCAACGCCATCGCCGCATAGGGACCCCAGCGGTAGCCCTGTTCGGCATCGGTGAGATAGCCGGCGAGCGCGATCATGCCGAGCGTGACGACGACATAGCTCGTCAGCTCCTGCACGACCTGGTTTTTCGACTTCTCCACATAAAGCGAGAGCAGCAGCGAAAGATTGGCAATGAGAAAGATCAGCGCCGTATTGGGGCCCATGCCGCCTCCGATCTCGGCGATGAAATCGGGAGGAATCACCAGGCGGGTGATCAACTGGTCGATGTTATGGACGGCCCGCCCAACCGTAGCGATTTCCACCAGCCGGGCCGCCGCGATCGCCGCTGCGATCCCTGTCATGATCGTTGCCGCTATCCGAGAGCGGCGGCCATCACGCATCGAGGCCGCAAGCCCAAGGCCGGATAGTATGAAGCAGACCCCGGTGTTGAAGGCCATTGACGGGAAGCCGGGGAAGAGCGAAATGATGAGCTTGATCTGCAACAGCCAGCCGGCAAGGGCGCTCACTCCGAGAAGGAACAGCAGGCAGCCGACTGCAATTGCAAAGGCACGGTAGCGCCGTCGCCTCCGCTGGTCCTGCAGGTCCACGTTGCCCTTATCCTGCACCCGTGTATCCTCTCTCGGTTCGCGCGGCCATTTTTTCCGAAATCGAGGAATACTCAATAGGCAGCGGCCGCCGCCGTCGCGCTTTTTCCGAAATGATTTTTCGATCGGACAGATCGAATTTTCGTGAAATCGCGATATCGTGACGTCGGAAGACAACGAGGTTCATTCGAACAATACCCAGATCACGGTGCCGGATGCCTACGATAGTTTACGTCGACGACAGCAGGGATGATCTCTTCTATCTCGACTATATCCGCAAGAAGCAGCATATAGACGTCGATCTATTTTGTTTCTCGACCGCCGAGACGGCGCTGGAGGCGCTGAAGCAGCGCGTGACAGAAGGCTGGGCTCCGCCGGAGCTGCTGGTCGCCGATCTCTATATGCCCCTCGACAGCGGCATCAGCCTGGTAAGCACGCTGCGCAGCGATGACCGCTTCAGAACAATGCGTCTCGCTGTCTGCAGCGGGTCGGATGCGGATGAGGATCGCATGCGTGCTTTCGAAGCCGGTGCCGATTTTTACCTTGAGAAGCCGCTTGACCTCGCAGCGATCCTTCTCAATCTGGAAGTGTAGGAAACAGCGGAAGCCGAATGGTGCGTTTCCTGGCGTTGGTCCTGGCGACGTGACGAACCGCAATTGACAAGGCCGAGTGCGCATCCCAAGATGCAACCGAAACGAAACGGACGGAACGTAAAATAAGCGCTGAGAGAGCCGATTGACCCGTGTTCGCCGCCACGAACTTCCAGCCAACCCCTTAGCTGAATGGGCCTGTCGGCTCTCTCGCGCTTACGTCTGGCACTGCCTTCTCGCATTCATGGATGTTGAACGCGGAAGATTTACGACACCCAGGTAAGAATTACTGCCCCTCAGTATATCTGCCCGTGCATCACCTGTAGTTGAGACATTGATGATATCCGCCTTGTATACCGAAAGTCCCCGTTTCGATATCTCTCATCAACCGTCTCGCAATTTTTGTAGCTGTTCGCGTTTAAGACGTATATCCCAAGATTTGGGGATCGGGGGCATGGCGGGAGGAGAGGAAGAGTGGGAATGAACAATGCCGCGGCAACTCCTTTTCATGCCGGACCGGAGCTGAGCCGAGCGATCAACCGCACCGATTTTTTCCGTCTGCTGAAAGCGGCGGCGCAGCATTACCACTTCGATAATTTCGCGCTTGCCCGCATTTCCGAGGCTTCGGCTCCATTCGGCGAACGCGATATCGTCATCACCAATGTCGCCGAGCGACGGGTTGGCCTGTTCATTGCGACGTTGAGGGAGGCGCTCGGGACCACCCGCGCAAAGAGCGCTCAGTTTCTGGCAACGCCCGTCCATGGCCGGAGCGCGCAGCCGGACACCTATCCCTCCGATCTGCTTTTCAACGAGTTCCGCAGCGGCGTCTTCCTCTTCATTCCGCTGTTCACGCCCGAAGGGCGGCGATATTGTCTCGTGCTGAGCGGCGAGCGTGAAGAGCCGGACCAGGGCGAGATTGCCGACATGCTTCTTGATGCCATGCGCATTTTCGACAAGCTCTACGAGGAAATCCTGACGCAGGAAATGTCCGGGCGGTTGACCCAGCGCGAAGCGGAAATCGTCAAATGGACCAGCGAAGGCAAGACCTCGGCCGAAATCGCCATCATCCTCGGTCTGTCTGAACATACGGTCAATTCGCATATCACTGCGGCCGCGCGCAAGCTCGACGCCGTGAACCGCGTCCACATGGTGGCGATCGCCCTGAGGAATGGTTTGGTTTCGTGAAAATCGGCTTCGGGACTGGGGAAATTGAAATGATCACCAAAACGGTCCGGCAGAACGCCGTCAAGGTTCTCTTCGTCGACGACGAGTTCATCGAATTCCGCGCGCTCAAAAAGAAGATCGCCGATCTCTCCGAGCCGGCGGTCGAAATCGAATATTCGCCGTCGATCGGAGACGCATTGGAAAAGATCCGCGCGGCGCGCTTCGATCTCATCCTGCTCGACAATCGCCTTCTGCCCAATGCCGATTTCCGCGAGACGGTGCCGGAGCTGCGCGGCATCGGCTATACCGGCCCGATCGGCGTCGTCTCGACCGACATATCGGGCGGCTATTTCCAGGAATTTCCGGATTACGGCGTCGACTTTCGCATCGGCAAGGACGAAATCGACGTCCAGACGCTGCAGTACATCATCCGCGAATATGTGCACTACGATGTGCCGGATTTCTGGAAGGACGATTACAGCATTTGAGCCGCGCAAAACAGCGCGAAGGCTTTGCGGTAGCGACATGCGCAAAGGAAGCACGTCCGCCGAATGTGAGATCGCGGTGCGCTTCAAGCACGGCAAACGAGGCTGAGCGATTGCAATATGTGCCTCAGCCGGCAGGAAGGCGGATGGTGAAGTGGCTGCCGTTTTCGTCGGAATGCTCGAGACGGATATCGCCGCCAAGCACCTTCAGAAGTTCCTGCGCCGTCGTCAGGCCGAGGCCGGCGCCAGGGGCTGCCCCCGCCTTCGGTAATTTCCAGAACGGCTCGAAGATCCGCTCTCGATAAGCGGGATCGATGCCAGTGCCGTTATCGGAAATCCGGATGGCCCAGTTCGCCCGCTCTTGCTCCGCCGTCACGGCCACATGCGGCGGCGATGAGCTCCGATAGGTGAGGGCGTTGGACATGAGCTGCCTGAGCACCAAGCCGAACAGCGCCGGGTCGGTGCGGATGGAGGGGAGGTCCCGACTGGCGAACGTCGCGTCGAGAGCCCCCGTCTCCTCGATGAGTTCGCTCCAAATTTTTTCGGCCAAGACCTTCAGGTCGACCTGTTCCAGCGTCACCTGCGGTGCGCCACCGGCAAGGCTCATCAGTGCCTTGGTGAGACGCTGGGCCGCCTGCACCTTTTCCAGGATCATCTTGAGGCTCTGAAGCTGCTCGCTGTCGAGTGTCTCCTCAAGATCGTCGAGCAGCAGCTCGGCATACATGGCGATATGGCGCAGCGGCGATTGCAGGTCGTGCGAGGCGATTGCAAGAAAGCGCTTAATGCGTTCTTCGTTGTCGCCGGCAATATTGGTTTCAAGCGGTTTCGTCGGGTTGGGTGACATCGCGCGGTTTCCCCGATCTCTGATGCATCGTCGCGCTCTCTTTTTCAGCTGCGCGATGGACGCTGTAATAGCTTGAATTGCTGCATAATTTTATCCTGGCAATAGGCAACAATAAAAAGAGAGCGCCGGCTCTGCAACCGGCGCCCTCTTCAAGGATACGTTAACAACCCGTTTTCAGCTCGCCGACTTGCGCGAGCGACCCTCTTCCGGCGGGATGATTTGGGCTGCCGCATCGGTCGCCGTTGCCGCCTTGGCGTGGCGGCGGCGCCAGTCGCCGAGGAACAGCAGGATCGGTGCGGCAATGAAGATCGACGAGGCGCCGGCCACAAGAATGCCGAAGACCATCGGGATCGCAAAGCTGGAGACGGCGCTGCCGCCCCAGATCGCCATCGGCACCAGGGCGAGGAAGGCCGTCGCATTGGTGTAGAGGCTTCGCGCAAGAGTTTCGTTGATCGACTTGTCGATAATCTCGCGCAACGGCATCGACTTGTAGAGCCGCATGTTTTCGCGCATGCGGTCGTAAACAACGACCTTGTCGTTCACCGAATAGCCGACGAGCGTCAGGATGGCTGCGATGGCCGTGAGGTTGAAGTCGAGACCGGTGATTGCGAAGAAGCCGATTGCCTTGGTGACGTCGAGCACCAGCGTAACGATGGCGCCGACGGCAAACGGCCATTCGAACCGCGCCCAGATATAGAGCAGCATCGCGATGCTGGCGATCACGACCGACAGGATGCCGGCCGAGGCAAGCTCGCCGCTGACCTTCGGACCGATGACGTCGGTGCCTTCGACGGTAGCGCTAGGATCGATCTTGGCGACTTCGGCCTTCAGCTTGGTCACCGCCGCCGTCTGTGCCTCTTCGCCGCCTTCCTGCCGCTGCGCGCGAACGAGAATGCTGTTGTTGTCGCCGAAGGTCTGCAGCGTGATTTCGCCGAGGCCGAGACTATCGAGACCCTCGCGGAACTTTGCCAGATCGGCCGCCTCTTTCGTCTTGACCGACATCTGGATGCCGCCGCGGAAATCGACGCCGTAGTTGAGGCCGGGATGGATGAAGAGCACGACCGATGCGATCGAAAGCAGCGCCGAAACGGTGACGCCGAAGAAGCGCGCCTTCATGAACTGGATGTGCTTGTCATACGGGCTGAACGGGATCAACGGCCGGATGTTCAGCACCTTGAACTTGCGGCGGCGGGTAATCTCGATCATCGCGACGCGAACGAACGCGACGGAGGTGAACATCGAGATGATCAGGCCAAGCGCCATGGTCACCGCAAAGCCTCGAACCGGCCCGGAACCGAACCAGAACAGGATCGCCGCAGCGATCAGGGCAGTCATGTTGCCGTCGATAATGGTCGAATAGGCTCGGTTGAAGCCTGTATCGATAGCGGCAAAGGCACCCTTGCCCTTGCGGGTCTCTTCGCGAATACGTTCATTGATAAGGACGTTCGCATCGACCGCAAGGCCGATGCCGAGAACGACGCCTGCAATGCCGGGCAGTGTCAGCGTCGCGCCGACCAGCGTGAGCGCCGAGAAGGTCAGGATCGTGTGGATCAGCAGCGCCACGTTCGCCAGGATGCCCCAGGTGCCGTAGAGCACGAAGATGAAGGCTGCAACAAGGGCGAAACCGACGATGCCGGAATAGATGCCCATCTTGATGGCGTCGGCGCCGAGATCGGCGCCGACCGTGCGCTCCTCGATAACGGTCAGCTTGGCGGGCAGGGCGCCGGCGCGCAGCATGGCGGCAAGCGTCGTGGCGCTGTCTGCCGAGAAGTTGCCGGAGATCTGGCCGGAGCCGCCGGTGATCGGCTCGCGGATAACGGGGGCGCTCAGCACCTTGTTGTCGAGGACGATGGCAAAGGGATTGCCGACATTCTGGCGGGTGATCTCTGCAAAGCGGGTGGCGCCGGCGCTGTCGAAGCGGAAGCTGACGATGGGCTCGCGCGTGTTAGGATCGAAGCTGACGCGGGCATCCGATAGGCGGTCGCCCGATATTTCGACACGGTCGAGAACCGGATAGGATCTGCCTTCGTCGTCCTGCAGCATGGTGACGCCGGGGCCGGGCTGATTGTTCGGCGCCAGCATATGGAAGGACATCTTTGCCGTGGAGCCGAGAAGTTCGCGCAGGCGCGACGGATCTTGCGCCCCGGGAAGCTGGACGAGCACGCGGTTGCCGCCGATGCGCTGGATGGTCGGCTCGGAGACGCCGACCTGGTCGACACGCTGGCGGATGACTTCAAGGCTCTGCTGGACGGCGTTGTCGACATTGGCGGAGATGCCGGCCGGCGAGAAGCCGACGGTGATGGTCGCTCCGTTTGCGGTGACGTTGAGATCCGCCTGACCGGCGCTGAGGCCGGTGCTGATCGGGTTGGCAAGCGTCTTAAGATCGGTGACTGCCGCGTCGCTCTGCGCGGCATCGGCGAGCGTCACGACGATCTGGTTCTGGCTGCGCACGACGGCCTTGGGCTGGATGCCCTTTTCGCGCAGGACGCGGCGGGCGTCCTGCAGCAGCGATTGCAGCCGCTCCTTGGTCAGATCGGCTTCGTCGACCTCCAGAACGAGGTGCGAACCGCCGCGAAGGTCAAGGCCGAGCGACACCTGCTCATGCGGCAGCCAGGCCGGAATTCGCTGGAGCACGGATTGCGGCAGGGCGTTCGGCAGGGCGATCAATAGCCCGATCACGATGATCACCGTATAGGTGAACACCAGCCATGGTGAATTACGCATGTTGTATTCCTTAGATAATCGAGGGCCGGCGCCCGGGCGCTGGCGGCATGTCGTCAATGGTCGGATGCGCCGCTCGGCGCAGGCCTCAGGCGATGATCGGGGGCGCGCGCGCCTGATGGGTCCTGGAAACTGCCTGATGAAGCGGAGGCTCGAATGCCGCAAGAGGAGCGGCCATGTCCCAGCCGGTAAAGTCGACAGCAGGGGCGGCGGCAAGGGCCGGCGGTCCGGCGTCGTAGGCGGTCTGTTTCGGCGCAAGCCTGCGCTCGGCGGCAAGCACGCCGCGCACGGCATCGCGCGCGCTCAGTTGCGGCGGCTGCGGATCGCGGCCGGAAGAGGAAAGCGTATTGACGGCGGTCGCCGGCGCAATGATGAGATTGCCGCCGAAAAGCAGGCCGATATAGGCAAGAATGGCAAAGAGGAGGGAAAAGGCGATACGGCTCGTCAGACGGTGCTGGTCCAGCTCCATCTCCTCCGTCCCGGCGATGTCACTCCCGTATCGGCTCAAAAGCGCGCCAATCTCTCATTGTCGTTCCGGCGGAGCAGTGCCCGTCGGGATGATTGTAGCAGGCTCCTGCCTGTCTTCATAGGAAACACTCTCATGATGCACTTGAGCGAGCCGGTCAACCATGCCAAGGGCGATTTCGCGTTCGCCCATGATGACGGTGTCGGCGCCGTATTGTTTCAACTCGTCGACCTCGGCGTCGGAATGGGCGCGGGCGACGATAAGGATCGAGGGATTGACGCTGCGCGCCTGCTCGGCGATGCGGCAGGCCTCGAAGGCGTTCGGGATGGCGATGGCGAGGCTGCGTGCAGACGAAAGATTGGCGAGATCGAGCGTTTCCCGCGCCACTGCATTGCCCATGTAGGCTTCGATCCCCTGCGCTTTCAATTCGCCTATGCGCTTGTCGGAATCCTCGATAACGAGGAAGGGCGTGCCTGACGATTTGAGATTCTGTCCGACGATCCTGCCGACTCGGCCGTAACCGATGAGGATTGCGTGGCCGGTAAGCGCGGTCGGACGCACGTCGTCGTCCTCGGGCGGCGCCTGTTCCTGAACGGCACCCACATCGGCGGCGGAAGCCGGCTCGGCCACGGTTTCCTCGCGCCTTGCACCTTCGAGAACAGGCCGCATGCGGTCGCAGAGGAAGAACAGCAGTGGATTGACGATGATCGAGATAATGGCGCCGGCAAGGATCAGGTCGCGGCCCTCCTCCGGCAACAGCCCGAGCTCGACGCCGAGAGCGGCGAGAATGAAGGAGAACTCGCCAATCTGACCGAGGCTTGCCGAAATCGTCAGCGCCGTGCCGGGCGGCTTCTTGAAGGCGAGCACGATCAGAAAGGCGGCGACGGATTTGCCGATGACGATGATGAAGACGGTGGCGAGGATCGGCAGCGGTCTGTCGATCAGGATGTTCGGATCGAACAGCATGCCGACCGAGACGAAGAAGAGCACGGCGAAGGCGTCGCGCAGCGGCAGGCTTTCCTGGGCTGCGCGGTGGCTGAGCTCGCTTTCGGCAAGCACCATGCCGGCAAAGAAGGCGCCAAGCGCCAGGGACACGCCGAAGAGTTTGGCCGCGCCGAAGGCGACGCCGAGGGCGATGGCCAACACACCGAGCCGGAAGAGCTCGCGCGAGCCGGCATGGGCAATGCGATGCATCGTCCAGGGAATGAGCTTGCGGCCGAAGACGAGCATCAGAGCCACGAAGAGTGCTACCTTGACCAGCGTCATGGCGATCATGCCGCCGATGCCGAGATCGAGGCCGAACAGGCTGTTCAGCCCCGCCGACAGCGGCTCGACGGGACCATGGCCGTCGCCGCCGATGCTGGCTGCAGCCGGGATCAGCACCAGCGCCAGCACCATGGCGAGGTCTTCGACGATCAGCCAGCCGACGGCGATCCTGCCGCGCTCCGTCTCTATGAGCCGGCGCTCCTGCAGAGCCTTGAGGAGCACGACGGTAGAGGCAACTGAAAGCGCCAGGCCGAAAACCAGGCTGCCGCCGGTCGGCCAGCCCATCAATGCACCGAGGCCCCAGCCGAGCAAGGTGGCAAAACCGATCTGCACGACCGCGCCAGGCAGCGCGATGCCGCGCACCGAGAGCAGGTCCTTGAGGGAGAAATGCAGCCCGACGCCGAACATCAGCAGGATGACGCCGATTTCGGCAAGCTCCGGCGCGAGGCTCTGATCGGCCACGTAACCCGGAGTATGTGGCCCCACCAGCACACCGGCGATCAGATAGCCGACGAGCGGCGGCATGCGCAGCCGATGAGCAAGCGCGCCGAAGATGAAAGCCAGCACCAGGCCGCCGACGATTGTCGAAATCAAGGGCGTATCGTGCGGCATCGCTTCTCCCGATCTGGAAATTTCGTTCGTATTATGACATATATGATCTATATCAACCAATATGGGTACTTTGAGATCATGGGTCAAGGCGCGAGAGAAACAATTCTAACCCCCGCTCTCTGCCGGGCTGCACGCGGTCTGCTCGACTGGACCCAGAACGAGCTCGCCGAGAAGGCCGCCGTCTCGCGCAGCACCATCCGCGATTACGAGGGACGCCACCACGATATCCACCGTGCGACCGAAGCGCAGTTGCGCCTCGCCTTCGAGGAAGGCGGCGTCAGGTTCGTTGAGATAGAAGGCGCCGGCACCGGCCTCTGCCTGCCCAATCGAACAGACTGAAGCCCTCAGGGCGCCAGGCACGCGGCAGAAACCTTGTAAACGTAAAGCGTCTTTCGCTTATAGTAGCCTGCGGCAGGCAGCCAGCTCTTCAGCAGCTCGGGCGTTTCAGTGGCGCAGGTTAGCGGCGTGTCCGTCAGGAAAAGCACCTTGCCGGCGATGTCGGCGGGCAGGGCGAATTCCTGCTCATAATAGCTCTCCGGCAGGCCTGCGGGTGCGCGCGCATAGATTCTGTAAGATGCATCCCGCAGCGTATAGAAGAGATCAGCGACCATGTCGCGGTTGTCGGTGACGATGATGTCGGTGCCCGCCTGAGCTGCAAGGGCTCCCGCCTCGCGGCTGACCTCGGCGCGCCCGAGATAGCGCTTCATCAATTCGTCGCCGTTCGGCAGCAGCAATTGCTGCGGAAGGATGGTCGCCAGCGGAAAGAGCAGGCTTGCGATGCCGTTGATGGTGAGCGACAGCCTCAGCCCCTTCGGCCACATCCGGTAAAGCAGCCAGACGGCAAGAATGGTCCCCGCGACATAGGCGGTCACGGCCCAGTTGGCATAGGCTTTGGCAACGGTCGCCTGCAGGGTGATCAGCACAACCACCGGCATCGACAGCCAGATCAGCATCTTTTCGTGGTCTTCGCTTCGGCCCTTGATCATGCGATAGACCGCCCACAGCATTGCGAAGAAGATGATCGGCCCGACGACGCCGAATTGGGCGGAGAAGAATTCGAGCCCGCGGCGTAGATTGATGCCGAGATCGCTCCAGTGGGCGATATCCTGCGTGTGGCGCACCGTCGTATTGTCGTGTTGCAGGTTCCACCAGAGGTTCGGTGAGGCGACGACAGCGGCAACCGCGACCGCGATGATGAAGTCCCGGACAGCGATGCGCGCCGCGGGAATGAGGAGGAGGGCGATCGCGCCGCCTGGTACGACGAACAGAACGGCATATTTCGTCAAAAAGGCAAGGCCGACGGCGAGACCCATGACGAGCGCCAGTGCCCCAGAGCGCCGCTTCGTCAGGCTGAAATAGGCGAGCAGGGCGACGGCGATGAAGAACAGCAGGATCACGTCGGTCGAGAAGAAAACCGAAGAGAGCGCCACGCCGGGAAGCGTGATGTAGGTGGCCCCCGTCCAGCCTTCGATCTCCGGCCCGACGAAGCGCCTTGCCAGCTTCATCAGCACCAGCGCCGCCACCATGTTGATCAGCGGCCCGAGCAGCCTGATGAAATAGATGGCGTTGGAGCCGGAAAGCTCCGTCATCGCCCGGATCACCCAGGCGATCATCGGCGGTTTTGAATAGTAGCCGAGATCGAGATTCTGCGACCAGAACCAGTACTGGGCTTCGTCGACAAACAGGTCTGTGGCATCGAAATACAGCGTGACGACGCGCCAGAGCGTGAAGCCGAGAACGATGAGAAGACCAGATCTGGGAGACATGAACCGAGTGTTCCGCTGACGTGAAAGGCGCGAGTGCGATTACACCAAAGGCACCGGACTGCCAACGGGGATTGGATCGGCTTGAAGCCAGAGAGGCTTCAGAACACCCGAAGCATGCGGATGTCGCGATTTGCGGCAAGGAAATCGAGGCGGGCGATGGCGGCAAGTATGCCCATTGCGATCAAACAGGAACCCAATCCGAGAACAATCATTGCTCTGTCCTTGTCGACGTCATGTCTTGGTTGTCGACCGGCCTATAACACGGAGCTTGCGTGTGCCTTGTAGCAGCCGTGCAACTCCGCGGAAGTATTTCCTGCGAACTGCCTTGAATTGCTCCAAAAGCCTGTTCCTGAAAAGACTTATTAACCTTCGGGCAAGGAATTAACCATAAACATTGGGTTACACGTCGGAATGGGAAGATGTGGTCGTTCCCAGCAGGCATGACGCCGTACCGCCGTACCGGGTCGATCCGGTATCCATCTCTTCAGACAGCTTCGAAACATAGCTGATCAGGGGCTTTTCCTGCCGGTCGTCGCCGGTGGTGAAGACCGGCTCCGCGCTTGCGTTGATCGAATGCTGCAAAAGTTTTTTGCCGGGCATTCGCCTGGAAAGTGGGTCGGGGACAGGCGTTGAGGCAGGACATGCCATCAGATCAGGCTCGTGGAGCGCAGGCAGGCAGCTTGCGTGATCGCCTGCGTTTTGCCGGTCTCGATGCCGATCAGTGCGAACTGGTGCGCCGTAACCGGCCGGCCCTCGAAGCGTATCTGAAAGCGGGCCTGCGCGATCTCTTCCACAGGTTCCAGTCCTATCCCGACGCCGCGCGCAACTTCGAGAGCGACAGACAGGCCGATCGTCTGCATGATCTGCAGTCTTCGCATTGGGACGTGCTGACGGATGCCCGCTTCGACAGCCTCTATGCCGAGCGCGTCAAGGTTCTCTCCGACACCGAAAGCAAGATGGGCCTCGACCCGCGTTGGCACGTAGCCGGCCACGGCGTCGTGCTGGAGCATGTTCTTTCCGGCCTCGCCGAAGAGATTGCCGGCCGCCCCCTGCTGCCCTCGGCCAGGCGCCGCGCCCGCGAAATTTCCGAGCTGATGACTGCGATCATCCGCATCGTGATGGTCGATGTCGAAATCGCCGTTTCGCTCCGCTTCAATGCGCTACGCGCTGCCCAGAGCCGCGCGGTTGCCGATCAGCGCGCCGAAAGTGAAGCGGAGATCGCCCGGATATTCGGCGACGTCATCGAAGGCCTCGCCGCCCGCGACCTGACGCGGCGCGCGCCTGTCGACGCCGACGGTGCCTATGCCGGGATCGCCGCCGCCCTGAACGGCGCCTTAGGCGGCCTCCAGGCAGAATTCGCCGCCATGACCGAACGCACTGATAAGGCCGAGACGGCGACCGCTTCGCTTGCCGGCCAGTCGCGGCAGTTCGCCGGCACGGCGTCTGGCCAGGCCGAGCGGCTGCAGCTTTCCGCCGCTATCCTTGCCGGCATTGCCGGAAGCGTGCGCGACGGCGCCGCCGACAGCCGCGCCGCCGAACAGGCGGCCGCCTCTACCCGCGCTGCGGTCGAGCAAAGCGGCGAGGTCGTCGGCCGCGCCATCAGCGCGATGGCCGATATCGAGCAGTCGGCCGAGAAGATCGGCCAGATCATCGGCGCGATCGACGAGATCGCCTTCCAGACCAATCTTCTGGCGCTGAATGCCGGCATCGAGGCGGCTCGCGCCGGCGATTCCGGCCGCGGCTTTGCGGTCGTCGCCCAGGAAGTCCGTGCGCTTGCCCAGCGCTCGGCCGACGCCGCCCGCGAGATCAAGACGCTGGTGACGACGACCAAGGCGCAGGTCGACGCCGGCGTGCAGATGGTCGGACGAACGCAGGACTCGATCGGCAGCATCGTGCGGCAGGTCGCCGACATCAACGCCGCCATATCGGGCATCGCCACCAGGACCGGCGAGCATGCCGCAAGCCTCGACGGCGTGGCGGCCGACGTCAAAGGACTTGGCGCAGAGGTGGCGGACAACGCCGGTTTGGCCGAACGTTCCGCTGAAGGCGCCGACCACCTCCATACCGTCATTCTTGAGCTCGGCCAGACGATTCGCGAATTCCGCATCGCCCGCGAAAATGCGCATTCCGGGCGCTTGGGCTCGGTTCGCGCTGCGCCGTCCCGCACGATCGAAGCGGCCGGCCGTCCTGCGGTCGAAGACGAATATGAAAATGACGATTTTGGCCTTCCGCAGGCGCTCGCGAGCGTCAGAGGTGGGCGGAATGTTTACTAACCTATCGGATGATCGCCGCAGCTCATCTTTTCGGGCCGGGGACAAGGGGACAAGGACAAGCTGATGGTAGCAAAGAAGGGTGGCAAGACGCTGAATTTGACAGCGGTGCTCGATCTCAACGAGGCTTCCGCCTTGCGTGAAAAACTCATCTCCCTCAGGGGCAGCGGTCTTTCGATCGACGCATCGGGCGTCGAGCGGATCGGGGCTCTTTGCGCTCAGGTCCTGATGTCCGCCGAGAAGACCTGGGAGCAGGACAAGCAGCCGTTCACCTTCTCCAAGGTGTCCGACGCATTTCACAAAACCATGCAGCTGGTTGGCGTCAATATTGACCACCTGCTTGCCAAGGAGATTCGGCAATGAAGAAAAAAGTGCTTACCGTGGATGATTCCCGCACCATCCGAAACATGCTGCTCGTGACGCTGAACAATGCCGGTTTCGAGACGATCCAGGCGGAAGACGGCGTCGAGGGCCTCGAGGTTCTCGAAGAATCCAATCCTGACGTGATCGTGACCGACATCAACATGCCGCGCCTCGACGGCTTCGGCTTCATCGAAGGTGTGCGCCGCAACGAGAAATATCGGGCGATCCCGATCCTGGTCCTGACCACCGAAAGCGACGCGGAAAAGAAGAACCGCGCCCGCCAGGCCGGCGCCACCGGATGGATCGTCAAGCCTTTCGACCCGGCCAAGCTGATCGATGCAATTGAGCGCGTAACCGCTTAAACCCAGGATTTGCTCCTATGGATATGAACGAAATCAAAGAGATCTTTTTCCAGGAGTGCGAGGAACAGCTCGCCGAGCTGGAATCCGGTCTTCTGAAAATGAACGATGGCGATCGCGATCCGGAAACCGTCAATGCGGTGTTCCGTGCCGTGCATTCGATCAAGGGGGGCGCCGGCGCCTTCGGCCTTGATGATCTGGTTGCCTTCGCCCATGTATTCGAGACCACTCTCGATTGCGTTCGTTCCAACAAGCTCGAGCCGACCCAGGACGTGCTGAAGGTGATGCTGAAGTCGGCCGATGTGCTCGCCGACCTGACCAATGCTGCGCGCGACGGCGGCAGCGTCGATGAAAGCCGCAGCCGCGGCCTCGTCAAGGAGCTGGAGGCTCTGGCCAATGGCGAGCTACCGTCTCCTTCGGCCGAGACGCCTGCGCCCAAGGCCGCCGCAAAGGCCGCTCCGGCCGCTCCGGCGCCAGCCCCCAAGCCGACCGACGACAGCGGCTTCCAGCCAATCCCCTTTTCCTTCGACGATTTCGGCGACGAGGACGGCGCAGAGACCGGCCTGCCGGCCTACGAGATCACCTTTAAGCCGCGCCACGAACTCTATTCGAAGGGTAACGACGCCACCCTGCTGCTGCGCGACCTTTCGCGCCTCGGCGAAATGACGATCTACTGCAATATGGATGAGCTGCCGGGTCTCGAGGAGCTCGATCCGGAGGCTGCCTATTTCTTCTGGAACGTCACGCTCAAGACCGACAAGGGCGAGGATGCCATCCGCGCCGTCTTCGAATTCGCCGAGTGGGATTGCGAGCTGACGGTGAAGCCGGTCGAGGAGACAGTTGACGCCGCTTCGAGCAACGAGGAACTGCCGATGGTGCCGGTTCCCTTCGACCTGTCGATCCTGGACGAGACCCAGGCAACTGAGAGTGTTTCCGCTGCACGGTCCGAAGCCACGGCCGCTGCTGTTGCCGCCGCCGAGACCGCTTCCAACGTCACGCAGATGGCGGCAGCCGCCGCTCGCGTCGAGAAGAAGGAATCGGCCGCCGCCGCAGCCGCCGCGGCCAATGCCGCCGCCCAGAACAACGCCGCCGGCGCCGGCCAGACAATCCGCGTCGATCTCGATCGCGTCGACCGCCTCATCAACCTGGTCGGCGAATTGGTCATCAACCAGGCGATGCTGTCGCAGAGCGTCATCGAGAACGACACGACAGGCACGTCTTCGATCAACATGGGTCTCGAGGAGCTGCAGCAGCTCACCCGCGAGATCCAGGACTCGGTCATGGCGATCCGCGCGCAGCCGGTCAAGCCGGTATTCCAGCGCATGTCGCGTATCGTCCGCGAAATCGCCGACATGACCGGCAAGTCGATCCGCTTGATCACCGAAGGTGAAAACACCGAAGTCGACAAGACGGTTATCGACAAGCTCGCCGAGCCGCTGACCCACATGATCCGCAATGCCGTCGACCACGGCATCGAAACGCCGGAAAAGCGCGCGGCCGCTGGCAAGAACACTGAAGGCACGGTTCGCCTCACCGCCAAGCACCGTTCGGGACGCATCCTGATCGAGCTCGCCGACGACGGCGCCGGCATCAACCGCGAGAAGGTTCGCCAGAAAGCGATCGACAACGATCTCATCCCGGCCGACGCCAACCTGTCGGACGAGGAAATCGACAATCTGATCTTCCTGCCGGGCTTCTCCACCGCCGACAAGATCTCCGACATATCGGGCCGCGGCGTCGGCATGGACGTCGTCAAGCGCTCGATCCAGGCGCTCGGCGGCCGCATCAACATCACCTCCAAGCCGGGCCACGGCTCGGTCTTCACCATGAGCCTGCCGCTGACCCTTGCCGTTCTCGACGGTATGGTGGTCACCGTCGCCGGCCAGACGCTGGTCGTGCCGCTGACGGCGATCGTCGAAACCCTGCAGCCGGAAGCTTCCGCAATCCATTCCTTCGGTGCGAACCACCGGCTGATCTCGATCCGCAACTCATTCTGCCCACTGGTCGATGTCGGCCGCATCCTGAACTTCCGCGCGACGCAGGCCAACCCCGTTGAGGGCGTGGCGTTGCTTGTGGAATCGGAAGGCGGCGGTCAGCGCGCCCTGATGGTCGATGCTATCCAGGGTCAGCGCCAGGTGGTCATCAAGAGCCTCGAAGCGAACTACACTCATGTGCCCGGCATCGCCGCCGCCACCATTCTCGGCGACGGCCGCGTGGCTCTCATCCTAGATGTCGACGCGGTTGTCGGCGCCTCGCGCGGCCAGTCGCTCAAAGCGGAAATGTCGTTAGCAGCGGTAGGGTAAGGGAATGTCGTACGCTGTAAAAAGTCTGAACCAGGGGGATCGCGAGCTGATCGCGTTCCGCATCGGAGATCAGGAATTTTGCGTGAACATCATGTCGGTCCGCGAAATCCGGGGCTGGACCCCGGCGACCGCGATGCCGCACTCGCCTGCCTATATGCTGGGGGTCATCAACCTGCGCGGCGCGGTGCTGCCGATCATTGATCTTGCCGCTCGTCTCGGCATGAAGCCCGCCGATCCCACAGCCCGCCATGTCATCATCGTTGCCCAGGTCCGCCGCAAAGTCGTCGGCCTCCTCGTCGACGCCGTCTCCGACATTCTGACGGTCACCGACGAGATCATTCAGCCGACGCCCGAAATCTCTTCCGACCTCGAGCGCCAATTTGCCCGGGGCATTCTCGCCATCGACAAGCGCATGATCTGCCTGATCGAACTTGAAGCCCTCTTTTCCGAGACCGAAAGCGAAGCCGCATGAGTGCAATGGGTGCAAAAGATCAGAGGCAGGGAGCCGATGAGGTGCTGGCTAACGGAGAATATCCGTTGACGCGCCGCGACCTCACGGAAATCGCCGCCATGATCTACTCGGATGCCGGCATCTTCCTCAATGAGACGAAGGCCTCGCTCGTCTATTCGCGTCTGTCCAAGCATATCCGCAATCTTGGTCTGTCGGGTTTCCGTGAATATTGCGACCTTGTGGCTTCGCCGGCCGGCGCCGCGGCGCGCCGCGAAATGCTCTCGCATCTGACGACCAACTTCACTCGCTTCTTCCGCGAAAACCATCATTTCGAGCACCTGCGCGACCATGTTCTGCCGGAACTTCTGCAGCGGGCGAGATCGGGCGGCAGGGTGCGCATCTGGTCGGCCGCCTCCTCCGACGGACAGGAACCCTATTCGATCGCGCTGACCGTCTTATCGCTGATGCCGAATGTCGCCGACTACGACTTTAAGATCCTGGCGACCGACATCGATCCGAAAATCCTCGCCATCGCCCGGGCCGGCGCTTACGACGAGAGTGCGCTCGAAACCGTCTCGCCAGCCATGCGCAAGCAATGGTTTAGCGAAGTCGAGGTGCAGGGCCGCCGCAAGTTCCAGGTGGACGACCGCGTCAAGCGGCTGATCACCTACAACGAACTGAACCTGATGGCGCAATGGCCGTTCAAGGGCAAGTTCGACGTCATCTTCTGCCGCAACGTCGTCATCTATTTCGACGAGCCGACCCAGATGAAGATATGGCAACGTTTCGCCGGCCTGCTGCCGGAAGGCGGCCACCTCTATATCGGCCATTCCGAGCGCGTCTCCGGTGAGGCGAAGCACGTCTTCGACAATATCGGCATCACGACCTATCGCTACACGACCAAGGGTCTCGGGAGGAAGGCATGAGCGCTCCGGCAAGAGTTCTCGTTGTCGACGACTCGCCGACCATGCGGGGTCTGATTACCGCAGTGCTGAGCTCCGACCCGGAAGTCAGTGTCATCGGCCAGGCCGGCGACGCGCTGGAAGCACGCGAGGCGATCAAACGGTTGAACCCCGACGTCGTGACGCTCGACATCGAGATGCCGAATATGAACGGCCTCGATTTCCTCGAAAAGATCATGACGCTGCGGCCGATGCCGGTGATCATGGTCTCGACGATGACGCATCGCGGCGCCGAAGCGACGCTTGCGGCGCTTGAGATCGGCGCCTTCGATTGCGTCGGCAAACCGGGCCCCGGCGAACCCAGGCCGTTCGGCGATCTCGCCGAGAAGGTCAAGGCGGCCGCGCGCACGCAGCGTCAGTTCTCCCAACCGGCGGCCGCCGTCGCGCCCCCGCCTTCGGTCGCCGATTTTCGCGTCGGCCGCAAGATCGTCGCGATCGGCTCGTCCACAGGCGGCGTCGAGGCGCTGATCGCAGTACTGCAGAAATTCCCGGCAAATTGCCCGCCGACCGTCATCACCCAGCATATGCCGCCGACCTTCACCAAGAGTTTCGCAGAACGGCTGAACCGTCTCTGCGCGCCGGTGGTGCAGGAAGCGACCGACGGCGCCCGTCTCGAGATCGGCAAGATCTATCTGGCGCCGGGCGGCGAACGTCATCTCCAGGTCAGCGGCGGCTCTGCCCCGTGCTGCCGTCTAGTCGACCGGGCGCCTGTCAACGGTCACCGCCCGTCCGTGGACGTGCTCTTTGATTCGGTCGCAGAACTCGCAGGCCGCAACGCCGTCGGCGTGATTCTGACCGGAATGGGCCGCGATGGCGCCGCCGGATTGTTGAAAATGCGCCACGCGGGCGCCAGAACGCTCGGCCAGAACGAAAAAACCTGCGTCGTTTACGGAATGCCAAGGGTTGCTCACGAACTTGGCGCCGTCGAGCAGCAGCTGCCACTGACTGCCATCGGTGAAGAAATACTGAAATTGACAGCCGCCCGAAAGGAAGGGACCGAATAAATGTCGATCGCGGAGAAAATCAAAGTTCTGATCGTCGATGATCAGGTAACGAGCCGGTTGCTGCTCAGCGACGCGCTGACCCAGCTCGGTTTCAAGCAGATCACATCCGCAGGCGACGGCGAGCAGGGCATGAAAATCATGACCGAGCAGCCGCACCACCTCGTGATCTCCGATTTCAACATGCCGAAGATGGATGGCATCGGCTTCCTCCAGGCCGTGCGCACCAATCCGAACACCAAGAAGGCGGCCTTCATCATCCTCACCGCCCAGGGCGATCGCGCGCTGGTACAGAAGGCGGCTCAGCTCGGCGCCAACAACGTGCTCGCCAAGCCGTTTACGATCGAGAAGATGAAAGCGGCCATCGAAGCCGTGTTTGGAGCTTTGAAATGATCACTGAGGGGGCAGCCCGCCGCGTGCACATCATTCAGGGCGAGTACAAGGTTCTGAGCGATCCGAATGCGGTTCTCTCGACCATTCTCGGCTCGTGCGTGGCTGCGTGCCTCAGAGATCCCGTCGCCGGCATCGGCGGCATGAACCACTTTCTGCTGCCCGGTTCGGCGACGTCGCCGACATCAGGCGGTGATGCCACACGCTATGGCGTGCATCTGATGGAACTGCTGATCAACGGTCTCCTGAAGCAGGGCGCCCGGCGCGACCGGCTGGAGGCAAAGATCTTCGGCGGCGCAAAGACGATCTCGACGTTCTCCAACGTCGGTGAGCAGAATGCGGCCTTCGCCATGCAGTTCCTGAGGGATGAAGGCATTCCGGTGGTCGGCTCCTCCACCGGGGGAGAGCATGGGCGCAAGCTCGAATATTGGCCGGTCTCCGGTCGAGCCCGGCAATACCCCTTGACCGGCGCCGAAACGCAGAGAACCGTCGCTCTCGAGCAGCAGCGTCCCGCCGCTCCGCAGAAGCCCGCCGAAACCAGTATCGAATTTTTTTGATGGCGAGGATTTTCATATGACATTTACTCCGGTGATGGAGCCGCCCGCGCCTGTCGAAGCGCTGAGCGACATCCTGATGCGCATCGTTTCGGAACTCCACGATGTGGCCTACCTGATCGAGCGCATCGAACCGCAGCTACTCGAACTCGGCGGCGCTGAAATTCTGAACTCGCCGGACGCCATGAAGGTCATGCAGGGCATCGATCTGGCCGTGCAGAAGTCACGCGGCCTTGCCGAATTCATCGACACCATCACCGGCGAAATCCCGCTCGGCTGGACGGTCGACGTCGCCACCGCGCTCAGCCTCGTCAAGCTGGCGGAAATGCAGAAGGCGCTGGGCGGCTCCACGCGCCACGGTCATTCTCAGCCGCTGAGCAAAGCCGCCGGCGACTTCGACTTCTTCTGAAGCGCGCGGTTTCAACGCCGCCTCTCGCGCCTCAGGTCCTCTTTTCACGCACGTCGTTCTCGCAAAATCGCTGCGCGACATGCATCAGCCTTTCGCTCCCGCGCGCTCCTCACGAAACGCTCGCACAAGTTTCGCCGATTATTGGTCAGGTGAGGCAATAAGCCTGCTTTGTCTTTGACGGATCGTGCGAGAACAGAATGAATCTGTTAAATCAATTAGTTCAGATATTTAAGAACTTTGGTGCCCTGGGCCGGACGCGCCTGATGATTCTGGGGGGCGTCGGTGCCGTTTCCATCGCAATCATCCTTGCGGCTGCCCTTTTCGTCAACAAACCGGCCCAAGAAACGCTTTACGTCGGTCTCGACGCTCCCGATCTCAACCAGATCAGCATGGCGCTTGCCGAAGCCAACATCAATTTCCAGGTCGGCACGGACGGTTCCAGCATCACCGTTCCCGCCGGTATGACGGGCAAGGCCCGCCTGATGCTTGCCGAGCGCGGCCTGCCGAACAGCGCCAATGCCGGCTATGAACTCTTCGACAATGTCGGCTCCCTCGGCCTGACCTCCTTCATGCAGGAAGTGACGCGGGTTCGAGCGCTGGAAGGCGAAATCGCACGCACCATCCAGTCGATCTCGGGCATAACGGCGGCGCGCGTCCATATCGTCATGCCCGAAGTCGGAAACTTCCGGAAGGCGGAGCAGAAACCGACCGCCTCCGTGATGATTCGCGCCAGCGCCGCCACCGGGCGGGGCGCCGCGACCTCGATCCGTCACCTCGTCGCCTCGGCCGTGCCGGGGCTTGATGTCGATGACGTCACGATTCTTGATTCTGCCGGCCAGCTTCTCGCGTCCGGCGACGAGGCGAGCAACAGCTCGCTGAACCGCTCGCTCAACATTGTCCAGAACGTTCAGCAGGAAGTCGAATCCAACATCGACAAGGCCTTAGCGCCCTTCCTCGGCATGGATAACTTCCGCTCCAGCGTCACCGCCGACCTCAACACCGATGCTCAGCAGATTCAGGAGACGGTCTACGATCCCGAATCCAAGGTCGAACGCTCCGTCCGTTCTACGAAGGAAGCCCAGCAGTCGCAGCAGCGGCAGTCCGACAACGCGACGACCGTCGAACAGAACATTCCCCAGGCGGCCCCTGATGCCGGCGGATCAAGCGGTCCGGAATCTCAGGACAAGTCCGACAAGCGCGAAGAGCAGACCAACTACGAAATCAACAGCAAGACGACGGCCACGACCCGCAACAGCTATCAGGTCGAGAAGCTTTCGATCGCCGTTGTGGTCAACAAAGGTCGCATCGCCAAGATGGTCGGCGAGCCCGCCGACCAGGCCAAGATCGATGCCTATATCGCCGAAATGCAGAAGATCGTCGCTTCGGCGGCCGGCATCGACGCCAAGCGTGGTGATGTCGTCACCGTCACGGCGATGGATTTCCTCGAAAATCAGCTGCTGGAAGACGCCACCGGCGGTGTCCGCGTCATGGATATGCTGAGCCGCAACCTTGCCGGCATCATCAACTCGCTGGCCTTCGTCGCGGTCGCCTTCGTAGTGGTTTGGATGGGCCTGCGGCCGCTGGTACGCAGCGTTAGCGGCAACGGCGTGGGCTCGGTGCTTGGCGACGCCACGCCGGAAGCGGCTGGCCTCGAACTTCCGGACTTCGCGCCGGCGGCCGGCGCCCCTGGAGGTGCCCTCATGGATGGCTTCGGCTCCGATTTCGGCTTCGACAGTACCGAGGATCTGCTCAGCCTCGGCGACGACGACGGCAACTTCAACCGCCGCGTCAAGGAGGGCCCGGAACGCAAGCTTGCCCGCATGGTGGAAATCAACGAGGAGCGCGCCGCCAAGATCCTCAGGAAATGGGCGATCGACGACGCAGCATAAAAGGAGGCCGGGGCAACCCGGCCTTTTTCGTGTTATTCACGCTTTTCACTACCTGAGCAGGATTGTTATCGGTCGCCCGCAAGAGAGCTGATATCTCATTACCCAGTCTGTATTTGGCCGCGGGTGTCGAATGGGGAATAGATCCAATCGCCTCAAGAAATTTGGACAAAACTGTTGAGGATCACTCGCGTAAAACGCGAATGAAGTTGCGGTACAGCCAGAATCATCTTACCCTTTCCAGTATTCTGAGGGGCGCGAGTCGTCCTCGAATCACGGCATGAGCAGCAACGAAAGTAAATCCCTAGAAGTCGGAGATGGTGATTTACACCGGCTGGCTTACCCTTGAGTGATTCGAAATGGGATTCGAGCGGAGCTTGAATTGAATCCTTTGCAAAAAAAATGCTGCTGCACCGAGTTTGATCGTTCCTCAGCCCCAGGAAATTGCCAATGGATATGACGATATCTCAGGCGAGCAAAGGCGAGAGGCAAATGGCGAATTTCGCGAGCGTGGTGGCGCCGGCTCTCTTGCCGCGCGACGAGCTGATTCGGCGCCTGCACGGTGTCGCCGACACTGGCAGATTGCAGTCCGGTCTGCGCGCGCTGACGGACTATGTGGGTGCCTCGCACTATCTTCTGGCGCGCTGTGATCTCATCCAGGAAAGCGGCCTCGATTTCATCGTATCGTCTGACTGGCCGTTCGATCTGGTCAAGGATATCGCCAACGATCTGGTCGGCGGCTATGCCCGTTCGACCGAGCTGGAAAAATGCATGCAGGTTTTCCAGCCGAGCTTCGCTCTTCTGCCAGATCACGCCGATGCGCCTGATGGCGCCAGCCGCCAGTATTGCTCATTGACCTTCAATGTCGGCCGCTCGCGGCTCGCCTTGATGTTCCTGTTCGGCGAAGGCTTCATCCTGTCGCCGGAGCGCCTGCGGGATGTGGGACTGCTTGCCGGCTATGTCGCGAGCTTCGTTCGCTGCGGCGGCGCAAGGAACGATCGCGATTTCGAACTGACTGACCGCGAGCTGGAATGCCTTTTCTGGATCGCCGAGGGCAAGACCAGCGACGAGATTGCGATGATTCTCGGAATATCTCGCAATACGATCAACAACTACATCACCAGCGTGATGCGCAAGACGGCGACCAAGACCCGGTCGGAGGCCATTGCCTTCGCGGTCCGCAACAATCTCGTATAGGGGAATCCATGGGACATCCATCAAGCAGGGCGATGAACGGCGCCGATCCGCTGCGCATGGTGCGGATGAACAGGATTTCCAGCCGTTCGGATCTTTTTCCGCGGCTGATTGCGATGCAGAAGCTCGCTGACGCTCAGGGCTTCGCGATCTACCGTGTCAGCGGCTCGGGACTACCGGCAAAGCAGCGGCTTGTCTGCGAGCTCGAGAATTGGGGCCCTTCGAATACCGGTTTTGGCAAGGCTCTCACGGACGCCTATGGCGATATTCTTCTCGACCATATCGAAAAGTCGCTGCTGCCGCTTTCATGGGCCGGCGCTCATGACAGGGCGGCCCCCGGTCCGGCGGATTTCTCGCCCTTCATGACGCGCCTGAAGGATGGAATTCTGCCTTTTTCCGGCCTCGCCTTCCCGGTGCGGCTCGGCGCTGTCGGCAATGGCTTCATCCTTTTCACCGGCGATGATATCGATCCTGCCAGCGATACGATCGTCGAGCTGCACGGCCGCTGCTGCCACGTGATGATGGATCTGCTCTCGCTGGACGAACGCCGCTCGGCGGCCGCCGAAGCGCTGAGCGAACGCGAAGTCGCCTGTCTCCAGCTCGCCGGCGATGGCCGTATCAGCGAAGAGATCGCCGAAAAACTCGGCCTGTCCGTACACACCGTCAATGCCTATCTCGGCTCGGCGACCATCAAGCTCGATTCCGTCAATCGCATTCAGGCGATCGCCAAGGCGATCCGGCTCGGCTACATCAGCTGAACCGGGGGGACACTCACTTCAGGGACGGCGAAAATGCCCTGAGGCAAATCAGCTGGCGAGCGCGCGCGGCGGTTTCACGCTGTAGCGGGATTGCCGAAGGCTCTTTTCCAGAAAGGCTGTATTCTCGTCGGGATCGGATGAGGGATCTTCGAAGGCGATGTGGTTGATTTCAATGCCGGCATGATTGTCGGCAAGGGCGAGCTGGGCATAGACGGTGACGCCGCGCGGCTTGATTTCCAGGTCGAGAACGACTTCCGGCTTGCCGCCCCATTCCAGCGTATAATTTCCGCCAAGGCCGAAATTGACGGTGCCGGGATGAAAGAAAAGCTCCGCCGCCGAAGCGACGAGATCGGCCAGATTGCCGTAATACTCGAAGCGCAGCAGTGAAATGAGGTCAGAGGCATCCAGAAGGCGCAGTTCGGTGGCGACCGGGCTGATCGCCTCTGCGAGGATCTTTTCACGCTGGGCAGAGTGAGGGCATTTTTTCATTCGGCTTATCTTACCCGTTTGTTCTTGGCGTCTGCGGCGTAGACCCTGTGTATGAGCTCCGCAACGGCCTTATAGAAGACTGACGGTATGACACTATCGACCGAGACTTGCGCAAACATGGAGCGCGCGAGCGGTGGGTCCTCGAACACCGGGATGCCGTTCTGCTCGGCAATCTCCCTGATTTTGAGCGCAATCAGGTCCTGGCCCTTTGCCAGAACGACCGGCGCGTCGTTCTCTTCACGCGCATAGCGCAGCGCCACGGCGTAGTGCGTCGGGTTGGCGATGACAAGCGTGGCGCGGTGCACGTTGGCGATCATGCGCCGGCGGGCGCGGTCGCGCATCAGCGAGCGCTGGCGGCTTTTGACAAAGGGATCGCCCTGCGCCTGCTTGTTTTCTTCCTTCACCTCGTGGCGCGTCATCTTGAGCTCGGTGAACCAGTGATGGCGCGTCCAGAAAAGGTCGGCGATCGCCACGATCGCGGTAGCGATCAGCATGACGATGATGATCTTGCGCATCGCCGTCATCATTCGCACGAGGATTGTCTGCGGATCGGAGAACATGGCATCAATCGAGCCGAAATATTCGCTCCTGAGCACGAAGAACAGGACGACCCCGACGACGACGACCTTGAACAGCGACTTTCCGAACTCGACGAGGCCGGGCAGGCTGAAGAGCCGTGACCAGCCCTTCACCGGAGAGATGCGCGAGGCTTGCGGCCTGATCCGTTCGAGCACAGGCGTCGGCAGGTTCTGGAAGATCGAGGAGGCGATGCCGAAGACCATGAACAGGATGAGGGCGGGTGCCAGCAGCGCCGCGCTCGACCAGCCGAGCCGGACGAAGAGCGCCAGAATGTCCGGGCCCGTCTCGATTTTCCATTGGTCGGGCTGCTCGAAAATGTCGCGCAGCGTTTCGCCCATGCGGCCGACGCTGTCGGGAAGGAAGAACACCAGATAGATGAAAGTGGCGAGGATGGTCGCGAAGATCGACAGCTCGCGCGAAAACGGCACATTGCCTTTTTCCGCGGCGTCGGTTCGCTTCTTCGCGGTCGGGGCTTCTGTTTTGCTGTCCTTGTCATCATCTGCCAAGTCGCGGCCCTCCGTCAAAAAAACAGGCCGCAGCTCATGCGTGCCACCCCGAACCGGGCAGCGATTCTGGGATGACGAGATGCGTCAAAGCAAAAACCCAAAGCGCGCCGCAGAAACCGAGTGCTCTGCGACACGCCATAGAATGCGGCCGATCGATGAAGGGTAGTCGCCTGAGGCGCGGCGATCAACAACGGCCTGTTTGTCGGCCGGATTTGTCAACAGTCTCAGAAGCTCATGCGGCGGCCGAAGCTTCGCCTTCCTTCTCCTTGAGCTCGATCTGGCCTGAGTTGGCCAGGCGAATCGCCTCCTGCGCCACGGCGCGGCGCGCAATGGCGATCTCGCGCGGGTTGACGCCGCCCATGCCGCTCTGCAGATCCGATTCGATCATACGGCGCTGGCGCGGACTGATGGCGGACAGAACCGATTCGCGGATATCGGCCGGCGAGCCGCGCAACGAGACGGTGAGCACGTCGGTCGAAATATCGTTGAGCAGCAGGACGCGGCTGCGCTGCGGCATGTACATGAGGTCCTCGAAGAGGAAGATCTTCGGCCGAACCTTGTTGACCGATTCGCGGCTGATCGATTCGAGCGAGGTGAGCAGCGTGTCGACCTGCGGCTTGTCGAGCTCGTTCATGAGATCGGCGACCTTCGTCGAGCCGGCAGCGTTGCGCTCTGCCTCGATTTCGGCAAGCAGCGTCATCACCTGGTTCTCGATGATCTGCGCCGCCTTCGGGCTGACGGCCTTCATATTGACCGTCCGGTTCATGATGTCGGCGCGGCGGTTGTCGGGGAGCTGCAGCAGCACCTTGGCGCCGAAGGCGGAGGGCATCATCGACAGAATATAGGCGACGGTCTGCGGATGTTCGCGCAGCAGGAACTGTGCGACGAATGCCGGCTCGGCCTCGCTGAGGCGATCCCAGATCGAGGTCTCGTAGGCTTGGAAGGCCGTGCGGCGGCCGAGCAGGCTGTCCACCTCGTCGGGGGTCAGGCCTTCTTCCAGAATGGCTTCGATTGCTTTGGCATTGTCCATCAGTCCGGCGCCCTCGGTAAAGAGGTCCTCGAACTCGGAGACGAGGGACAGGAGCTCGTCCGGCGGAATGGCGCGCAGCGACTGGGCAGATGCGATAATGGTCTGCAACTCGGCCTGAGTGAAATATTTCAACAGCCGGCCGGCGACACCCTTTCCCATGGCGAGAAGGACCGCCGCCGCCTTTTCAGCCTGGGTCAACGGTTTCCCGGCTAGCGCGCCGCCGAAATCGTCAAAGTCCATCATGGTCTAACCTCTCCGTCCCCACAGGGATCAGGCTTTTTTCGTACTCAAAACTTCTATCAGCTTCACGCCGAATCGGGTGTCGTCGTTATCAAGAACCGTAATCTCGCCGCGTGCAATCCTGCGGCCGTTCACCATGATCTCAACGGGTTCGCCGATTTTCTTGTCGAGAGCGATCGTCGCTCCTTCATTGAGATTCATCAGGCTGGAGACCTGCATCCGGCTGGTGCCGAGCATGATCTGGACATCGATCGGAATGTCCATGATCAGCTCGAAGTTCGAGGTCAGCGCGCTGCCGAGCGGCGCCGAGGACGCCTCGAACGAAGAGCTGCCGCCGAAATCCATGCCTGCAGCCGGGCTGGCATTGCCTGCGCCGAAATCGCCGCCGAAATCATCGCCGCCGAAAGGGGAATCCGAAATCTCGCCGCCGAAGGCGGCCAGATCCGTTCCTGCCGCGAAGTCGTCATTCTCCAGCTCACCGCCAAACTGCGACAGGTCGCTATCGGCGTCCTTCTTCAGCACGCCGCGCAGATCGTCGATCGCCTGGTCAAGATCGGCTTCGCTGCCCGGCATATCCAGGGAGAGGTCACTGTTCTGCTGTGTTTTCTTCGTTGCCATGAAATCACTATTCCAGTTGAAACTTGCCTCAAACTGCCTTTGCAGCCCAGAAGCCAGAGAACCGATCAATTCATTAAGTGACGGATGAGTTCGTCATCCGAGTTCATCGTATCCTTGACGCGGACCATGTAGTTTTCGCCAGAACGCCCGAATTCGCATATATACAATTCCTTGCTGTTGGCGCTGACCTCGACGCGTACGTCGCCGCTGTCGCGGAACGGAATGACGTCGCCGGCCATCAGCTTCGATATGGTGCGCAGCGTCAGGTCCTGTAACCTGATCCTGGCTTCGAGTGTGACATGCGAGCGGCGGACCTGATCGCCGAGCTGTTCGGTCCATTCCGGCGAATTGCCGCCGGTCTGGCGCTTCGGCTTTGGCGGCGTCACCTTGGTCTTGAGCAGCGCCGTCTGTGGAATGATCAGTGCGAATTCCGAAACAATGCCGGCGAGCGTGATCGACATGTTGATGGCGGCGGCAAATTCGTCCGGCTTGTCCTCCGCCGGCCGGGGGCGCGAGTCATGCGCATGCGGGGCCGAAAGACTGGGCTCGAAACCGCCCGGTGCGTTCACCGCCGAGCGCAGCACCTTGGCGATCTTGTCGAAGACCATGACCGCCAGATCGAGTTCGATGACCGAGAGCAGCCGCTCGGCCGGCTCCTCGATCGTATCGGCGGTGGCGCCGAGCAGGTGTTCCATCAGCGTGATGACGAAACCGTTGCCGCAGGCAAGCGCGACGTTCTGAGACCAGTTGCGCAACGTCGCGTCGACGAGCGTGACGTTGTGGCTGAGGTCGTCGATCAGGTGGTTCTTATAGCCGATCTCGCAGCCGAGATAGCTGACGGTCACGTCGAGGCCGGTCTCGCTTTTGATGACGTCGGGAAAGAACTCGCTATAGACATCCCCAAAGGCGCTGCAGATCTTGGCGACCCTGCCCCTGTCTCCGAGCCCGCCGGTCAGCTTGGCGAGAAGGGCGGGATCCATTGCCGGTTTGTCATGTGAAGCATCGCTCATGGTCATTTAAGCCGCCTTGTTCTCGCCGCCTGGGTTCATCATTTCCTGTTCGACGGCATCGATGGACGGACGTTCGTAGGCCGAGATCGTCTTGCGGCCGTATTCGAGAGCGACCTGCGGCACCGAGCCGTTCATATAGGCAAGCAGCGTCTGCTTGACGATGACATAGAGGCGATGCTGCTTGTTGCGGACGACCTTGATCTGGGAAACCAGCGGCGAGCAGACGCAGTAGGACAGCAGAATGCCGAGGAAGGTGCCGACGAGCGCCGAACCGATCAGATGGCCGAGCACCTCGGGCGAATCGTTGATGTGGGCCATCGCCTTGATGACGCCGAGAACGGCCGCGACGATACCGATCGCCGGGAAGGAATCGCCCATGATCTGGATCGCGTGATAGGGTTTCATCTTGTCGTGCATGATTGTGTTGAGCTCTTCGTCCATCAGCGCCTCGATTTCGTGGCTACGGGCGTTGCCGATGATGATCAGGCGGACGTAATCGCAGATGAACGCCGTCAGCTCCTTGTTCTTCAGCACCGTCGGAGCCTGCTGGAAGATCGTCGATTCGGCAGGATTGTCGATATGGGCTTCGATTTCGTTTCGCGACTTGGTGCGCAGGTCGCGCATCAGCGAGTAGAGCACGCCGAGCGTATCGAGATAGTTCCGCTCCTTCGGAACGGCGTGCTTGAAGGCCTCTGCAAGCGCCTTACCGGAATCCTTTACCACCTTCATCGGGTTCGCCATGATGAAGCTGCCGAGGCCGGCGCCGCCGATGATGAGAAATTCGAAGGGCTGGAACAGCGCGTCCACTTCGCCGCCCATCGCCATGAAGCTGCCGACGATGCAGCCGCAGACAACAATAAATCCGATAATGATGTTCATCGTCAGCCCAATCTGAACGTTGCTT
Source organism: Rhizobium sp. NXC14 (assembly GCF_002117485.1). Taxonomy (NCBI): domain Bacteria; kingdom Pseudomonadati; phylum Pseudomonadota; class Alphaproteobacteria; order Hyphomicrobiales; family Rhizobiaceae; genus Rhizobium; species Rhizobium sp. NXC14. The sequence continues at coordinate 668,711 of NZ_CP021030.1, forward strand.
TTCTCTAGGACGGATAGGGTTTCTGCCTTGCGTGAGGCTGATGAACGGGTCGGTCCGGGCATTTCCACGTGCCAGCTTCGCGCAAGCATCTGCCGCCAATCTAAAGGAGACGAATGGGCGCTCGCGCCCGTTTCTGAGATGCCGCCTCAGCGAAATTCCGGCCGAACCAGATCAGACGACGCCCGGCTTTTCGTCCCGTTCATCGCCAATGCTTGGAGCTTACAGACATGCAATCCGGTCTTTACGTTTCTCTGTCGTCGCAGATGGCGCTTGAAAAGCGCCTGAACACCATCGCCGACAACATGGCGAACGTGAACACCACGGGTTTTCGCGCCACCGAGGTGAAGTTCGACGAGATGGTGGCGGCCACCAAGAACAAGCTGAACACCAAGGTCGCCTTCGTTTCTCAGGGCAACGACTATCTGAACGAGCAGAACGGCGAGTTGCAGCACACCGGCAACATGCTCGATTTCGCGCTTAAGGGCGACGCCTGGTTTGCGCTCGATACGCCAGCCGGCCGTGTGCTCACGAGGGACGGCCGCTTTACGCTCAAGGAAACCGGCGAACTCGTATCGATCCGGGGATATCCCGTCCTCGATGCCGGCGGCGCACCGATTCAGCTGGACACGAAGGCCGGCGAGCCGGCTGTCGGCAGCGATGGCATCATCTATCAGGGCGACCGCCAGGTCGGCTCCCTCGGCCTGTTCGAGGCCGATATCAGCAAGGGTTACCTGCGTTACGAAAACAGCGGCATCATGACCACCGACCAGCCGCGCGCCGTCGTCGACCGCTTCAATGTCGGTGTCGAGCAGGGCTATCTGGAAAATTCCAACGTTAACGCCATGCGCGAGATCACTCAGCTGATCGAAGTCAACCGTGCCTTCGAAAGCATTTCCTCGCTGATGCGCGACAGCGAGGATTCGTTCAAGCAGGCCGTCCAGACGCTTGGGGGCAGCCGCTAAGCAATGAGCACAACGCTACTGTCCGAAGACGGCCTTTCTCCGAAGCTCGCGCATCTGGCGGGTCTCGTCGATCGATACGCATCGCCGGAATTCGCCGTCGCTCATGGCGGTCGCGTCCAGACCATCGCTGCCGGCCACTATACTGTTCGCGGTCTCTCGCGTCATGTTCGTCTCGGTGAATTCGTCGCGCATAAATCGGCGACCGGCATCCATCTCGGCGAGGTCGTGCGTGTCGAGCCGGACCTGATCTATGTCTGCCCGATCGAACCCGGTGAGCCGATCGGCATCCATGACACGGTCATTCGCAAGGGCGCCTTCCGAATTTCGCCATCCGACAGCTGGTGCGGGCGCACGATCAATTCGCTGTGTGAGCCGATCGACGGTCTGGGACCGATCGCCCAGGGGCTCGATCGCCGCTCGATTTCCAACGCCGCGCCACCCTCGATGACGCGCCAGCGCGTGGCGACCGGCTTCAAGACCGGCGTGCGTGCGATCGACATCTTTTCGCCGCTCTGCCTCGGCCAGCGTCTCGGCATCTTTGCCGGCTCCGGCGTCGGCAAGTCGACGCTTCTGTCCATGCTTGCCCGCGCCGACGCCTTCGACAAGGTGGTCATCGCCCTCGTCGGCGAACGCGGCCGCGAGGTGCGCGAATTCATCGAGGATACGCTCGGCAGCAATATGAAGAAGGCGATTGCCGTCGTCGCGACCAGCGACGAAAGCCCGATGCTGCGCAAGATGGCGCCGCTGACGGCGGTCACAATCGCCGAGCATTTCCGCGACAAGGGCGAGAACGTGCTCTTCATCGTCGACAGCGTCACCCGTTTCGCCCATGCGATCCGCGAGGTGGCGACCGCCTCCGGCGAACCGCCGATCGCCCGCGGTTATCCCGCCTCCGTTTTCACCGAGCTGCCGCGCCTGCTCGAACGCGCTGGTCCTGGCCCGGAGGGCGCCGGCACGATCACCGCCATCATCTCGATCCTCGTCGATGGCGACAATCACAACGACCCGATCGCCGATTCGACGCGCGGCATTCTCGACGGCCATATCGTCTTGCAGCGCAGTCTTGCCGAGGAAGGGCGCTATCCTCCGATCGATCCGCTCGCCTCGATCTCGCGTCTTGCCCGCAAGGCCTGGACGCCGGATCAGGAAAAGCTGGTGTCGCGATTGAAGGTGTTGATCCACCGCTTTGAGGAAACGAGGGACCTGCGGCTGATCGGCGGTTATCGCCAAGGCGCCGATCCTGATCTCGACATGGCGGTCAAGCAGGTCCCTATCATTTACGACGTCCTGAAACAGTCTCCAGGCGATCGCGACTCGGTCGACGCTTTTGCCGATCTCGCCGGCGCGCTCAAGGCTGCTGCCGGCATGGGCAATCAGGGCGCACCCATGCAGAGGAGATAATAGTGGCTGATTTCGATGATGAACGCATCGCTTCCCTGAAGCCGCGCGACAAGACCGCCACTCTGGATCGGTTTCTCACCTTCGCCGGCCTGGCGCTTGCCGGCGCCTCCGCCTTTTTCCCCTGGTACGTCTTCTTCAATGCGGACAAGTTCGGCATCAACGTCGCCACCAGCAGCAATTCGCGCGAACTGCCGGATTGGCCCGCCCGCAACGTCTTCAGCGTCTCTCCGCTGGCCATGGTCAACAAGAACGAGGCAGCCAAGAAGGCTCCGCCGGTCGATCCGCTGACGACGGCGACGGTCTCCGATCTCGGCAAGCAGCGTGACGGCGGCGCGATGCTGGAAGACCAGCCTTTCCCGGGCAAGTCTTCCTTCCGCCTTCTGCATGTGTCCAACGGCCGAGCGCTGATCGAGGATCCCTCGGGCATGTATGTGGTGCGCATCGGCTCGGTCCTGCCCGACGAAAGCCGCCTGGCGATGATCGAGCAGCGCGAGGGCAAGTGGGTGATCATCACCTCCAAGGGCGATATCTACAAGAACGATTGAACCTCTTCGCAAAGGCTGAAGACAAGAGGGCTCCCCCGCAAACCGGCAGGAGCCCTTTTCTCTGGCGGCCTTGGGCGAAGCGCCTCGATGGCCGGATTCCCGTAAGTCCCACGCAAGATTACCGCTCTAGGTTCCGGATAGTAAAAACGGAGAGTTCTCATGCAACCGATCCAACTTTTCGACTTGGCTTCGCGACAGGCGGAATGGCTGACGATCCGTCAGCAGGTTGTTGCCGGCAACATCGCGAATGCCAATACGCCGAAATTCCGCGCCAAAGACGTCACGCCCTTCGATGCCGTGCTGGACAGGTCTGACATCACCATGGCGCGCACCAATCCGGCGCACTTCAGCGGCAACGATTTCAGCGCAAGCGGCGATATCGACGTCAAGGAAGCGGCCCTCGACCAGGAGATCGGCATTCAGGAATCCGGCAACACCGTCGGTTTGGCCGAGGAGCTTTCCAAGTCGGGTGACATCAAGCGCCAATACGATCTGAACACCTCGCTGGTCAGCTCCTTCAATCGCATGATGTTGATGACGGTCAGGAAGTAAGTGTCATGGATCCGCTTTCCGCAGCTATGAAAATCGCCGGTTCGGGGCTCGAGGCGCAATCGACGCGCCTGCGCATCGTCTCGGAAAACATTGCGAACGCCCGCTCGACCGGTGACACGCCGGGCGCCGATCCCTATCGCCGCAAGACGATCACCTTCGGCCAGCAGATGGACCGCACCAGCGGCGTCGAGACCGTCAACGTCAAGAAGGTCGGTGTCGACGAAGGCGACTTCAGCACCGAATTCGACCCCAGCAATCCGGCGGCGGACGCCAAGGGCGTCGTCAAATTGCCGAACGTCAACATCCTGGTCGAGATGGCCGACATGCGTGAAGCCAATCGCTCCTATGATGCCAATCTGCAGACCATCAAGCAGACCCGCGACCTCATCTCGTCCACGATCGATCTTCTGAAGAGCCAATAATCAATGATCAGCAGCGTCCAGAATGTCAGCAATCTTTCGATGACCCGCGCGCTCGGCGCCGTCGACTCCGAAAATTCCGCCTCGTCCTCCGCAACAGCCATGCCGGGCACCGCAGGTGCGGCCAACGGCCTGAGCTTCGCCTCCGTGCTGGGCGGCATGGCGACCGACGCCGTCAACAACCTGAAGGGTGCCGAAAGCATGTCCTTCGCCGGCATCAAGGGCACGGCGACGACCCGTGAAGTCGTCGATTCCATGCTCCAGGCCGAGCAGACGCTGCAGACCGCGATTGCCATCCGCGACAAGGTCGTTTCGGCCTTTCTCGAAGTCACCAAGATGCAGATGTAACTGATTTGAGGACGAACACATGAGAGCGCTCGCCATCGCAGCAACGGGCATGGATGCCCAGCAGACCAATCTGGAAGTCATCGCGAACAACATTGCGAACATCAACACGACGGGATTCAAGCGGGCTCGCGCCGAGTTCACCGACCTTCTCTACCAGACCGAACGCGCCAAGGGCGTCGCCAACCGGGCCAACCAGGCCGTCGTTCCCGAAGGCGCCAATATCGGCCTCGGCGTCCAGACCTCCGCGGTCCGCAACCTGCATCTCCAGGGCGAACTCACGCAGACAGGCAACGATCTCGACGTGGCGCTGATCGGCAAGGGCTTCTTTCAGATCCAGTCGACCGATGGCACGACGCTCTACACTCGAGCCGGCGCTTTCAACAAGAATGACCAGGGCCAGCTCGTCACCATCGACGGCTATGAAGTCCTGCCTGGGATCACCATCCCTCAGGGTTCGACCGAACTGACCATCAGCCGCTCCGGCGAGGTCTCGGCCAAGCTGCCGGGCCAGACCGATCCGACCGTTCTCGGACAGCTGACGCTTGCCGATTTCGTCAACGAAGCGGGCCTTCAGCCGATCGGCGACAATCTCTTCCAGGAAACGCCGGCCTCGGGCGAGGCGGTCGTCGGCAACCCTGACGAGGAAGGCTTTGCCTATATGAAGCAGGGTTATCTGGAATCCTCGAACGTCGACCCGGTGAAGGAAATCACCGAGCTGATATCGGCTCAGCGTGCTTACGAAATGAATTCCAAGGTGATCACCACGGCTGATGAAATGGCCTCCATCGTCAGCAAGAACCTGAAGTAAAGGGAAGGGCCGAAACATGATGTTTTGCCGGGCAGGACGCATCTCAGGATGGGTGGCGGTAGCCACGATCGCAATCGCGGGCATCATCTTGCCCGTGAATGCGGATGCCGGCATGGGTTATGCCGTCGTCCCGACGACGATCATCTATCCCGGCGACACGTTGTCGGGCAGCCAGCTTCAGGAGGTTGAGGTCACCAACCCCAACCTCGCCGGCGATTATGCCAAATCGATTTCGCAGGTCGAAGGTCTGGTTTCCAAACGCACGCTGCTGCCGGGCCGTACGATCTCGGTTTCAGCGCTGCGCGAACCCTATACGGTGACGCGCGGCTCTTCGATCCGCCTGGTCTTCTCTCTCGGCGCAATGACGATCTCCGCCGCCGGCACGCCGCTTGAAGACGGTGCGACGGGGCAGGTGGTCCGTGCGCGTAATATGGATTCCGGCGTCATCGTCAGCGGCACGGTGCTTGCGGACGGCACGATCCATGTGAGGGCGAAATGAAATTGTTCTTCCGTATCGTCACCTTTGTTGCGGTTGTCGCCATGAGTTTGGCCGACGTGGCGCCCGCCTGGGCGCTGACGTCCCGCATCAAGGATATCGCTTCGCTTCAGGCCGGCCGCGATAACCAGCTGATCGGGTACGGTCTCATCGTCGGCCTGCAGGGAACCGGCGACGGCTTCCGTTCCTCCCCCTTCACCGAGCAGTCGATGCGGGCAATGCTCCAGAATCTCGGCATCTCGACACAGGGCGGCCAGTCCAACGCGAAGAACACCGCGGCCGTGATGGTCACCGCCAACCTGCCGCCCTTCGCAAGCCCCGGCAGCCGTCTCGATGTTACGGTGAGCTCGCTCGGGGATGCCACCTCGCTACGCGGCGGCACGCTCGTCATGACCTCGCTTTCCGGTGCCGACGGCCAGATCTACGCTGTCGCTCAGGGCTCCGTTATCGTCTCCGGCTTTCAGGCGCAGGGCCAGGCGGCGACTGTGACCGAAGGCGTCACCACCGCCGGCCGCGTGCCCGGCGGCGCGATCATCGAACGCGAACTGCCGTCCCACTTCAAGGATTCAGTCAATCTCGTCCTGCAGCTGCGCAATCCCGACTTCTCGACGGCGATCCGCATTGCCGACATCGTCAATGGCTATGCCTCCGCGCGCTTCGGCGGCCCGGTTGCCGAAGCCAAGGATTCGCAGGAAGTGGTGATCCAGAAACCGCGCACGGCCGATCTCACCCGGCTGATGGCCGACGTCGAAAACCTTATTGTCGAAACCGATACGCCGGCCAAGGTGGTTATCAACGAGCGCACCGGCACGATCGTCATCGGCTCAGATGTCCGCGTCTCGCCGGTCGCCGTCAGCTACGGCACTCTGACTGTTCAGGTCACCGAGACGCCGCAGATCATTCAGCCCGAGCCCTTCTCGCGCGGGCGGACTGCCGTTCAGCCGCAGACCGACATTGCGGCCGAGCAGACCGGTGGGCGCGTTGCCATCATCGACGGTCCCGACCTCAGGACCCTTGTCGCCGGCCTCAACAATATCGGCGTGAAACCGGATGGGATCATCGCCATTCTCCAGGGCATCAAGTCGGCGGGCGCCCTGCAGGCGGAGCTTGTGCTGCAATGATGACGATCCTGAATCCTGACATGACCGTGCTGCAGCTGCTGCGCCGCCTGGCGCTGCCGGCAGCCGGCCTCGTCCTTCTGTCGATCCCCGGCGCCTTCGCACAGGAGCATCCGGAGGGAGACATCACGTCTCAGGACGAGATCAAGCAATTCTGCACCAACATCGCCGATCCCGCCCGCGACCAGCGCTACCTGCTGCAGAAACAGGAGCTGGAAAGGCTCCGCGCCGACATCGACGCCCGGATGGAAGAGATGGACAAGCGCAAGGCAGAATACCAGGACTGGCTGAAGCGGCGCGACGACTTCCTCAAGCAGGCCGAAGCCGGCCTCACCGATATCTACAAGAAGATGAAGCCGGATGCGGCGGCACTGCAGCTGCAGGATATGAACATCGAAGTAGCGTCGGCCGTCATCATGCGGCTCGGCCCGCGCCAGTCGAGCCTCATCCTCAACGAGATGGACTCGAAGAAGGCCGCGGCTATCGCCAGCGTCATCGCCAGTGCGTCCGATCCCAATACGTCGAAGGATCCTTCATGAATATGCGTTTCCCGGCCGCGATCGCCGCCCTCGCACTCCTTGCGGGCTGCCAGTCTCCGACGGCAGTCAGCGAGATCGGCCGTGCGCCCGCCATGAGCCCGATCGGCAGCGGACTTGCCTATGGCCAGACCCCGCAGATGGCGCTCTATCCGAAGCAGCCGCGCGCCGTGGCGCAGGGCTATTCGCTCTGGAGCGATTCCCAGGCCGCGCTCTTTAAGGATGCACGCGCTTTGAACGTCGGCGACATTCTGACCGTCGACATCCAGATCAACGACAAGGCCTCCTTCGACAACGAGACCAACCGCAGCCGCACGAATTCGAGCGGCATGAACTGGGACATCAATGCTCAGATCTTCGGCTGGACGCCTGAATCCAAGACCGATCTGACCTATGGTTCCGACACCAGCACCGACGGCAAGGGCAAGATCGAGCGCACCGACAAGCTCACCCTTCTCGTTGCGGCCGTCGTCACCGGCATTCTCGAAAACGGTAACCTCGTCATCTCGGGTTCGCAGGAAGTCCGTCTGAACCAGGAGCTGCGCATCCTGAACGTCGCCGGTATCGTGCGTCCGCAGGACGTCAACGCCGACAACCAGATCTCTTACGACAAGATCGCCGAAGCCCGCATCTCCTATGGCGGCCGGGGTCGCCTGATGGAAGTGCAGCAGCCTCCGCGCGGCCAGCAGGCCGTCGATCTTTTCTCGCCGCTTTGAGGCCGAACGACGATGGCAGACGAAGACATAAGCGCAGGTCAATCGAAGAAGAAATCCGGCCTGCTGACGATCGTCGGCATTGCCGTCCTGACGCTTCTCGGCGCCGGCGGCGGCTGGGCGGTCGGCACGATCGTCGCGCCCGAGATCAAGGGCGCCAAGGAGGTAGAGCAGTCCAAGGAAGCCGATGCCAAGAAGAAGGCCGAGGAAGGCCTGGCGCGCATCTCGACCGAGGCCAACAACGTCGTCCAGCTCGAGCCGATTACATCGAACCTTGCCTACCCTTCGGAAAACTGGGTCCGACTCGAAGTCGCGCTGCTGTTCAACGGGCCGCCCGACGTCAAGGTCGCCGAGGACATTCACCAGGATATCCTCGCCTATGTCAGGACGGTTTCCCTGCAGCAGATCGAGGGGCCGCGCGGCTTTCAATATCTCAAGGATGACATCCAGGAACGTGTTGACCTTCGCTCGCAAGGGCGGGTATCGAAGGTCATGTTCAGGACCTTTGTCATCGAATGATTCGTTTCATAGTTTTCCTTGCCGCCATGATGGTGGTACCGGAACTGGCGGTGGCACAGCAGCTGCCGACCGACTTGTTGAACGTGCCGGTCGATGGCTCCGTCGCCGCCTGGATCATCCGCACATTCGGCCTGCTGACCGTTCTTTCGGTCGCGCCGGGCATCCTGATCATGGTGACGAGCTTCCCGCGCTTCGTCATCGCCTTCTCGATCCTGCGCTCAGGGATGGGCATCTCCTCGACGCCTTCCAACATGATCCTGCTGTCGCTGTCGCTCTTCATGACCTTCTACGTCATGTCGCCGACCTTCGATCAGGCCTGGCAGAATGGCGTGCAGCCGCTGCTTGCCAACCAGATCAATGAGACCGAGGCGGTCCAGCGTATCGCCGAACCCTTCCGCACCTTCATGGCGGCCAATACCCGGGACAAGGATCTGGCGCTCTTCGTCGATCTTGCGCGCGAGCGCGGTCAGAACATCCAGACGACCGATCCGATCGACTACCGCGTGCTGATCCCTGCCTTCATGATTTCGGAGATTCGTCGCGGTTTCGAGATCGGCTTTCTGGTCGTGCTGCCGTTCCTCGTCATCGACCTCATCGTTGCAACCATCACCATGGCGATGGGCATGATGATGCTGCCGCCGACGTCGATCTCGCTGCCTTTCAAGATTCTCTTCTTCGTGCTGATCGACGGCTGGAACCTGCTCGTCGGCAGCCTGGTGCGCTCGTTCAGCTGATCGGCTGAGCTCTCTATATTTCGATAAAAGAAAACCCCGCCGGATCCGCTCCGGCGGGGTTCATCATGCAGTCGAACCGTTACTCGGCCGCGAAGGGGGCCGTCCGCGGGGGCATCGCTGGAATATCCATGTGCTCGGGCGCCAGGCGCTGTTTCGCCCGTTCGGCCATGATTTCGTAGGCCTTCTCCAGGTGGTGGCAGAAACGTTGGGCGTCGAACAGCGGCGCGATATAACGCTGCTCCTTCAGATGTGCCTTGTATTCGGCGATCCGCTCGGGATTCTGCGCCAGCTCGACGGCGAGATCCTCGTATGCCTGCAGGTCGCTTGCGACGAGCTCGGGTAGATCGATCGCCCTGAGCAGGCTTTCGCTGACGCGCGAGGCGAAGTTGGTGCCCTTGACCGTCAAAACCGGCAGGCCGCCCCAGAGCTGCTCCGAGGTGGTCGTGTGACCGTTGACAGGGAAGGTGTCGATCCCGAGGTCGGCTGCCTGCTGGCGGCTGATGTGATCTTCGTAGGGCGCGCGCGGGCAGAAGATGATGCGCTTGGGCGCAATGCCGGCGGCCTGGAACTGCTTCAGCAGGTTCGCCTGGTTGCGCGGCGAATTGGCCATCAGCCAGAGCACGCTGTTCGGCGCCCGCTTGAGGATGCGGCACCAGCTGTTGACCACATCGGGCGTGATCTTGCGGTTGCCGTTGAAGGAGGCGAAGATGAAGGCCTCTTCCGGCAGGCCGAGTTGCTCGCGGGTGACCGGACGCGGCTTCGGGCGATGCATCGGATCGTTCGGCTGGTAGCTCTCCGGAAGCCGGCAGAATTTCTCGTGGAAGAATGGCTTGGCCACGTCGGGCAGCACCGAATGGTCGCCGATGACGTAGTCCAGGTCAATGTTGACGGTGCTGCCGGGAAAACCGAGCCATCCGACATGAACAGGTGCCAGCGGCAGGTTGAAGGCTGACGCGCGGCTGCCCGACGTATGACCCTTCAGATCGACCATGATGTCGATATTGTGCTCGCGTACGATTTCCAGCACTGCCTGGTCGGAGAAACCGTGAATGTCGACGATCCTGCCCCAGCGGCTGCGGTCGGTGTCGTTATGCTTAAGGTATTCGGGGCCCGTATGGCAGAAGAGCGTCACCTCGAACCTGTCCTTGTCGTGAAGTTCGAGAATGCGCTGCAGCAGCTTCATCGTCGCGTGGCGATCCCAGAAGTCCGATGACATATAGCCGATGCGGATCTTGTTTGACCATGTGTGCGGCTGGTTGCGGCGGAACGCGACCCGTTCCTGGTTAAGCGGGGTCGTGCCGATCGTTGCATATCGGTTGAAATCTTCGTTGCCGCACCAGTGCAGATGATAGAATGGATTGTCCTTGCGCAGGATCTCCAGATCACCCTTTGCGAGGGCCTCGTCGATCACTGCCTGATGCTTGGCCGACTCTTCGAAATCGTTGAATTCACGAGCGAATACAAGGTGAAGAAAGCGGAAGGCGTGATTGCCTGGAAAGCGCTTGAAGAGGTTGCGCGCAAGCGTCTGGTTGGTCGCGTCGTTGAGATCGTCGCTGAGCAGCAGGGCCGCCAGGCGCATGTGATCGGGGTTCATGCTTTCCGACAGAACCGTCTTGAACGGGCGGATGATATCTCGCTGCTGGCGCTTCAGATAGATCGCGGTGATGATGAAGGCGAGTTCGGCATCTTCCTGCGCCCTGCTGAGGTTGCGCATGGCGATCAGCAGCGCTTCGTCCTCGTGGCCGGTTTCGTAGTGCAGCTTGGCAGCCTGCTTCTGATATTCGTAGGCGTTCGGTCCTTCGCAATTGCCGGCCAGGCCATAGGCTTTTGCGGCATCGGCCTTGAAGCCGAGCTGCACGAGGTTCTTGGCCAGCAGCGCATAGGTCTTGGCGTCCTGCTGAGTATCGATGAGCTGGTTGAGCGTCGCCAAGGACTTTGTGTAGCGGCCTGCCTGGTAATCTTTGGATGCCGCAGAGAACGAAACTTTGCTGTTCAAAACCCAACTCCGTGAAGGAAATTTTCTGGCATGGCTGTCGATCGCCGGGCGCGCACGATCCGTCCTCCCAGGCAACGGGTGGATTGATCCGATGATGCTATCCCGGCACCTGGCATGTTGCCATTCGAAGCTTGCTTGAAACAGGTGCGCCTCATGAAGACACCGTCTCGCCCCAGAGAAAACGGCTTCTTTCACGATACGTTAGCATGCGAAGGGATAGATTCAGCCGGTATTAACTATGGGATGTAAGGTGCCGGAGCGGAGCCTCCATTTTTAAGAAGTTGGCAAGCATTGGCTGCGAGATTGCCCTGGACATGACGGGTTTGGGCCAAACAAGCAGGCGCCGAGTAGCATGAAGCTGGTCCGTCATCGCCGGTAATACAGTCCGGTATGTCCTCCTTTTTGTATCTAGTTTCCAGGGGACAGATTTATGACAAGCATTAACACGAATTCTTCCGCACAGGCCGCTCTCCAGACGCTGCGCAATGTCAACCAGGGCCTCAACAAGACGCAGAACCACGTTTCATCCGGTTATCGCGTCGAAAAGGCTTCCGACAACGCTGCTTACTGGTCGATCGCAACGACCATGCGTTCGGACAACAAGGCACTGTCGGCCGTTTCCGACGCCCTCGGCGTGGGTGCTGCGAAGGTCGATACCGCTTACACCGCCATGGACAGCGCCATCGACGTCGTCGGCGAAATCAAGGCCAAGCTGGTTGCCGCGACTGAAAACGGCGTCGACAAGGCCAAGGTGCAGGAAGAAATCGGTCAGTTGCAGCAGCAGCTCCTGAGCATCGCCCAGTCGGCTTCCTTCAACGGCGAGAACTGGGTTGCTGGCGCTGCCGGCACCAAGAGCGTCGTTTCCTCCTTCGTCCGCGACGGCTCGAACGCAGTATCGATCACCACGACCGATTACGTTCTCAACAGCGGTTCCGCCGGCAACGTTCTGTTCGGCATGAGCAACGGGACGGTCGAAACCTCCACGGGTATCCTCGGTACGTCGACGGGCGCGACCGGTTCTATCTACTCGATGAACATCACCAACTTCACCGCCGGTCAGATCCAGACGGCTCTGACCAACGTCGAATCGGCTCTGAAGTCGATGACCAGCGCCGGTGCCGCTCTCGGCTCGCTCTCCAGCCGCATCGACAGCCAGGAAGACTTCGTGTCGGCTCTCAGCGACTCGATCGACTCCGGTATCGGCCGTCTCGTCGACGCCGACATGGAAGAAGAATCGTCGAAACTCAGCGCCCTGCAGACCCAGCAGCAGCTGGCGATCCAGTCGCTGTCGATCGCGAACTCCTCTTCGCAGAACATCCTGTCGCTCTTCCGCTAAAGCGGTCGGCACAAGGCTTTCAAGTTTCGCGGCCGGGTCAGCCCCGGCCGCGAAATGTTTTAACATAAGGTTAATGAGCGTCCGTCTAAGTATCAGATATTTTTACGAAATTTCCATTTTGAATTTAGCTTTCCTTAACCATCTTGCTGTTTTCTAGGCCCATCGAAACGGCGAGTTAACCCTAACGAGAATGGTTAACAGGCATGATGCTGATCGCTGTGGGCCGGACGAAAATCCGGAATGTCCCTTTTTTAAGATCTGCCAATAAGGGGCAAACTTACTATGACGAGCATCAACACCAATAACGCTGCAATGGCAGCCCTTCAGACTCTGCGCGGGGTCAACCAGGGTCTCCAGACCACCCAGGCTCATGTTTCGTCCGGCTATCGTGTCGGCAAGGCTGCCGACAACGCTGCCTACTGGTCGATCGCAACGACCATGCGTTCGGACAACAAGGCACTGTCGGCTGTTTCCGACGCTCTCGGCCTCGGCGCTGCCAAGGTCGACACGGCTTACTCCGCAATGGACAGCGCCATCGACGTCGTCGGCGACATCAAGGCCAAGCTGGTTGCCGCGACTGAAAACGGCGTCGACAAAGCCAAGGTCCAGGAAGAAATCAGCCAGCTGCAGCAGCAGCTCCTGAGCGTCGCTCAGTCGGCTTCCTTCTCCGGTGAAAACTGGGTTGCCGGCGCTAACGGCACCAAGAACGTCGTTGCCTCCTTCGTCCGCGACGGCTCCAACGCCGTTTCGGTCGTGATGACCGACTATGTTCTCGACAACAGCTCCACGGGCAACGTCCTGTTCGGCATGAGCGCCGGCGCGGTTGAAACCTCCACGGGTATCCTCGGTACTTCGAACGGCGCAACCGGTTCCGTCTACGCGATGGACATCACCAACTTCACCCTCGGCCAGATCCAAACGGCTCTGACCAACGTTGAGTCGGCTCTGAAGTCCATGACCAGCGCCGGTGCTGCACTCGGCTCGATCTCTAAGCGCATCGAGCTTCAGGAGAACTTCGTATCGGCTCTCAGCGACTCGATCGACTCCGGTATCGGCCGTCTCGTCGACGCCGACATGGAAGAAGAGTCCTCCAAACTCAGCGCCCTGCAGACCCAGCAGCAGCTCGCCGTCCAGTCCCTGTCGATTGCGAACTCCTCTTCGCAGACCATCCTGTCGCTCTTCCGCGGCTAATAAACGCCAGAAAATATGGCCCGCCGGTCTCCGGCGGGCACCTCTGCTCGAGCCGCGCTTCGATGAAGCGCGGCTTTCTTATTTTCGTTAACGATTGATTAACCATAATGTTGTCTTCTCAGCTCAACGAGACGGCGGGTTAACCGACATTAAAAACCGGTTAACAGGCATGAGGCTGATCCCCGTTCCCGGTAACATTCCGGAATGTCCCTTTTTCCCAGATGCCAACAAGGGGCAATCATTTCATGACCAGCATTTTGACGAACGTCGCGGCAATGGCCGCACTTCAGACACTCCGCGGAATCAACGACAGCCTCGAAGACACGCAGAACCACGTCTCGTCGGGTTACCGCGTCGAAAAGGCTGCCGACAACGCCGCTTACTGGTCGATCGCAACGACCATGCGTTCGGACAACAAGGCGCTTTCGGCCGTGTCCGACGCTCTTGGCCTCGGCGCCGCCAAGGTCGACACCGCCTACTCCGCCATGGACAGCGCCATCGACGTCATCAGCGAGATCAAGGCGAAGATCGTCGCCGCAACCGAAAAGGGCGTCGACAAGACCAAGGTCCAGGAGGAAATCGGTCAGTTGCAGCAGCAGCTGCTGAGCATCGCACAGTCGGCTTCCTTCTCCGGTGAAAACTGGGTCGCCGGCGCCGATGGCACCAAGAGCGTCGTGTCGACCTTTGTCCGCGACGGTAACGGCAATGTCTCGGTCAAGACGACCGACTACGTCCTGGACACGAGCTCCACGGGCAACGTTCTCTTCGGCATGACCTCGACCGGTACGATCGAGACGACCTCCGGCATCATCGGCACATCCTACGGCACGATCGGTTCGATCTACTCTATGGACATCAGCACCTTCGGTTCGGCTGAGATCTCCATGGCCCTGACCTCCATTGAGGCCGGCCTCGAAGCGATGACCAAGGCTGCATCGCAGCTCGGTTCGATTTCGACCCGTATCGAATTGCAGGAGAACTTCGTCGGAGCGCTCAGCGATTCGATCGACTCGGGCGTCGGCCGCCTCGTCGATGCCGACATGGAAGAGGAATCGAGCAAGCTGACGGCGTTGCAAACCCAGCAGCAGCTGGCGATCCAGTCGCTGTCGATCGCCAACTCCAGCGCCCAGAACATCCTCACGCTGTTCCGCAGCTAAATCAGCCGCTGAAGCTGGACCGAATCTTGCGCGGCCGTTCGGCCGCAAGCAGGAAACCTTCCGGACCGCGCCCGAAAAGGCGCGGTTCTTTGTTTTATATCAATAGCTTGACTTGCGAGATAAGCCGCTTGTCGGGCTCTCGGCGCCGCTCTTGCCCAACAAGTTGATATCGAGTTAACTTTGCCTTGAGTTGATTTGCTTTTGCGACGCGCCGGCGAAATTTCGCCGGAGGCATGAGGCCACTTCAGTCGCCGCCGTCAATCCGGCCTGCCCTTTCATCTTATTCCGAGACCCTGTCGATGACCGTTAAGATTACCAGCGCGGCCGCGGTGAATGCACTTGCGGTGCTGCGCAGCATCAACAAAGAAGCCAGTCAGACCCAGCAGCAAGTGTCTTCGGGCTATCGGATCGAGACGGCCGCAGACGATGCTTCCTACTGGTCGGTCGCCACTGTCATGCGCTCGGACAGCACCAATCTCGGCACGATCGGCGATGCGCTCGGTCTCGGGGCTGCCAAGGTGGATGCGACCTACACGGCAATGAATTCGGCGATCGATCTCGTCAGCCAGATCCGCGCCAAGCTGGTTGCGGCAAGAGAGCCCGGCACCGATAAGGACAAGATCAATGCCGAGATCAGCGAATATAAGGAGCAGCTGAAGACCGTTGTCGGGTCGACGTCGTTTGCAGGCGAGAACTGGTTGCTGAACAGTGACAAGGCAGCGCCGCCGACATGGTCGGTCATTTCAGGTTTCGTGCGCGCCTCGACGGGCGAATACCAGGCCCAGACCATCGACTTCCCTTCGTCGCAGACCATCCTCATCGACAAGAACAATGCGAGCGGCGGCCTGTTCACCAAGGCGATTGATGCCCAGGCGATCAACAGCAGCGGCACGGGACCGCGGAACTATTACCTGTTGGACGCCGGGTCGACCACGCCGGCGACGGGCAGCGAGATCGCGATCGACAAGAACACCACTGACGCCCAGCTCGTCGACATGCTCGATGTGACCGACTCCCTGTTCTCCTCGCTGACGACGACGGCCGCCTCAATCGGTGTGATGAAGACGCGTATTGACGACCAGATCGACTACGCGGCCGATCTGTCGGATTCGATCGACAAGAGCGTCGGCGCGCTGGTCGATACCGATATGGATGAGGCCTCGATCCGCCAGAAGGCGATCGAAACTCAGAAGCAGATGGCTGTCGAAGCGATCTCGATCCTCAACACGGCGGCAAGCAAGATCCTCATTCTGCTGGAGTAGAGCTGGGCGCGATCACCAATGGCGGCGGCGCCATTCATCCTCGCGCAAGTTTGACTTCCTAGTTTCCGGCATGAAGGCATCGTCCGAAAATCATGCCGGCGCAAGGTCAAGCCCTTGTTCGCTGCGAAGGACATGTCGCGCGCAAGGTCATTTTGAACGGGGGCGGGCAAGCCGCACGTCTTCCGGATGCTGGATGGTTTCTATGAGCATTTCGCTTTCTCGGTATTTGAAGGACTTCGGCGAACCGAAGCCGTCAGCGCCGATCATCGATATCGACGATTTGGCCGGAGATGGTTTTCCGGAGACGCCGAGCGAACCTCCGGTCGACATCGAGGCGGAGCGGCGCGAGGCCTATGCGCAAGGCCATGCGGCGGCGACCGCTGATTTGACCGAGAAATACGAAAGCGAGGCGCGCGCTCTGGCCGAGGCCCATACGCGCGCGCTCGAGGAACTGAAGATTCGCTACGAAGTGGAGGCGGCCGCGGTCATTGCATCCCGCGTCCGCGATATCGCTGAAGAAGTCGCTCAGCTCGTCAGCGCCGGCGCGGCGATCGCCATTGCGCCCGTCGTGACGGAAGCGCTTGCGGCCAAGGCTGCCGAAAGTCTCGCCGCTCTGCTGCGTGAAGCAATTCTCGAAGGTGCAGCCGGACCGGTCGTTGTCAGAGGGCCGACCGGCCTTTTCGACATATTGAAAGCCGAGCTCGGCGAACATGCCACGGCGGTTCGGCACATCGAGGCCGAAGATGTCGATCTAGCCGTCGAAATCGGTGAGTCCGTCATCGTTACCCGTATGTCCGCCTGGGCGGCCAGCTTGAAGAAAGTTCTCGAATGAGCGACGGCGAAAACCATCACCACGGCAGAAACGAGATCATTATCGTCAAGCGGCATGGCGGCGGTGATCACGATGGTGCCCATGGCGGTGCGTGGAAAATTGCCTATGCCGACTTCATGACGGCGATGATGGCATTCTTCCTTGTCATGTGGCTGGTGAACGCCGCCAACGAGGAGACCAAGGCCGCGGTTGCGACCTATTTCAATCCGATCAAGCTTGCCGACGAAAAGCCGACCGAGAAAGGCCTGAAGAAGCCTGTCGACCATGCCGAGGGCGAGGAGAAGAAGGAAAAGTCGAAACAGAAGGAAGATAATCCGACCGAGGGTAAGTCCGCCGCCGATGGTGACGACCAGACATCGACCTCAGGCGACCAGACCAATTATTCCGAGGCCGATTTCTTCGAGAATCCCTATTCGGTTCTCGCCGAGATCGCCCAGGAGGTCGGCCAGCAGGCCAATGTCAGCGCCAAGGGCGATGGCGGCGCGGCCGATTCCGGCCCTGCCACCGGCGCCGATGGCGGGCAAGCCTATCGCGATCCCTTCGATCCGGATTTCTGGACGAAGCAGGTCGAGGTGACAACGGCCGGAAAACCCTTGCCGCCCGACAAGAGCGAGGAGCAGCCGACCGAGAGCGAGACGACGGAGATCGCCAAGGCCGAGGATATGAAGCCGGTGCCTTTGGCGACCGACCAGAAGCCCGCAAAGGAAGCCCCTGCTAAGGAAGCCAAGGAAATGAAGGGCGCCGCAGAGGCCAAGGACGGCAAGGTGACGGAGGGCAAAGCGGTCGAGGAGAAGAAGGCGGAAGCTCGGAAGGACGCCGAGCATCAGAAGGAAGCCGACCAGAGCGCGGCTGAGCCCGAGCAGCAGAAGAAGGAAGCTGAACAGCTTCAAGCGCAGATCTCCCAACAGATCGGCGGTGTTGCCGGCAAGCTCGCGGAAGGCCTGACAGTGACGGCGGCCGAAGGCGGCCTGCTGGTCAGCATCTCCGACCAGAACGATGATTCGATGTTCAATATCGGTTCGGCTGTTCCGCGCCAGGAGATGGTGCTCGCCATGGAAAAGATCGGGACGATCCTGAAGGAGAGGGGTGGCGCAGTCGCCATCCGCGGCCACACCGACGGGCGCCAATACAAGGGCGGGCAGAACGAGAACTGGCGGCTTTCGATGGATCGCGCCCAGAGCGCCTATTACATGCTCGTGCGCGGCGGACTGGACGAGACGCGCGTTTCCCAGGTCTCCGGTTTCGCCGACCGTCGGCTGAAGCTCCCCGCCGACCCGTTCAATGCGGTCAACCGCCGGATCGAGATCCTGGTGCAGGCGGAATAGGGATAGTCGGATGGCGCGTCGGCAGCATCGCTACGTCGGATTTATGGCCCTCGGCCTGGCGATGCTTTCGCCTGCCGCAGGCAAAGCGCAGGATCCGGACGATCTTGCGCCGTACAAGATGCTGCGGTCGCTGCAGTTCGTGCAGGATTCCGTCGTCGCCGGCGATCATTCGGCCGGCGAAATGCAGCGCTTCATGCTGGGCACCATCGACGAGCGGCTGCGAACGGCCAATACAAAGATTTTCGATGACGACCGCAATGTCGATGCGGCGCTGATCTATACAATGAGCGGCGGCAATCCCCAGACGCTCGAATATCTGATCGCCCATGACGTCGACGGCTATTTCGATAACCGCGTCACCGATGTGCTGCGCAAATATCTGACCGGCAAGGGGCTGCTCGTCGCCAAGACGCTGGAGGAAACCGCCAGGGAATATCGCGACAAGAAGATCGGTCCATACCTGGCGCTGATCGGCGGCAACGTGCTGATCGCCACGAAACCGACAGATGCGCTTGATCTCTACGACCAGGCACGCCTTGCCGCGCCGGGCACAATCGTCGAGGAGGCAGCCTTGCGCCGTTCCCTCGCCATCTGCGTCGACAAGCGAATGCTCGACAAGGGGCTCGCCTATTCGCAGCGTTATGCCAGGCGCTTCCTGCATTCGCCCTATGCCAGTCAGTTCGCCGATCTTTTCGTCAAGCTCGTCGTCGCCCATGATCACGATGTGAAACCGCAGGATGTCGTCGATATCCTCTCATTCATGGATGCCCCGCGCCAGCGCGAGGTCTATCTGCGCATCGCCCGCGCTGCGGCGATAGCGGGCAAGCCCGAGCTGGCGCGCATGGCGGTCGAACATGTGCAGTTGCTTGGCGCGGGCACCGATAATGCCTTCGGCCCGCTCGCAGATTTTTATGGCGGCATGGCCGGCCTTCCCACGGAGGAGATCGACCAGGCGGCAAAGAATGTCAGCGGCATCGACGGCGAAAGGCTTTCGCCGCGGGATCAGGCGCTGCAGGCGGCGGCGCGCTCCGTTGCCGAGCAGATCCTGCGTGCGCCGGATCCGGCAAGCTTGACGCAAGCATCCAATCCTAACACTTCTCATCAAGAAATCACTTCTGAAAAGGCTGCGGCGATAGCCACGCAACCGGGGACGCCAGGCGCGCCTCCCGAGCCTGTTCCAGGAGGTGTGGCATCGACTGGCCAGAGCCAGGATACCGACTCCTCATTCAACACATTTGTGACGACCAGCCGATCCAAGCTCGACGAGATCGATGGTCTTCTGGCGCAGGAAGGCAACGAACAATGATGGACTTGAGCGTCTCGGGCGGAGCCTCTGGTGCGGAGGCGGCTGCGGCCGCGAAATCTGCAAAGGCTGCAAAGGGGGATGCCGCCGGTCAGCAGGGCGGCTTCTCCGATGTGCTTGCTGAGACAGGCGGCAGCGCCGTCGACGGCGCGCCGGACGATGCACAGCCGGATCAGAGTGTCGCCAATGGCGATCCAGGGAAGGTGGCGCGGACGATCCGCAGCCGCAGCGGCGCCAGACCGCTGATCCATCTCAGCGACGCCGCACTGAAGGCACAGGCCGAAGTGCAGCCAGAAACGGTCGCTAATGCCGAAAAGGTGGTCGCAAAGCCGGCGAAGGATGGGCTCAAATTGCCGGCCGGCGTCGGCAAGCCCGATCCCAAGGATCAGTCCGCCGACGAGGCCACGCAGGAGGCCAAGGGCGTCAAGCGCGTCAAGACGGACATCTCGAAAACAGATGCGGATAAGGACGGTGGGGCCGAGGACGGCGGCATCTCCGATGTGCTCGGCCTGCTGAAGCAGGAGCCCGCCGATGGCACGGTCGCTTCACCAGCCGCCGCAGCCGCCCATCAAGCCTTCACCAAGACCGACGAGGCCGGATCTGCCGAGAAGACGACCGCTGGTATCGACGCCAAAACGAGCGGGCACGCATCCGACGCCCTGGCGGTTGTCAGCGGCAATATCGAAAGCGTCAAGTCTGATGATATCAAGGTTCCCGGCGCCGAGAATACCGAAGCCGCCGACGGCCGGACGTTCCGGATCAGTCGCGCCGACGGCCGCGGCGTTTCGATGGACGTTCACCTCGGCGCGGAACGGGCCGGGTCCAAGGACGGTGCGAAGAAGACCGATCTCGAGAATGTCTCGGTCCTCGAATCGCGCCGCTATATCGGCCTGGCGCAGAATACCAATTCCGCTGCGGTCACCGCCGCTCTCTCCGGTGATTCCGAATGGGCGCGCGCCATGCAGCCGAGTTCGACGCTCTCCAACGCGGCGGAATGGACGAGCACCGGCAAGGTGGTCAATACGCTGAAGATCCAGATGAACCCGATCGATCTCGGCCTGGTGACGGCAACCATGCGCCTGGCCGGCGACGCCCTGAACGTCGACCTTAGGGTCGAAACCGGCGCCGCCTACCGGCAGCTGAAGGAAGATCACGGCAAGATTCTCGAATCCCTGCGCAGCCAGGGCTATGCGGTCGACAACGTCACCATCAGCATGGCCCCCGTCGAACGGGCCGACGCCGGCAACCAGGCCGGCAGCCAGGGGCAGGCCTCCCAGCAGCAGTCGCTGCCTCAGCAAGGGCAGGGCGGCGAGGCGCGCGAGCGCCACAATCAGATGGCCCAACGGATGGATGGAGGCTTCAATGGCGCAGGCGAGACAGGTATCGAAGACGTCTTTGCTGGCGGTGCTCGCAGCAGCGGTGCTGGCGGCGTTTACCTCTGAGGCAGCCGCTTCCACCGGTGCCTGCGAACGCGAAATCCAGTCGGCCGCGGTCAAATACGGTATCCCTGAAGGCATCCTCTATTCGGTCGGCCTGACGGAGACCGGCCGCAGGGGCTCACTCTATCCCTATGCCATGAACGTCGAAGGCAAGGCGATTTTCCCGCCCTCGGAACAGGATGCGGTGAGGCAGTTCGATGTGGCCCGCAGAAGCGGGGCGAAGCTCATCGACATCGGATGCATGCAGATCAATCACTATTATCACGGCGAGAATTTCCCCTCCGCCGAAGATATGTTCGATCCGCATCGCAATGTGGAATATGCGGCGAGGTTTCTCCGCAACCTGCATGACCGTCATGAGACCTGGACGATGGCGGTAGCAAGATACCACGCGGGGCCGAATAACAATCCCGCGCAGAAGCAGTATGTCTGCCGCGTTATCGCCAATTTGGTGGCGACCGGCTATGGCAAGTGGACTCCCAATGCGAGTAACTTCTGCCAGAATTAATTCAACCAGAGAGAGAATTGCCAAATTGTGACAGAACTGTGTCGCAATGTGGCAGGAATCCGGCGCCAAGTCGGTACGCAAGTCACAATTAACCGAGCGTTAACTTTTCCACGAAACTTTTGTGTGGATATCTGGGCGTAGCCACTAGATGTAGATCAAATCGCCACGCGGATCTTAATCAATTATTAATTTCCGCCATTCACTTTATCGAGTTGTCGCCGATTCGCGCGATTCGTACCCATAGATCATCGAAGTGCCACACTGATTCGGAGGCGGACGAATGATCGTAGTGGTTGATGAGCGTGAGCTCGTAAAAGACGGATACACATCCCTGTTTGGCCGGGAGGGCATTCCCTCCACCGGCTTTGATCCATCGGAATTCGGCGAGTGGGTGCAGACCGCCGCCGATTCGGATATTGCGGCGGTCGAGGCCTTCCTGATCGGTCAGGGCCAGCGCAGCTTCGAACTGCCCCGGGCGATCCGGGACCGTTCGATGGCGCCGGTGATTGCGGTCAGCGATCAGCCCTCGCTCGAAAACACCCTTGCGCTTTTCGATTGCGGCGTCGACGACGTGGTGCGCAAACCGGTCCATCCGCGCGAAATTCTCGCCAGAGCGGCCGCGATCCGGCGCCGGTTGAAGGCCATTGCCAACTACACCGATATCGGTGGCATCCGCGTCTTCTCGGATGGCCGTGACCCCGAAATCAACGGCGAGGTCTTTGCGCTTCCCCGGCGCGAGCGCCGCATCCTCGAATATTTGATCGCCAACCGCGGTCGCCGGGTCACCAAGACCCAGATCTTCAACGCCATCTACGGCATCTTCGATGAAGAGGTCGAGGAGAACGTCGTCGAAAGCCACATCTCGAAGCTGCGCAAAAAGCTGCGCAAGAAGCTCGGCGTCGATCCGGTCGATTCCAAGCGCTTCCTCGGCTACTGCATCGATTGGGCCTGATTTTTCCGGCCGGGTGGCGGCGCCCGGCTGAACCTCGATATTGGCCTTGCTGCTCGCCATGACAGACAGCTTCACGCAAGGCCCGACAAATACTCTCGAGTTTAACAGGTAAAACGAGGTTTTCAGATGAGCATTTTCGGCAGCATGAAGACGGCAGTGTCGGGCATGAACGCGCAGGCCAACCGCCTCAGCACCGTCTCCGACAACATCGCCAACGTGAACACCACCGGTTACAAGGCCGTATCGACGAGCTTCTCCTCGTTGGTTCTTCCCTCCTCGGGCGGCAACTACAATTCCGGCGGCGTTCAGACCTCCGTGCGCCAGGCCGTCTCCGACCAGGGTGATATTTCTTACACGACCTCCACCACCGATCTTGCGATTTCGGGCGATGGCTTCTTCATCGTCCAGGGTCCCGACGGCACCCCGGTTCTGACCCGCGCCGGCGACTTCCAGAAGGACGACGAAGGCAATCTCGTCAATGCCGCCGGCTTCCAGCTGATGGGTTATTCCTACGACTCCGGCGCTCCCGCCGTCGTAGTCAACGGCTTCGACGGCCTCGTTCCCGTCAACGTCAATCAGGAGGGGCTGACCGCGATCGCCTCGACATCGGGTGTCTTCAAGGGCAATCTCGATTCCGGCGCCAATATCGCTCCGGTCGCTCCGGCGACGCTGCCGAGCGCGAACGCCGCCACCACGACGGCCGACACCAAGAAGTTTTCGATGGTCGCCTACGACCATCTCGGCAACAAGGTGATGTACGACTTCTACTTCACCAAGACCTCGGTCGTGACACCGCCGCCGGCAACCGGTACGGCGAGCACTTGGGAGGTCGCGGTCTTCCGCAACGCCGATGCGGCGTCGGGCGGTACGACCTCCTTCCCTTACACCGGCGGCGCCGGCGCCGTTGTCGCCTCCGGAAACCTTACATTCGACCGCAACGGCAAGATGCTGACCGGCGGCGCCCTCACCATTGCCGATACGACGAATGCTCTATCGATCAACATGGATCTCTCCGGCTTCACGCAGCTGGGCGCCGCCTTTGCCGGCACCGGTACACCGAACGGCCAGGCGGCGAGCCCGGTCAAGGATGTCACGATCGATGGCGATGGCATCGTCTACGCCAAATACGAAGACGGCAGCACCAAGCCGCTCTATCGTATTCCGCTCGCCAATGTCGCAAGCCCGGACAAGCTGACGCTGATGAGCGGCAACGTCTACAGTGCCAATGGCCAGTCGGGCGTTACCGTCACCGGCTTCCCTCAAACCAACGGCCTCGGCACGATCAAGTCAGGCGCTCTGGAAGGTTCGAACGTCGATCTTGCCGGCGAACTGACCGAGATGATCGAAGCGCAACGCAGCTACACCGCCAATTCGAAAGTGTTCCAGACGGGGTCCGACATCATGGACGTCCTCGTCAACCTCAAGAGATAAGTAGGGTAACGGGTAAGCCATGTCGCTCACGTCCGCACTTAATACCGCGCAGAACATATTCAACAATACCGGCACGCAGAGCAGTGTCGTATCGAACAATATCTCGAATGCGGGCAATAAAGATTATGTGCGCCGGCAGGCGATGCTCACGACGTCCCTGAATGGCGCGCAGGTCGTCCAGATCAACCGGGCACAGGAAGACGCCCTGCTGCGCCAGTATCTGAAGACATCCTCTCAGGACAGCGCTCAGCAGACCCTGCTGGGCGGCCTCGAAGATCTCAAATCGATCATGGGTGGCAACGACTACGAAACCTCGCCGTCGACTTATCTCGGTGTTTTCCAACAGAAACTGCAGGCTTTCAGAACCTCGCCGGGCAGCACCGTCGCCGCTCAGGGGGCCATCACCGCCGCCCAGGATGTCGCCAACTCGTTGAACAATGCCTCGCAGTCCGTTCAGGACGTTCGCGCCAACGCCGACAAGGAAATCACCACCGCCGTCGATACGCTGAATACGCTCCTCGGCCAGTTCGAGAAGGCTAACAATGCTGTCAAGACCGCCACTGCCTCCGGTACGGATGCATCCGGCGCTCTCGATGAACGCGAAAAAGTTCTAAAGCAGATTTCGCAAATCGTCGGCGTCAGTGCGACGACGCGCGACAACAACGACATGGTGCTGAGCACGCCGGACGGAACGATCCTCTTCGAGACGATCCCGCGCAAGGTGACGTTCAAGTCCCAGGATATCTATACCGCCACCACGATCGGCAATTCTGTCTATATCGACGGTGTTGCGCTGCCGCTCGGCAAGGGTTCGACGACGACGGGGCAGGGAAGCCTCCAGTCGCTCCTGCAGATTCGCGACGAGATTGCCCCCAACTTCCAGAAGCAGCTCGACGAAATCGCCCGTGGCCTCGTCTCGCTCTTCAAGGAGCAGAACACGGCAGGGCCCCCGGCCTATGTGCCAGGCCTCTTCACCTGGAGCGGCGGCACGGTCGATACTGGCGCCACCGCGGTCGCCGGGATGGCGTCGACCATCACGGTCAGCACCCGCGTAATCACCTCGCAGGGCGGCGATCCGATGCGTCTGCGCGATGGTGGCGTCAACGCCGCCGGCGTCGTCCTGAACACGTCAGGCGTCAGCGGTTATACGGCTGAACTCGACCGCCTTTATACGGCGATGACATCCGACATGGATTTCGACCCGGCAGCTGGAGCGCCGGTCGGCTTCGACGCCACGACGGGCATCGATTCCAACGTCAGCATCATGGAATATGCCACGAATTCCCTCGGCTGGCTCGAGCAGTACCGCAGCAACGCTACGACGGCGGCCGAAAACACTTCGGCGGCACTGTCGCGCTCCGACGAAGCCTATTCCAATGAGACCGGCGTCAACCTCGACGAGGAGCTGACGCTGCTCCTTGATATCGAGCAGTCCTACAAAGCGGCGACCAAGATTCTGAACGCCGTAGACGAAATGCTGAAGTCATTGCTGGATATTGCGAGTTAAGCCATGAAGAGCTCATTTATTTCAAGTTCGGCCATTCAGAATGCAATGCGGTTGACGATCCGTCAGGCGCAGAACCAGATGACGAAGGCGACGATGGAAGCGACCACGGGGGTCTATGCGGATATCGGCGTCTCGCTCGGCGGCAATGCGGCCAGAAGCGTAGATTTCACCCGCGAGACCGACAGAATCGATTCAATCAAATCAAGCAATTCGCTTGTCAGCGCACGCATGGAATCCTCGCAGCTCGGTCTTTCCAAGATGAAGGACGTCGGCGATGGCCTCGTTTCGAAGCTGACGGCGCTGCAGGGTAGCCACGATCCGGGCAGCATAACCGTCGCCATTCAGTCGGCCACCAGCGCACTTTCGACCATGATGGATACGGCCAACACCATGGTGAACGGGGAATATCTGTTCTCCGGCATCAACACGGACGTGCAGCCGCTGACCGACAAGACGACGGCCACGAGCGCCGCCATCGTTACTGCGCTCAACACTTATGCGGCCGGTCTCGTTCCGCCGAAAGCGGTCAGCGACCTCACCGGCGCTGAAATGGGGACCTTCATCACGTCGACGGTCGAGCCGATGTTCAGCGAAGCGAACTGGACGGCTGCGGGGACCGGCTGGTCGCAGGCGTCGAGTCAGAACATGACGAGCCGCATCAGCAACTCGGAAGTGATCGAATCTTCGACCAATGCCAATTCCGAAGGCATGCGTTATTTGGCGCTTGCTTCGGTCATGACCACCGCCCTGCTCGGCCAGAACCTCAGCACCGATGCAATGACGACGGTGTCCAAGCAGGCGATCAGCTACACGGCCAAGGCCACAAGCGGCCTCGTGACGCAGGCAAGTCAGCTTGGCCTCTCCCAGGAGCGCGTCAAGAAGTCCAATGACGCTCTCGACGCTCAGTCGAACATCATCAAGAACAAGCTGGTCGATCTCCAGGGCGTCGATCCCTACGAAGCCTCGACCCTCGTCAAGACTTTGGAAACGCAGCTTGAAACCGCTTACACGATCGTCTCGAAGATCCAGCAGTTGAGTCTCGTAAACTACCTTTGATGATCAAAGGCGCGCACAGAAGGATGCATGAATGTATCAGTTCTCATATGCCGAAGTCATGCAGGACTCGGTGGCCGACGCGAAAGAGCGGGAATGGCAGGTTCTTGACCGGTCCATAGAACTGCTGGCGTTGGCGCGCGACAAGGAAAAATACGGTCGGGAAGCCATCGAAGCCCTGTTTTATACGCGCCGGGTTTGGATCAGCTTTATCGAGGATCTGAAACATCCGGAAAACCAGCTGGATATCCAGCTCAGGGCCAACCTCATCTCGATTGCGATCTGGATATTGAAGGAATGCGACAGGATCAGAAAACGTCTGTCTAATAACTACCAGGGCATCATCGACGTTACCACCATCATCAGGGATGGACTTAAATGAAAAGTACACTTCGCATTTCTCTGAAGGCCGGAGAAAGAATCTTCATCAACGGCGCCGTCCTGCGTGTCGACCGCAAGGTCGCGCTGGAATTCCTGAACGATGTGACGTTCCTTCTCGAGAATCACGTCCTCCAGCCTGAAGGCGCAACGACGCCCCTGCGCCAGCTCTATTTCATCGCGCAGATGATCCTCATCAATCCCGAGGGCAAGGACCACTCGACGGCGATGTTCCGCAAGTCGATCACCATGCTGCTCACCTGCTTCAAGAACGAAGAGATCCTCGCTGAGCTGAAGCGGATCGATGCGCTTGTGTCGACCGGCCGCGCCTTCGACGCCTTGAAGGCGATCCGCGGTCTCTACGCGATCGAAGACAATATCCTCAACAATCACGAACTGCCGCCGACGATGGTCGAGCAGATTCGCAGGGAGATCGCACCATGGCGGTAGACGCAACGTCAAGCGTGACGAGTTCGACCACCACGAGCTCGAGCTCAACTCAGAGCAAGGCGACGCTGAACTACGACAACTTCCTTCAGCTGCTCATCGCGCAGATGAAGAACCAGGATCCGACCGATCCGATGGATGCAAGCGAACAGGTCGCTCAGCTTGCCACCTTCTCGCAGGTCGAGCAGACGATCCAGACCAACACCAAGCTGGATACGCTCCTGGCAAGCTCGAGCCTGACCCAGGCCAGCAGCTATGTCGGCAAATATATGGAAAGCGCCGACGGCACCGTCAAAGGCGTCATCGATTCCGTCAAGGTTTATTCCGACGGCATCATTGCGACGACCACGGATGGCGATAAGATACTCGTGCAGGCGGGAATCACTGTCGCCGACGAGGCGCCGAGCAGCAGCTCCTGACGCAAAGGGGTGTCAGCGCGCCTGACAATGCCGATCAATCGCAGCCCTGTCATACGGGGCTGCTTCGAGGCGATATGAGGTTGCCTTCAGATGAATGAAGCTGATGCATTGGATCTGTTCCAGGCCGCAATCTGGACGGTCCTGATTGCCTCCGGTCCGGCGGTTCTCGCTGCGATGGTGGTGGGTCTCGTCATCGCGCTGATCCAGGCGCTGACCCAGGTACAGGAAGCGACACTGACCTTCGTGCCAAAGATTGTCGCGGTGCTGGTCGTGGTCGGAATCACCGCCCCCTTCGTCGGCTCGCAGATCTCCATTTTCACCAATCTGGTCTTTTCGCGCATTCAGTCGGGTTTCTGAGCCACCTTCGCGCAAGCTTCGCCATTTAGTTCTCGATCCGAATTGGGCGGACTCATGTCCGCCTCCTCTCATGAAGAGACGGAATCGTCATGGCGCAACCACCTGCACTCCCCCTTCCGAAAGTCGCCCCGAGCCTGCGCGATATCGGTTTTGCCCTCGGCATCATCGGCATCATCTGCATTCTCTTCCTGCCGATCCCGCCGTTCCTGATCGATATGGGGCTGGCCTTCTCGATTGCTTTCTCGGTGCTGATCCTGATGGTCGCGCTATGGATCCAGAAGCCGCTCGATTTCTCGTCTTTTCCGACCATTCTGCTGATCGCAACGATGACACGATTGGCGCTCAACATCGCGACGACCCGCGTCATCCTGTCCCACGGCAATGAAGGCCACGATGCGGCCGGCGGCGTCATTGCCGGTTTCGCCAGTCTCGTGATGTCCGGCGACTTCGTCATCGGTCTGATCGTCTTCCTGATCCTCATCACCATCAACTTCATCGTCATCACCAAGGGTGCCACGCGTATCGCCGAAGTCGGCGCGCGTTTCACGTTGGACGCCATCCCCGGCAAGCAGATGTCGATCGATGCCGATCTCTCGGCCGGCATCATCGACGAAAAGGAAGCCCAGCGCCGGCGCAGGGAGCTCGAAGAGGAGAGCTCCTTCTTCGGGGCGATGGATGGTGCGTCGAAATTCGTGCGCGGCGATGCCGTCGCCGGCCTCATCATCACCGCGATCAACGTCTTCGGCGGCATCATCATCGGCTATTTCCGCCATGGCATGCCCATCGGCGAAGCGGCCGACGTCTTCGTCAAGCTCTCCGTCGGCGACGGCCTCGTCTCGCAGATGCCGGCCCTCATCGTTTCGCTCGCAGCCGGCCTTCTCGTGTCACGCGGCGGTACGACGGGCTCCACGGACCAGGCTGTCGTCAACCAGCTGAGCGGCTATCCCCGCGCGCTCTCCGTCTCGGCCGTCTTGATGTTCGTTCTCGGCCTGATGCCGGGCCTGCCGACCATTCCCTTCACCGTCCTCGGCGGTCTTCTCGCCTTCGGCGCCTGGTTCATTCCGCGGCAGGTCGAGGCTGAAAACAAGCTTCGCCGCGAACAGGAGGAAAAGAAGGTCGTCCAGAGCAAGGAACTGGAGAAGGATTCGGTCAAGTCGGTGCTCCGCACTTCCGAGATCGAGCTCGCGCTCGGCAAGATGGTGTCGACTCGCCTGCTCGGCGCTCACCAGGAGCTGGCGTTCCGCGTCGGCAAGATGCGCAAGAAGTTCGCCACTCAATACGGTTTCGTCGTGCCGGAAATCAAGGTCACGGACGACATCGCCATTCCCGAGAAGTCCTATCAGATCCGCATCCATGGCACGACGGTCGCATCCAACCTGCTGCGCGTAGGTGAAGTCCTGGTCGTCACCGGCGCCGGTCGCAAGCCGAGCATTCCCGGCGACGAAATCCGCGAACCCGCTTTCGGCATGCCGGCCGTCTCGATCCTCGAAAACTTCGCCGACGATCTGAAACGCGAAGGCTTCCAGCCGATCGACAATGTCTCCGTCGTGCTCACGCACATGAGCGAAGTCATCCGCAACAACCTGCCGCAACTTCTGTCCTACAAGGACGTCAAGGTGCTAATCGACCGCCTTGATCCGGAATACAAGAAGCTCGCCGATGAGATCTGCTCGTCGCACATGTCCTATTCCGGCCTGCAGGCGGTGCTCAAGCTCCTGCTTGCCGAGCGCGTTTCGATCCGCAACCTGCATCTCATTCTCGAAGCGGTGGCCGAGCTTGCCCCGCATGTCAGGAAGACCGAGCAGATCGTCGAGCATGTCCGTATCCGCATGGCCCAGCAGCTCTGCGGCGATCTCGCCGATAATGGCGTCTTGCGTGTCTTGCGCCTCGGCAGCAAATGGGATCTCGCCTTCCACCAGGCGCTGAAGCGCGATGCCAAGGGCGAGGTAATCGAATTCGACATCGATCCGCGCAGCCTGGAGGAGTTCAGCGAGCAGGCCAGCAAAGTTATCCGTGAGTTCATGGATCGCGGCCTGCCATTCGCCCTTGTCACGTCGCCGGAAACACGATCCTATGTGCGCATGATCATCGAACGGCTGTTCGCCACGCTCCCGGTCCTGTCGCATGTCGAATTGGCCAAGGGCATCGAGATAAAGATTTTGGGCTCGATTTCATGATAACAGACCCGCAAGGGACGGTTCTCGCGCTGTTTCTGGTTTTCTGCCGGATCGGCGGCTGTGTGCTGGTTCTTCCGGGTTTTTCCTCGGCGCGCGTGCCTGAGCAGCTGCGCGTCTTCATTGCTCTCGCGCTGTCGATCGCCGTCATGCCGCTGCTCTGGGACACCGTTTATCCCGCCGTTCATACGGGATCCGCGACCTATATCGGCCTGATCTTCAGCGAATCACTGATCGGCGTGATGTACGGCATGCTGGCCAGACTCTATACGCTCGGCATGCAATTCGCTGCGACGATCCTCGCCATGATGGTCGGCTATACCCAACCGGGTTCGGCCGATGTCATCGAAGACACTCCCGAGACCAGCCTTTCCGCCTTCATCACCTTTGCCGGGATCATGATTCTCTTCATCATGGATTTCCATCACATCGTCTTCCGCGCCCTGATCGATTCCTACACGACCATGCCTTTCGGCGGCCTGGTGCAGATGCGCGCGACGCTGATCTCCTTCACCGACACGCTCGAGCAGACGACCTACATCATGCTGCGGCTGTCGAGCCCCTTTCTGATCTACGGCATGATCTTCAACGTCTCGATCGGCTTCATCAACAAGCTGGCGCCGCAGATCCCGGTCTATTTCATTTCCACGCCCTATCTCCTGATGGGCGGGCTCTTCCTTCTTTACATCTCGATTGCGGCGCTGGTCAGCCAGTTCGGCCAAGCCTTCAGTTCGATCTATATCGGGCGATGAGGCTGTCATGATCGAGAAGAGCCGCTCCCAGAAGCTCAAGCGTCTCCTGTCGGTGCAGCGGCATATCGAAAGGATGGCGGAAAACGATCTGGCCGAAACCAGCCGTCAACGCATCGAGGTCAATGCGGCGATGGACGATGTCATCGTCGCGCTTGGCTCGATGGATCCCGTCCACCACGCTTTCTCGCAGAATTATGCCGATCGATTCGGCCGGCTCACCATCAAGGATCAGCAGCTGACCGGCATGCAGCAGATCCACGAGATGCGGCTGTCGCGCGAGCGCGCCAAGGCCGATCGGCTCGAAGAGGGCATGAAAGAGGCCTTGGACACTGAGCGCCGCGAGGCCGACGACAATGCCGTTTACGATGTAATCGATCAGCAATTCGCAACGCCAGCCTCCAGCAAGCTTCAAAAACCATAATCGTTGCGATCTTAATTCAGAGGATTGTAACGTGGCTATTTCGCCCCCCAGTGATCTGGTCTTGGACGTGGTCAAAGCTGCCGACCCCATGGAGGTTCAGGCAGCCCAGGAAAAATTGAAGGCAAACCGTGCGGCTTTTGCCGCGACGAGCCTCGCCGAGAACGGCAAGGGCTTCTCCAATACGGTCGACGTTCTCGATCATATCGGCCAGAAGAGCGGCCTCTCCAACATCCAGAACCGCGCCAAGACCGAGGTTCCGGAAAGCTACCGGAAGTTCGAGGCCATGGTGCTGCAGAACTTCGTGAAGTCGATGCTGCCGAGCGAGAGCGAAGACGTTTACGGCAAGGGCGCGACCGGCGATATCTGGAAGGGCATGATGGCCGAGCAGCTCGGCAACACCATGGCCAAGGGCGATGGCATCGGCATCGCCAAGCAGATGTACAGCGAGCAGCTGCGCCGCCAGGAAGGCAAGATCGTCAACGCTTCGACCGATGATCGCGACCGCAACACAGCGCTCAGCATGATCGACGACTTCCAGCGCAGGACCTTCGGCACGCCGACCGCCGACTCCAAGACAGCAAGCGACACATAATCGAGGACACAATGGAAATAGTTTCGAACGAATACAGGATCAAATCCGTTCTCGGACGCCTCGAGATGATCATCGACAATGAGAACACCCGGATCGGCAACGATCCGCAATTTGATCTCAAGGTCTCCAACGCGCACAAGAGCCGTTGCCTCTACGAACTGTCGATGCTTTTCCGCGATACCGATCCGGCCGAGCTTGCCGCTGCCCATCTCGATCAACTGCACGGCCTGAAAAAGAAACTGGTTCTGAACGCCAGGCGTGTCGAGGCGCATCTCGAAGCGGTTCGTGCCGTGGCCGACCTCCTGAAGAACGCGGTTCAGGACGCCGACGCCGACGGCACCTATTCCCAGGAACAATTCGCCGCGCGTGGAAACTGATGGTCAAGCTCGTCCTTACCGGTATCTGGGTTTGCGCCATCACCTTGGCCTCAGTCTATTTTTCGGTGTACCTGGCGACGGCGCCGGCACCCGCGGCAACGGATTCCAAGCAGAGCGCGCTCGAACTGGTGAAGGGTGAAACGATCACTGTGCCGGTCATCGGCGACGGTGCGATCACCGGTTATTTTCTCGGCCGCATTTCCTTCATGATGAACAAGGACATGCTGAAGGGCGTGACCTTGCCGCTCACCGAGATGACGACCGACGAACTTTTCAGCCTGCTCGTCGGCAACAAGATGGTCGATCTTGCCCACATCAAATCTTTCAACCCGAAAGCCTTTCGCGAGGAGATCAGGAAGGGCATGAACGAGCGCCTCGGCGGCGAGTATGTCGCTGACGTGATGCTGGAGCAGCTCGATTATCTCTCCAAGGAAGAGGTCAAGGAAAATTCGGCCGGTCAACCGAAGAAGCTCGGCGCACCGGTCAAGATCGTCGAGGGCGCCCCAGCCGAGGAAGCATCGGCCCCCGCACATTGAAGCAACCGATCATCGATGCACAAACGGCGCCTTCGGGCGCCGTTTGTCGTTGGGCCGCCTTTGGTTAACAAACTACTTATGCGAGCATCAAAATCCAAGGAATTTTCCTAAGGGTTGTTTGAAACCGTCCTGCTATATCAGGTGGCACAGCTTGGCATGCGCCGTTTTCCGCGATCGGGGCGACGCCGTCCATGCGTGACGCGACCGGTTCTTTCGAGATCTCCGGGGTGCGGAAATATGGGCTTGTTTTCCGGGATTTCGGGCGCATGACGCACCCTCGGCAGGAGGTAGGAATGAATTTGATTGCAAACTTCGCGGTGCTTGCGTCGCGGCGGACGATCTTCGATCTGCCGGTCTGCGATCTCGGCTGGGACGATGCCCTCGTTTTTATCAACGAGCTGGCGTCCATTCCCGTCGGCCAGACCGTGGTTTGCTTCGTCAACGCCCATAACATGCTGACGGCGCTGCGCGACGATGAATATTACCGGATCATGTCGCACAACTTGGTGCTGCCGGATGGTATCGGCCTCAATATAGCATCGCAGATCGCCCATGGTGGGCCATTTCCCGCCAATCTGAACGGCACCGACTTCGTGCCGGCCCTGCTCACCTTCATGGAGACCCCGCGCCGCATCGGTCTCATCGGAGGCAAGCGCTCGGTCGTCGAGGCGGCGGCGGAAAATTTCCGCAAGCACACGCCCTGGCATGAGTTTGTGGTTATTTCCGATGGATTTTTCGACAAGGTCGACTCCACGGATGTCATCGAGGAGGTCGAGCGCCAGAAACTCGATATTCTGATCGTCGGCATGGGGACGCCGCTGCAGGAGAAATGGGTTCATGACAATATCCGTGCCGACCATGCGCGCCTGGTGCTGACGGTGGGCGCGCTCTTCGACTTCGTCTCCGGCGCCGTGCCGCGGGCGCCGAAGACCGTACGGATGATGCGTCTGGAATGGGCCTATCGCCTGATACAGGAGCCCGCGCGCCTGTGGCGGCGCTACATCGTCGGCATTCCGGTCTTCCTCTTTCATGTCCTGCGCTACCGCTTCCGCCGGCGCGAAAGAATGCTCAGCCATCCGGAAGAGGCCCGCAACGCCGTGCAGCCGGCGGCCGATCGCAAGAGGGCGAGCTGAGCCTGCAGTGTCCGCGCGTTTGACGCGCAGCAGCGCTATCGAGAATCGGACCGCAATTCTTGCCGGCTGCGGTTAACCATTTCTTTGCCATGAATATTTAGAGTGACTTAATCATCTGCTTCGCATGCGGATGAGTAAACTCGGCCATCATGTGCATGAGATGTGGCGCAAATGTACGATAGCAGGGCCAGAAGTAGTTTTCTCGATCACGCAGCCGCAAGGCCGCGCGCCCATGACGATCCCTATCGGCCGCCCCGATCAAACGGACCGGATATCGCCCCGCCCGAAGCCGACCTGCTGCGCGCCATCGGCCGTGTGCTGGAAGAGCAGCGCATGAGGGCGGCGCCCGAGGCGCCGCTCGTCGACCGCATCGAAACAATTCTCGGCAACCGCCTCCGGGCTGCCAACGATGTCGGCCATCGTCTTCCGCCGGAACCAGCGCGATATGAGGAGCCGGTGGCTTCCGCCGGAGAGCCGGCGATTTCGGTCGAACCGCTTGCCGCAATTCATCAGGAAACGCTCGAGCCCCGCCCGGCAGCACTGCATCGCCGCGCGGACAGGGCCGGCCTTGCGGTAACGGTCGCCGCCGCAACGATTCTGGGCGCCGGCCTGCCGATGCTGATGCCGGCTGCGCCCGTCCTCTACCGCGCCGAAACGACACTTGCTGTGAGAACGGATGCCGCAAGCCGCGCCGCTTTCACGCAGGCTGCGGCGAAGGGACTGCTGTCGGCGCGCGTGGCTGCGTCGACGGTCGCCACCCTGAAGCTCGATCACGATCCCGAATTCGTCGGCACGGGCGCCAATGCGTTCGCCGTTGCGCTCGATCTTCTCTCGGCGACCGGTGCTGCCGCCGATCCGGCCTCGCGCGCCGAGGTCGCGCTGAGACGTGCAGTCGAGATTGTGCCCGATGCCGCCGCCGGCACGATCCGGGTGCGGGTGACGACCGGCGACGGCGCCAAATCCACCCGCATCGCCGCAAGGCTTGCCGAGGCAGCGGGCGGCGACGCACGCGGCGGCAACACCGAAACCGACGCGGTTTTACGCAAGGCCTATGACGAGGCTCAGGCGGAGCTTGCCGCCTTCACGGCAAAGAGCGGCGAAGGCAACGTCAAGGTGGCGATCGATCTTCGCCGCCAGATCGACCGGCTCGATGCCGATCTGAAAGAGGCAGACCAGAACATTCTCGCGGCCAAGGCGCAGGCCGACCGGCTGAAGGCGGCGAAGCTTGCCGGCGTGCTGGACGGTTCGTTGCCCTCCGACATGCTCTCGCCGGCGATGCAGGACTGGCGCGACAAATATGCGGTCGCCAGGACGACGCTTGCGCAGCTTTCGGCTGAGCTTGGCCCGCGTCATCCGCGCCTGTTGCAACAGCAGGCCGAAACCGACGGCCTCAAGGAGAACATGGGCAGGGAGCTTGCCCGGCTCACACAGGTCGCCAATGCCGCCGCCAAGGCTGCGGTCGATGCACGCAAGGGCCTGAACGACCGCCGCAACACGCTGATCGCCCAGAGCCGGGATACCGGCGTCGATCTGTCGCGGCTGACCGAACTGCGAGAGAAGGCGAATGCCGCCCGCTCGCGCCTGGATGATGCGACGTCCGCATCGGCGACAGCCGGCGACGGCCATATCACCGTTTTGAAACCACCGCTGACATCGGCGATATCGGCAAAGAGTGGTCTGACCGGCCGCGCTCTGGCCGGCGCCGCCACGGGCCTGGCAATCGGCCTTGCCCTGGCTTTCCTGCTGTCCTTGCGCAAATCCGTCGCGTCTCCGGCAACGGAGTTGCCGGCATCTCCGCCCGTTGCTTCTCCGCCGCCATTGCCCATGCAAGCCCCGGCGGCGGTCGACGAGATCGCGCAGCTGCGCTCCGAAATCTCAGGCCTGCGGGACCGGCTTCGGGTTCATGTGATGGAAACGCGGCAACCGCGGCGCTGAAGCACCCATTTCCTTGCAAATTTGATATTGCCTTGCCGCTTTCCGACAGGATAGGGCGTTAGCGGGCATTTGACGCTCGTCAACTATTCCTAGATTGACGCAAAACAGGGCGGAGAGACGCGTGACGACAGTAATCGACGGCAAACTTGTTGCTGCATCCGTAATTCAGACGGTCAAGAGTGCGACGGCAGCGCTGGAAAAGATGAGCGGCGTCACGACAGGCCTTGCGGTCATCATCGTCGGCGACGATCCGGCAAGCCATGCCTATGTCGGCTCCAAGAGCCGCATGGCCAAGGAATGCGGCTTCAAGTCCGTGCAGCACACGCTGCCGGCCGAGACGAAGCAGGAAGAGCTCGCAGCGCTTGTCGCCACGCTTAACGCCGATCCGTCGATCCACGGCATCCTGGTGCAGTTGCCGTTGCCGAAACCGCTCGACAGTGAACCGATCATCCAGTCGATCCTGCCGGAAAAGGATGTCGATGGCCTCAGCGTCGTCAATGCCGGCAAGCTCGCCACCGGCGACCTGAAGACCGGGCTGGTCTCCTGCACGCCGGCCGGCGCCATGGTCTTCGTCCGCCGCACCCATGGCGAGGATCTCTCCGGGCTCAATGCCGTCGTCATCGGCCGCTCCAACCTGTTCGGCAAGCCGATGGCGCAATTGCTGCTCAACGCCAATGCGACGGTGACGATCGCGCACTCCAGAACCAAGAATCTCGCCGAGGTCTGCCGCAACGCCGATATTCTGGTCGCCGCCGTCGGCCGGCCGGAGATGGTCAAGGCCGACTGGGTCAAGCCCGGCGCAACCGTTATCGACGTCGGCATCAATCGCGTGCCGGCTCCCGATAAGGGAGAGGGCAAGACCCGGCTGGTCGGCGACGTTGCCTTCGGCGAAGTCTCCGAGATCGCCAGCACCATCACGCCCGTTCCCGGCGGTGTCGGTCCGATGACCATCGCCATGCTGATGGCCAATACTGTCATCGCCGCCCACCGGGCCGCAGGGCAGACGCCGCCGCAGTTCTGATTAAGCCTGCTGCGGGGCAGGGCCGGTCGAGGCCCTGACGATCAGTTCGGTTTTCCAGAGCTCCTGTTCGGGAAAGGGGCCGGCCTGTTTCACCGTGCCGATCAGCCGCTGCGCGATGCGCACACCCGCCGCCCGGAGCGAGGAGCGTGTCGTCGTCAGCGGCACCGAAAAGCTCTCGGGTTTCAACAGCGGCAGCACGTCGTCATGGGCGATCAGCGAAATGTCTTCGCCGAGCCGCAATCCGGCCTGGTTCACTGCGCGGATCGCCCCGAGCGCCAGTACCGTGCTGGAGCAGAGGATTGCCGTCGGGCGGTTCGGCAGCTGCAGGAAGCGCTCCATCGAAAGCAGGCCCTGCTCATCGGTCATCAACGCATGGCTGATGCAATCCTCGTCGAGAGTGAGCCCGCGCTCTGCTAGAGCGGCTGTCACGCCATTCCTCCTGCGAATCGCGAAATCCAGATGCATTGGCCCGTTCATCAGCGCAAAGCGCGTATGACCGAGCTGCAACAGGAGCCGCGTCGCATCGTAGAAGGCGCCCTCATTATCGATGTCGAGGTAGGGATAGTCCGGATCCGTCCCAAAGGAGCGGCCATGCACGACATAGGGCATGGAGAGGGATTTCAGCATGGGAAGCCGCGGGTCGTGGCCGCGCATATAGGCGACGAACAGCGCATCGACATTGCCGCTGATCGCAAGGCGCCGGAGCGCCGCCACCTCGTCGTCCGGGTCGGATGGCATGATGACGAAGTGAAAATCGTGGCGCACGGCCTCCTCGCCGAGTCCGGCCAGAAATTCGCCGAAATGCACGTCGGACTGATGGCCCGGCGCCGTCGGCATGACAAGGCCGATCGAGCCCGCCTTGCCGGTCGCAAGCCGCTGGGCAGCCTTGTTCGGCCGGTATCCGGTTTCCTTGACAGCCTGGAGCACGCGCTCCCGGGTCGCTTCGTTGACCTCGGGATAGCCGTTGAGGGCTCGGCTCACTGTCGTCTGCGAAAGCCCCAGCAATTCCGATAGCTGTTTGAGATTCACCTGCTATGCTTCCTCCCGGCCCGCTTGGCGCCTCGACAGGCAAGCCGCCTCCCAGCGACATCCAAAGCGCTTTCAATTATGTATTCATTTGGCGCGCTTGACTCAAGAAAAATCGCTCCATATTGCCCAAGAGAAACCGGTGGACGGCGCCATTCCGCATGTCTGCGGCGGCTTTTCGCGAAATGACTTGACTTCGCTCCACCGAAAGTGGAATGAGTTGGGTGCCAAAGCGCTTTGAAAATTTCCGTTGAAGAAGTTTGGCGCTGTTGAGTTTGTGATGGGAGGTTGATCACATGAAAAAGTCATTTTTGATGAGCGTTGCCGTGGCGGCGCTTTTTGCCGGTGCTGCGTCCGCGGCCGATCTGAAGTTTGCGCCGGGACAAGATGCCAAGTTCAACTGGAAGAGCTATGACGAATTCAAGGCCGCTCATGCCGACCTGAAGGGGCAGCCGCTGACGATCTTCGGCCCGTGGCGCGGTGAGGACGAGGCGTTCTTCCGGAGCGTTCTCGCCTATTTCACCGAAGCGACCGGAATCGACGTCAAATATTCCTCTTCCGAAAACTACGAACAACAGATCGTCATCGACACGCAGGCAGGCTCGCCGCCGAACATCGCTGTTCTGCCGCAGCCGGGGCTGCTGGCCGATCTCGCCGGCAAGGGCTTCCTGACGCCGCTCGGCGACGACAATTCCAAGTGGATCAAGGACAATTACGGCGCCGGCGACAGCTGGGTCGGTTATGGCACCTACAAGGGCAAGGACGGCAAGGAAGCCTTCTACGCCTTCCCTTATAAGGCCGACGTCAAGTCGCTCGTCTGGTACGTGCCGGAGAATTTCGAGGAAGCCGGCTATAAGATCCCGACGACCATGGAAGAGCTCCATGCCCTGACCGACCAGATCGTCAAGGATGGCGGCGTTCCCTGGTGCATCGGTCTCGGTTCCGGCGGCGCGACCGGCTGGCCGGCGACCGATTGGGTCGAGGACATCATGCTGCGCATGCAGCCGCCGGAAGCCTACGACAAGTGGACGACCAACGAGCTGAAGTTCACCGATCCGGCCGTGGTTGCCGCGATCGACGAATTCGGCAAGTTCGCCAAGAACGAGAAATATGTAAACGGTGGTGTCGCAGCCGTGGCTTCGACCGATTTCCGCGACAGCCCGAAGGGCCTCTTCACCGTTCCGCCGAAGTGCTACCTGCACCATCAGGCCTCGTTCATACCCTCCTTCTTCCCTGAGGGCACGAAGCTCGGACAGGACGCCGACTTCTTCTATATGCCGACCTATGCTTCGCATCCCGAGCTCGGCAAGCCGGTGCTCGGCGCCGGTACGCTCGTCTCGATCACCAAGGACTCGAAAACGGCCCGCGCCTTCATCGATTTCCTGAAGACCCCGATCGCACACGAGGTCTGGATGGCGCAGTCGAGCTTCCTGACACCCTACAAGGGCGTCAGCACGGAGGCCTATGCCAATCCGCAGATGAAGAAGGAAGGCGAGATCCTGACGTCGGCCACCACCTTCCGCTTTGACGGTTCCGACCTGATGCCGGGCAAGATCGGCGCAGGCGCCTTCTGGACGGGCATGGTCGATTTCGTCGGCGGCAAGACTGCCGAAGAGGCGGCCGGCGAAATCCAGAGCGCCTGGGACGGCATCAAATAATCGTTAATACGATGCCGCCGGTTTGCCGGCGGCATGGCCTGCGTGACTGGCCGGGTTCTCAAAGAGCCCGGCCTTCGCGGGATATATTGTGACTGGGCAATCAAACAGATTGACGGTGGCCGGCCTTGATCCGTCAGAATAAAATCCGGTCGGAATGAAATCAGGGGAAGCAGGGGAGGGCGAAATGCTGTTGCAGATAGTGTCCGC
Source organism: Rhizobium sp. NXC14 (assembly GCF_002117485.1). Lineage (NCBI taxonomy): Bacteria > Pseudomonadati > Pseudomonadota > Alphaproteobacteria > Hyphomicrobiales > Rhizobiaceae > Rhizobium > Rhizobium sp. NXC14. The sequence goes on from NZ_CP021030.1 coordinate 708,587, forward strand.
GTTGGGCGTCGTGGTCGTGGCCGTTGTCGCGTGCTCGGCCTATTTCTATTTTTCGAACAAGATTCTGGATCTGGCTCTGCCGGTGAAGGATGGCGACATCCGCGCCGCATCGCGCAACCTCAACCGGCGCGCACTGATCCGGCCGTGGTTGTTCATCGGGCCGGCGCTGTTCCTGCTTTTCGTCTACCTCGTTTATCCCGTCGTCGCGACCTTCATCCTCTCCTTCTACGACCGCACCGGTCTGCAGTTCGTCGGGCTTGCCAACTACAAATGGGCGATTGGGGACCGCGAATTCCGCCAGTCGATCTTCAACAACATCCTCTGGCTTGCCGTCGTGCCGGCCGCCTGCACCTTCTTCGGCCTTGTCATCGCCGTGATGACCGACCGCATCTGGTGGGGCAATATCGCCAAGAGCATCGTCTTCATGCCGATGGCGATCTCTTTCGTTGGCGCATCGGTCATCTGGAAATTCATCTATGAATATCGCGGCGGTAACGACGTCCAGATCGGCTTGCTGAACGCCATCGTCCAGCTTTTCGGCGGCACGCCGGAAGTCTGGATCTCGGTTCCTTTCTGGAACAATTTCTTCCTGATGATCATCCTGATCTGGATCCAGACCGGTTTCGCCATGGTCATCCTTTCGGCGGCGCTGCGCGGCATCCCGGAAGAGACGATCGAGGCCGCCGTCATCGACGGCGCCAATGGCTGGCAGATCTTCTGGCGCATCATGGTGCCGCAGGTCTGGGGCACCATCGCCGTGGTTTGGACGACGATCACCATCCTCGTCCTCAAGGTCTTCGACATCGTGCTGACCATGACGAACGGCCAGTGGCAGACAATGGTGCTGGCGAACCTGATGTTCGACTGGATGTTCCGCGGCGGCGGCGATTCCGGCCGAAGCGCCGTCATCGCCATCATCATCATGCTTGCCGTCACGCCGATCATGATTTGGAACGTGCGCCGCGCCAACCGCGAACTGAAGGGCCATTGAGATGACCGCTGTCGGAAACTATTTCAAGATCGGTCCCGCCCGTCTCTTCGTTCACCTTGCCGTTCTGCTGATCGTCATCATCTGGCTGATCCCGACGCTCGGCATCTTCGTCAGCGCGCTGCGCGACAAGGACCAGATCGTCGTCTCCGGATGGTGGACGGCCTTTGTCGGCTCGACGCAGACCGTCGCCGTCCGCCTGGGCACGCCCGATCAGCAAAAGCAGGAAGGCGCCACTTACGTCATTTCAGGCAATGTGCTGGAAGGGCAGACCGGCCGCTCGGTAAAAGCCTTCGGCAACCGCGTGCAGCAGCCGGCCGCTTTCGAAGCCGGCGAGACCGCCGATCTCGGTGATGGCGAAATGCTGCAGATCAACAGCGACGGCAGCTATCGCTATACGAAGAACACGGCCTTTTCACCTGACGAGCGGCCGCGGCGCATCTACGTGTCCGTCTCGGCGCCGCCGCAATTCACGCTGCAGAACTATAAAACGGTTCTGACCGGCGAAGGCATCGGCCAGTCCTTTATCAATTCGCTGACGGTGACGATCCCGGCGACGATCATCCCGATCCTGATTGCCGCTTTTGCCGCCTATGCCCTGAGCTGGATGGAGTTTCCCGGCCGCGCGCTGCTGATTGCCCTCGTCGTCGGCCTCATCGTCGTGCCGCTGCAGATGTCGCTGATTCCGCTGCTTCGCCTCTACAACGAGATCGGCAATATGCTCGGCCAGCCGTCGAAGACCTATCCCGGTATCTGGTTCGCGCACACCGCCTTCGGCATGCCGCTCGCCATCTTTCTCCTGCGGGCCTATATTGCCGGCCTGCCGAAGGAGATCATCGAATCGGCCCGCGTAGACGGCGCGAGCGACTTCGAGATCTTCACTCGTATCGTTTTGCCCTTGTCCTTCCCGGCACTCGCCTCCTTCGCCATCTTCCAGTTCCTGTGGGTATGGAACGACCTGCTCGTCGCCATGGTCTTCCTCGGCACCGATCAGGATCACCTCGTGCTGACCGGCAGGCTGAACGCGCTGCTCGGCTCGCGCGGCGGCAATTGGGAGATTTTGACGGCGTCGGCCTTCGTCACTATCGTCGTGCCGCTGCTCGTCTTCTTCGGACTGCAGCGTTATCTGGTGCGTGGTCTGCTGGCGGGTTCGGTCAAGGGCGGCTGACAATCCCCCGAAATGTGACGAACAGGATATCTCATGAACGTGGCTTCCCAATCGATCTTGACCGCCGACAAGGACTGGTGGCGCGGCGCGGTGATCTATCAGATCTATCCGCGCTCCTACCAGGATTCGAACGGCGACGGCATCGGCGATCTGAAGGGCATCACCGCCCGCCTGCCGCATGTGGCGAGCCTCGGCGTCGACGCGATCTGGATCTCGCCCTTCTTCACCTCGCCGATGCGCGATTTCGGTTACGACGTTTCCGATTACGAGAATGTCGATTCGATCTTCGGCACGCTGGTGGATTTCGACACGATGATTTCAGAGGCCCATCGCCTCGGAATCCGCGTGATGATCGACCTCGTCATCTCCCACAGCTCGGACCAGCACCCCTGGTTCGTGCAGAGCCGTTCCAGCAAGACCAATGCCAAGGCTGATTGGTATGTCTGGGCCGACGCAAAACCCGATGGCTCGCCGCCGAACAACTGGCTGTCGATCTTCGGCGGCTCCGCATGGGCGTGGGACCCGACGCGCATGCAGTATTACCTGCACAATTTCCTGACCTCTCAGCCGGATATGAACCTGCATAACCCGGAAGTGCAGGATCGTCTGCTCGATGTCGTGCGCTTCTGGCTTAATCGCGGCGTCGACGGCTTCCGCCTCGATACCATCAATTTTTATTTCCACGACCCGCTCTTGCGCGACAATCCGGCGCTTGCGCCCGAGCGGCGCAACGCCTCGACGGCGCCGGCGGTCAATCCCTATAACTTCCAGGAGCATATCTACGACAAGAACCGGCCGGAGAACCTTGCCTTCCTGAAGCGTTTCCGCGCCGTGCTCGAAGAGTTCCCGGCAATCGCCGCCGTCGGCGAGGTGGGTGACAGCCAGCGCGGCCTCGAAATCGTAGGCGAATATACCTCCGGCAATGACAAGATGCACATGTGTTATGCCTTCGAGTTCCTGGCGCCCGATCCACTGACGCCGGAGCGCGTCGAGGAGGTGATGGAGGATTTCGAAGCTGCCGCACCCGATGGCTGGGCCTGCTGGGCCTTCTCCAATCATGACGTCATGCGTCACGTCAGCCGCTGGGGCGGGCTGGTCGCCGATCACGACGCCTTCGCCAAACTCTATGCCTCGCTGCTCTTGACGCTGCGCGGCTCCGTCTGCCTCTACCAGGGCGAGGAACTGGCGCTGACGGAAGCCGATCTCGCCTATCAGGATCTGCAGGATCCCTATGGCATTCAGTTCTGGCCTGAGTTCAAGGGCCGCGACGGCTGCCGCACGCCGATGGTCTGGGACAGCCACGTCGCCCAGGGCGGTTTTTCAACCGTCAAGCCCTGGCTGCCGGTGCCGGTCGAGCACATCCTGCGCGCGGTCAACGTCCAGCAGGGTGATGAGACTTCGGTGCTGGAGCACTATCGCCGCTTCATTGCCTTTCGCAAGTTGCATCCGGCCTTTGCCAAGGGTGAAATCGAATTCGAGGAGGCGCAGGGCGACAGCCTGGTCTTCACCCGCGAATACGGCGATGAAAAGCTGCTCTGCATTTTCAACATGAGCCCGGCCGAGACCGGCGTCACTCTGCCTGCGGGAGAATGGCAGGCATTGACGGGCCATGGCTTTACCAGCAACAACTATGGCGACAAGATCGATATTCCGGCCTGGGGGGCGTATTTCGCCCGTCTCGCTTAAGGATCAGGAGGGGAGTGACAAATGACTGGACTGACACTGAAGGACATCCGCAAATCCTACGGTTCCGTGGATGTTCTCCATGGTATCGACCTCGATATCAAGCAGGGCGAATTCATCGTCTTCGTAGGTCCGTCCGGTTGCGGCAAGTCCACGCTTCTGCGCATGATTGCCGGTCTCGAGGCGATCACCGGCGGCGAGATGTATATCGACGGCCAGCTCGTCAATGACGTGCCGCCGTCGAAGCGCGGCATCGCCATGGTCTTCCAGTCCTACGCGCTCTACCCCCACATGACCGTCTACGACAATATGGCCTTCGGCATGAAGATCGCCGGCGAAAGCAAGCAGGAGATCGACCGCCGTGTTCGCGCGGCGGCCGAGAGCCTGCAGCTGACCAAATATCTCGACCGCCTGCCGAAGGCGTTGTCGGGCGGCCAGCGCCAGCGCGTGGCGATCGGCCGCGCCATCTGCCGTGATCCCAAGGTCTTCCTGTTCGACGAGCCGTTGTCCAACCTCGATGCAGCGCTGCGCGTTGCCACCCGTATCGAAATTGCCCGTCTCAACGAGCAGATGGCCGATACGACGATGATCTACGTCACCCACGACCAGGTCGAGGCGATGACGCTCGCCGACCGTATTGTCGTCCTCTCGGCCGGCAATATCGAGCAGGTCGGCGCGCCGCTGGAACTCTACGAACGCCCGGCCAACCTCTTCGTCGCGAAATTCATCGGCTCGCCCGCCATGAACATCATTCCCGCGACGATCGCCGGGACCGGCAGCCAGACGACCGTAACGCTGACCGGCGGCATGTCGGTGACATTAGATGTGGCGACCGAAGCTTCCGAGAAAGGCAAGCAGGCGAGCTTCGGCGTTCGTCCCGAAGATCTGAGGATCGCCGACGGGAGCGACTATGTTTTCGAGGGCGAAGTCTCGATCGTCGAGGCGCTCGGCGAAGTGACGCTGCTTTATATCGAGGGCCTGGTTCCCGGTGAGCCGATCGTTGTCAAGTTGCCGGGCATATACGATGTCCATAAGGGCCAGAAGATGCGCTTTGCCGCCGATCGGCAGAAGCTGCATCTCTTTGACGCGACCGGCCACACCTATCGGAAATGAGGAAGCCATTTTTGGGGTAATAACACCAGAAATTGTGCGGGACGGGCCGAATTCTCACTTTCTGTTAAAGATCGGCTGCTACCTTTTCCCAGTCGATTTACGAGGGGGACAAGCACGTGGCCGCTTCCAATCCATCACAGCCAAGACCTCACTTCCTGAGCAAGGAAGAATCCTTCATGTATGACCGCGAGGCGCGGTTCAAGATGGAGGACACAATGAATGCCGCGCGCATCGAATATACGGAAAAGGGCGTCATGCACGCGGCTTCGCGCCGCTGCGATATCGTCCGCATCTCGATGAGCAGCGCGACGCTCGCCATCCTGACCCAGTTCAACCTGCCGAAGCAGTTCTATCTGGATATTCCGGATGCCCGCATCACCAAGGTCGGTTGCCTGCTGATGAAGGTGAATGCCAACAACACGATCGAGGTGCGTTTCCTGCGACTGCTGACCCAGAAGGAACTCAACAAGATCTTCGTCTACAGCACGCACCCGGCGCACAAGGATTACGTTCTCGATATCCGCGCCTAAGGATATCACCGGACCTGATACAGAAAACCCGCGGGGTGCTTCGTGCGCACCCCGCGGGTTTTTGTTTGCTCCGGGCGTTCATGCTCAGTGGAAGAGCACGCTCGCACCCTGATCGGAAGCGCCGACGGCGCGGCGGAAGGGGGCGAAGAGTTCACGGCCCATGCCGAATTCATTGTCCGAGAGATCGATGCTCACCGGCTCGCGCTCGGCCATGTCGGCAGCGTCGACCAGCACTTCGAGCGTGCCCTTGATCGCGTCGAGGCGAATGATGTCGCCGTCCCGGATGCGGGCGATCGGGCCGCCGTCGACGGCTTCTGGGGTTACGTGGATCGCCGCCGGTACCTTTCCGGATGCGCCGGACATGCGCCCGTCGGTGAGGAGCGCCACGCGGAAGCCGCGATCCTGCAGCACGCCGAGCGGCGGCGTCAGCTTGTGCAGTTCCGGCATGCCGTTCGCCTTCGGCCCCTGGAAGCGCACGACGGCGACGAAATCGCGGTTGAGCTTGCCTTCCTTGAAGGCGTCCTGCAGTTCCTGCTGGCTGTGGAAGATGATCGCCGGCGCCTCGATGACGTGGCGCTCCGGCTTGACGGCCGAGATTTTGATGACCGCCTTGCCGAGGTTGCCGCGCAGCATCTTCAGCCCGCCATTCGCCTGGAAAGGCGTCTCGATGCTGGCAAGCACCTTCGGATCGTGGCTCTTGTCAGGCGACGGTTCGCGCAGCACGGTGCGGTTCTCGCCGAGGCGGGCATCGACCGTATAAGCTTCGAGGCCCTGGCCGAAGACGGTGCGAACGTCGTCATGCACCAGCCCGTGCTTCAAGAGTTCCTTGATGAGGAAACCCATGCCGCCGGCCGCCTGGAAATGGTTCACGTCGGCAAGGCCGTTCGGATAGACGCGGGCAAGCAGCGGCACGATTTCGGAAAGCTCGGCGATGTCCTGCCAGGTCAGCTGAATGCCGGCTGCCCGCGCCATGGCGACGAGGTGCAGCGTGTGATTGGTCGAGCCGCCGGTCGCATGCAGGCCGACGACGCCGTTGACGACGGAGCGCTCATCGATCATCTCGCCGGCCGGCGTGAATTCGTTGCCGAGTGCCGTGATCGCCAGCGCCCGCTTGGCGGCTTCGCGCGTCAGCGCTTCGCGCAACGGCGTGCCGGGGTTGATGAAAGAGGATCCCGGCATGTGGAAACCCATGATCTCCATCAGCATCTGGTTGGAATTGGCGGTGCCGTAGAAGGTGCAGGTGCCGGGGCCATGATAGGACTTCGATTCCGCCTCCAGCAGCTCGGCGCGGCCGACCTTGCCCTCGGCAAAGAGCTGGCGCACGCGCGACTTCTCGTCATTCGGCAGCCCCGTCGTCATCGGACCTGCCGGAACGAAGATCGACGGCAAATGGCCGAAGGATAGGGCCGCGATGACGAGGCCCGGCACGATCTTGTCGCAGACGCCGAGGAAGAGGGCGGCATCGAACATGTTGTGGGATAGGCCGACGCCCGCGGCCATGGCGATCAGGTCTCGCGAGAAGAGCGAGAGCTCCATGCCAGGCTGTCCTTGGGTGACGCCGTCGCACATGGCGGGCACGCCGCCGGCCACCTGGGCGACACCGCCAGCCTCGGCGGCCGCCTCGCGGATGATTGCCGGATAGGTCTCGAACGGCTGGTGAGCCGAGAGCATGTCGTTATAGGCGGTGATGATGCCGAGGTTGGGGACATGGTCGCCGGCGAGCGCGTCCTTATCGGCGGGGGAACAGATGGCGAAGCCGTGGGCGAGGTTGGCGCAACCGAGCACCGAGCGCTGCACACCCTTTGAAGCTGCGGCGCGCAGGCGGTCCAGGTAGCGCTCGCGGGTCGGCTTCGAGCGTTCGACGATGCGATCCGTGATCGCAGAAATGCGTGCATGAGCGGACATGGAAAATCCCTGCCTTATTCGTTGTCTCTATCTCTCTCGGCGGCTCCGGCCTGAATCCGGATCCGGGTCTGGGGCCGATCAGGGAGCCCAGTAGATCTCGACCGGGGAAGTGGCCCGGCGCAGAACGGCGCGGATCGGCATTTCTGCCTCGTCACCGCTGCCTTCCGCCTTGGCGAGAACGTCTTTTTTGCCTTCGCCCTCGATATGGAGCACCAGGAGTGCGGCATCCTGAAGACTGGAGAAGGTGAAGGTCAGGCGCGGCTCGCCGGCTCCTTCCGCTTCCATCGGGATGACGCCGCGCGGCGTCGATGCGTCGAGCGCCTGGGCAAGATTGCTGCCGCCGGGAAAGAACGAGGCCGTGTGGCCGTCGCCGCCCATGCCGAGGATCACCACGTCGAAGGGGATGCCGATTTCGGCGCTCTTTTCCGTCGCAAGCCGTGCGGCTTCCTCGACTGAGGATGCCGGCTGGTAAAGCGGCACGAAACGCGCCGCCTTCGCCTTGTCCTGCAAGAGATTGGCATCGACCAGCAGATGGTTCGAGCGGGCATTATCGGCCGGAACGAAACGTTCGTCCACCAGCGTGATCGTCACCTTGTCCCAGGCAATGTCGCGTGTCGAAAGCGCCTGGAAGAAGGCCTTCGGCGTCGAACCGCCGGAAACGGCCATGGACGCCGCACCTCGAGCGGAGATGGACGCCGAGAGCGTATCGGCAACCTTATCGGCGAGGCCGCCGGCGAGTTCGGCGGCACTAGCGAAGGAATGCAGGGTTGAGGCCATCGATGTCGTCCTAGATGTCGTCATGCCAGGTGCGGCCGTCGCGCTCGATGAGCGCGATGGCCTGGCTCGGGCCCCAGGTGCCAGCCGTATAGCCCTGCACCTGCTGGCCGGTCGTTTCCCAACCCTTGAGGATCGGATCCACCCATTTCCAGGCGGCTTCGACTTCGTCGCGGCGCATGAACAGGGTCTGGTTGGAACGGATCACATCCATCAGCAAGCGCTCGTAAGCGTCGGGATTGCGGACATTGAACGCCTGGGCGAAGCTCATGTCGAGCGATACGTTGCGCAACCGCATGCCGCCCGGACCCGGATCCTTGATCATCAGCGACTGCTTGACGCCCTCATCCGGCTGCAGGCGGATGATCAGCTGGTTGGCGACGATGCGTCCGGCCGCCTGGTCGAAGATCGCATGCGGGATCGGCTTGAAGGTGATGACGATCTCGGACATGCGTCCGGTAAGCCGCTTGCCGGTTCTGATGTAGAACGGAACGCCCGCCCAGCGCCAGTTATTGATCTCGGCCTTGATGGCGACGAAAGTCTCGGTGTTCGAGACGCCGCCTTCCAGCTCTTCGAGATAACCCTTGACCGGGCCGCTGCCCGAAGCGCCGGCGCGATACTGGCCGCGGACCGTCGCCTGCTCGACATTGGAGGCATCGAGCGGCTTCAGGGCGCGCAGCACCTTCAGCTTCTCGTCGCGAACGGCTTCCGAATCCATCGACGATGGTACTTCCATCGCCGTCAGGCAGAGCAGCTGCAGGATATGGTTCTGCACCATGTCGCGCAGCGCGCCGGCCGTATCGTAATAGCCGGCGCGGCCTTCGAGACCGACCGATTCCGCCACGGTGATCTGCACATGATCGATATAGTTGGCGTTCCACAGCGGCTCGTAAAGCGCATTGGCGAAACGCAAGGCCATCAGGTTCTGCACCGTCTCCTTGCCGAGATAGTGGTCGATACGGAAGATCTGCTCTTCCTTGAAGACGCGGCCGATCGTGTCGTTGAGTTGCAACGCCGAAGCCAGATCACGGCCGATCGGCTTCTCGACGACGATGCGGGTCGATTTGGTGATCAGCTTGTGGTCATGGATCTTCTGGGAAATATCGCCGAAGATGCCGGGCGCAACCGCCAGATAGAAGGCGCGCACCCGATCTCTGCTTTCGTCGAGCAGTTTCTTCAGCTGATCCCAGCCCGTGTCAGTGCGGGCGTCGACCGAAACATAGTAGAGGCGGGCACAGAACTTTTCGACCTCCGCGTCGTCGTATTCGCCTTTCTTCAGGTGTTCCTTCAGCGCGTCCTTGGCGAACTTGCGATATTCCTCATGCGAAAGCGGGCTGCGCGAGGCGCCGATGATACGCGTCGGTTCCGTGAACTGACCCTCGATCTGGCGATGGTAGAGCGCAGGCAGAAGCTTACGTTCGGCAAGGTCGCCGCTGCCACCGAAGACGACATAATCAAAAGGCTCAACGGGAATGATCTGGCTGCTCATGAGCTTGTCTCTCAATCAGGCTGGTTGGCGGCCCTTTTAATCTAATCGATTTAAAAAAGCCAGTGTGCAGTGCAATGAATCTGTCAGGCACCGGTTTTAGAGCGAATTCCGCAAAGAGGAAATCCGCAATCGGACTAAAACTTGTCGCGAAGCGCAAACCACGACAAGGCGAGGAAAAGCAACGGCGCCCGCATCCGGGCTCCGCCGGGAAAGGCGGGAATGTCGAGCGATTTGAACAGATCAAGATCGCCGGATTTTCCGAGCACCGCTTCTGCGTAGAGCTTGCCACAGTAGTTTGACAGCATGACGCCATGGCCGGAGTAACCGCCGATCGAGGTGACGCCGGGCATCACCTCGCGCACGAAAAGCTGGCGTGGCATGGTGATGCCGACGCTGCCTCCCCAGGCATGGGTGATCTCGATATCCTTCAGGTCGGGATAGATCTCGGCGATCTGCCGGCGGATATGCTCCGATATGTCCCGCGGATTGTCCGCCGTATAGGCCTCGCGCCCACCGAACAGCAGGCGGCCTTCGAATCTGCGGAAATAGCGCACGACGAAGCGCGAATCGGCGACGGCCTCGCCCCCCGGCAGCACATCGGGGTAGCCGTCGAGCGGAACAGTGGCGCCGATGAAGGAGCGGATCGGCATAACATGACTTGCCGTCACCGGCTCAAGATTGCCGATATGGCCGTTGCAGGCGATCAGCGCCCGGTCGGCGGTGATCGTGCCCTTTTCGGTTTCGATCGTCACCTTGCCGCCGCTTTGGCGGATCGCCTTTGCATGGGTCATCTCGAAAATGGACGCGCCGGCATTGGCGGCCACCCGGGCGAGCCCGATGAGCAGCTTGAGCGGATGAATATGGCCGGTCCCGACATCGCGCACGCCGCAGTGGAAACGCTTCGAGCCGAGCCGCTCCTGCGTTTCCTTCTCATCCATGAAGCTCAAATGCGGGTAGCCATAGCGCTCGGCGGCGATTTCGGCATTCTCACGGTAGTCACGTTCGTAGCTTGCCTTGTGCGCGACGTTGAGCTGCCCGGGCACATAATCGATCTCGATCTGATGTTCCCGGGCGAAATCGAGAAGATGGCGCTTGGCCGCCTCGGCGACATCGAACAGGGCTTTCGAGCGTTCGTAGCCGATCTTTTCCTCAAGCTCTTCCGGCCACCATCGCTGGCCGGTGCCGAGCTGGCCGCCATTGCGCCCCGACGCTCCGTCTCCGAAGCGCCAGGCCTCGATCAGCACGACGGAAACGCCTGACTTGGCGAGGTTGTAGGCGGCCTGCAGGCCGGTATAGCCGCCGCCGACAATTGCGACGTCGCATGTTCTCGAGCCGTCGAGAGCGGCGTAGGTCGGCCGCTCCCCGACAGTTGCCTGATACCAGGATAGCCCGGGCGCAATCGGGCTCTGCCACATCGCCTGCGATGCCATGATATCGCTCACACGTTGAGCAGAAGAAACTCCCGCTCCCAGGGACTGATCACCTGCATGAAGGTCTCGAATTCGCCGCGCTTGACGCCGGCGTAAAGGCCGATGAACTGCTTGCCGAACACCTCTTCGAAGGCGGGCTCGTCCTCCATCAGCGCCACGGCTTCCAGCAGGCCGCGCGGCAGGTCGATCGAGCCCTCATTGGCCGAATCCTCGGTCGGCGCCGTCGGCTCGATCTGCCTCATGATGCCGAGCAGGCCGGCGGCAAGCGAGGCGGCGAGCGCCAGATAGGGATTGGCGTCCGAGCTCGGCAGCCGGTTTTCCACCCGCCGCGCCTGCGGATCGGAAACCGGAACGCGGAAGGCGGTCGTCCGGTTGTCGTAGCCCCAGGCGTTGTTGACGGGGCAGGACATGTCGGGCTGCAGGCGCCGATAGGAATTCACATAGGGCGCCAGCATCGCCATCGCGCTCGGCACAAATTTCTGCATGCCGCCGATGAAATGGAAGAATTCCTTCGAGGCCGATCCATCCGCATTGGAGAAGACGTTTCTGCCTGTCTCGACATTGACCACCGACTGGTGGATGTGCATCGCCGATCCCGGCTGGCCCTGCATCGGCTTGGCCATGAAGGTCGCATAGATGTCGTGCTTCAGCGCCGCTTCACGGATCGTGCGCTTGAACAGGAACACCTGGTCGGCAAGCTCGATCGGATTGCCGTGGCGCAGGTTGATCTCGAGTTGCGCCGGTCCCTCTTCGTGGATCAGCGTATCGATCTCCAGCCCCTGCTTCTCGGAGAAATGGTAGATGTCGTCGATCAGCTCGTCGAATTCGTTGATGCCGGCGATCGAATAGCCTTGGCCGCCGAGGATCGAGCGGCCGGAGCGGCCTTTCGGAGGATGCAGCGGATAGTCGGGGTCGTCATTCTTGGCGACCAGGTAGAACTCGATCTCGGGCGCCACGATCGGCTTCCAGCCGCGGTCGTGATAGAGGCTCATGATCCGCTTCAAGACGTTGCGTGGCGTATAGGGCACTTCGCCGCCGTCGGAATCGACAATGTCGCAGATCACCTGGGCCGTCGGGTCGGTTTCCCAGGGCACGACCGACAGCGTCGAAAGATCGGGCATCAGCTTCAGATCGCTGTCGCGCGGCTCGTAGCGGAAGCTCTCCGTCTCCTCCGGATACTCGCCCGAAATCGTATGCCGATAGATCGCCGACGGCAGCGCCAGCGAGGTGTTGGAGGTGAATTTGGAACTCGGCATCATCTTGCCGCGCGGAACGCCGGCAAGATCCGGCGTGATGCATTCAATGTCTTCGATGCCCCTGGCCCTCAGCCACTGCGCCGCTTCCTTCCAGTTCGCAACGCCGCGCAGGGATCCGGGGTCCGGGGGTGTTTTGGTCGAGGCGGGTACGTTTCTGGCAGGCTTCAGCGTCGTCTTTTTTGGGGACATGACACACCGGTTTGGTTGATCGTGGCGCCATCATAGCCGGAGTTTGCCAATTGGCGAGGGGTTGAGAACGTTGACTTTCGTCCTTTGATGGAAAAGAAGACGCCGGTTGGATCGGGGAAAAAGGTTTGCAGCACAAAAGCGACGTCATCGTCATCGGCGCCGGAGCCGCCGGCATGATGGCGGCCATTCGCGCGGGCAGACGCGGCCGCTCGGTCGTGGTCATCGACCATGCGAAGGCGCCTGGCGAGAAGATCCGCATATCAGGCGGCGGCCGCTGCAATTTCACCAATATCCATGCCGGACCGAGGAATTTCCTTTCCGCCAATCCGCATTTCTGCAAGTCGGCGCTTGCCCGTTTCACGCCCGCCGATTTCATCGCCATGGTCGATCGGCACGGCATTGCATGGCATGAAAAGACGCTCGGCCAGTTGTTCTGCGATGACAGCGCCAAGGACATCATCCGTATGCTGCTGGACGAGATGCGCGCGGTCGGCGCGGGCCTGCATCTCGGCACCGAAATATCCGGCGTCGAGAGGAGGGAGGCAGGCTTCCGCGTCTCCACGGGCGAAGGCGTCTTCGAGGCATCCTCTCTCATCGTGGCGACCGGCGGCAAATCGATCCCGAAGATGGGTGCCACCGGCTTTGCCTATCGCCTTGCCGAACAGTTCGGCCTCACCGTGCTCGAAACCCGCCCGGCTCTCGTGCCGCTGACGCTGGATCCAGGCATGCTTGCAAGCATTGCGCCGCTTGCCGGCATATCGGCCCCCGCCAAAATCCGCCACGGCCGCACTGCCTTCCGTGAAGCGCTGCTGTTTACCCACCGGGGTTTAAGCGGCCCCGCCATCCTGCAGATTTCCTCCTACTGGCGGGAGGGTGATGAAATCGTCGTTGCAGTCGAACCGGATGTCGACATATCGGCGCATTTGAAGACGGCGAAGCAGCTGAATGGCCGCCAGTCGGCCCAGACAGCTCTCGGCGATATCCTGCCGAAGCGGCTGGCCCAGTTTCTCGTCGAGCGGGAAAAGATCGCCGGTAATATGGCCGACCTGCCGGACAAGGCGCTGCAGCGGCTGGCCGCCAGCGCCCAGAACTGGATCATCAAACCATCCGGCTCGGAAGGATATCGCACTGCCGAGGTGACGCTCGGCGGCATCGACACCGCGGGCCTCGATTCCCGCAGCATGGAAGCAAAGACCGTTCCCGGCCTTTATTTCGTCGGTGAATGTGTTGACGTCACCGGCTGGCTCGGCGGCTATAATTTCCAATGGGCCTGGGCTTCCGGTTTTGCCGCCGGCGAATCTGCGTAGAAATATCCGCAATAACGATTCAAGACTTCTTAAGAGAGGTGCGCCATCCTGTCTCAATTGCCGGATCTGAAAGCTTTTCCCAAATTAAGCTTTACCGGCAGGCCTTTTTGTTGGACTGTTGTGTCACAAGAGTGAGGTTTCGAGCATGAACAGAAACGCACGACGCGCCCGCGCCATCGCAATCGCCCAGGCAAAACCCGACGCCCGCATCGCCAGCCTGCGATACCTGATGCTCGCAGCCGGCGCGACCGCCGCCAGCCTGGCGCTGCTGCTAGCCAACCTCATCTGATCCTGCCCGCCCATCTGAAAGCAAACTTGCCGGCCTCCGATCGCGACGCTGCGCCCGCGTGGCGCATAATCTGCAATTATTTCACCGTGTTGGCTTAAGTCACCATTACCGCTTATCTGAAAATTAATATCTAATCTGACACAATCGCCCGCGATTATTTGGGCGTTTCCAAGTTTGCTTGGACATGAACTGGCAATGACTGCCGCCTGGCCTCCAGGTCCCCCGATGGAAAGAGAATAATTCGATGTGCACTCGGCTGGCGCGCCTTATGGCTGCCGGCGGGAGGAGTAGTGTATGAAAGGCCCGGAACGCCATGTTGATTGACAAGATTCTTTCCCGTTTCAGGATCAAGACCAAGGTTTTGATCTTCGTTCTGCCCTTTGTCGTTACCATTTCGGCGGTGGGATTGACCGGCCTTTACGCATCCGGCCTTCTTCAGGGCCGCATGGAAATATCCAATAGCGTGCTGCAGTCGCTGAGCGGGTTCAAGGATCTCTACGGTTCGATGGACGATTTCCTGCGCGTCACCAGCCCCGAGGCGCGCGACAAGCTGCTGTCGGATCTGAAGATGCAGCAGGGCGTGCTCGATCAGACGCTCGACCAGGTCGGTGAACAGGCTGCCGGCCGGGACAGCCTCGCGGAAGCTTCGAGCCGCACCAAGGAGATTTCGGGCGTCGTCGACAAGCTCTGGGCGTTGCACGAGCAGGAACAGGCGCTGCATGAGCAGATCGATGCGGCGCAGAAGAGCCTGATCAGCACCCGTTTCACGGTCTCCTATCAGGCCGAGGAATTGCAGACCGCGCTCCAGCGCGATGAAGGCGCTGCCACCATAACGCTGCGCACTGCCGACCGCCTATTGAAGGGCGGCGATTTCTTCGGCACCGTGGCCAGCGGCTACGCCAAGCCGCAGACGCCTGAGGAAAAGATCGCCTTCATCAACGAACAGATGCCCGCGATCATCAAGTCGCAGCGCTTGATCGCCATTTCGGTTCCGGCCAATCAGAAGAATGTCATCGACGCGCTGGCAGCGACCATCGACGGCATTAAGGCGATCGCCCAGATGCCCAGCCCGACCGACGAGAACATCACCGAACTCGGCCGCCTCATTTCGCGCTTCCGTCAGACCTCGACTTATACACAGTTGACCGCGACGCAAATGATGCGTCAGGCGACACAGAGTTTTGCTGAACTCGAGGGCCGCATTGGCCAGACCAATTCCGTTCTTCAGGATACGCGGCGCCTGGAAAATTCGGTCTATGCGCTGCAGATCGTCCTTTCCGATTTCCTCGCCAATTCAAGCAAGGACAATCTGGTCCGTCTGCAGCAGCAGACCGGCACGCTCGGCAAGGACATGGAGGTGCTGGCCACCAGCGCCAAGGGAATGGGCTTTGCCGAAGGCATATCGGACGCGATCAAGCCGGCGCTTGACGTCATATCGGGCGGCGGTTCGAAGATCGTCGATACGATCGGCGAGCGCGTGACGGCCTATGCCGCGGCGCGACAGGAACTCGACGAGATCTGGAAGAAGC
Organism: Rhizobium sp. NXC14; assembly: GCF_002117485.1. Lineage (NCBI taxonomy): Bacteria > Pseudomonadati > Pseudomonadota > Alphaproteobacteria > Hyphomicrobiales > Rhizobiaceae > Rhizobium > Rhizobium sp. NXC14. Next base: position 724,237 of record NZ_CP021030.1, read on the forward strand.
TCACTGATTTCGCCGAACTGCAGAAGCAGACAGCCGGAACCGAGCGCACCCAGGCAAACAGCATCTCCGTCATGACCACTGGCCTCGGCATTCTTCTGTCGATCCTCGGCGGCATCGCCCTGGTGCTGACGCTGCAGCGCCCGATCAGCCAGATCACCGCCGCGATGCGCCGCATTGCCGACGGAGCCCTGGATACCAGCATAACGGGCGAGCAGCGCTATGACGAAATCGGCGACATGGCCCGGGCGCTCGGCATCTTCAAGGAAAATGCCATCTCGAAGATTCGCATCGAGGAACAGAGCGACGAGGAGCGCGCTGCCGCCGAGCACGAGCGCCAGCGCAACGATGCCGAAAAGCGCGAGATGGACCGTCAGATCGAGTTCGCGGTCAACGCACTTGCGGCCGGCCTCGAGCGCATGTCGCAGGGCGATATCTCGACTACGATCGATACCCCCTTCATCGGCCGACTCGAACAACTTCGTCAGGATTTCAACGGTTCGATGCTGCGCCTGCAGGCAACAATGAGCCAGATCCGCGACAACGTCGAATTGATCCAGGGCAACGGCAACCAGATGGCCCACTCGGCCGAGGATCTCTCCAAGCGCACGGAACAGCAGGCTGCCTCGCTCGAAGAGACCGCCGCAGCCGTCGATCAGATCACCGTCACTGTCCGCTCGTCGGCCGAACGCGCCAAGGACGCGGACCAGATCGTCCGCCAGGCCAAACGCAGCGCCGACGATTCCGCGGTCGTCGTCAGCAATGCGATTGACGCCATGGGCCGCATCGAGGAGGCCTCGCGTCAGATCGAGCAGATCATCGGCGTCATCGACGAGATCGCCTTCCAGACCAATTTGCTGGCGCTCAACGCCGGCATCGAGGCGGCCCGCGCCGGCGAGGCCGGCAAGGGCTTCGCCGTCGTCGCCATGGAAGTCCGCGAACTTGCCCAGCGCTCCGCGGCGGCTGCGCAGGAGATCAAGGGCCTGATCAACAAGTCGACCAGCGAGGTCAGCTCCGGCTCGCAGTTCGTCCAGGAAACCGGCACCGTGCTTGCGAAGATCAGCGCCCAGATCGTCACGATCAGCCAGCATGTCGAGATGATCGCTCGCGCCAGCCACGACCAATCCAACGCGCTGCAGAGCGTCAACTCGACGGTCAATCAGATGGACCAGATGACGCAGAAGAACGCCGCGATGGTCGAGGAGACGACGGCCGCCAGCCGCGAACTAGCCGACGAGGCTGACGCGCTGCGCCGCCTGATCCAGCAGTTCAAGATCCACGGCGAGGCGGCCGAAGCCCAGGTTTATCGCGCCGCCTGATCGCGATCACTTCACGTCCGAACGGCCCCGGTTCTTCCCGGGGCCGTTTTCTTTTGTGTGCAGAATCGCGCTTCTCGCCGCTCTGATTTACGGAAAATTTTTCCTTAACGCTTTTGGCTTAATTTAGCATTTGTCATGCCGGCCGGGGGTTACGATGCTGCGCCTTTTTTCTACGTCTATCGTGCGACAGATCGTTGCGATCACGCTGTTTCTGCTGGCGATCAGCACGGCCGCCATTGTCGGCGCAACCTATTACAATCTCAGCCGTCATGTGATGGACGGGGCCGTCTCCGACGCCAGGGATGCCGCCCGCGCCATGGCTGTCCTTTACGGCGCGGCTGATCCGGCGGCGAAGATTGCGGTGAAGGACAATCAGCTCTCCGCCGTCACCGAGGATGCGGTTCCAGCCCTTGCCGATCATTCGCTTGTCGATCGCACCGCGCAGTCGATCGCCGGCGTCGCGACCATTTTCCAGAAGCAGGGCAGCGACTACGTCCGCATCTCCACGAACGTCAAGAAAGAAAACGGCGAGCGCGCCGTCGGCACCAAGCTCGCAGCCGAGCACCCGGCTCAGCCGGTTCTTGCCAGGGGTGAGGCCTATTACGGCCCGGCCGAGCTATTCGGCCGCAAGTTCATGACCGGCTATTTCCCGATCAAGAACGCATCCAATGCCAATGTTGGTATTCTCTTCATCGGCATTCCGATGGAATTCTATTACCAACGCATGAATGAGCTGCAGATCCTGATTCTCGGCATCGGCGCCATCGTCATGCTGCTCGTCGGTGTACTCGCCTTTTATGCGATCCGCCTGTCGGTGAAGCCTTTGCAGGCGCTGACCGCCAGCGTCCACTCGATCTCCTCGGGCGATCTCGAAGGGACGATCCCTTGTCTTGAGAAGAAGAACGAGTTCGGCGATATCGGCCGAGCCCTGGCGCTTTTCCGCGACAGCGCCCGCGCCAGGCGCGATCTGGAAACCGAAGCGGTCGAACAGCGCGCCTTGAGCGACGCGGAACGCGCCCGCAATGATGCCGACAAGCGCTCGCTCGACAGCCAGATCGATTTTGCCGTCAGCCAGCTTGCGGCCGGCCTCGGGCGCCTGTCCCAGGGCGATGTCTCGCAAACGATCGGCACGCCCTTTATCGGCCGGCTGGAACAACTGCGCGTCGATTTCAACGCGTCGCTGCTGCGGCTCCAGGATACGCTTTCCGGTATCCGCGACAGCGCTTCGACGATCCAGCGCAACAGCAGCGCCGTTTCGGCCTCCGCCGGCGAGCTTTCGAAGCGCACCGAGGCGCAGGCGGCGAGCCTGGAGGAGACCGCCGCCGCGGTGGAGGAGATCACAGTGACGGTTCGCTCCTCCGCCGAGCGTGCCCGCGAAGCCAACAGCGTCGTCGCCGCGACCAAGAAGACGGCCGACAATTCCGGCACCGTGGTCGGCGATGCCGTCGCCGCCATGGAGCGTATCGAAGAGGCTTCGCAGCGTATCGAGCAGATCATCGAGGTGATCGACGATATCGCCTTCCAGACCAACCTTCTGGCGCTGAATGCCGGCATCGAAGCGGCGCGGGCCGGCGAGGCGGGCAAAGGCTTTGCCGTCGTCGCCCAGGAAGTCCGCGAACTCGCCCAGCGTTCAGCCGATGCGGCGCGCGAGATCAAGTCGTTGATCGAAACGTCGAGCCGGGAAGTGACGGCAGGCTCGGAACTCGTCCAGAAGACCGGCGGCGTTCTTGCCTCGATCAGCCAGGAGATCATCGCGATCAGCGGCCATGTCGAGACCATCGCCACTGCCAGCCGCGATCAGTCGGCCGCGCTGCAGGAGGTCAACGGCTCCGTCAACGCCATGGACCAGATGACCCAGAAGAACGCCTCGATGGTTGCCGAGACCACGCAGGCAAGCCGTCTGCTCGCCGGCGAGGCCGATACGCTGATGGCGCTGATCGAACGCTTCCGTATTGGCGCCGAGCCCGCGGCCGCTCACCTCGGCGCAAGGAAAGTCGCCTGAGGAACCCGGCCGCGACTGCCGCAAGACTGCGCCGCAGCTTTGCGGCGCTTTGACACCACGCGCCTGATGATGAGGTCGAGCGAGGTCAGCCAGGCGGCGAAGCGAATGGTGCCGCTGTCTCCGAACTCGTCATAGAATCGATCCTCATCCGCCTTGCTGTTGCTCGGCGGGCGATGGTGGCGAAATCCATGCACGCCTGCGATGGTGATCATGTCGATCATGAGATGTCCTTTCCTACTCAAAGACATCTCTTGATTTAAGCATCGAATTTCTCTTCATAAACAGGGAAATCCACGCTATGTTTTTCACTGATGAAAAACGCGAATTGGGATTCCTATCAGCTTTTCCTGCAGGTGGCCCGCCTTGGCGGTCTGACGGGGGCCAGTGCCGCCAGCGGTCTTAGCCCCGCGACCATCGGCCGGCGCATGCTCGATCTCGAACAGGAGGTCGGCCGCACCCTGTTTTCCCGCAGCCAGACAGGTTATCGGCTGACGCGGGATGGCCAGGCGCTGCTCGATCACCTTCAAGAGATGGAAGCCGCCGCCCGCAAGGTCGAAGCCTGGCGGCAATCGGGTGAGGGCGGCACGACAGTCAGGATCACCGCAGGCACCTGGGTCGCCTGGCTTCTGACGGAGAATTTCGCTGCCATCCGCATGCCGGGCGATGCCTTCGCCATTGCGCTCACCATCGGTGAGGCGCGGGCAAGCCTTGCCTATCGCGAGAGCGACATCGGCATTCGCGCTTTCGAGCCGGAGGAACCCAATCTGGCCGCCCGCCAGCTTGGAGAGGTGGCATACGCCGTCTATGTCAGGCGAAATGCAGTCGAGACCGACGAGCGCTGGATTGCCGTCGGCGAGGAGGAGGCGATCTCGGCCTATCTGCGCTGGCCGCATTCCCATGCCGCGGCTGATATCGTCGCCACCGTCAACCGGCCGCGCTCGCTGCCGGATCTGGTGCGCGCCGGCGCCGGCAAGACGGTGCTTCCCTGTTTCGTCGGCGATCTTCATCCCGAATTGCAGCGCCAAGGCGGCGAATTGCCGGAATTGCGTCATCGTCAATGGATCGTCATGAATGCCGAGGATCGCCATCGCCCGGAGATCCGCACGGTCGCCGACCGCATGACGAAGCTCGTTAGAAGCTATGCCGACCTTTTCGCCGGCAAGCGTCCGAGCCGCGGCTGATACCCGGCCCGGGAAGACTGGAAGACGATAGGGCGTCCGCGCATTCTTTCGCGGCGCGGACGCTGTGACCGAGCGCAATCCGAGCGACGTGCCCGGGCTGCCGCCTATTTCGTCAGTGCCGGTTGGTGACGACGACCGGGATCAACAGGTCGCCCCAGTTGCCGTCGCCGCCGTGGTGACGGGCCGAGCGCACCAGTTCGACAGAAACGCCGGCCTCGACGGCCTTCATGACGGATTGGTTCAGCCGATGCAGGTCATTGGCGAGCATGCGGATCGTCGTCTGCTGATCCTCGCTCATGCTCGATGCCTGCTCTTCGGCCCGTTCGCGGACGCGTGCGATGGATGCCATGATCTATCCTCCTCTTCGGGTCATTCCGCAGCCGGTTTGAACTGCGCATGTTCGGTTGAATCGTGCATGGCCGTGGTCGAAGACCGGCCGCCGGTGATGGCGAGCGACACGGCGTCGAAATAGCCGGTGCCGACCTCGCGTTGATGTTTGGTGGCGGTATAGCCGTTCACTTCCGCGGCGAATTCGGCCTGCTGCAATTCGGAATAGGCCGACATCTGCCGCTGCTTGTAGCCGCGCGCCAGCTCGTACATGCCATAGTTCAGCTGGTGGAAGCCGGCGAGCGTGATGAACTGAAATTTGTAGCCCATTGCGCCGAGCTCGCGCTGGAACTTGGCGATCGTCGCCTCGTCGAGGTTCTTCTTCCAGTTGAACGATGGCGAGCAATTATAGGCAAGCAGCTTGCCCGGATGGACCTTGTGGACACCCTCGGCAAAACGGCGAGCCTGCTCCAGATCCGGCTTCGAGGTCTCGCACCAGATCAGGTCGCAATGCGGCGCATAGGCGACGGCACGGGCGATGCAGGGCTCGATGCCGTTTCTGACCTGATAGAAGCCTTCGACCGTGCGCCCGGCATCGTAGTCGACGAAGGGCTGGTCGCGCTCATCGATGTCAGACGTCAGCAGTTTTGCTGCTTCCGCATCGGTGCGGGCGATGACCAGGGTCGCCACGCCCATGACGTCGGCAGCAAGCCGGGCGGCGTCGAGATTGCGGATATGGGCGGCCGTCGGGATCAGCACCTTGCCGCCGAGATGGCCGCATTTCTTCTCCGAAGCGAGTTGGTCCTCGAAATGGACGCCTGCCGCACCCGCCTCGATATAGGCCTTCATGATCTCGAAAGCGTTGAGCGGCCCACCAAAACCGGCTTCCGCATCGGCAACGATCGGTGCAAACCAGGTCTCGACGGAAAGGCCGTTGCCCTCTGCGGTCTCGATCTGATCGGCGCGCTGCAGCGTGCGATTGATGCGCTTGGCGAGTTCCGGCCCGGCATTGGCGGGATAAAGCGACTGGTCGGGATACATCGCCGATGCGGTATTGGCGTCGGCCGCCACCTGCCAGCCGGAGAGATAGATCGCCTTCAGCCCGGCGCGCACCATCTGCATGGCCTGGTTGCCGGAGAGCGCGCCGAGCGCATTGACGAAGTCTTCCTGATGAATGAGCTGCCACAAGCGATCCGCCCCCATTTCGGCGAGCGTATGGCTGAGCGCCACCGAGCCTCTCAGCCGCTCTACGTCAGCGGCGGAATAGGGCCGTTCGATACCGTCAAAGCGGCCTGCTGGCGCATTTCGGACAAGCTTGTAAAAATCGGTCATGCGGGCTTTCCTCACTGAAAATCGTCATTGCGTGAATGAATGACAAGATTGACAATTTGCGCCGTTATGGCCAGAAAAACCTTTGATTTTCGGACCGGAAAGAGGTTAAGATGACGAGGATTGACAGAGGGGCGCTGTGAAGTAGTAAAGTTTTGTAAATTAAGCGCCCCTGTTCTTTGTCAAAGGTGTGACATGGCGGAACGGAAGATCTTCGCAGGCCCTAAACTGCGGCGCATTCGCAATGCGCTGGCGCTGACGCAGACCGCCATGGCCGAGGCGCTGGAGATTTCGCCTTCCTACCTGAACCTGATCGAACGCAACCAGCGGCCGTTGACGGTTCAGCTGCTCCTGAAGCTTGCGGCCGTCTACCGGATCGATCTGGAGGAGTTGCGGGGACAGACCGGCGGCAGTCTCGGTCAGCTGAAGGAGGTCTTCGCCGACCCGCTGCTATCAGGCGAACTGCCCGGTGACCAGGAACTGGTGGAGGTGGCTGAAGCGGCGCCGAATGCCGCAAGCGGCATGATCAAGCTTTATCGTGCCTACCGCGAACAGGCCGCGCGGCTATCCGATCTGACAGTGCTGATGGCGGCCGAGGGGCATGCGCCCGTTGCCGCCGGCCGACTGCCGCTGGACGAGCTGCGCGAGGCGCTGGAGCGCCGATCCGGCTATTTCGGACGGATCGAGGCAGCGGCGGAAGCCTTTGCTGCGACGGTGCCCGGCGGCCTCGATCTTGCGGCGGGACTGAAGGACTGGCTGCGCGCCGAACGCGGCATTGCGGTGCGCGTCTTACCCGTGCACGTCATGCCGGATCTGCGCCGCCGTTTCGATCGCCATTCGATGCGGCTTTTCATTTCGGAACGCCTGTCGCCGGCCGATCGTGCGCACGAGATAGCGGTCGAGGCAGCGACCCTTGCCTTGCTGCCGGCCATCGATGCCGAGCTCGACGATCTCCAACTTTCCTCCGCCGAGGCGCGCCGCATCGCCCGCTTCGAGTTTGCCCGCATTGCGGCACTGGCGCTGGCCATGCCCTATGAAGCCTTCCTTTCGGCGGCCAAGGCGACGCGTTACGACATCGATATTCTTCGGACGCGTTTCGGCGTCTCCTTCGGCCATGCGGCAACGCGTCTGACGATGATGCAGCGACCCGGCGCGGCAGCAATCCCCTTCTTCCTGATCGAGATCGATGCGGCCGGCCATCGGCTGCGGCGAGCTGGCGCCCAAGGCTTTCCGCAGGCCCGTTTCGGCGGCGGCTGTCCGAAGCTCAATATCCACGCCGCCTTCCTGCAGCCGGGCCAGATTCTTGCCGAGACAGTGGTCATGCAAGATGGCGCGTCCTTCCTGACGGTCGCGCGCACCCTGGAGGGGCCGAGCGTCGAATTCGGCGAAAGAATCAGACGCACTGCGATCCTGGTCGGCTGCGATGCCGCTCTTGCAGACGGCGTGGTCTACGGGCAGGCGGCGGCGCTCGATCCGGTTGCAATCGGCCCGGCCTGTCGTCTCTGCGAGCGGCGCGGCTGCCTTTCCCGCGCCGAGCCGCCGGTAACGCGGCCGCTCGGGCTCGACGAGATGGTGGCGGGTCTCAGCGCCTTCGACTTCCAGTGATTGTGAAATGATTGAAGGCGCAGTTTTTGCGCTTGTGGGCTTAGAAATTCCTTCTTAGTCTGCGGACAAAACCAGAGGGAAAAAAATGTTCGCGGGATGCGGGCTCTTCGAACAAACAGGAGAATTCATGAGGTCAACCATCGCAACCGTGACGGCCGCAGCCATCGCCGCGCTCCTTGCCGCCGCGCCGGCCGTTGCGCAGGAGCGCGTCGTTAACGTCTACAACTGGTCGGATTATATCGACGACAGCATCCTTGCCGATTTCACCAAGGAAACCGGCATCAAGGTCGTCTACGACACGTTCGATTCCAATGAGACTGTCGAAACCAAGCTGCTTGCCGGCGGCACCGGTTATGACGTCGTAGTTCCCACGGCCGACTTCCTGCAGCGTCAGATCCAGGCTGGCGTCTTCCAGAAACTCGACAAATCCAAGCTGCCGAACCTTTCCAACATGTGGGATGTGATCCAGGAGCGCACCGCTGCCTACGATCCGGGCAACGAATACGCTGTCGACTACATGTGGGGCACCGACGGGATCGGCTATAACGTCAAGAAGGTCGCAGAAATCCTCGGGCCTGATGCCAAGCCAGGTCTCGAAGTGATATTCGACTCGAAGGTGGCCGAGAAGTTCAAGGATTGCGGCATCTACGTGCTCGACACGCCGAAGGACGTGATGACCACGGCGCTGCGTTATCTCGGCCTCGATCCGAACTCGACCAAGGCCGAAGATTTCAAGAAGGTCGAGGAATTGCTGACGGCGGTGCGCCCTTATATCCGCAAGTTCCACTCCTCCGAATATATCAACGCCCTTGCCAATGGCGATATCTGCATCGCCTTCGGCTATTCCGGCGACATGCTGCAGGCCCGCGACCGCGCGGCCGAGGCCAAGAACGGTGTCGAGGTCAACTATTCGATCCCCGTGCAGGGCGCCCAGATGTGGTTCGACATGATGGCAATCCCGGCCGATGCCAAGCATGTGGCCGAGGCGCACGAATTCCTGAACTACCTGATGAAGCCCGAGGTCATCGCCAAGGCGAGCGACCACACCTTCTATGCCAACGGCAATAAGGCCTCGCAGCAGTTCGTCAGCAAGGAAGTGCTGGAAGATCCGGCCGTCTATCCGACCGACGCGGTGATGAAGAACCTGTTCACGGTCAAGCCGTGGGATCCGAAGACCCAACGCACGGCGACGCGGATCTGGACGAAGGTCGTGACCGGCCAGTAGGTTGGTGCCAGGCCCGGACGGAAACGTCCGGGCCTTTCAATTACCGGCCGGGGTGGAGGCCGGCTGAAAACTTATTCTCGGGGAATATGATGAAATCTTTGGGCAATATCCGCCGCGCCTTCGCACCCTGGACCGATCCTTCTGCAAAACCTTTCATAGCCTTCAAGAATGTCACCAAGCGTTTCGGCAATTTCACCGCCGTCGATGATCTGTCGCTGAACATTTATCATCGCGAGTTCTTTGCTCTGCTCGGCGCCTCCGGCTGCGGCAAGTCGACGCTTCTACGCATGCTCGCCGGCTTCGAGCAGCCGAGCTCGGGCGAGATCATCCTCGATGGCACCGACCTCGCCGGCACGCCGCCCTACAAGCGGCCGGTCAATATGATGTTCCAGTCCTACGCGCTTTTTCCGCATATGACCGTCGAGAAGAATATCGCCTTCGGCCTCAAGCAGGACGGCATGCCGAAGGACGAAATAGTCGAGCGCGTGACGCAGATGCTGAAGCTCGTAAAGCTGGAGCAGTTTGCCTCACGCAAACCGAACCAGCTCTCCGGCGGTCAGCGCCAGCGCGTCGCGCTCGCCCGCTCGCTCGCCAAACGCCCGAAAGTGCTGCTGCTCGATGAACCGCTCGGCGCGCTCGACAAGAAGCTGCGCGAGGAAACCCAGTTCGAACTGATGGACCTGCAGCAGACGCTCGGCCTCACCTTCGTTGTGGTCACCCATGATCAGGAAGAGGCGATGACCATGGCCGACCGCATCGCGGTCATGAGCCACGGCCAGGTCGTGCAGGTGGCAACGCCGGGCGAAATCTACGAGGCGCCGAATTGCCGCTTTGTCGCGGACTTCATCGGCGACGTGAATATCTTCGACGGCAAGGTGACGACGTCTGGAAGCGGGGCGGTCGAGATATCAGTCGAAAGCGGCCTGACGATCCGGACTGCCGCCACGGAGGCGCCGGCGACCGGCAGCACGGTCGGTTTTGCTATCCGCCCGGAAAAGATTCGCGTGACGCGCACGGCCCCCGCGAACGCCTCGGTCAATGCCGCCAAGGGCGAGATCTGGGATATCGCCTATCTCGGCGACATGACCGTCTTCCACATTAAGCTGCCGGGCGGCAAATTCGTCAGAGCCTCTTCCCTCAACGCGCAGCGTTCCGTCGAAGACCCTTTCACCTATGATCAGGAGGTCTGGGTTTCGTTCGACGAGAATGGCGGCGTGCTGCTGAAGGACTGAGGCTATGGAAACTTTCGCATCTCGCCTTTACAACCGTCTCGTCATCATTATCCCCTATGCTTGGCTGCTGCTCTTCTTTCTGGCGCCGTTCTTCATCGTCTTCCGTATTTCCCTGTCGACGACGGCAATCGCCATCCCACCCTACGAGCCGGTCTTCTCCTTTGCCGATGGCTGGGGTGGTTTCTGGAGCAAGGTCGCGACCTTCTCCTTCGATAATTACGGCTATCTCACCGACGATCCGCTCTATTTCAACGCTTATCTCTCGAGCGTCATCATCGCGGCGGTCTCGACTTTGCTGATGCTGCTGATCGCCTATCCGATCGCCTATGGCATGGCTCAGGCCCCGCGCCGCATGCGGCCGACGCTTTTGATGCTCGTCATCCTGCCGTTCTGGACGAGCTTCTTGATCCGCGTTTACGCCTGGATCGCTATCCTGAAGCCCGAAGGGCTGCTGAACCAGCTTCTCCTGTCGCTGCATGTGATCGACAGCCCATTGATCATCCTCAACACCACCACCGCCGTCTATATCGGCATCGTCTATTCCTATCTGCCCTTCATGGTGCTGCCGCTCTATTCGGCGCTCGAAAAGATGGACGGCACGCTGATCGAGGCAGCGCAGGATCTCGGCTGCACGCCGATCCAGGCCTTCTGGCGCGTCACCTTCCCACTGTCGATCCCCGGTGTGGTTGCCGGCTGCATGCTGGTCTTCATCCCTGCCGTCGGCGAGTTCGTCATTCCCGATCTTCTCGGCGGTTCGCAGACGCTGATGATCGGCAAGACGCTCTGGAACGAATTCAACGCGAACAGAGACTGGCCGGTCTCCTCGGCGGTCGCAACCATCCTGCTGATGATCCTGGTGATCCCGATCGTTTTCTTCCAGAATGTCCAGGCCAAGGCCGAAGAGCGGGGGAAGTAAGCCATGCTGAGATGGACCCGTTTCAACATCATCTCCGTCGTGCTCGGCTTTGCCTTCCTCTATCTGCCGATCGTGCTGCTGGTGGTCTTTTCCTTCAACGAATCGAAGCTCGTCACCGTCTGGGGTGGCTTCTCCACCAAATGGTATGTCTCGCTGCTCTCGAACCAGGCCCTGCTCGATGCCGCCTGGGTAACGATCCGTGTCGGTCTGCTGTCGGCCACCTTCGCGACCGTCCTCGGCACGATGGCGGCGCTGACGCTGGTGCGCTATAGCCGCTTCCGCGGCCGCATGCTCTTTTCGGGAATGGTCTATGCGCCGCTCGTCATGCCGGAAGTCATCACCGGTCTGTCGCTGCTGCTGCTCTTCGTGGCGATCGGCTTCGACCGCGGCTTCTGGACGATCACGCTGGCGCATACGACGCTGACCATGTGCTTCGTCGCCGTTGTCGTGCAGTCACGGCTCTTGAGCTTCGACCAGTCCATTGAGGAAGCCGCCCAGGATCTGGGTGCGCCGCCGGTGCGGACCTTCTTCGAGATCACGCTGCCGATCATCTCGCCGGCGGTGTTTTCGGGCTGGATCCTGGCTTTCACGCTGTCGCTTGACGACCTCGTGATTGCAAGCTTCACCTCCGGCCCCGGCGCAACCACACTGCCGATGAAGATCTATAGCCAGGTGCGCCTTGGGGTGACGCCCGAGATCAACGCGATCTGCACGATCCTGATCGCCATCGTCGCGGTCGGCGTTATCTGCGCATCGATCGTCACCAAGCGCCGCGAAGTGCAGCGCGAGCGCGATGAGTGGGCGGCTGCTGCCGGCGCCTGATCCAACGAAAACGAAGAGCTCCAGCAGGTCTGGCTGGCGGTCGCTGACGACATGAACGTTTGACTTCGTTCACCGATGTCGCCGAGAGCGCATCGTTGTGAAATCTCAGCCGAGATAGGATGCCCGCTCGAACGCCTTTAAGAGTGCTCGCTCGGACAGATTGAGGTAGGTCTCCATCTCGTGGCACGCCTGACTGTTCTCACCTTTTTCTGTCAGGGTAACGATAGTGTTGTTCATATCAATGAACGGTGCGTGAAGTTGCTCCAGATTATCCAGAAGCCCGAACCCAAGGCGCAACTCTGCTGCAACGCGTTCGTAGAAATCGCTAAGCCGTGCGCTGTCTGCTAGGTCCACGATCGCGCTGTGAAATTTCATGTTCGCACTTCCTACTGCATGCCAGTCCTGCTCTTCACGCTTGGTCTTCGCCTCCTCCACAGCCTCGCGCATCGCTTTGACCGCAGGATGAAGTCGCCAGGCTTGCCGAAGCGCGCCGCATTCCAACATCCGGCGAACTCGGTAGATGTCCATGATAGAAGCCACATTCGGTGTTGCTACAAATACACCCCGATTGGTCTCGTGGCGGAGCAATCCGTCCTTGGTAAGCAGCCGAAAGGCCTCGCGGAGTGAGTTACGCGACACTTCAAACCGATCACTGAAGCCTGCTTCCGACACCCGCTGCCCAGGTAACAATTCACCGGAGATCAACAAAGCGCGGATGCGCTTCGCCAATCGGTCTGCCAAGGGCTGATTCTCAGCTTTTTCGGTCACCGAAACCTCTTCTGCCGCATGGGGATACTCGGCCATTGCATACCACTAAAATGGGCGACTGGAAGCGCCAATGTGAGAACGGAAAATCCATTTAATGGGGAAATCAGTACGGTTTCAGTAAACGATGCAATTTGATCGTTGAACAATCAGTTAGCTACGTCTTCGCCTGCTCCCATCGCGCTGGAGGTGTCTCTGATTAAGACATTGTGTATCGATCAACAATATGAGAGATACGCTCCATTTTTGCATGTTTTTGGCGGAACGATGAGTAATGATCGTTGAACAATCTTGACAACGTCGCAGAGCAGATCATGATGGGAGTGCTAAAAGCATCCGCGAGGGGCGGGTGACGATAAACGGAGAAACTTCCATGCAGCAGACCGAGCTCGCGCACGGCCGCCAGGTTGCGGCTGTGCAAAGCGCCAAAGCGCAGCGCTACGCCTTACTTTCCGCAATGTTCCTGATGTCGATGGCAGCCGTAGGACCGGGCTTCATCACACAGACGGCCAATTTCACCGTTAAGCTCGGGGCAGCCTTTGCCTTCGCGATCATCGTTTCCATCTTGATCGACTTCGTCGTCCAGGCAAATGTCTGGCGTATTGTAACGGTGACCCGCATGCGGGCGCCGGCAGTTGCCAACGCGGCAATCCCGGGTTCAGGTTATCTGCTGGCCGTTCTGGTGATTATCGGTGGCCTGTTCTTCAATATTGGCAATATGGGAGGGGCAGGGCTTGGCCTCAATGCCATGATCGGTCTCGATCCGAAGATCGGCGGAGCGATCGGCGCCCTTGTTGCCATCGGCATCTTCGTTTCGCGTCGTGCGGGTGTGGCGATGGATCGCGTGGTCTTCGTCGCCGCCTTCGTCAAACTTGCACTTATTCTTTACGCTGCAGTCGTTTCCGGTCCACCGGTCGCTGATGCTTTCCACCAGACGGTCCTGCCATCCACAATTGACTTTGCCACCATCACCACGATCGTGGGCGGCACGATCGGCGGCTACATTACGTATGCCGGTGCGCATCGCCTGCTCGACAAAGGAACGGTCGGAGTCGAAAACATCGGCGCGGTCAATCGCGCGGCGCTGAGCGGCATCGCTATCACCGGAGTGTTGCGCTATATCCTGTTCCTGGCCGTTCTCGGCGTCGTTGCCTCTGGAGCGGTCATCGACCTGTCCGGCAAAGCAGCAAATCCGGCAGGCCAGGCCTTCCATGCCGCGGCCGGCGACATCGGCTTCCGCCTGTTCGGCGCAGTCTTCCTTGCTTCGGCGCTAACCAGCATTATCGGCGCAGCGTACACGTCGGTCTCGTTCCTCACGGCCTTCAAGCCGGATATGAGCGAGCGGCAACGTAACTTGTCGACAGTTGGTTTTATCTGCATCTCGCTGATCGCCTATATGCTTGTCACCACCCCGCCGGCCGCTATGCTTGTGTTCGTCGGCGGTCTGAACGGTCTCGTGTTGCCCATCGGTCTTTCGATCCTGTTGTTCGCAGCCTGGAAGCGCGCAGACCTGATGCATGGATACCAATATCCTCGGTGGCTCCTGGGCCTTGGTGCACTCGCCTGCTGCCTGACCTGGTACATGGCCTACAAGTCCGTTGGCCCTATCTTCGCGCTGCTCGGCTATTAAAATCATCCACCCAAACTTTAGCCGGCCATATTGGTGTGGCCACGCAAGTCCACTGCTTCAGGAGGAATATCATGATGGCCGTTATCGATCTCAACAGCGATCTTGGCGAAGGTTACGGCGCTTGGAGCATGGGGGATGATGCCGCAATGCTCGCCGTTGTTTCCAGCGCCAACATTGCCTGCGGTTTTCATGCCGGTGATCCGGCCGGGATCTACCGCACAGTCAAGGGTGCTGCTGAGAAGGGCGTCGCGGTCGGCGCGCATGTCTCCTACCCGGATCGCGTCGGCTTCGGCCGCCGCGATCTCGATGCCACCTCTGAAGAACTGATTGCCGACGTCATATATCAGATCGGCGCGCTGAAGGGCGTTGCCGCAGCCGCTCGCACGACCGTTCGTTACGTGAAGCCACACGGCGCACTCTACAATCGTATCGCGAACGACTCAAGACAGGGACGGGCCGTCATCGACGCCATAAAGGCCGTCGATCCTTCCTTAATCCTAGTGGGCCTTGCCGGAGCACCCATTCTTGATCTCGCCCGCAAGGAGGGGCTCGTTGTTGTCGCAGAAGCCTTTGCCGACCGAGCCTATACTCCGCAGGGACAATTGGTCTCCCGCCGCCAAGCCGGTGCGGTGCTGCACGACGCCACCCATATCGCCGAGCGCATGTTGCAGCTTGCCCGTGAAGGTACGCTTGAGGCCATCGACGGCAGCAGCATCAAGATTGAAGCGCAATCCATCTGTGTTCATGGCGACAGCCCCGACGCCGTTGCCATAGCACAGGAAGTCCGCCGCCGTTTCGAACTGGAAGGCGTCGAAATCCGTTCGTTCACGCCCGCCAATTGAGGAACAGCGCATGAGCATTCCCCCTCTTGCCTTAGGCAAGCCGTGGCAGCCATCATGGCCTCCGGCGTTCGCTTCGCCATAACCCGTGCACCGAGCCACATGTTCGTAACCGACATTTCCGATTCTGCCGATCACGTGTGAGAACAGAATGCGTTTTCTTCCGGTCAGCCTCACCACCCTGCTTGTCGAACTGGCCGATCTTGACCAGACGCTTGCTTTGTTCGCCTCCCTTCAAGCCGATCCGATCGAAGGTATCGAAGAAACAGTTCCGGCGGCCCGGACGCTGATGATCCGTTTTCGCCCAGAGAGAATTAGCGGCGAGACACTGGCAAGCAGGCTTGCGACCCGCGATCTCTCGGCCAAAATCGCCGTCTCGGAAAATCTCGTCGAAATTCCCGTTCGTTACGACGGCGAAGATCTCGGCGACGTCGCTGAATTGACCGGCCTGAGTGTTGAAGAGGTCATCCGTCGGCACACCGAAAGCGAGTTCATTGTCGCCTTTTGTGGTTTTGCGCCCGGTTTCGGCTATCTCGTCGGTGGCGACCCCGCGCTTCACGTACCACGCCGCCAAAGCCCCCGCACCCGTATACCCGCTGGCTCCGTCGGGCTTGCCGGCGCTTTCAGTGGCGTCTACCCGCAAAACAGCCCCGGTGGCTGGCAGATCATCGGCACAACGCCATTGAAGATGTGGGATATCGATCGCGATCCAGGCGCGCTTCTCCAGCCTGGTTATCGCGTCCGCTTCCTCAATATGGCAGGCAACACCGTTTCTGTTGCCTCCACGACGCCGCGTAAAGATGAGGCGGAAACAGACAGGACCGCACCACGCTTCGAGGTTCTTGCGGCACCGATGCCGGCGCTGTTTCAGGATCTCGGACGCTTCGGCCAAACCGGGCAGGGCATCTCGGCAGCCGGAGCGCTTGATCGAAGTGCTTTCAATGCCGCTAACCGCATTGTCGGCAATCCCGCCAACACACCCTGTCTTGAACTGACGCTCGGCGGTTTTTCCTTCAAAAGCTCAAGCCGGACCGTTATTGGTGCTGCCGGAGCGCTCGGCTCGATCACGATCAAAACCGCAGCCGGACGCACATTCACTGCCGAAGCTTATGCCCCGGTATCCGTTGAGCCCGGCGATGTGGTGACCTTTGGCCAACCGCTGAAGGGCATGCGCAGCTATCTTGCTGTGCGCGGCGGTTTCAAGGTCGAACCTGTTCTTGGCAGCGTAGCAACCGATACGTTGGCGATTGTCGGCCCCCAGCCGGTCACTGCTGGCTCAACCCTCTTTTTAAATCTCGTGAACTCAGGCCTTTCGAGCGTTTCGATCTTCGAGGTACCGGCTTTCGATCCACCGGGGCCTTGCGATGTGGTAACGCTCGATGTGGTTCTGGGTCCTCGCACGGACTGGTTCACGCAAAGGGGACTCGAGACCCTGACAGGCCAGCTATGGCAGGTGACGCCACAGTCGAATCGCGTCGGCATCCGGCTGGCTGGCGACATTCCGGTCGAACGGAAGGATAGCGCCGAACTGGCAAGCGAAGGTACTGCGACAGGCGCCATCCAGATACCTCACAGCGGCCAGCCGGTCCTGTTCCTTAACGATCACCCGTTGACCGGCGGTTATCCGGTTATCGGCGCAGTCGCCAATTATCACCTTGATCTTGCGGGTCAGATTCCGGTGAACGCAAAAATCAGGTTCCGGCCAATAGGCCCGTTCGCCGAAATATCGGCGGGCGAGAACCCAGAATTCCGAGGAGAACAGCGATGAAGAAAGTACTGATTGCCAATCGGGGCGAGATCGCGGTGCGCATCATCCGCGCCTGCTGCGACTACGGTATCCAGTCCGTCGCCGTTTATGCCGACCCTGATCAAGACGCACTATTTGTGCGCCTGGCGGATGAGGCTTATGCACTTGAAGGTATCCGCCCTGCGGAAACCTATCTTGACATTTCCAAGCTGATCGCCATTGCAAAACGTGCCGGCGCAGACGCCGTACACCCCGGTTATGGTTTTCTCTCCGAGCGCGCCGAATTTGCGCAAGCGGTAATGGATGCCGGTTTGACCTGGATCGGCCCGGCCCCCCAGGTCATTGAAGCGCTCGGCGACAAGGTGGAGGCGCGACGCATTGCCACCAGCGTAGGTGCACCGTTGGTCGCGGGAAGCGATGGTCCAGTCTGCTCCGCCGCAGAAGTCATCGCCTTTGCCGAGGAATATGGCCTTCCTGTTGCCATCAAGGCGGCTCACGGCGGCGGCGGTCGCGGCCTGAAGGTCGCGTGGAAAATGGAGGAAATCTCCGATCTTTACGAATCCGCCGTTCGTGAAGCAACCGCCGCCTTTGGTCGCGGCGAATGTTTCCTCGAACGTTTCCTCGATCGACCCCGCCATATCGAAGCGCAGGTCGTTGCGGACAAGCACGGCAATGTCCTCGTTCTTGGAACGCGAGACTGCTCCCTACAGCGCCGGAACCAGAAACTGATCGAAGAAGCGCCGGCACCTTTCTTGTCCAAGGAGCAGCGGCACAAGATTCACGAGGCGGCGAAATCAATCATCGCGGCTGCAGGCTATTCAGGTGCCGGTACCGTTGAATTCCTGCTCGGCGTTGACGGAACGATTTCCTTCCTCGAAGTCAATACTCGGCTTCAGGTGGAACATCCCGTAACCGAGGAAACGACTGGCATCGATCTGGTCATCGAGCAATTTCGCATCGCAGAAGGCCATAAGCTGCGTGTCATCGATACGCCGGAACCGCGTGGCCATTCCATGGAGTTTCGCATCAACGCCGAAGACCCCGGCCGGGGTTTCCTGCCGACGCCCGGCTCCATCTCGGTTTTCGATGCGCCTTCCGGCCCCGGAATACGTGTGGACAGTGGCGTCGTTGGCGGTTCCAGCATTCCGGGCGTGTTCGATTCGCTGATGGCGAAGCTCATCGTAAGCGGCTCAGACCGAGACGAAGTGCTGCGCCGCGCTCGCCGCGCCTTGAAAGAATTCCGCATCGAGGGCGTGGCAACCGTCCTGCCGTTCCACCGTGCGGCCATCGAAACCAAGGACTTCATCGGCAGCGATGGTTTCAAGGTGCATACGCGATGGATCGAGACTGACTTTGCCGCCATGCCAGACGCGATGGAACGTCCCGAACCGGCAAATGACCCATCCATGACCCACACATGGCTGGAGATTGACGGCAAGCGCGTATCAGTTGGACTGCCAAACATATTGTTATCCGGTCTTAGCACAGTCGGTCGGATCGACACCGCCGCAGCCGATGCGAACGGTCAAAACAAGGAAGAAGGCGTTGTGGCACCAGTTTCCGGAACGCTGCAATCCTTCAAGGTAGAGGATGGCGCTACTGTTGCCGAAGGTGATCTCCTGGCGGTCATGGAGGCCATGAAGATGGAAACACAGATCGCTGCCCCGAAGGCGGGCAAGGTCCACCTTCTTGTAAAGGAAGGCGACTATCTGCAGGCTGGCGTGCCGCTCATGGCGCTTGAATAGTATGAAGGAGCACGGTCGATCTACCGCCGCCATACGATTGGTAATTAACCGATCGTCCCCGGCGCAGGCTGGTCTTGCTCGGAATGCTTTTCGCCGATGACCGCCAGGCCTTTTCTCGGCGAGAGGCTGGTACGCCCGCCCTTTGAGAAGGCCGCAGCGTTGGGTTGCCGCCAACTAGCGATTCGCTGTGTCAATGGAACTTGTTGTGAAACGACGGCAGATCGGTCGTCCCGATGGCTATTGCGCGTGGGGCGCGGTGTTCAGAAGTGGAACCGGCGAGATCACCGGGTTCGGCCATGAGCCGCCGACGAAGAACGGCAGAAGCGGCAGCTCTGCTGCCTTGGCCGGATCGGTTGTCTCCAGCGAACCGGAAAGCGCCAGACCGTTGGACTGATAGGTGACCACGCCGGAAAGCGCCAGCGTCTGCGTCGGCCCGACGATGCGGGCGTCATGGATTTCGGCGGAGCCGTTGGCGAAATCGGCCTGAAGGTCCAATTGGTTGAAGGCGAAAGCGCCGCCCGCTGCGGCACTCAGCGGAAAGAACGGCTTTTGGGCCGCCTGTGTCCTGAGCGCTCCTAGGTCAATTCCGGGAATCGTGCCCTCCCTCGTCCAGAAATGCAGTCTGCCGGTGACGTCGGCAAGACCGGCCGTCCAGATCGCCTTCGACGACTGCAGGTCAAGATCGAGCGATCCCGTCGCAAGCGGCAGCGGCCCTTTGAGCTGCAGACGCTCGGCAAGGCCGGCGAAGTCGGCGTCGCGGATCGACAGCTGCAGCTTGCCGCCGCCGTCGAAGTCACGCCGCGTCGCCTCCAGATGCGCCGTCATTTCGCCGCCTTCGAAGCCGCTGTCGCCGATATCGAATTTCGCCTCGCCGCCCGTGACGATCATGCTGGCGCCGACATCGGAAAGCTCGAAGCGGCCCATCTCGGCGCGCCGCGCCGAAAGCCTGACGTCGACGTCGAGCAACTGCAGCGGTTCGCTGATGCCGGCGGAGATGTCCTCCGCCTCACCGGCCGCCAATCTCAGGGCGAAAGCATCAAGGAACGGCTTCAGGTTCATGTGGTCGAAGGCGAGCGTGCCTCCGATCTTCGGCCGTCTGCCGGCCGTGGTCGAAAGGTCCATCACGCCAGTGGCGCTCGCCTCGTTCAGCGACAGGCTGAGATTGTTGAAACGCAGCCCGCTGCCCGACGACATGATGTCGGATTCCAGCGAGGCGCTCTTCAGAGTGCCGACGCCGGGGAGCGATCTGCCCGACCATGTCAGAAATGCCGGCACATCGGGAATGCTGACGGCGATATTGCCGGACAGCGCCGAAAGGTTGGCGATGCTGGCGATCCCTTGAAAATGGGCCGTCAGCAGGTTTGACGTCAGCGATGTCCGCGTCTCCGCGCTCTTGCCGGCAAAGGCAAGCAGCGGCTGGCGCGAGGCGAAATCCACCTTCAGGTCCACGCCGTTGATACGGGCGATCACGACAGCCGAGATCGCGCCCGAGAGCCGTGGCCAGCCAATGTCGGCCGTGACGCTGTCAAAATTGTAAGTCTTGGCGCTCTTGAGGTCGGTGACGGCAAGCGTGCCGTCCTCGACGGTGACCGCACCGATCTCGGCATCGAGAGCGGGATCGAGCACCTCAGCCCCGTTTTCGTAGCGCACGCCGCTGATCGCGCGCGCAAGCAGGCCGGCGTAACTCCAGTCGATCAGGCCGTTCTCGTCACGCGTCAGCGCCAGGTTGGGCCGCAGCAGATGGAATTCGTGGAAACTCGTCCGGCCTCGCAGCGCATCGATGAGGCTGAAATCCGCCGACAGGCTTTCAATACTGCCGAGCAGCTTGTCGCCGCTTTCGCGCGGCTGGCGGATGGTGACCTGGTTCAGCGTGATGCGCGGCGTCGGCCAGAATTCGAGAACCGGATTACCCTTGATCTCGGCATGGTAGCCCGTCCATTTCGACAGCGCATCCTCGATGCCGGAGCGCACGAAACCGGCCGTGATGAGATAGGGTGCTGCGACCCTGAGGGCCACGAACAGCGCAAGCGCAACCAGCAGAAGCAGTGTCGACATGCGGGCAAAGGCCGGAAGCCAGCGCGAAACCGGCCCGATCTTCCTGCGCCACCTGTGATGTCTAGACGTACTCATGATCTCCGCCGCTTACCGGTCAAGCGCTGATTTCGCCCGATATATGAAATATCAGGCCTATGCAAATCCAATGCATGTCGCCCGGAAGCGTGCAGCGGGCCCGGGACAATGACATCATAAAACGAAGAGCCGAACCGCGTCGCATGAATCCGGTTTATGCGACGCGTTTAGGCTTGGGATCGGACGGTCGCGCACTTTATAATGCAATGCAGCATGATATAAGGACGGGATTGGGGAGGAGGAGTGAATGCAGGATAACAAGCCACTTTGGGTGCCCTCGGCCGAGACCGTTGCAACAAGCCCGATCCATGCCTTCATCGAGCGCTGTAATTCCGAGTTCGGGCTTGCGCTTTCCGGCTTCGAGGATCTGCATGCATGGTCGGTGGCCGAGCGGGAGAAATTCTGGTCGACGGTTTGGGATTTCTGCGGCGTGAAGGGAGAGCGCGGCGCAGAGGTGCTCGTCGACGGCGACAGCATGCTCGGCGCCCGCTTCTTTCCCGACACGACGCTGAATTTTGCCGAAAACCTGCTGCCTGGCCGCGGTGAGGCCGACGCCATCATCTTCCGCGGCGAGGACAAGGCCGAAGACCGTTGGTCGTGGGATCGGTTGCGCGCACTGGTCTCCAAGCTGCAGCAGGCCTTCGCGGCACTCGGCATCGGCAAGGGCGACCGCATTGCCGCTATGATGCCGAACATGCCCGAGACCGTCGCCGCCATGATTGCCGCCGCCTCGATCGGCGCCATCTGGTCATCCTGCTCTCCCGATTTCGGCGAGCAGGGTGTGCTCGACCGCTTCGGCCAGATCGGCCCCCGGCTGTTCATCGCCTGCGACGCCTATTGGTATTCCGGCAAGCTGCAGGACGTAGGCCAGAAGGTTGCCGCGGTGGCCAAAAGCCTCGGTGTTCCCACGATCGTCGTTCACTATGCCGGCGATGCCCAGGCGGTGGCGGGCAGGACGCCCGGGGCTTCGACGCTGGACGCCTTCATTGCTCCCTATGAGGCCAAAGAGATCGCCTTCACGGCGCTTGCTTTCGGTCATCCGCTCTACATCCTTTTTTCCTCAGGCACGACCGGGGTGCCGAAATGCATCGTGCATTCGGCCGGCGGCACACTGCTGCAGCATCTCAAGGAGCACCGGCTGCATTGCGGCCTGGAGGCAGGCGAGAAGCTCTTTTACTTCACCACCTGCGGCTGGATGATGTGGAACTGGCTGGTCAGCGGGCTCGCCAGCGGCGCCACGCTCTGCCTGTTCGACGGCTCGCCCTTTGCACCTGACGGCAATGTGTTGTTCGACTATGCCGAGGCGGAAAAATTCGCGATTTTCGGCACCTCGGCAAAATATATCGATGCGGTGCGCAAGGGCGGGTTGACGCCGCGCAAAAGCCACGATCTCTCCAGCCTCCGGCTGATGACCTCCACCGGCTCGCCGCTGTCGCCCGAGGGCTTCACCTTCGTCTATGAGGGCATCAAGGAAGATGTACAGCTCGCCTCGATCTCGGGCGGCACCGACATCGTTTCCTGTTTCGTGCTCGGCAATCCGCTGCAGCCGGTCTGGCGCGGCGAGATCCAGGGGCCGGGCCTCGGTCTTGCGGTCGACGTCTGGGATGATGACGGCAAGCCGGTGCGCGGCGAGAAGGGCGAACTCGTCTGCACAAAGGCCTTCCCCTCCATGCCTGTCATGTTCTGGAACGACCCTGATGGCGCCAAATATCGCGCCGCCTACTTCGACCGGTTCGACAATGTCTGGTGCCACGGCGATTTTGCCGAATGGACCAAGCATGGCGGTCTCGTCATCCATGGCCGTTCGGATGCGACGCTCAACCCCGGCGGTGTGCGCATCGGCACGGCCGAAATCTACAACCAGGTGGAACAGATGGACGAGGTGGCCGAGGCGCTGTGCATCGGCCAAGAGTGGGATGATGATGTCCGTGTCATCCTCTTCGTCCGCCTTGCGTCAGGTGTGACGCTGACCGAGGATCTCATCAAGGCGATCAAGACGCGTATTCGCACCGGCGCCTCGCCGCGGCACGTGCCGGCAAAGATCATCGCGGTTGCCGATATTCCCCGCACCAAGTCAGGCAAGATCGTCGAGCTTGCGGTGCGCGAGGTCGTTCACGGCAGGCCCGTGAAAAACCAGGAGGCGCTCGCCAACCCCGAAGCATTGCGCCTCTTCGCCAATTTGAGCGAACTGAGGGACTGATAAGGAACGGTAAACCACAAGCTTTCACCATTCAGCAATGACCTGTCATGGAAACCTTTCGTTAAGAAACCTTTGTCAAAGGTGAAACAACTTGGGGGCCGAACATGAACGAGGCGGCCTGAAGCCTCCGGGCTTACGAAACATGACGTTGATCGACTGAGCTCTTTGTTGAACAGCACCTATTTGAAGGCAGCCTCCGGGCTGCCTCTTTTTTGCTTGCCCGTGCAGGCTTCAGGAGGCTCCGCTCCGTCGATAGAGATCAGCCGGCCAGCACACGTTGCGACGGGAAGGTGATCTCGACAAGCGTGCCTTCGTTCGGCGCCGAATTGATCGAGAATGTCGCCCGATTGGCATCCACCATCGCCTTGGTCAGCGGCAGGCCGAGCCCTGTGCCGTCGCCGCGATGGCGTGACTGGGTCGAGGAGACCTGGCGGAACGGCTTCATCGCATGGTCGAGTTCGGCGCGCGTCATACCGATTCCGGTATCGCGGACCCTCAACACCACGCTGCCATTCGCCTCGTAGGAGGTGGAAACGACGATCTGCCCGCCAGACGGGGTAAAGCGGATGGCGTTCGACAGGATGTTGAGCGCGATCTGCTTGATCGAGCGCAGATCCGCTACGACCTCCGGGACCGAATGCGACAGCGCCGTGCGGATGATGACGCGCTGGCCGTTTGCCTGCGGCTGGACGAGGGCGACGGCCTCCGAGACTGCCTCGTTGAGGCCGACGGCGGCGAAGTCAAGATCCATCTCGCCTGCCTCGATTTTCGAAATGTCGAGGAGATCATTGACGATATCGAGGACGTGCCGGCCGGAGCGGCCGATATCGTTGGCATACTCGATATAACGGGGATGGCCGATCGGACCGAAGCGCTCGCCGGCCATCATGTCGGAAAAGCCGATGATGGCATTGAGCGGCGTGCGGATTTCATGACTGACGCGCGCGAGGAAATCGGTCTTGTGGGCGTTGGCGGTTTCGGCCGCGCCCTTGGCGTTGCGCAGCTCATCCTCGGTGCGTTTCCACTGCGTGATATCGCGGATGACGGCGCAATAGCCGTTCGAGGAGGTCAGCCGGCCCATCGTCATGAACAGCGGCACGAAGCCGCCGCCGGCCTCGCGGCCGATCACCTCGCGCCCGTCGTTCAGCACGCTTGCCACGCCGTGGCCGGAAAGGCCGTTCAGATAGTCGAGGACGGCTTTCTGGCTCTCATGGGCAAACAGCATGACGAAGGGTTTGCCGCGCGTCTCCTGCTCGTCGTAATTGAACAGCGCGCTTGCCGACCGGTTCATCGAACGGATATCACCCTCGGTGCCGATGACGACGACGCCGTCGGTCGCCGTTTCGAGGATCGAGCGCAATTCCTCGACCTCGACCTGAAGCTTGGCGACCTTCTCGACCATCCGCTCCGGACGCGCTTCGGACCTGTTGCTGTCGCCGCGGCCATCTTCCTTGCCTTCCACCGGCATCAACGCCAGCATCAGAGCATTGGCATCTTCCCAGCGCACCGATTGCAGCCGGGCAGTCACCGGCGTCAGCGTGTCGTCGGCCTTGACGAGCATCATGGTGCCGGAACCGGCTGCCTTTTCCACAAGTTCGCGGCGCTGCAGCAGCGCTTCGATACCGCCGACCTCACGCAGCGCGTCGAGCGAATGGTAACCCGTCAGCCGCATGAATTCGGGATTGGCATGGATCAGTTGATCGCCGACATGGATAAGCACCGCGACGGGCAATTGGTCGACCGTACCGGCCGAAAGCCCGTCAATCATCTTCACGCGCGGCGGGATGAAACTTGTGAGAACCTCGATCTGGCTGACCGTCTCCTCGAGCCCTTCCGTCGCCTCGTCCTCGGCGATGGCGTCGGGTTCTTCAGCGGCGTCTTCGCGCAACGACTCGGCCGCGTTTTCGAAGATCGCTTCCTGCGGCGCCGTCTCCTCGACCGAAGCTGTGTCGGCCGTATCGGCGGCGGGCGTTTCCCTGGTGATGGTTTCGGGTGCCGCGCTTTCCTCGAAAGCCGCCGGTTCCGTGGCGGTGGCGTCCGTTGGCGCAGGGGTGCCGGGCTCCTCCCTGCGGGCGCCGAAGGCCTCCAGGCGCTTGGCGATTTCGCGGAAGTTCGCCTGTTCGGCAGCCGTCAATGCGGCGCCTGTGCTGTGAAGCTGGACAACCTTGTCGGTGGAACGGCGATTGGGCGTTTCCACGATGCGAAGCGCCGGGCGTTCGTGTGCGTCATCGGCAGCCGGCGCTTCACCGGTGCACTCCTGCATCTCTTCGGCGGCGCTCTCGCGGGCGGGCGGCTCGAAGCCGGCCTCTTCTCCGGCCGCTTCGAAAAGCGTCTCTTCGGTCTGCGGGTGGTCCTCGATCGCGTCCGCCGCGATCGTTTCCGCCGGGGCCGCTTCAGGCGCGGCGTCAACGTCGTTTGACGGTTCAATGACTGCGTCGGCCGCCGGACCGAGGCCTGCCGTATCATGGCCGACGCCGTTCGGGCCAAGGGTCAGGCCGAGCGCCAGCGGATCCTCCTGCGCATCGGAAAGCCTGACGACGCCGAAGCCGCGGAAGCCGTCGAAGTCGCGATTGCGGGTATAGGTCGGCAGCGCGGCGAGATCGACCGGGACGACGAGGCTGGTGCCTTCGACCGGCCAGAGGATCGTCTTGCCCGACCATGTGTCGCGGCGCGCAAGCGCCTCGGAAATCTTGCCCTCGGGATCGAGATTGAAGAGAGCGGCGATATCGCTGAAGGCGGAGCCGATGATGGCGGATGCATGCGGGCCGACGGCCTCGGCAAATTCGTGGCTGACCTCGTTGAACCGGCCTTCCGCATCGATCTTCCAGACGAAGCGGGTAGCACGGCTGTTCGGCCTGAAGACGAAACCGGGCTCGGGCGCAAGCGACGGGGCAGGGGCAGAGTCGGACGCTGCGGTTGTTGCGATGGCCGGCTCTTCGCGGGCGGCTTCCAGCGCCTCATCGATGGCCATTTGGCTGGCTTCGGCAGGCGTTTCAGCCGTCAAGGCCGCTTCCGCCACGTCGTCGGCGGTCGCAGCGGGCTCGTCGACCTCATCCATGCGGCCCTCGGTCGCGCCGTCTTCGTTCTCCGGGGCTTCGTCTGCGGCTAGATTCTCGTCGGCAACCGCCGCCTCTGCGGTTGTGGCAGCCGGCTCGGCCGGCTGTGCCCGGTCGTCGGCGATCTCCTCCAGCGTCTCCTCGACCTCTTCGATCCCCGAGACCGCATCGACGATCTCGCCGATCCCGGTCGCCGCAGTCGCCGCTTGCGAAGGAAGTTCGGATGACGACGTGCCTTCTTCCCCCGCCGGCGCGTCAGCTGCCTGCGGCGGTCCGTCGACTGCATCGAGCACGGGCGCGTCGACCGGATCGAGATGCCCGATCGCAGTTTCCACGGCAAAGAGCAGATTGAGCGCCGGCTCGTCGCTGAGCCTGCCGACCGCAGCGGGAAGATAGCCCCTGCCGGTGGCGACCGGGCGCTTCACCAGGCGATCGGGATGCGCGCCGGCAAGGTTGATCAAGGCCTTTGCGGTCTCGCCTGATATGGCGAGCGAGGCAAAGCCCGGCGAGGCCGCGATGACTTCGCCATTGGCGCCGATGACGGCCATATGCGTGTCGGGATCATCGAGCCCCTGCAGCATCTGGGCCGCCGCAGCGCCCGCCGTCAGCGGCCTTGCCGACACGGGCACGGAAAACAGAATGGCCTTCTCGCCTGATGAAAGCCGGATCAGTTCGGCTGCCGCCTGCACCTGCACGCGCTGAAAGCCCTTGGCAACGCGGATCATCAGGCTTCTGTTGTCGCCGATATCGGCGAGCTGACGCGCCGCCGTTTCCAGCTGGCGAAAGGTAATGCCGGTGCGATCGGCTCCCTGATCGAGCAGGTCATAGACCGCCGGGTGGCCGAAAAGCTCCGCACCTGCGCCGTTTGCCCAGAGCAGGCGGGCAAGATCGGCCGAGAACAGCACCATGGCTTCGCCGCGCGAAAAGCGCTCCCGCACCCGCGCATGCACGGCGATATCAATGAACGGATACTGGACTGCGGGCATAATCGAACCTTGTCGCTGTCGGCCTTCTAAATTAACGGCTTATTAATAACTGCAGGTCGCATGCCGGTCCAGAACAGTGGGGTGCTTTCGGGCGAAAGGGTTAACGACTTGTGCGCTGCACAATTCATGTTGCAATGCACAATCGGATGTTTTATATAGACGTCATTCGATGATCACAGGCAGCGACTGCCTTAGCCCAAAGGAATGCGACCCATGGCTACCATAAAGACCGATGACGTTTTTTCAATCGCTTCTTTCGACCCCTCCAAGCTGGCTGAATCCTACCGCGAATTCGCTGAAAAGGGCGCACAGCAGTCGAAAGACGCCTACGCCAAGCTGAAGAGCGCTGGCGAAGAAGCCGGCAAGACGCTCGAAGCCACCGTCCAGACGGCCCAGGCTGGCACCGTCGAGATCGGCCTGAAGGCGATCGACGTCCTGCGCGTCAATGCCGAGACCTCGCTCTCGCACATGGAAGCACTGCTCGGCGTCAAGTCCGTCGCCGAATTCGTCGAGCTGCAGACCTCGTTCCTACGCAAGCAGGCCGAGCTTGCCGTCGATCAGGCGAAGTCGATGCAGGAAACCACCAAGCAGGTTGCCGAAAAGCTCGCAAAGCCCTCCAAGGAAGCCGCCGAAAAGGCCATGGCATCCTTCAAGGTCGCTTGATCGGCTCCGGCCTATCGCAAATAAAAGGCTGGACCTCGCGTCCAGCCTTTTTGTATATTGATGAGGAATGGGGCTTGAATTCATCGCCAAGTCCTCGTATGTGACCCCCGTCGCGCCAAACGTGATTTATGCGGTTGTAGCTCAGTTGGTTAGAGCGCAGGTTTGTGGCACCTGAGGTCAGTGGTTCGACCCCACTCAACCGTACCATCTCCCCACTTCAGTCCCCCATCAGATCGCTCCTTCTAGATAATCTCATCTCGACCGCGCATCTCGATAGAAATGTTAAACTGTATCCGTAATGATCCTGCACGGGTGTTGTCGTGTCCTGCCAGAAAGCCCCGGGTTTGACGCGTGGAATGGCTGACGAGGCGCGCCTCCTGTCGACTGGAGCGTGCTGAAGGCTGATTAAGCGGTGCCGAAGAGAATATACGCTTCCGAAGGCGACTTTGCTGCTTATTTGCCATAGTCCGGCACTCGATTATGAACGATCCGACCACGCAAGGAAAATTGCGGAAGATGCGAACTGCCTAGCCCACCCGCGGCAGCAGAGGTACGGTCAACGTTTGGTGCCGAAAAAGCCGGACCTCGCTCCCGATGAGCCCGGACACTTACTAAATTTCAGCAGATAACCGTAACTTCAATTTAAGTGCCGTCATGCCAGCAATTGCGAAGGTTCGGACGCGCAGGATCTTGGAAATATGTCTTCTAGCCAATGTTAGAGGTTGCGGAGGAAAAGCTTCATAAGCGCAAGTCGCCAGGATCAAAAATCTTCCCGAACAGAAATAAAGCTTTTGGTTGAATTTCCTTTCCAAATGCAGCAGAGGGAAATCGGCGTAAGACGCGGTCGAAATGGAATAGATAAACGGGAATTTTATGACGAACCTCATTACTCCGACGAAGAACGTCACATTGACCGGTGATCAGAAAGTTGACGGGCTCGTCAACGGCACTGCCTGGGACGGAACGATAACCTATGCATTTCCTACGACCTCGTCGTCTTATGCCTATAGCGGCGAGAAAGACTCTTCATTCTCTTCGATTTCGTCACAACAGCGGTCTTTTGCCTCGTTCTTCATGGAGCAATCCTATGGGAGTGCGGCAAATGACGGCTTCTCCGTAGAGGGGTTCACGAACGCCAACTTTGAGGCCGGAAGCGCGGCTAACGCAACTGTGCGGTTCGCTCAATCGTCGCAGCCTCCGACGGCATGGGCCTACACTCCAAATATCGGCGGCCATGGCGGCGATGTCTGGTTTGGGACGGGGTACGCCGGCACCGAAGATGATCTTCGCTTCCCGAGGTTCGGCAACTATGCGGGCCATACCGTGGCGCATGAGCTGGGTCACGCTCTCGGACTGAAACATGCTCACGAAGCTGGTTATCCTAATACGACAGTCGTTCCGCGTGCTTACGATTCGGTCGAGTATACGATCATGTCTTACCGCACGTATGTCGGAGACAGTTTGAGCGGGTACAAGTACGAGCATGATGGCGCGCCACAAACCTTCATGATGCTCGATATCGCCGCCCTGCAGGAAATGTATGGCGCAGACTACACGACCAACAGTGGCGATACCGTTTACAAGTGGAATCCGAACCAGGGCATCACCTATGTCAACGGCGTTGCGGCTATCACGCCCGCAGCCAACCGCATCTTCGCGACAATCTGGGACGGCGGCGGTATCGATACTTATGATTTGAGTGCTTATACCACTGCCCTCAAGATCGACTTGCGAGCAGGCGGGTACTCGGTTTTTTCTCAAGGACAGTTGTCCTACCTGGGTGGAGGTCCGAATAACGGCTATGCCCGCGGCAACATTTTCAACGCCCTTCTTCATGAAGGCAATACGGCGTCGTTGATTGAGAACGTTAAGGCCGGCTCCGGCAATGATTCGATCACAGGCAACGAGGCGGACAATGCTCTCTGGGGCAACGCCGGCAATGACACCCTTAACGGCGATTCCGGCAATGACACCCTTAACGGCGGGACCGGAATCGACAAGATGTCGGGCGGGGTGGGCAACGACGTCTACATCGTCGACAATGCCAACGACACTGTGATCGAGAATGCCAATGAGGGGACTGACACGGTCCGGACGACGCTTTCTTATACACTCAGCACCAACGTCGAAAATCTGACCTACACCGGCACCGCCAGGTTCTTCGGTGATGGCAATGCGGCGGCCAATGTGATCACCGGCGGGACGGGATCTGATTGGCTGGATGGGAAGGCCGGCGACGATACGCTGATCGGTGGTGCGGGCGACGATACCTATGACGTCGATAGTCTCGGCGATGTCGTGGTCGAGGCGACCGACGGCGGCACTGACAAGATCTGGACCGATATTGCCGCTTATTCGCTTGCGGACATCGCCAATGTCGAGAATCTATCCTTCCTAGGTAGCGGCAATTTTACTGGTACGGGTAATAGCCTCGACAATATAATCACTAGTGGGTTAGGCGACGATACGCTCTCTGGTGGGGCAGGCAACGATACGCTGGACGGTGGCTGGGGAGCTGACACGCTAATCGGTGGGACCGGCAACGATATTTATGTCGCTTACTATACCGGCGACACTATCATCGAGAACGCCGACGAGGGCACTGACACGGTTCAGACGTATCTTGCGAGCTACACACTGAGCGCCAACGTCGAGAACCTCACTAAAATCGGCTCGGGTGCCTTTGTCGGGACTGGCAACAACCTCAACAACACCATCACCGGCGGCGCGGCCATCGATATCTTGTCGGGCGGTGCCGGTGACGACGCGCTGAACGGCAGGGCCGGTGCCGACACGCTGATCGGTGGGACGGGCAACGACACTTACATCGTCGACAACGTTTTCGACGTCGTCACCGAAAACGCCGGTGAGGGCATCGATACGGTGCAGGCGGCGCTGGCGAGCTATACTCTGGCAGCCAATGTCGACAATCTCACGTATAGCGGCACGGCAGGCTTTACCGGGACGGGCAATGACCTTGCCAACACGATCCAGAGCGCGGCAGGTGCCGATATCCTGGACGGGAAGGCCGGAGCAGACACGCTGATCGGCGGAACGGGCGACGATACCTATATCGTCGACAATGCCGGCGACATTGTCACGGAAAGGCCGAATGAAGGAACTGACCTGATCAAGACGGCGCGTTCGGTCTATACGCTCGGCAATAATATCGAAAAGCTGATCTATACGGGATCCGACAGCTTCACCGGCACCGGCAATGCGCTCGTCAACACGATCACGGGCGGCGCCGGCAATGATCTTCTGGATGGTGGCGCCGGCAAGGACACGCTGACCGGTGGTGCCGGCAACGACATCTATGTGGTCGACAGTGCCAGCGACGTCGTCAACGAGGCGGTCGGCGCCGGCACCGACGAAATCCGTACGGCGCTTGCAGCCTATTCGATCGCGGCATTGGTCAATGTCGAGAACCTGACCTATACGGGCTCCGCCAGCTTCACCGGCACCGGCAATGTGTTCGCCAACACGATCACCGGCGGCGCCGGCAACGATATGCTGAATGGCGGGGGCGGTGCCGATGCCCTGATCGGCGGTACGGGCAACGACACCTATATCGTCGACCATGTCGGCGACCTCGTCACCGAAGTTGCCGACGCGGGGATCGACACGGTCCGCACGACATTGGCGAGCTATACGCTTGGCAGCGATGTCGAGAACCTCATCAATATCGGCACGGCAGCCTTTACCGGAACAGGCAATACGCTGAACAATATTCTAACCGGGGGGGCGGGGGTCGACACGCTATCGGGCGCCGCGGGCGATGATACCTATGTCATCTCCACCGGTGATATCGTCATCGAGAATGTCGACGAGGGTACCGACACAGTGCAGACGGCGCTAATTGCCTATACGCTGGGGGTCAATGTCGAGAACCTCACCTACATCGGAACGGCCGCGTTTACTGGCACCGGCAATGCGCTCGATAACGTCCTCAAGGGCGGTGTTGCGGCCGACAAGCTCATGGGGGCTGCGGGCGACGACACACTGATCGGAGGCGGCGGTTCCGATACGATGTTGGGCGGGATTGGCGACGATGTTTACGTCATCGATATTGCGACCGACATCGTGATCGAGAATGCGAGCGAGGGGACGGACACGGTCCAGACGGCGCTTGCCGGCTACACGCTCGGCAACAATGTCGAGAACCTGACCTATACCGGCCCCGCCAACTTCAGCGGCGCCGGCAATGCGCTCGCCAACACGATCACCGGCGGCGCCGGCAATGATGTGCTGAATGGCGGGACCAATGCGGATACCTTGATCGGTGGTGCGGGCAACGATACCTACATTGTCGACGATGCCGGCGACCTCGTCACCGAAGCCGCCAATGAGGGGACCGATACGGTTCGCACGAACCTGGCGAGCTATGTGCTTGCCGCCAATGTCGAGAACCTGAGCTTTGCCGGTACAGGAACTTTCGCTGGTGCCGGCAACAATCTCGACAACACGATCACGGGTGGCGCTGTTGCCGATACGCTTTCCGGCGGCGCCGGCAACGATATGCTGAATGGCGGGGGCGGTGCCGATACCCTGATCGGCGGTACGGGCAACGACACCTATATCGTCGACCATGTCGGCGACCTCGTCACCGAAGTTGCCGATGAGGGAACCGACACGGTTCGCACGACGCTGACGAGCTATACGCTTGGCAGCGATGTCGAGAACCTCACCTATATCGGCATCGGCACGGTAGCCTTTGTCGGAACGGGCAATGATCTCGACAACACCATTCTAGGCGGGGCAGGTGCCGATATCCTGGATGGGAAGGCCGGTGCGGACAGCTTGATTGGTGGTGCGGGCAACGACATCTATATCGTCGACAATGCCGGCGACATCGTCACCGAAGCGGCCGTCGTCGGTATCGACACGGTTCGCACGACGCTGGCCGTCTACACACTAGGGGTGAATGTCGAGAACCTTCTCTATACGGGATCCGACAGCTTCACCGGCACCGGCAATGCGCTCGTCAACACGATCACGGGCGGCGCCGGCAATGATCTTCTGGATGGTGGCGCCGGCAAGGACACGCTGACCGGTGGTGCCGGCAACGACATCTATGTGGTCGACAGTGCCAGCGACGTCGTCAACGAGGCGGTCGGCGCCGGCACCGACGAAATCCGTACGGCGCTTGCAGCCTATTCGATCGCGGCATTGGTCAATGTCGAGAACCTGACCTATACGGGCTCCGCCAGCTTCACCGGCACCGGCAATGTGTTCGCCAACACGATCACCGGCGGCGCCGGCAACGATATGCTGAATGGCGGGGGCGGTGCCGATGCCCTGATCGGCGGTACGGGCAACGACACCTATATCGTCGACCATGTCGGCGACCTCGTCACCGAAGTTGCCGACGCGGGGATCGACACGGTCCGCACGACATTGGCGAGCTATACGCTTGGCAGCGATGTCGAGAACCTCATCAATATCGGCACGGCAGCCTTTACCGGAACAGGCAATACGCTGAACAATATTCTAACCGGGGGGGCGGGGGTCGACACGCTATCGGGCGCCGCGGGCAACGATACGCTGAATGGTGGGGCCGGGGCTGATCGTTTGATCGGTGGTGCTGGTGACGACAGCTACATCGTCGACCATGCCGGCGACCTCGTCACCGAGGTCGCCAATGAGGGGATCGACACCGTTCGCACGAACCTGAGTGCCCACACATTGGCGGCCAATGTCGAGAACCTCACCTACATCGGAATGGCGGCCTTTACCGGGGCAGGGAATCTGCTCGATAACGTTATCATCGGTGGTGTTGCTGCCGACAAGCTTATAGGCGCTGCCGGCAACGACACACTGATCGGCGGGGCTGGTTCCGACACGATGTTGGGTGGGATTGGAGACGACATCTATGTGGTCGATGTCGCGACCGATGTGGTAATCGAGAATGTGAATGAAGGGACAGACACGGTCAGGACGGCCCTTGTCGGCTACACGCTAGGCAACAATGTCGAGAACCTGACCTACACCGGATCCGCCAACTTCAGCGGCGCCGGCAATGGGCTCGCCAATACGATCACCGGCGGCGCCGGCAATGATGTGCTGAATGGCGGGGCAGGTGCGGATACCTTGATCGGCGGGGCTGGCCACGATATCTATATCGTCGATAATGCCGGTGACCTCGTCACCGAAGCCGCCAATGAGGGGACCGATACGGTTCGCACCAACCTGGCGAGCTATGTGCTTGCCGCCGATGTCGAGAACCTCACCTTTATCGGAACAGGGCCGTTTGCGGGCACGGGGAATGCGCTGAACAACGTTATCGTCGGTGGCGGTGGTTCTAATACGCTGACCGGTGGCGCCGGCAATGACACCCTCACGGGTGGCGCGGCAGCCGACCTCTTCATTTATTCGTCGAACTGGGGTCACGATACGATCACAAACTTCGTGGCAACCGGCTCCGCACATGACGCGATCTCGATCGATCACAACATTTTCGCCGACTGGGAATCGCTATTTGCCGCAACCGAACAGTCCGGAAGTGATACAATCATCACGGCCGATTCCGAGAACACCATAACGCTAAGGAACGTGGCTCTTTCAAGTCTGCAGTCGTGGGACTTCTTATTTGCTTAATCCTTGCTCGGACATTGCCGCGTCGCCACACACTTAGCTAGCGAGCACACGAACTTCCGAGGAATCATTGGGAGGGCCGCTGAAGCTTCGCCAGATGCTCGCAGCAAACCGTCTTAACCAGATCAAGCAATAAAGCGGTTTGTTGTGCAAGCCATCCGAGAGCCTCCGCGCTCATCTCGAAATGCTTCGAGTATCGCGCCTTCACATATGCCTCGTTCAGCGTGTTGAACCAGGCGCGTTCCCGATGTTGATCGCGGGGAAATGCTTCGGCCAGACGCCGGTCCTGTTCCTCCGCAAGCGAACGGAGAAATTTGATATTATGGGAAGGCGGGCCGTAATTAGTGAGCGTCAGCAGAACACAGGAATAGGCTTGCTCAAGAGACTGATGGAGGCTGAACGCGGAAAGATTTCCCCACGCGTCACCGGCCCCTTCCGATTTCTCGCGTTGGAAATCCCCTGTTGCGAGGAACGCACTGGCTTCTGCAAATCTCCGATCAAAATGCTCCTTTGCGAGGCGAAGTCGATCCGCTGATGAGAGTGGCCGCGGCTCAGCCAAGGGCTCGTCATCTAGTTCATAGAGAACAATGCCTTCCCTCCTGATGTCGGAAAAGAAGTACTGCCCTTCTTTGAGATAGTTGTTCACCTCTCGCCTGGAGTGGACGATGAAGCTTACCGGCGTCTCGATCGCCTTTTCGTGGATCAAACGGTCGGCGGCTTTGTGCCAGTACTCGGCGAACTCACAGAGCTTGCGGTTGTTGACGATGATGAGGAGATCGAAATCCGAACGATAACCCTTCATCGTGAAGGGCTCGTCTACCCAGCTGCCCTTGGCGTAGGAGCCGAACAGGATGATCTTCAGGATCCGGCCGCGCTTTTTGAACTCGGCCGTACCGTCCCTCAGCGCATCCTCGAATTCCTCGTGGAGGATCTCCAGAATACGGCCAATCTCGCGTTGTTTGCGGAGCGGCATATGGTTGAGGGACGACTTCATAGCACCATCGATAGGCGAAAGATCCTGCACCGTCTACGACAAGTTCTGCACGGCTTAGGCCATTTGCTTGGGTTTCCAGCTTTTCATGCGCTTGGTCGCTGTGTACCTCAACCCGCGGAGCTTAAAGCAAGCAGTTCAAAACGTGCGCATTATACTAACTTGAATTACGCAGTAAAATGACATAGGTTGTGGTGATCGAAAACTACACGGTTGCAGAAAAAGCCCTCGAAACACGTTGTGGACGGGGCGGTGGCCTCTTCGGGTCGTATATCCCCGGTAGCGACGGGCTTGCTGGTGCAACTTGATTCAAGGGGCAGGAGACATCATTGGCGATCATGTTTGTGAGGGCGCAGGTGATCAGTAGGGGCGCGGGACGCAGCGTCGTCGCGGCCGCCGCCTATCGCCATCGCACACGAATGATGGATCACCAGGTGGGCAGATCTTTCAGCTATCGCGGCGGGAGTCCAGAGCTGGTGCATGAGGAACTGGCGTTTCCTGAGCAGATACCCGCTTGGCTGCGCGAGCTGATCCACGGCTCTTCGGTCGCGAGAGCGAGCGAGGGACTGTGGAATGCCGTCGAGGCGTTCGAGACGCAGGCGAACGCGAGGCTCGCCCGCGAGCTGATCATCGCACTGCCGGAGGAACTGACGAGGGTGGAGAACGTCGCGCTGGTGCGCGAGTTTGTGCGGGACACTGTAACCGCGACCGGGATTGTCGCCGATTGGGTCTATCATGACAAGGACGGTAATCCACACATCCATATGATGACTACATTGCGGGCGTTGACCGAAGATGGCTTTGGTCCGAAAAACTCTCCTATTTTGGAAGAAAATGGCGAGCCATTACGTCGCAAAAGAACCGGCAAGATCATCTATGAGCGCTGGGCGGGCGACAAGGAAACCTTGAAGGCCTGGAAGATCGCCTGGGCGGAAACAGCCAATCGGCATCTGGCGCTCGCCGGTCATGAGATCCGCCTCGACGGTCGCTCCTATGCCGAACAGGGTTTCGACGGTATCGCGCAAAGGCATCTCGCGCCGGAGAAGGCGGCATTGGCGCGAAAGAGGAGGGAGCTCTATTTCGCACCGGCCGATCTCGCCCGCCGCCAGGAGATGGCCGATCGGCTGCTGGCAGAGCCGGAGCTGCTGCTGAAGCAGCTCGGCAATGAGCGCTCGACCTTCGACGAGAAGGATATTGCTA
The DNA here is from genome assembly GCF_002117485.1 of Rhizobium sp. NXC14. Classification (NCBI taxonomy): domain Bacteria; kingdom Pseudomonadati; phylum Pseudomonadota; class Alphaproteobacteria; order Hyphomicrobiales; family Rhizobiaceae; genus Rhizobium; species Rhizobium sp. NXC14. Next base: position 760,738 of record NZ_CP021030.1, read on the forward strand.
AGGCGCTGCATCGATATGTCGACGATCCGGCAGACTTCGCCAATATCCGCGCCCGGCTGATGGCGTCGGACGAGTTGGTCATGTTGAAGCCGCAGCAGCTTGACGCTGAGACCGGCAAGGCGTCGGAACCGGCCGTGTTCACCACACGGGCGATGCTGCGCATCGAATACGACATGGCGCGTTCGGCGCGGGTTCTGTCGGAGCAAGCAGGCTATGGGGTATCGGCTCGGCAGGTCGATACGGCGATCGAGCGCGTCGAGAGCGGCGATCCACAAAAGCCGTTCAAGCTCGACGCGGAACAGGTCGATGCGATCCGTCATGTCACCGGCGACAGCGGTATTGCGGCTGTTGTCGGCCTTGCCGGCGCCGGCAAATCGACGCTGCTGGCGGCAGCCCGCCTTGCCTGGGAAAGCCAGGGGCGCCGGGTGATCGGTGCCGCCCTTGCAGGCAAGGCGGCGGAAGGCTTGGAAGACAGTTCCGGCATCAAGTCGCGCACCCTCGCCGCCTGGGAGATGGCCTGGGCGAATGGCCGCGACACACTCCATCGCGGTGATGTGCTCGTCATCGATGAAGCCGGCATGGTGTCATCCCAGCAGATGGCCCGTGTGCTTGACATCGTCGAGGCGGCGGGCGCGAAAGTCGTTCTCGTCGGCGACGCCATGCAGCTACAGCCGATCCAGGCGGGTGCAGCCTTTCGGGCGATCAGCGAACGCATCGGTTTTGCCGAGCTTGCCGGCGTGCGCCGCCAGCGTGAAGAATGGGCGCGTGAGGCCTCGCGGCTCTTTGCCCGCGGCGAGATCGAGAAAGGTCTCGACGTTTATGCCCGGCATGGTCACCTTGCCGAGGCGCGCACGCGCGCGGAAACGATCGAGCGGATTGTTGCCGACTGGAGCCAGGCGCGTAGAGAGGCAATCGGTCGATCCGTTTCCGAGGGCAGGGATGGTCGGCTGCGCGGGGACGAACTGCTCGTGCTTGCCCACACCAATGACGATGTCGGCAAGCTGAACGAGGCGCTGCGTCAGGTGATGGCAGGCGATGGTGCGCTTTCCGACAGCCGCACCTTCCAGACGGCACGCGGGGCGCGGGAGTTCGCCGCAGGCGATCGCATCATCTTTTTGGAGAACGCCCGCTTTCTCGAGCCGCGGGCCAGCAGTTATGGTCCGCAATACGTCAAGAACGGCATGCTCGGCACGGTCATCTCCACCGGCGACAAACGCGGCGAAGCGCTGATGTCGGTTCGTCTCGACAACGGCCATAAAGTCGTCTTCAGCGAAGACAGCTATCGCAATGTCGATCACGGCTATGCCGCAACGATCCACAAAGCCCAGGGTACCACCGTCGAGCGCACCTTGGTGCTTGCCACCGGCATGATGGACCAACACCTGACCTATGTAGCGATGACGAGGCATCGCGATCGCGTCGATCTTTATGCGGCAAGGGAGGATTTTGAGCCAAGACCGGAATGGGGACGCAAACCGCGTGTCGATCATGCCGCCGGCGTGACCGGCGAGCTTGTCGAAACCGGAGAGGCCAAATTCCGGCCTGATGATGAGGATGCCGACGACAGCCCCTATGCCGATGTCAGGACCGATGATGGAACCGTCCATCGGCTGTGGGGCGTGAGCCTGCCAAAGGCGCTCGAGGAAGCCGGCGTCTCTGAGGGCGACACCGTCACGCTGCGCAAGGACGGCGTGGAGCGGGTCAAGGTCCAGATTGCCGTTGTCGATGAAGAGACAGGTCAGAAGCGTTATGAGGAGCGGGAGGTCGACCGCAACGTCTGGACGGCCAGGCAGATCGAAACCGCCGAAGCGCGCCAGGACCGCATCGAGCGGGAAAGTCATCGGCCGGATCTGTTCAAGCCGCTCGTCGAGCGGTTGTCGCGCTCCGGCGCCAAGACGACGACGCTCGATTTTGAGAGCGAGGCCGGTTATCGGGCTCATGCGGAAGACTTCGCCCGCCGCCGCGGGTTCGATCATCTCTCGCTGGCTGCGGCCGAGATTGAGGGGGACATCTCACGGCGCTTTGCGTGGATTGCCGCAAAGCGCGAGCAGGTGGAAAAGCTCTGGGAACGGGCAAGCATGGCGCTCGGCTTTGCAATCGAGCGGGAACGGCGCGTCTCCTATAGCGACGAGCGAACCGAATCCCACCCAACTGAACCCCAGCCCCCCTCGGGCGCGAACGCCGGCAAAACCCATTCTCTGATCCCGCCGACCACCGACTTCGCCAGAAGCCTCAATGAGGATGCGCGGCTGGCGCAATTGTCATCCCCGGCGTGGAAGGATCGGGAAACCCTCCTGCGACCGGTGCTGGAGAAGATCTATCGCGATCCGGATGGCGCACTTGTCGCCCTGAATGCGCGTGCTTCAGAGGCCGGCGCCGAACCCCGCAGGCTCGCCGACGATCTTGCCGCGAGCCCCGATCGGCTTGGCCGCCTGCGCGGCTCCGAGCTCATCGTCGACGGACGCGCAGAGCGCCAGGAGCGGAATGTCGCCTTGGCGGCTGTGACGGAATTGCTTCCCATGGCCCGCGCCCATGCGACCGAGTTCCGCAGGAACGCCGAACGCTTCGAGATCCGTGAGCAGGCGCGTCGCGCGCATATGTCATTGTCGGTCCCGGCACTCTCCGAAGGCGCCATGGCGCGTCTCATGGAGATCGAGACGGTGCGCAACAGGGGCGGGGATGATGCTTATAAGACCGCCTTTGCGCTTGCCGCGAAGGACCGCACGGTCGTGCAAGAGATCAAGGCGGTCAGCGAAGCGCTGTCGGCCCGCTTCGGCTGGAGCGCCTTCACCGCAAAGGCGGATGCGGTCGCCGAGCGCAACATGGCCGAGCGTTTGCCGGATGATCTGGTGGCCGGCGAGGGCGAGAAGCTGACCCACCTGTTCGAAGCCGTCAAACGTTTTGCCGAGGAGCAGCATCTGGCCGAGCGCCAGGACCGTTCAAAGATCGTCGCGGCGGCCAGTGCCGTTCCGGACCCGGAGCAAGACAAGGGGGGAGGCAAGGAGAATGTGACCGTGCTGCCCATGCTTGCCGCCGTCACCGAGTTTAAGACAGCAGTCGACGACGAGGCGCGAACGCGAACTCTCTCCGCTCCCCTTTACCGTCAGCAGCGTGCGGCACTGGCCAACGCGGCAAGAACGATCTGGCGCGATCCGGCAGGCGCTGTCGGCAAGATCGAGGAACTCCTTGCCAAAGGCTTTGCTGCCGATCGCATCGCTGCTGCGGTGACCAATGATCCGGCCGCTTATGGCGCCTTGCGCGGCTCCGGCCGTCTGATGGACAAGATGCTGGCTTCCGGCCGGGAGCGTAAAGATGCGGTGCAGGCCGTGCCCGAGGCGGCCACCCGGCTGCGCTCTCTCGGGAGCGCCTATGCCAATCTCTTCGATGCAGAACGACAGGCCATCAAGGCAGAGCGGGAGCGTATGGCGGTTGCTATTCCCGGCCTGTCGCAGGCGGCAGAAGAGGCACTCGTGCGTCTGACCGTGGAGGCGCGGAAGAATGATTGCAAACGGGGCATCGCGACTGCACCACTCGATGCGAACATCCGCCGGGAGTTCGACGTCGTCAGCAAGGCGCTCGACGAGCGCTTCGGGCGCAATGCCATCATCCGTGGCGACAAGGATCTCATCAACCATGTGCCAGAGGCGCAGCGCCAAGCCTTCGTCGCGATGCAGGAGAAATTGAAGGTCCTGCAGCAGGCAGTCCGTGCGGAAGGCAGTCAGCAGATCCTCGCGGAACGGCGTCAGCGCAGCATCGGCCCTGGCCGTGGCCTCAGTTTTTGACGGCGGCTGGAGAGGCGGCTGAGGCAACGGTGATTTGACGCCGTCGGAGGCGAGTACAAGGTATTAGCCCGCCATGTCTCAACGACAAGGCGCTCCAACTGCCTTGCTAGAAGCCACGTTTGGAGATCTCGAGAGCCAAATCGTTTGCTAATCTCGTCAGCGGCGCGGTCGCTACTTGTCCGTGTCCGCGGAGAACCGAGTAGGGCCGTCTGAGGCGCTACAGCCACCCGAGGTGGCCAGCAGGCCAGCACCATATTTCATCCAGGGTCATCCAGCACTCACAATGGCGATGCATGAACTCCTTTTAAACACCAAGTCGCGAACGTCCAAGCTTCTGTAAGATGGTAGATGCGGTCTTAGCCTAGCTTTCTTTGAAGATATCGTTTAGGTGCCACGCAAGGTGTGGTGGCAAAGAATGAGGATAACATGATGGCCCGAAAGATAGCTGTCATCGGTCTCGGATATGTCGGTTTGCCCGTTGCGGTGGCATTGGCGGAAAAGTTTCCGATGGTAGTGGGATTCGACGTCAAACGATACCGTATTGAGACCCTGAAAGCTGGCAAGGACGTAACCGGGGAGGTCGAAGGTGCAGTCCTGCGAAACTCATGTCTCAAACTGACCTATGATATAGCCGATGTAAAGGAATGTAACTTTTACATCGTCGCGGTTCCCACACCTATTGATGAAAATCGGCAACCGGATCTCACGCCGCTCATCGCTGCGTCTAGAACGGTGGCTTCGTTACTCAAGGTCGGCGATATCGTCGTTTTCGAATCGACGGTGTTTCCTGGCGCGACCGAGGAGATATGTGGGCCGATCCTCTCCGAACTCTCGGGGCTTCGCCAAGGCGTGGACTTCAACCTCGGCTATTCGCCGGAGCGCATTAATCCAGGTGACAAAAAGCACACCTTCAAGACGATAACAAAAGTGGTAGCGGGAGACACGGCGGAAAGCCTTGACGAGATTGCCGCCGTCTATGAAGCCGTTGTGGACGCTGGGGTTTACAAGACATCGTCCATTAAGGTGGCGGAGGCAGCAAAGGTTATTGAAAATACACAGCGGGACTTAAACATCGCTCTCATGAATGAGCTTGCCATCATCTTCGAGCGAATGAATATACGCACCAGCGAGGTCCTGGCGGCTGCCGGCACCAAATGGAATTTTCTTCCGTTCAGCCCCGGACTCGTTGGCGGGCACTGTATTGGGGTTGATCCTTACTACCTGACTGCAAAGGCTGAATCGCTGGGATATCATCCGCAAGTCATCCTGTCCGGGCGACGCATCAACGATGGCATGGGCGCCTTTGTAGCCCAGAAGATGATAAAGATGCTGGTTGCCGCAAAGCGTCCGCTGAATGGCGCTCGGATTGGCATTCTCGGACTGACGTTCAAGGAGAATGTTCCAGATTTAAGAAATAGTCGCGTTCCGGATATTATCAAGGAACTACGACAGTTCGGCCTTGAGCCGATAGTGCATGACCCATTGGCTTCAGCCGAAGAGGCTCACGAGGAGTATAATGTGGTGCTGCGGCCCCTCATAGACTTTGATCAGCTGGATGGGTTGATCCTTGCAGTTCCACATGAAAGCTATGTAAGTGAATTCAATTCTTACATTTCCAAGGTTGTAGAGGGCGGGGTTATCATCGACGTCAAATCTGTCCTGGACAAGAACGCCCTCGACGCCTCGAAGCGCCTGAACTGGAGCCTTTAATGTCAAAGGTTTTTGTAACGGGAGCCGCAGGCTTCATCGGTTTTCATACCGCGTGCCGTCTTCTTGAGCGCGGCGAAATCGTCGTCGGCTACGATGTCGTCAATGATTATTACGACCCAACACTCAAGTATGCGCGGTTAGCCGAACTGGCGAAGTTCGAGAATTTCACGTTCGTCTATGGTGATATCTCGGACAAGGCAGCGATGGAAAGGGTTTGGGCGGAGCACGGACCGTTCAAGCGCGTTGTTCACCTAGCCGCGCAGGCGGGAGTCCGATACTCTCTTGAGAACCCATACAGTTACATCACGAGCAACTGCATGGGGCATGTCACCGTACTCGAAATGTGTCGACACACCGAGGGCTTCGAGCATCTCGTGTATGCAAGCTCGAGTTCTGTATATGGCGGTAACACTGAATTGCCATATTCAGTCCAACATGACGTCAACCGCCCGATTTCACTTTATGCTGCTACGAAGCGCTCGGATGAGCTGATGAGCTACTGCTACAGTCATTTGTTCGGATTGAAGCAGACTGGCTTGCGTTTTTTTACGGTCTATGGCCCGTGGGGACGCCCCGACATGGCGCTTTTTATCTTTACAAAGGCCATTGCTGAAGGCAAGAGGCTCCCGGTTTTTAACGACGGGCAGATGAAACGCGATTTCACATTTATTGACGACATCGTAACAGGCATCCTAGCCTGCTTGGATAATCCTCCGGAGCCCGATAAATATGAGCCTCCGGCGCGGGTGTTCAATATTGGCAACACGCGAAGTGAACACCTTATGGACTTCATTGCCATCATTGAACAGGAAATGGGACGCAAGGCTGATATCGAATACCTGCCGATGCAGGCCGGTGATACCAAAGCCACTTATGCCGACGTGACCGAAACCACTGAGGCTGTCGGCTACCGGCCGACTACCAGTATACACGAAGGCATCCCCAAATTCATTTCCTGGTTCAAGCGATACTACAATCTCAACTGAGCATCTCACAGAAGGCACACGGATTACAGCCTCCTGCCAAACCGGCAAAGACATTAGGTTGTTGTCCTCTTTGCATTAGCGAGCGCTCTTCTCGCTTGCTCTCATCGAAGCATCTAAGTGAGCAGCACTATTTTCAAACAGATGCACCGATGGCGTTGCTCAGGCTCCAGTCCTCGTACGACTTCAAACTGAAATGTCGACAGAACTGAGCACCGCTCATGTGCTTGCGTCCAAATACGCCGGCCATCTTCCGCGTCTTTGGTAGGCGCAGATCATGAGCCGCCAAGGCATCGAGCTCGACCGCTCCATACTCGCTGATCAGGTTCGTCGGCGTTGGAACTGCACCGGGTCTTCGATACCCTAATTGCCGATCTCAAGCGCTCGACCAAGCTCCTTATAAATGAGCCCTCAGCGTCGGCGCTCGATCACGGGCTCAGCAAAAACCAATAACGAAAAACTCCATGGAACGAGATCCAACGACGCGATTGCTGAGGCCGAGCCAGACGGTTCACTCCATAACTACTCGTTTGCTTGCACTAATACGCGTATGGTGGCGATGGGGTGAATTTGTCCATTTCCCGCCACAAAGAGAGCGCAGCGGTATTTGCGGGCGAGGTGATGGCAGACTTACGGTGCGTGTAATCAGTAGCATGAGTCGATTTTTTTCCGGTAACAGCAGATCGTACGGCGCAAGTGGCGACAGCCGCATGATTGCGGCCGTTTTTCTTTCCGGCCAACGCTGTTCCGGCCACAAGTTCGACCTCAAGATCACGCCGTCGATCCATCCATCATCGTCGTTGTCTGCCCGTTCGCACAGGCAGGCGGGCTTCGCGGCAGATGTCGATACCGGTTTGGTCACATTTGCTATTTACGAATGCGGTAAAGGCGGGAAGGCGGATGCCGCGCCCGCCGAAAGAGCGCCAGGAAGATTGCAGTCGGGCCATGCCGGGAGCCGGGTGGTCGTGAATGATGTGCTGAAAATTCGGCCTTTGAGAAAAGGCCTATGGGCTGGATGCGACGCGGGCAAAGGGGCCATGGAGCCCGCCGCGGGATCGCTCGCCTCGAAAGAATACATCCGCGGTATGCCCGGCGTCAGCGCCGACTGCGCGCGATGAACGAAAGAAATCGGTTGAAATGGTAACGTCCGAGTTCAAACTGTTCAAATTCATGCTGGTGAGCATGTGGGTGGCAATATCGCTGTCCGGTCCGGTTCATGCTTTCGACATCAAGAGCGACGTCAGCAAGGAGTCCGGTCCTTTCGATCTGTTCAAGTTCGGCTTCAAGGCCTATAAAAACGGACAGAAGGAGGAGGCGGTAGAAGCCTACAAATACGCCGCCGAAAAGGGTCATACCGGTTCGCGCTGGGCGCTCGCCAACATGTATGCCGATGGTGACGGCGTCACCCAGGACGATTTCGAAGCCTTCAAGATCTATAGTGAGATCGCCCAGCAGGGTGTCGAACCCGGCTCGGAAGACACAGGCTTCTTCGTCAACGCTCTTCTCTCGCTCGCCAATTACTACAAGCACGGTATTGCCGGCAGCCCTGTCAAGATCGATCTCACTCAGGCGCGCCAGCTTTATTTCCAGGTGGCCTCCACCTTTGGCGTTCCCGAAGCACAGTTCCAGCTGGCGCAGATGATGCTGGCCGGCGAGGGCGGTAGTTCCAGCCCGCAGCAGGCGAAAAAGTGGTTGAACCAGGCCCGCAAGAGTGGCCATCCCGGCGCCATGGCCGTTTTCGGAAACATCCTTTTCGACGAAGGCCAGACGGCCCGCGGTCTCGCGCTGATGACCGCCGCTCTCGATCGCTGCAAGCCGAAGGATTGCAGCTGGATGGAAGCGCTGCAGGAGCAGGCCTTCTCGGTTGCCAATGAGGCCGACCGTCGCACGGCAGTTTCGCTGTCGCACGCCATCGCGAGCGGTTCCGACTGACGCTTTCCGATCAGCGCCACGCGGCATTCAACCCGCGCGTCTCCATCGCGCCCTGAGTTGACGCGCTGCCATGGGCTCGGAATGTCAGGCCGCGAAATCGAAATAGGCGATCACCGGTACATGGTCGGAAGGCTTTTCCCAGGCCCGCACATGTTTTTCGATAGCTGCCGACGTCATCCGGTCGGCTGCTTCCGGTGACAGCAGCAGGTGGTCGATGCGGATGCCGTTGTTCTTCGGCCAACGACGGCCGGATGCGTCCGATTGATTCTGATCGGCCGAACCCCGCCCATCAAAATCCCCAATAAGATCCGTGCGCCTGCTGAATGTGCCAGTGAAGCAGTACGACACTACCATGGGCAGCGGAACCACTGCGAAGCGGCCGTTACAGAACGCGGCGCTTCCGCCGGTGGGCTGACGCAAAAGACCAACGTTTTGGTCATTGGCACGTACGCGACCGAGGAAGCATCGTTCGGTGCCAGGATTCAGGATGCCGCTTTTCCTAAGAGCTGAGAGGATCACAGATCTTATCCACAGATGCGCATTTGTGTTCAGCGCTCCGTCGACTTGCGACACTCGCGTGGTTAGAAAGGCGCATGAGCGACTCGAAAGATCAAAACAAAGAAGCCGAACAGCCGGCGAAGCCGCCACTTCCCAAGGGCGAAAAATTCTTCGATCCGTGGGACGAAGAGTTCCGCCGGTCCTTCAATAACAAGACTTTCGAGTTCTGAGCTTAGGGTGGTCCAAAGCGCACCCACACGTTGCTGCGATCCTTAGCCAGTCGTCCAGCCCGTGCCAATATCGGCGTGAGTGTTCTTTGCATAGGTGACGTCGCTTGTCATCGCATCAACCGTGGGCGTTGTTCCCGGTACCTAGTTGCCTATGGGTATCGACCCTCTATGCCGCCGTCGTCGTACTGGTCGACGGCAGGCGCTTTCGTGTCCTTTGCGTCCTCGATGACTTCAGTCGCGAGTGCCTTGCCACCGTGGTCGACAACTCGCTTTCCGGCGAGCGTGTCGGCCGTGAACTGGACAGGATCGCGCTCAGCACGGGCTATCCCCGCATGATCGTGTCGGATAACGGAACCGAGCTGACCTCGAACGCCATCCTCAAATGGCAGCAGGACCATGCTGTCGAGTGGCATTACATCGCGCCGGGCAAGCCAATGCAAAACGGCTTCGTGGAGAGTTTCAACGGACGCTTGCGCGACGAATGCCTCAACGAGCACCTCTTTACCAGCTACCGCCATGCGAGGGAGATTATCGAAGACTGGAAAAACGACTAAAACCTGAACCGCCAAACTAGGAAACTGCGCAAGTATTCAGACGCGATTGAAGATCGAAAAATAACTGAAATTCTTTTTCGGTAACCTGCACAGGATATCCGATTGAGTAAATCGATACTGAGTCGACGATATTTCGCTTGCCATCCGTTCGACCGTCGGCCTTCTAATATCCACGATGATCGTCTTTGGCCTTGGCAACATATCGAATACGTCGGTACAGACAGCATCGATGTAGGTTTTACCGCTGAGTTCCAATGCAGGTCCGTCGACAAGTACAAAGTCCGCATCAAATGGTGGACGATCGACATACGATGCCGTCTTCTTTTCAAGATCAATATGTTTGTTTCGCACATAAGGAGTAACGAAGTTGCTCACGCCAAAGGCGGTCAGCATCGACATTGTATTTTGGAGCCATTCTTTGCTTTCATCGATCGTAACAAAGTTCGCGTTGTTCTGAGCTGCGTAACGACCGAAAATTACTGTCGAAGAGCCGCTCCCGAGCTCCAGAATCGACGTAGGCTTTTCCGCTTCAAGCAACCGGTTGAGGGAAACCAGTTTGTAGGCTTGCATTTTTGGTGCGAGACCCCCCCCAGAGTGAAACGCTGCTAGCACCTCATCTGCCAGCCTGTATTCTTCTGGTGCGGCAGCTCTATCTTCCAAAATCAACCGTTCGAATTTAGCCGAGTTCGTCAAGCCAAATCTGTGTGCGATATTGCGTAACGTTCCCAAAGTCATGTCCTTATCAATCTTTAGTTGTTCTCGCGTTTCAGAGAAGCTTCAATATTCCGTCTAGCTCGCCTGCCGTTGGAGAAACGCTGCCACAAACTGTGGTATGCGTGAGAGAATCTTTACCGGTATGAACATGACGTTGACCTGAAGCCGATTCTTTCTGCATGCCCGATAGGCCTCTAGATTTCCCTTCAGAATCCCAGCAACGGAGTTGTTGGATGTCCCTCCGGTACGCATCTTAACCCAGACATCTTTGCAATATCGCGCCTTAATTCTGTTCTTGGCCATCAGCCTCATGCATAATTCGAAATCCGCCTGACGCGGAAAGGCCAAATCGAAGCCTCCGGATCGATAGAGAATGTCCCGCCGGACATAGAAAGTCGGGTGTGCAGGCATCCAGCCTTTTTCGAAAAGACCATCGTGGTAAGGCTGTGAACGCCACACCCTTTTGATTTTCTGAGTATCGCACTTATCCACGTAGTCGAGATCGGCATAGCAAGCATCGACGCTGGTGTCGGCCATTATTCTTGCAATCGTCGCAAGAACCTGGTCGTGTGCATAGAAATCGTCCGAGTTCAGGAACCCGACAATGTCACCTGCCGCAAGCGCAATGCCCTTATTCATCGCGTCGTAAATCCCGTTATCCGGTTCCGAAATGACCTTGGTTCCCTCGGAGAGGAAGGTGTTGATTTTCGCGAGTGTGTCGTCTGTCGACGCCCCATCCACGATGATCTGTTCCCAGTTAGCATAGGCCTGACGACGCACCGACCGCATATTGTCGAGAATGACCGACGAAGAGTTGAAAGTCGGTGTGATAATGGAAATCTTCGGAGCCATGTCTGCTTCGAAACCTTTACGATTTGTCGAGGAACCAATCTGCAGTACGCTTTACGCCATCCTCAATTGAAAATGGCAACGGACCACAGATCTTTTCCGTTTCCGACATATCAAATTGATACTCCGTGAGGATGTTATTGAGGCGAAACGAGTTGAAGGGGAAGCGCTTCATACCAAGAGCATTTATCAAATCGCCGACCTTAGCAAGCAAGATTGAACCACTTTTGGGTAGGGTCACGATCCTTTGTCCCCCAAGCATGCATGCCAACGATGCCGTCCATTCGCGAAGAGACAGAGGTGTATAATCGGCGATGTAAAACGTCCTGCGGTCGATTTGTTCTGGAGCGGCGTCCAAAAACTTGGCGTATTGGTAGACGGCGTTTCCGAGATAACCGTACGATTTAAAAAGCGGAGCTTTGCCCACATGAAAATACCTGCCGCGTTTCAGCGCAAGCAGAAGTCGTTGATAGTGAGGAGACATTCCTTCGCCCCAGATTGTCGTCGGGCGTAGAATGCACCAAGTGATGCCCTGAAGATCCGCATTTCGGACGATTTGTTCGCCCCGCACCTTGCTCTCGCCATAAAGAGTGTTCGGCCTGTAGTCCTCATCGAACCGGGGGACATATCCTACTTCGCACACTAGCTGGGACGACGTGAAAAGAACTCTGTCCACCGACCCAGCGGCCTTAACCGCATCGATAAGATTTCGAACGCCATTGATATTGACGTCGTAACCTTCAAGGTTTGCCTTTTCGTCCAGATCCGTCCTCGCGGCTAGGTGGATGATGGAATTGGGTCTGATCTCGCATAACAGGTGGATCAGTCTCTCCCGCTCCAGAAGATCACACCTGCGGCAGGTTTCAGATTCAGAATCAATGTCAATGGAGTTATCCAAAGATATTACTTCGTAATCTTGCTGCCGAAGATACGCAACCAAGCTTCGGCCTATAAAGCCGCTGCTGCCGGTAATGATCACTTTTCGTTTCATGTATTAACCTTACGAAGAACGTCAAGCGTCATATCACTTGCCTTCTGCCAAGAAAACTTTTGGTAATTAACCTTGCCTTTTCGAATAAGTGTCTCTGCCTCAGTCTTCTCGGAAATTTTCGAAAGGGCAGCTGCTACGTCGGAGACACTTCTCTCGTTCACGAGTAAAGCGCCGTCTCCGGCAACCTCCGGCATCGAAGAAGATCGCGAGGTGATAACGGGGCATCCAAGTTCCTGCGCCTCTAGAATGGGAATTCCAAACCCCTCATAAAGCGAGGCGAAAATCAGGGCGGCGCTATTGCGATAAAGATCCGAGAGGGACTCGTCAGTCAATCGCCCCGCTAAGATCACACCAGGAATTTTAGACGCAAAATCGGCTATTTCCTGCCCTACGCTGTTCCCCACATGGCCAACAAGGACAAGTTTGTTTGCAGAGTTACTGCCGGCTGCCGCGCAATAGGAGCGGTATGCGTTCAATATCGTATATGGGTTCTTGATCCTCTTGAAGAAGCCAACGCAGTGGAAATATTTCCCAGGCTCCAAACCAAGGCGCTCGAGAATGGTGCCGCCTTCGTTGATCTCCGAGAGATGAGACCCCGCCTCATGGATGACATGGAGCGTCTGGCTATCAATGTTGCAGAAACGTTTAAGATCAGTAGCGGTGCTTGCAGAAACGGTGATCAACGAATTGCGGGATTGCAGCGACAAGGGGATAAACATTCGCCAGTAGAGGCTGCGCAGGAGGCCGATTTCCCCCGGATACAACCACGCAAAAGCATCGTGAACGGTGATCGCCTGTGGTTTTTGCAGGAGTGCACTTCCCACGTATCCTGGGGCGAAGAGGGCATCGAAACTTATGAGGCCAACAAGGGGCAGCCATAACTGCTCATAGAAGATTCGCCAACCAACACGCTTTGCGCTTTTCAAAACAATCGCTCGAAACCAAGGACGGTCCCCCTTCCACCAAGGCGGCAGTTGATTGCAGTAGAATAGGAACTCGCAGCCACTTGGTTTGCTCTCATACCAGGGCCTCACAATGTTAGTGACATAGGTCTCGGTACCCGCATTGACACCCCATCGCACGAAGAGTGCATTAATAGCATATTTCATTGCAAATAGATCCTGCCTTAGACCGACGGTTGGGTTATTGGTCTTCAACGTCCGCCTTCTGCGGAAACAGCGTCAACCGAGTTATCAGGCCCAAAACGAGCACAAAATAGAAAGAACCTATCCATGATTTAAATATTTCGCTCGTCAGGCATTCGAGCGTGATGAAAGCCATAATCGCGAAGGCTTCGATGTTCGCCTTTATGATTGTCAAGCCGCCAGGGCCACATAATCGCATGAAAAGTAGCGACATATGAATCGCCAGAGGCAAAACTCCAATAGCCCCTAGTTCAAGAACGGTCTTCAAGGCACTGCTTTCGGTTCCAAAGTCATCCAATCCGAAGGAGACGGGAACCTGAGTCAGCATCGCGGGACCGTAGCCGAAAATCGGCGCCCACCAGTTTTCCATAAGGAGCCCTATCGACGCAGAATAGCGGTCTAACCTTCCTATGTTGCCACTATCGGACAATTCGAACGCGGAGCCGACGAAATTGAGGTTCACTTCACCTAATCGGTCCAAAATAATTGCGCTGACAACAATAAGCGCCCCGACAAACATAACGTTCATAATATTCGTGACACTAGAAAAATATCGGCACACAACAACAGCGAGGGCTGCCAACACAAGATAAAGAAGGGGCGCCCTGATCGCTGTCGCGTAAAGCGCCATAGCAATAAGATAAAAACAGAGTAGGACAAGTACCTTTGATGTCATGGACTGGTATAAGCGCATGGCGCCAAGGGCTGCCAGTGCGCCGCACCCGAGCTGTAGTCCCAAAACGCCAAGGCTAAACGAAATTCCGTAGCGGCGTTCAACCGATGTTCCGATGGTCACGACTTTCAAGAGCGCCTGGCCGGAGAGAAGTTCATACAGTGCCACAGACGCATGAAGCAACGCAGAAAAGAGAAAAAGTTTGACGATGACTTTGAAGAGAAATCGCGGCGATTGTTTCTGTGTCCAGAGGAAAAGCCCCAGCCATAGGCCATATGACAGCAAGGCCCAAACAAAGCCGGTCGGTCCAACCGCTAGCATGTTTCGAACGCCGCTTGCCACAAGTATCAATGAAAAGAGAAAGATCGCATATGTGATCCAGGACGTATCGCATCTGATCAGATTCGACGGGAGATAAAAGAGCGCCATGAACACTGGTATCAAAGCCCAGAGATTGAGCGCAGGCGATTTTCCCGCGATTACCTGCAGAACGAAATCGAAGTTAAGGCAGACCGCGATGGCAAATAACAGGGGTGGGACGATGTTTCTACCGAGAGTCACAGACGCTACCTTCTTTAAAGGCTAGCTTGGCAAGATTGTCGAACTGAGCAGAAGCGCTTGCTCGAGCGAGACCGACGCTGGAGACATAGACATCGGACATGGCAGCATTCAGTTTAGACATGACAAGATCTACGAGCTGCGCTGGGGTGAAGTTCATTCTCAAGTAGTTCTCATCACCTAACATTTTCATCAATGCGTCCATTTTCCCAGCGCGGGAGAGGCATACGAATGGTGTCATCTGGCATGTTGCAAATATCAAGGGATGCATTCTAGAACTTACGAGGCAATCGGCCGCGGTGATCAACTCAATCAGTTCCATGAGAGACAGAGACCCGGGCTGGGCCCAACGCGCCATCTTGGATGTGTGTAGCAGGTCCCTGTCGAAAATCTCACTATCATAGCCTTCTTGAGAATCCGATACAGCATAAACGACCTCCACCCCCGCTTCGTTTAGTTTTTTGACAGATGTGTTGAGCTGTTCAACATAAGCCAGTGAATGGAACTTGTCGTTGGACGGCATTATAATGACAATTTTGGACGATGATTCAATTTTAAATCGCGTGCAAAGTTGGCTACGGGCCTTCTTCCTGTCAATTCGTTCACCAAGAAATGCGGGATCGGCGGACAAGAGGATATCTGCGCTCGGAGCAAGAGCCTTCAGACGCTGGAATGATCCTTCATCCCTGACACTAAAAAAATCGGCGCCAAGCGCGATTCGGCGCATCGCAAAGCGTCCAAATGACGATAACCCGTCGCTCACCCCAACACCTACGGCTGCAAATTTCTTTCGGAAGATCTTTGCAAGCATATAAAGCTGAAAATTTGTCGCGAGATGACCCCATAACGGATTCGGAAAGCGCGGCTCCGAAAATTGTTCGCCGCCTCCGATCACGACCACATCACACTTCCACAGTGTTCCGATCAAAGACACTTTCAATCGTCGCAGATCTAGTCTCCTAACGAATCCGATCTTCCTCCCGGTCGATTTTGTAAAGTTCCCGGCATCAATTCCGGCAATATGTACTGTTCCGCCGTATCGCTCGATCTGATTTGTAATCTCTAGGGCGATCGCGTCATCCCCAAGATTGCCACTGCCGTAAGGGCCGCAGACAAGGTATCTTGCAGATGTCATTGGGCTTTCCTTCGGTCACTGTAAGCGGAGATATCGCCTCGCATGCTCACGCATTAAGATATATATCTTGGACGGTCAAACCATTCGCCCGAGATATCCATGTAGCTGTGCCACGCTTGTCACAATGGGCCTGCGTGCGCTATCACACGCCAATTCCGCTGAGAAGGTCGGCGAAGATCGGGTTCGCCTAGCATCTTTATAAACTCTCACAGGGGTACTGCAATTGAACCTGGAAGAACGCTTTGAAGATTGAAGAATCCCAGATCGGCAATGGCTTCCCATGTTTTATCATTGGAGAAATTGCCCAAGCTCACGACGGAAGTTTGGGCGCTGCTCACGCCTACATCGAATCCGTCGCCAAATCGGGTGCAAATTCGGTTAAATTCCAAACGCATATCGCGGAGGCAGAATCGACTCCTGACGAAAAATTCCGCGTAAAGGTTTTTCCACAGGACGCCACCCGTTACGACTACTGGCGTCGGATGGAATTTTCCAAAGAGCAGTGGGCAGGCCTCTTCGATCATGCGCGACAGAAAGGCCTGATATTTCTATCGACACCGTTTTCTTTTGAAGCCGTAGAACTGCTGGACAGACTTGGTGTTCCCGCCTGGAAGGTGGGATCTGGGGAAGTCGGCAATCTTCCAATGTTGGAGATGATGGCGCGAACGGGGAAACCCATTCTTCTGTCGAGCGGAATGTCGAGTTGGTCGGATTTGGATGACGCCTTCGCAGTAATCAAAAAGCATGGCGCGGAAATTGCGTTGTTTCAATGTACGACGGCTTATCCCTGCCCACCTGATAAGGTCGGGTTGAATCTGATCGGCGAGATGAAGTTGCGATATGGTGTACCGGTGGGCCTGTCAGATCATAGCGGCACCATTTACCCAAGTCTGTCGGCGGTCACGCTCGGCGCAAATCTGATTGAGGTGCATACGGTCTTCTCAAAGGAATGTTTCGGGCCCGATGTTGCTGCTTCTGTTACGACGAAGGAGCTACAGCAGTTAGTGGATGGAATTCGTTTTACAGAAACCATGATGATGGCCCCGATGGATAAGGACCATGAGGCTGAGGAGAAGAAGGAGCTCAGCATCCTTTTCGGTAAGAGCTTGTATTGCAAGACGGGCCTGCGGAAGGGGCACATATTGACGCCGCAAGATATCGCATTAAAGAAGCCGGGAACCGGGATGCCTGCCCGGATGCTAGACAATGCTGTTGGCAAGATACTCAAACGCGATTATCTCGCTGGGGAGCAGTTGAAAGAGAGTGATTTAGATGGTTGAGACAGTTCGCAGAATTTGCGCCGTGCTGGTTGATCGAGCGAACTACGGGCGCATGCATCCCGTGATGCGTGCGATAAATGCCGATGCCGATCTCGAACTCCTTACCGTATGTGCGGGCACCATGTTGCTCGAGCGTTTTGGTCAAGCAGAGAAGATCGTTGGCGCCGACGGTTTCAAGATTGACGGTCGCGTGTTTTTGGAAGTAGAGGGATCTATCCCAGCCACTATGGCGAAAAGCATCGGTTTGGGCGTGATCGAATTCTCGACTGAATTTCAACGGCTTCAGCCCGACATTGTGCTGTTGATCGGGGATCGGTATGAAGCCCTGGCCGCTGCAATAGCGGCTGCTTATATGAACATCCCGATCGCCCATATTCAGGGCGGGGAGGTTTCCGGTTCGATCGACGAGAGTGCACGTCACGCAATCACGAAATTCGCCCATCTCCATTTCCCTTCGACTGAGCGATCTGCGCAGTTTATCAGGAGAATGGGTGAGAGAACGGACTCTGTTTTTAATGTGGGATGTCCGTCCGGCGACTACATTAGATCTCTCGACACGGAATTGCCTGCTAACCTATTTACGAATATTGGCGTCGGCGGCGCGCTAAATTCGGATAATCCGTTCTTTCTCGTCATATATCACCCTGTTACGACGCATTTTGGCAATGAACGGCAGCAGGTTCAGCAGCTTATAGAAGGGTTAGCCGAACTGGCGCACCCGACCCTTTGGATCTGGCCGAACATTGATGCGGGTGCCGATGACATATCAAAGGCGTTGCGAACTCATCGCGAGCATTACAAGGCTGAGTGGCTGCATCTTGTCAAAAATCTTGAACCGATCACCTTTCAGAAGTGTCTCAAGAAGGCGACATGCGCTATCGGCAATTCGTCGAGCTTCATCAGGGACAGTACGTTTTCCGGAACACCTGTTGTCTTGGTAGGCGAAAGGCAGGCCGGCCGGGAACACGGTGAAAATCTAACTGCCGTCCGGCCAGAGAAGCAATTAATCATAGATGCCATCAAGGCCCAGATTGCACATGGGCGCTATCCCGTATCCAATCTCTACGGTGAAGGTAACGCAAGCGTGCGCATCGTTGAGAAGATCAAGAATTTCGAACCCTACCAGCAGAAAATGCTGCAATATGTCTCAGATTACTAACATCCTTGTCCTTGAGCCCGAAAACTACAGTCCACATGCTTTGGCAACCTATAGGCAGATGGGAAAGGTTTGGTTGGGTCAGGCGGAATCGAACACAGAAGTGTCCATTATCGTTGTACGGCTCGCCTACAGAATAGATGGAACGTTGCTGGATCGCTTCCCATCGCTGCAGGCAGTCGTTTCACCGACGACCGCCCTCACGCACGTTGACGTGGAAGAGTGCCGGCGCCGCGGAATCGAGGTGATTTCGCTGTCGGATTGCCGGGATGCAATCAACGACATCACGTCGACTGCCGAGCTCGCCCTTGGGCTTATGATATCGCTGTTGCGAGCTATCCCGTGTGCTTCCAGCGAGGTGGTTCGAAATGGCAGTTGGAATAGAAATGCCTTTCGTTCCAGGCAATTGTCACGGATGACCTTGGGGATTATAGGTCTTGGCAGGCTTGGGCGGCATATGGCTCGGTATGCGAAGGCGCTCTGCATGGAAATTGTCGCTTATGATCCGTATCAGCCACAAGAGAAGTTTGATGAACTGGGTGTGCGCAGATCGGATTTGCTTCCTCTACTAAAGGAAGCTGACATCATTTCTATCCATGCATCGTTGACCGGCGCAAATTATGGTTTTCTCGGGCGTGCGGAGATAGCTGAGATGCGTTCTCATGCACTCGTTGTCAATACGGCTCGTGGTGGGCTGATCGATGAGGCGGCTCTAGCCGATGCTCTTCGAGATGGAAAGCTAGGCGGCGTTGCAGTCGATGTTTTGAGGGACGAAGACGAGGGTGTGGGTTGGATGAAGGAGTCTCCCTTAATCAGAGCCGCAAAAGACGGCTTCAATGTGTTGATTACCCCCCACATTGGAGGCTGTACCTCGGATGCGATGCATGTCACAGAGGAAAGTATTGCGGATGTGGCATTCAAGAAGTTTGGCGGCTGACGTGGAAAAAAAGGTTCTGGGATTGCTTCCGGCGCGAGGGGGATCGAAGGGGCTGCCGCGAAAGAATGTGCGGCCGCTGAACGGCCGTCCTCTCATCGATTGGGCGGGTAAGGCGCTTTCTGCCTCGTCATCTGTGCGCCGTGCTATTTGTAGTACGGATGACCCCGAAATCGCTCGAGCCGCGATTGATAGTGGCCTGGAAGTACCGTGGATGCGGCCGCCGGAGATATCACATGACTCGAGTCTTGTCGTGGACGTCATCCTGCATGCGCTGGATGCCTTGGCAAGAGAAGGTGATTTAGACTACGAGTACGTCGCGCTCGTGCAGGCGACAAGTCCCACAGTCACGACCGGTGATATCGATTCCGCTGTGGCAATGGCGATCGCCAAGCAAGCAGATACGGTGATAACCGGCTTCCACGCCGGTCAAAGGCATCCGGCAACAATGTTCTCACTCTCGGCGAATGACGAGGTGACATGGTTGTTAGCCGACGAGCAACGGATGTCACGGAGACAGGATCTGCCTGACTACTTTATTCGGACGGGACTTGTTTATGTGATCAGCACAGAAACCCTCGTTCAGCGGCGATCGATCTATGGAGAGCGCATATTCTGCTTGGTCGTTTCCGAGGAACG